>JBHHVJ010000051.1:0-24241 GCA_046754285.1 Myxococcota bacterium | reverse complement strand
CTCGGGCTCCGACTTCGTGGAGATGTTCGTGGGCGTCGGCGCCGCGCGGGTGCGCGACATGTTCGAGCAGGCCAAGAAGCACGCGCCCTGCATCATCTTCATCGACGAGATCGACGCCGTGGGCCGCCATCGCGGTGCGGGCCTCGGCGGCGGCCACGACGAGCGCGAGCAGACGCTGAACCAGCTCCTGGTCGAGATGGACGGCTTCGAGTCCACCGAAGGCGTGATCATCATCGCTGCCACGAACCGTCCCGATGTGCTCGATCCTGCCATGCTGCGACCCGGCCGCTTCGACCGTCACGTGGTCGTGAGCCGACCCGACCTGCGCGGACGCGAGGCGATCCTTCGTGTGCATTCCCGACGGGTGCTGCTCGCCGACGACGTCGATCTCTCGATCATCGCCCGCGGGACTGCGGGCTTCTCGGGAGCGGACCTGGAGAACCTGGTGAACGAGGCCGCACTGCTCGCGGCGCGGCGAGACGCGGACCACGTGACCCTCCTGGACCTCGAACGCGCCAAGGACAAGGTTCTGATGGGCAGCGAGCGCCGCAGCCTGATCCTGACCGAGAAGGAGCGCCGCGTGATCGCCTACCACGAGGGTGGGCACGCCCTCGTGGCGCTCCTCGAGGAGCACTGCGATCCGGTGCACAAGGTCACGATCATCCCCCGGGGGATGGCCCTCGGGGTGACGCAGACGATGCCCACGGAGGACCGCAACATCGTGACCCGCCGGGAGCTGATGGCGCGCATCGCCCACGCCATGGGAGGCCGGGCGGCCGAGGAGATCGTCTTCGGCCAGTACTCCACGGGGGCCGCCAACGATCTGCAGCAGGCGACCCAGATCGCCCGCGACATGGTCTGCTCCTACGGAATGAGCGAGAAGCTGGGACCGATCGCCTTCAACGAGCCGACCGGGAACGTCTTTCTCGGCCGCGACATCGTGCAGGGACGCGACTACAGCGAGGAGAAGGCGCGCGAGATCGATGCCGAGGTGCTCGAGATTCTCGGCGAGTGCTACGGCGTGGCACGGAACCACCTGATCGAGCGGCGCGCGCAGCTCGATGCCATCGCGGAGGCGCTGCTCGAGCGCGAGACATTGGGCGACGAGGAGCTGCAGCTCCTGCTCGAGGGTCGTCCCCTGCCGCCCCTTCCCGAGCCCCCGGTCGCTCCCCTGAAGCCCGAGGCGGGCCGCAAGGGCGAGAGCGAGAAGGCACCGATCCGCGACCGCTCGATTCCCGACCCCGAGCCGATTCCGGGATAGCGCCCGTGCCGGCGAGCGTCGCGATCGTCGGAATCCTGAACGTGACCCCGGACTCGTTCTACGACGGCGGCCGCTACCTCCGCCTGGAGGGGGCCCTCGAGCAGGGTCTCAAGCTCTGTGCCGAGGGGGCGGATTGGATCGACGTCGGTGGCGAGTCCACGCGCCCGGGGTCGATCCCGGTGCCGTTGGCCGTGGAGCTCGACCGGGTGCTCCCCGTGATCGAGCAGCTCGGCAAGCGGACCGAGGTACCGATCTCCGTGGATACACGACGGGCCCGCGTCGCCGAAGAGGCGCTCAAGCACGGGGCTTCGAGGGTGAACGCCGTCACGGGCCTCCGCGATCCGGAGCTCGCCTCGCTCTGTGCGAGGTACGGGGCGGGCCTGGTGCTGAATCACATTCGGGGGGAGCCGCGCAGCATGCAGGACGCGCCGAGCTACGGGGACGTCGTACGCGAAGTGCGCGAGGAGCTGCTCGCCCAGGCGGATCAGGCGCGGGCCGCGGGCGTCCCGCGCGAACGGATCTGGCTAGACCCTGGGCTCGGCTTCGGGAAGGATCCGCTCGCCCACAATCTCCCGCTGATCGCGCGGCTCGGCGAGATCGCCGAGACCGGTCATCCGATTCTGGTGGGTCCCTCCCGCAAGCGCTTTCTGGGGGAGCTGACGGGGGCGCCGCCCGAGGATCGCCTGGCGGGAACGCTCGCCGCCGTCACGGCCTGCGTGCTCGCTGGCGCCTCCGCCGTGCGTGTGCACGACGTTCGCGCTGCGCGTGATGCCGTGCGTGTCGCCGAGTCGATCCGCGACGCCCGAGGTGGGCGAGGATGATCGAGCGCATCTTCGACTGGCTCTCCGAGCAGTGGGCGCTCTTCCTGGCCTGGCTGCCCGAGCTCTGGGCGACGTTGGCCGAGAGCTACCATCCGTTCTGGGACACGCTCGACATCCTGATCGTGGCTGCGGCGGTCTACTGGCTGATGCTGCTCATCCGCGGCACGCGAGCGGAGCAGATGACGCTCGGGCTGCTGATCCTCGTCATGGTCTGGCTGCTGAGCGAGCAGCTCGACCTGCCCACACTGAGCCTCCTGCTCGACAATTTTCTCAAGTGGGGCGTGCTGATCGTGATCGTGATCTTTCAGCACGACATCCGCCGGGGGCTCGCGCGCGTGGGCAAAGGGTTCTTCGGCGGGGGACGCCGACAGGATCCCCAGGCCATCGAGGAGATCGTGCGGGCCTGCCAGGCGCTGGCGCAGCGCCGCGTGGGGGCGTTGATCGTCATCGAGCGTGAGGTCAGCCTGGAGGAGTACATGGAGCTCGGCACTCCGCTCGACGCGGAGCTGACGCGGGATCTGCTGATCGCCGTCTTCTTGCCGTACTCGCCGCTCCACGACGGGGCTGTGCTCGTTCGCGAGAGCCGGATTGCCGCCTCCGGCTGCATCCTGCCGTTGGCGATGCGCGCCAACCTTCCGGCCACGCTGGGCACGCGCCACCGAGCGGCGCTGGGCGTGGCCGAAGAGACCGACGCGGTGGCGATCGTCGTCTCGGAGGAGACGGGTCGCATCTCGCTGGTCGTGGGGAGCGAGATCCTCGGAGACCTCGACGGCTCTCGCCTGCGCCAGGAGCTGCTGCGGCTGCTGGGCCAGGGATCGGGTGAGAAAGGGGAGGGCGATCCGGTGCTTCGGGATGCCGTGCAGCTCTCGAGGGAGTCGGGGTAATCGATGTGGGTCTTCCGGAACTTCCTCTACAAGGTCGTGGCCCTGCTGGTCGCCTGTGTGCTCTGGTCCGCTGCGCAGGGCATCCGCTCGGTCGATGAGACGCTCGACGTGCCCATCGAGATCGAGAACCTCTCCGAGGATCTCGTGGTCGTGTCCCAGTCGGTGGATCGCGTGAACATGCGAATCACGGGAAGCCGGGCGGCCGTGCGCCGGGCGCGCAAGGATGCGGTGCGCTACTCGATCTCGCTCGCGGGGGTGAAGCCGGGCGAGCAGAGCTTTCCGATCGCGGTGGACTCGTTCGTGTCCCGCTGGCGGGGCGCGCGCGTGCTCGCGCACTCGCCGTCCTCGGTGACGTTCGAGATCCAGAAGGTCGTGCGCAAGACGGTTCCGGTGCGGGTGGAGCTGCAGGGGGAGCCCGCGCCCGGCCATCGCATCGCGGCGGTGAAGGTCGATCCAGCCCGCGTCGAGCTGGCGGGGGCACGCAGCGAGCTGCGACGGATTCGCGAGGTGCGCACCGAGCCGGTCGATGTGAGCCGGCTCAGCCAGACCATCGATCAGGATGCGGCTCTCGTCCCGCCGGGCGAACATGTCTGGCGCGCGGGGGAGGGGCTCCGCGGTCAGCCGGTGCGCGTCGAGGTGCGCATCGAGCCGGTCAACGAGAAGGTCGAGCAGACCGTGAAGGAAGGGACGGGATGAGCGGAGGACGCAAGCTTTTCGGGACCGATGGGATTCGGGGCCAGGCCAACGTCCCGCCCATGACGGGCGAGATCATGCTCGAGCTCGGCCGCGCGCTCGCCATGGCGTTCCAGCTCGGACCGCACGAGGCGGCGGAGCCTCGCGTGCTGATCGGAAAGGACACCCGCCGCTCGGGCTACATGCTCGAGGATGCCCTGGCATCGGGTCTCTGCTCGATGGGGGTCCACGTGCTGCACGTCGGCCCCATGCCCACCCCTGGGCTGGCCTTCCTCACCATCGACATGCGCTGCGCCGCGGGTGCGATGATCTCCGCCTCGCACAACGCCTTCGGCGACAACGGCGTCAAGTTCTTCTCGCGAGACGGCTTCAAGCTTCCCGACGCGCTCGAGGCACGCATCGAGCAGCTGATGGATTCGGAGGAGCTCAGACGTGCGCGACCCGTGGGCGCGGCGATTGGTCGTGCGCATAGAATCGATGATGCTTCAGGACGTTACATCGTTTTTCTAAAGAAAACCTTTCCTAAAGAGCTGAGCTTGGACGGGCTTCGCATCGTGATCGACTGCGCCCACGGGGCCGCCTACAAGGTCGCGCCCACGGTGCTCGAGGAGCTCGGCGCCGAGGTTGTTCCCGTCGGGACGGCTCCCAACGGAACGAACATCAACGACGGCTGCGGTGCGTTGCATCCGAGCTATGTGGCCAGCCAGGTGCGTCGCTACCGCGCCGACCTCGGCATCGCGCTCGATGGCGATGCGGACCGGGTCATCCTCGCCGACGAGCAGGGCCGCATCGTAGATGGCGATCGCGTGCTCGGCATGTGTGCGCTGGAGCTTCAGCGCGCGGGCCAGCTCGCGGAGAGCAGCGTCGTGGGGACGGTCATGAGCAATCTGGGCCTCGAGCTCGCGCTCGAGCGTGCCGGGATCCGGATGCTCCGCACGGAGGTGGGCGATCGCTACGTCGTGGAGGCGATGCGGCGCGAGAAGCTCAACCTCGGCGGAGAGCAGTCCGGCCACATCGTCTTCCTCGAGCACAACACGACCGGAGACGGGATGCTGACCGCGCTGCAGGTGCTCGCGATGCTGAAGCGCCAGGAGTGCCCGCTTTCGCTGCTCGCTGACTTCATGGAGCCCTTGCCGCAGGTGCTGCGCTCGGTCCGTGTGCGCGAGAAGCCGCCGCTGGAGTCGCTGACGGGAGTTCAGCGCACGCTGGAGCGGATCGATCGCGAGCTGGGGGACCGTGGGCGCGTCCTGGTGCGCTACTCGGGAACGGAGCCTGTGGCGCGCGTGATGGTGGAGGGGGAGGACCGAGGGCGCATCGAGGCCATGGCGGCGGATCTCTGCGGCGAGCTCGAGGAGCTGCTGGGCGAGGAGAAGCCGTGAGCCGGCGGCGCCTCGTCGTCAACGTGGATCACGTGGCCACGCTGCGGGAGGCGCGCGGCGGGCGTGAGCCGGATCCCGTGGCTGCGGCGACGCTGGCGACTCTGGCCGGCGCGGACGGAATCGTCGTGCACCTGCGGGGAGATCGGCGCCACATCCAGGAGCGGGATGCGCGCCTGCTGCGTCCCCTCATCCGCCGCTGCTTCTGCGTCGAGATGGCCGCCACGGCCGAGGGGCTGTCGCTCGCCCTCGATCTCCGGCCCGACTCGGTGACTCTGGTTCCCGAGCGCTCGGAGGAGCGCTCGACGGAGCGCGGACTCGACCTGCGAGCCCAGGCCGGCACGATCGGGGAGCTCGTGGCCAAGCTTCGTGGGGCGGGCATTCGGAGCTGCCTCTTCGTGGACCCGGATCGTGAGTCCATCGAGGCGGCGGGACGGCTCCGCGCGGACGCGATCGAGATCCACACGGGTGTGTACGCGGGCGCGGATGAGTCCGGGGTCTGGGACGCCGAGCTCGCCCGCATCTTCGAGGCTGCACGGCTCGCGGCGGGTCTGGATCTCGAGGTGGGTGTGGGTCACGGGCTCGACTACGAGAACGTCCGACCGCTAGCCGAGGGCCGGGAGATCGTCGAGTTCTCGATCGGACACTCGATCGTGTCGCGCGCCGTACTCGTGGGAATGGAGCGTGCCGTTCGGGAGATGAGGGCGCTCGTTGGCTGAGTCGGCACCGGACTCCGGGTCCGCCCTCGGCGGCCTCGGGATCGCCATCGTATCGGTTCCCCGCTTCGAGCGCGCGCTCGAGCGCTTCGGCGGGCGCCTGCTCGAGCGAGTGTTCACGCCGGGGGAGCAGGCCTACGCCCGTCGCAAGCGGCGCGCGGCCGAGAGCCTGGCGGCCCGTTTCGCCGCCAAGATCGCGGGCCGATCGTTGCTGCGCGCCCGGAACGTCAGCGGCCTCCGCCTCCTCGATCTCGAGGTCGGTCGGCTTCCCAGCGGCGAGCCGACCCTGCGGGTCCGGTCCTCGGCGGCCGGGCCCGATACTCGCGCGCTCGGCTTCCGCCTCTCCCTCACGCACGATGCGCAGCTCGCTTTGGCGAGCCTCTGGGCGGAGGAGTAGGCTTCCCCGGCGATGGACGCACGGGCTCTCGTCGAACGCGGCTGGCCCTGCCCGAGCGGGGAGGAGATGGGCCGGATCGATCGTGATGCGATCGAGCGCAGGGGGCTGCCCGCGCGGCTCCTGATGGAGAACGCAGGGCGGGGCGTCGCGCTCGCGATCTGCGAGCGCTTTCCGCAAGCCCACCGGCCGCTCGTCGTCTGCGGAGCTGGCAACAACGGGGGTGACGGCTTCGTGGTGGCACGGGTCCTCCGCGAGTGGGACCGCAGCATCGTCCCCCGCGTCCTCGCGCTCGGCGATCCTGCGCGGCGCAGCCCGGAGGCTCTCGCGAACCTCGAGCTCTTGTCGAGCTCTGCCGTTCAAGTTCATGCCGACCGGAAGGGGGCCGCAATCGACACCTTGCTGGAGGACTGCGACCTGGTGGTCGATGCGGTCCTGGGCGTGGGGTTGAGCCGACCGGTGGAGGGGCGCCTCTCGGAGCTTCTCAAGGCCCTGGCACAAGCGCGACCCCTGGTGGCGCTCGATCTCCCATCCGGGATGTCCAGCGACACCGGCCTGCCGTTGGGCGTCGAGATCGTGCCCGATCTGACGGTCACCCTGGGCCTGCCCAAGCTCGGCCTGGCTCTTCAGCCGTCCCGTGGTGAGATTCTGGTCGTCGACATCGGCCTTCCGGCCGCGTCGCTCGCCGCCTGTCCGGTTCGCCAGCACCTGCTCACGCCGCAGGCTGCGGCGGCCCGGCTTCCGGCGCGGCCGGCGGCGGGCCACAAGGGGAGCTTCGGCCACGTGCTCGTCGTGGCGGGCTCGCTCGGCAAGACCGGCGCGGCGCTGCTCACGGCCCGCGGAGCGCTCTGCAGCGGGGCGGGGCTGGTCACGCTTGCCGTTCCGCAGAGCCTCGACACGATCTTCGAGAGCGCCCTTCTGGAGGCGATGACCCTGCCGGTCGAGGACCGCGACTGCGGGCATCTCGACGAAGCGGGCCTCGGCGGGCTCCGGAAGGCGGCCTCGGAGCGGGACGCGATCGTCGTGGGACCGGGCCTCGGCGTGCGGGACGGAACGGTTCGTCTGCTCGAGCGCCTGCTCGGGGGCCTGCGCTGCCCCGCGGTGATCGATGCCGACGGACTGAATGCCTTCGCCGGCCGACCCGAGGCGCTGCAGGGGCCGGGGCCGCGCGTGCTCACACCGCATCCCGGCGAGGCGGGCCGGCTGCTGGGGCGATCCACTGCAGAGATCCAGGGCGACCGGGCTGCGGCCGCTCGGGAGCTCGCCCTGCGAACTGGATCGATCGTGGCGCTGAAGGGGGCGAGGACGGTGATCGCTGCTCCCGAGGGTGAGCTCATCGTGAATCCTACGGGCGGTCCGGGCCTGGCCAGCGGCGGGACGGGCGATGTGCTCGCCGGCGTGGTGGGTGCGCTCCTCGCTCAGGGCCTCTCCGCGTACGAGGCCGCGGCCCTCGGCGTCTACCTGCACGGCCTGGCGGGAGATCTGGGGCCGGAGCAGGGCGGGCTCGCGGGCGCGCTCGCCGATCGGCTGCCGCGGGCGCTGGAACAGCTGCGCGCTTCGGGGCGCGATCCCGCCGAGCCGCGTGCTCTCCATCGTTTCCCATAGCGTGGAGCAGACCCGGGGGGTCGGCGAGCAGATCGGCCGGGAGCTGCGCGGGGGGGACGTCGTGGCGCTCAGCGGGGAGCTTGGGGCCGGCAAGACCTGCTTCACCCAGGGCCTGGCCCGCGGGCTGGGCGTTGATTCCCGGATCCCGATCACGAGCCCCAGCTTCACCCTGGTGGGGGAGTACCCGGGCCGGCTCGCGCTGCGCCACGCGGACTTCTATCGTGTCGAGAGCTACGCGCGCCTCGAGGACGCCGGCTTCGAGGAGCTGCTGGCGCCAGACGGCGTGCTCGTGGTGGAATGGGCCGAGCGCTTCCCTGAGGCGCTGCCCCCCGATCGGATCGAGCTGCGGCTGGAGGTGATCGGTGCGGAGGAGCGTCGCATCACGCTGATGGCGAGAGGCGAACGGGCGCGAGAGCGGGTGCGGAGGATCGAGAAGCTTTGGCGTTGATCGTACAGAAGTTCGGTGGCACCTCCGTCGCGGATTCCGACCGGATCCGTCACGTGGCGCGCCGCGTCGTGGAGACGCATCGCCGGGGGAACGAGGTGGTGGTCGTGGTCTCGGCCATGGCGGGGGAGACCGATCGCCTCATCGAGCTCGCCCGGGCGATCAGCTCCGAGCCGAGCCCGCGTGAGTACGACGTGCTGCTCTCCACGGGGGAGCAGAAGACCATCGCCCTGCTCGCCATGGCCGTGCAGGCCCTCGGGGTGTCCGCTCGCTCCTTCACAGGCGGCCAGGTGCGCATGCGAACCGACACCGCGTACACCAAGGCGCGAATTCGCGCCATTGATACGGAGCCGATCCGTGAGGAGCTCGCGCGCGGCAGCGTCGTCGTCGTGGCGGGCTTCCAGGGCGTCGACGCCCAAGGGAACATCACGACGCTCGGACGCGGCGGCTCGGACACCAGCGCGGTGGCCGTGGCGGCGGCGCTCGGAGCCGAGGTTTGTGAGATCTACACCGATGTGGAGGGGGTCTTCACCAGCGATCCCCGTCTGGTGCCCGACGCGCGCAAGCTCGATCGGATCTCCTACGACGAGATGCTGGAGATGGCGAGCCTCGGTGCCAAAGTGCTGCAGATTCGCTCGGTCAAGTTTGCCAAGCTCTACTCGATTCCACTGCACGTGCGGAGCACCTTCAGCGCCAAGGAGGGAACCTGGGTGGTCGATGAAGAGGAGATCATGGAGCGGCTGGTCGTCTCGGGTGTGACCTACAACATGCACGAAGCCAAGGTGACGATTTTCGGGGTGCCCGATCGGCCGGGCGTCGCGGCGCGCATCTTTACGCCGATCTCCGAGGCCGGCATCGTCGTCGATGTGATCGTCCAGAACGTCTCGATCCAGGGTCACTCGGACGTGACCTTCACCGTGCTGCGTCGTGAGCTGCCGAGCGTCATGCCGATCGCGGAACGGCTCGTGCGCGAGCTCGGCGGCCAGGGCGTGACGGCCGACGACTCGATCGCCAAGGTCTCGGTCGTCGGGCTGGGCATGAAGGATCATGCGGGTGTGGCCGGGCGCATGTTCCGCGTGCTTTCCGAAGAGGGCGTGAACATCCAGATGATCAATACCTCCGAGATCAAGATCTCCGTTGTGATCGAGGAGAAATACACGGAGCTCGCCTGCCGGGCCCTGCACGCGGAGTTCGGCCTGGGGTCCCAGGATGCCTCGGCCGAGGAGCTCTGAGCTGCCGGTCCCGGTCGTACCGGCCACGCAGCCCGCGCGCCGGCTCGTCTGGGGTCTGCTTGCGTTGGCCACCGTGTCGCCGCTCCACCTGCCGAGCGCCCCAGCCGCGGTCGGTGCGGTGGCGACCGGTGCGGGCTGCCGGCTGGGCGCCCCCGGCAGCGGCCCGCCGTGTGCCTGCGACGCCCTTTCGGGACTGCAGCGCCGGCTGCTCGGCCTGCGGATTCCCCTCAACGAGGCGTCCAGCGGGGACCTTGACGCACTGCCCGGCATCGGGCCGGCCCGCGCACGAGCGATCGTTCGAGAGCGGGAGCGGGGGGGCCCCTTCCACAGCGTGGCCGAGCTGCAGCGGGTTCCGGGGCTCGGGGCCGTCTCCGCCGAGCGCCTGGCGCCGCACCTGAGTGTCGCCGCCGAAGGCGACTGCGTCCGCTGAGATGCTGCCGTCGCGTGCGCTGGCCCCCCTCAGGCTGCGCCTGCAGTCCCTTCGTCGTGCGCTGTCCACGCAGCCCCTGGTGCTCTGGGCGCGCCGCCTCCTTCACGGCCTCATGGCGGACCACTGTCTGGTGCGCGCCTCGGCCCTCACCTACACGACCCTGCTTGCGCTCGTGCCGCTGCTGGCGGTCGTCCTCGCGCTGCTCAAGGGCGCGGGCTTCGGCGATTTGCTCCGCCCCTTTCTGCTGGAGCGGATTCCAGTCGTCGATCCCGAGGTCATCGATCGGATCTTGGAGTACATCGATCGGGCCAACACGCAGGCGCTCGGCGGTGTGGGCTTCGCGGCCCTGGTCCTCTCCTGCTGGGCGATGCTCAGCAACATGGAGGGGACGCTGAATCACATCTTTGGTGCACGGCGCGCACGCGGCTACCTGCGGCGCGCCGGCGAGTATCTGTCGATGATCGTCGTCGGTGCATTGATGGTGGTGCTCTCGATCGTCGTCCAGACGCTCCTCGGAAGTCCCACCCTTTTCGCGCACCTGCTCGGCCAGACCGCGGCGAGCGGTCTGGCTCGGTTGGCGCTGGTGCTGCTCCCCTGGGTCAGCGTTTGGGCGAGCCTCGTCTTCCTCTACGCCTGGGTGCCCAACACGCGCGTGCCGCTTCGGTCGGTTCTGGTTGGAGCCCTGGTGGGGGGAACGCTCTTCCAGCTGGTTCAGCTTGGCTACATCGAGCTGCAGCTGGGGACGACCCGCTACCACGCGATCTACGGGGCCCTCGCTCAGCTGCCCTTCCTGCTGGTGTGGGTCTACCTGTCGTGGTCCGTCGTCCTGCTCGGTGCCGAGGCCGCCGTGGCTCTGCCGACGCGCACACGGACCGCGTGGCGTTCGGGTGCGAGCGATCGCGCGGCGGCGGGGCTCGACATCCCGACGCTGGCGCTTCACGTGCTCCACCGGGTCGAGGAGACGTTCCACGAGGGCCGCCCCCCGCCCGGCGCGACGGACATCGCAGACGAGCTCGGGGTTCGGGTTCGCATCGTGCGCGAGGCCGTGGAGCCGCTCTTGCGAGCGGGAATCCTCGCCGAGGCCGACGAGGGGCGGAGCTACCTGCCGGCCGCTTCGCCCTCGGCGCTGACGTTGGAGCGGGTTCTGAGGGCCCTGCGGAGGGGGGAGATTTGAGTGGCGGGTGCGCAGGTCCCGATGCTTGCGGGCACGCGGGTCGAGCCGGGCCCGTGGGGTGCATGCGCGGGACGGGCTAAGCTCCTGGGCCGATGATGCGGATCTACCTCGATCACAACGCGACGACACCGCTGCGTCCGGAGGCGCTGGAGGCCATGCAGTCGGTGCTGTGTGAGCGCTTCGGGAACGCCTCCAGCCTGCACTGGGCGGGGGCCGAGGCGCGCGAGGTATTGGAGCGGAGCCGCGGTCAGGTCGCTGCGCTGATCGGTGTCGCACCGGAGACCCTGATATTCACGAGCGGGGCAACCGAGGCGAACAACACCGTGCTGCGTGGCGCGGCTGCCCGGTCATTCACGGACGCTCGAACGATCGTGATCTGTGCCACCGAACATCCCTCGATCCTCGAGACGAGCGAGGCCTTGCGGGACGACGGGATCGAGGTTCGGATTCTTGCCGTGCAGCCCGACGGGCGCCTGGATCCGGACCGCTTCGAGGCTGCTCTGGTGCCCGGCACGCTGCTGGCCTCCGTGATGTGGGTCAACAACGAGACGGGTGTGATCCAGCCGATCCCCGAGCTCTGCGAGCGGGCCCATCGACACGGAGTTCCCTTCCATACGGACGCGGTGCAGGCGCTCGGAAAGCTTCCCCTGGATCTGGAGGCCACAGCGGTGGACTTCGCTTCGTTCTCTGCGCACAAGCTGGGTGGCCCCAAGGGAATCGGGGCGCTCTACGTGCGTGAGGGTCGCCATGTTCCCCCGCTGCTGCGGGGCGGCCCCCAGGAGCGGCGACGACGAGCAGGCACGGACAACGTGCCCGGCGCGGCGGGCTTCGGCGCCGCCTGCGCGGCGGCCGCGGGGGATCTCGAGGAGCGCAGTGCGCGCCTGGGTGCCCTGCGCGATCGGCTCTGGCAGGGCATCCGCAGCAAGATCCCGGGCGCCTACGCCAACGGCTCCCCCAAGCACCGCGTTCCGCACACGCTGAACGTGGCCTTCGAGGGGGCCGACGCCGAGGCGCTCGTGGCCGCACTCGATCTGGAGGGCATCGCCGTGGCCTCGGGGGCGGCGTGCGCGTCGGGCTCCACGGAGCCCTCGCACGTGCTCGCGGCGATGGGGCTTCCACCCGAGCGCGGTCGAGGGGCGATTCGCTTCAGCCTGGGGGTGCCGACTTGTGAGGCTGAGATCGGGCGCGTCCTGGATGTGCTGCCTGGCGTCGTCGAACGCGTGCGCTCGGAGGTCTCGCGTCCGTGAGGGAGCGCTGGGTCGTGGCGATGAGCGGTGGGGTGGATTCTTCGGTCGCGGCGGCTGAGCTCGTGGGTTCGGGTCTCGAGGTCATCGGTGTGACCATGGATCTGGGGGCAGGCTCTGGCGTTTCCGCTGGATCGTCGCGCGATGCCGGTCGTTGCTGCGGCTTGCCCGATGCGGTGGACGCTCGGGCGGTCGCCCGACGCCTCGGCATCCGGCACTACACCTTCGACTACCGCGATGCCTTTCGTGCGGCCGTGATCGATCCCTTCGTGGAGGCCTACGAGGCGGGACGGACCCCGATCCCCTGCATCCCCTGCAACCGCGTCCTCAAGTTCGATCGACTCCTGCGGCGAGCTGAGACGCTCGGCGCGCGCGGGGTCGCGACCGGGCACTACGCGCGGATCGAGCCCGGACCGGAGGGCGATTTGGCGCTGTACCGTGCCCGCGATCGCACGAAGGACCAGAGCTACTTCCTGTTCGATCTACCGCGCAAGACGCTGGCTCGGCTCCGCTTCCCCATCGGCGCGCTGCCCAAGCGTGAGGTCCGTGAGAGGGCGCGCCGGCTCCACCTGGAGACCGCGGAGAAGCCCGAGAGCCAGGGGATCTGCTTCGTGCCGAACGGCCGGGTTCGCGAGGCGCTCACGCAGCTGCGACCCGAGCGGCGCCGAAGCCGAGGCCCCATCCTGGACCGGGATGGCCGCGTGCTCGGTGAGCACGACGGGGCGGCCGGCTACACGCTCGGACAGCGCCGCGGTCTGGGGCTTGCGGGAGGCCCCTGGTACGTGAGTGCCGTGGATCCACGGAGGAACGAGGTCACGGTCGATCGCGCAGCGGCCCTGGAACGTCGAGAGCTGCAGCTTAGCGACGTGAGCTGGCTCATCGAGAAGAGACCTCCGCGGCGCCTGCGCGTTCAGGTCCGTCACCGTGCGGCGAGCGTTCCCGCTCGCTTGGAGGAGACCGGCGCGGGAGCGTATCGCGTCTGGCTGGAGCGGACGGTCTGGGCCCCGGCCGTGGGCCAGGCGGCCGTCTTCTACCACGAGGACGATGCGCGCGTTCTTGGAGGAGGGTGGATCGCTGGCTCCGGCTGAGCGCGCTCCCCGGAGGCCCGAGCTCGAGAAGCGCCTCGGTCACCGTTTCCGCGATCCCTCGCTGCTGGAGCACGCGCTGACCCATCGATCCCGGGCCCACGAGGAAGGCGGCCTGACGCACGGCAACGAGCGGCTCGAGTTCCTGGGCGATGCCGTCGTCGGTCTGCTCGTCGCGGAGCTGCTGATGGAGGCGCACCCCGAGGCACCCGAGGGCATTCTCTCGCGCGCGCGGGCCACGCTGGTGAACCGCGACGCGCTCGCCGAGCATGCGCGGCGTCTGGGGCTGGACCGTGAGATTCGACTGGGCCGCAGCGAGGAGAGCTCTGACGGCCGCGCGAAGCCTTCGATCCTGGCGGATACGTTCGAGGCGGTGCTCGGGGCGATCTACCTCGACGGAGGTCTCGGGGCGGCTCGTGCCCTGGTCCTTCGCGAGCTCGGCGAGCGGCTCGAGCACGTGAGGCAGCCTCCGCTCGACGCCAAGACGCGGCTGCAGGAGCTGCTTCACGCGCGGCGCCAGACACTTCCCCGCTACGAGACCGTCGAGGCCCGCGGGCCCGACCACGCGCGCGAGTTCGTCGTCGAGGTTCGTGCCGGTGAGCGCGTGCTCGGTCGAGGCCGCGGCCGCTCCAAGCGCGAGGCGGAGCAGGAGGCGGCCCGAACGGCCCTCGCTCAGCTGGAGCCGTGAGCGTGCATCGCTGCGGCGTCGTGGCCCTGCTCGGTCGGCCCAACGCAGGCAAGTCGACTCTACTCAACGCGCTGATCGGCGAGAAGCTCGCCATCACCGGGCCACGGGCGCAGACGACACGAGGACGCACGCGCGGCCTATGGAATCGGCCCGGTGTCCAGATCGTCTTCTGCGACACGCCGGGGATCAACCGGGGCCAGACGCGCTTCAATCGAGCCATGA
This sequence comes from Myxococcota bacterium, assembly GCA_046754285.1. GTDB lineage: Bacteria > Myxococcota_A > UBA9160 > SZUA-336 > SZUA-336 > JBHHVJ01. The sequence goes on along the minus strand of JBHHVJ010000051.1, from coordinate 9,971 downwards.
CCGAGACCGCGCTCGCGTGTGGTCGCGATGCTGACGTGCGGCTGCTGCTGCTCGATGTGCGGGCGCACTGGGACGAGCCTGAGCAGGCCGTTGCAAACCTGGAGGGCCCCACGCTGCTCGTGCGCACCAAGATCGACACCAACCCGCCCCTTCCGGTTCCCTGCCCGGAGCGCTTCGCCGCCACGAGCCCCATCTCGGCTCGGGACGGCACGGGGCTCGATGCGCTCTGCGAGGCGATCCTTCCCCTTATTCCCGAGTCGCCCCCGCTCTACCCCGAGGACCAACTCACCGATGTGTCGGAGCGCTTTCTGGCGGCTGAGCAGGTGCGTGAGGTCGCCTTCGAGATCTACCGCGACGAGATTCCCTACGCGCTCGCGGTGGAGATCGAGGAGTGGCGGGAGACGCCCGAGCCGCTCCGAATCCGTGCGCACGTCCTCGTCGAGCACGAGAGCCAGAAGGCCATCGTGGTCGGCGCGGGCGGCGCCATGCTGAAGAAGCTGGGACGGGAGTCGCGAGTGCGCATCTCGAGCGGCCTCGGGAAGGCCGTTCACCTCGAGCTCTGGGTGAAGACGGATCGGAGCTGGAGAAAGCGACCTAAGCGCTCGCGGGAGCTCGGCTATCTGTGATTGACGCAGCGAGCCACGTTCGGGTAGGGTAGGCCGCGTTCGGGTGAGCCCGGCGGGCCGAGCCGTGTCGCCCGTCCCCCACGCTGGCGGCATCTGGGAGGAATCCATGAAAGAGGTCGTGATCTCGAGCGCCGTTCGAACGCCGATCGGCTCGTTTCAGGGCGCACTGGCCCCGCTCTCGGCCCCGGAGCTGGGCGGCGTCGTGGTTGCGGAGGCCATACGGCGTGCGGGGGCCCACCCCGAGCAGGTCGAGCGCGTCTACATGGGCAACGTGCTCTCCGCGGGCCTGGGCCAGGCCCCGGCCCGTCAGGCGGTGATCAAGGCGGGTCTGCCTGTCTCCGCCGAGGCCGTGACGGTCAACAAGGTCTGTGGCTCGGGACTGCAGGCCGTCATCTTCGCACGCCGCGACGTGCTCGTGGACGATGTCGGCGTGCTGGTGGCCGGCGGAATGGAGAGCATGACGAATGCACCTTACCTGTTGCCCAAGGCACGGTCTGGTTATCGAATGGGTCATGGCCAGCTGCTCGACAGCATGATCCACGACGGACTCTGGGATCCGTACAGCGACGTGCACATGGGTCACTGCGGAGACTCCGTGGCCACGCGTTACGGCTTCAGCCGCGAGGACCAGGATGCCTTCGCGGCCGAGAGCTATCGCCGCGCCCGCGCAGCCGCCGAGTCGGGAAAGTTCAAGGATGAGATCGTTCCTGTCCAGATTCCTCAGCGTCGGGGCGATCCGCTCGTCGTGGACGTGGACGAGGAGCCGCAGCGCGGCGATCTCTCCCGTTTCGACAAGCTTCGCCCTGCGTTCTCGAAGGACGGGACCGTGACGGCAGCCAACGCTTCGACCCTGAACGACGGCGCGGCCGCAGTCCTGGTGACGAGCGCCGAGAAAGCCGACGAGCTCGGCCTGCAGAAGCTCGCTCGCATCGTGGCCGATGCGAGCGCGGCGGTGGAGCCGGAGTGGTTCACGATCGCTCCCGTGCACGCGCTGGCCAAGCTCTACTCGCGAACCGGAACCAAGCCTCGTGACTGGGATCTCTACGAGATCAACGAGGCCTTCTCGGGCGTGACCATGGCTGCCATGCGGGAGCACGACCTCGATCCGGCCTGTGTCAACGTGCACGGTGGAGCGGTCTCGCTGGGACATCCGATCGGCTGCTCGGGGGCACGCGTTCTGGTCACGCTTCTCCATGCGATCCGCGACCGAGGCGAGCGGAGCGGCGTGGCGACCCTCTGCATTGGCGGTGGAGAGGCCGTGGCCCTCGCCGTGGAGCTGCTCTGAGAATGAAGACCATCGCGATCCTGGGAACGGGCACGATGGGCGCGGGCATCGCACAGGTGGCCGCGCAGAGTGAGCTCGATGTCATCTTCTGGAACCGACGTGGGTCGTCCGTCGAGAAGGGGCTGGCGGGGATCCGGAAGTCGCTGAGCCGCCTGCTCAAGAAGGAGCGCATCACACAGGCCGATCACGATGCCACGCTCGCCCGCATCCGCGGCGGTACCGCGCTCGAGGACGTGAAGAAGGCCCAGGTCGTGATCGAGACCGTTCCCGAGGACCCCGAGCTCAAGCGCGATCTCTTCGAGAGGCTCAACGGGATCTGTGCCGACGACGTGATCTTCGCCTCGAATACGTCGTCTCTTTCGATCACCCAGCTCGCTCGAGACTCGGGACGCCCCGAGCTCTTCATCGGCATGCACTTCTTCAACCCCGTCCCGGCGATGAGGCTGGTCGAGATCGTGCGTGGGTTCGAGACGACCGATGCCACGACGGCCCGCATCACGTCGCTCGCGGAGCGTCTCGGCAAGGTACCCATCTCCGTCAAGGACATGCCCGGGTTCGTGGTGAATCGGGTCGTGATGCCCATGATCAACGAGGCGGCGCACGCGCTGATGCAGGGCGTGGCGGAAGCCCGGGACATCGATGAGTGCATGAAGCTCGGATGCAATCACCCCATGGGTCCGCTCGCCCTGGCGGATCTGGTGGGCCTCGACATCGTCTATGCGATCCTCGATACGCTTCACCGGGAGTTCGGTGTGGCTCACTACCGGCCCTGTCCGCTGCTGCGCAAGCACGTCGAGGCGGGCTGGCTCGGCACCAAGACCGGCCGGGGTTTCTACAAGTACTGATCCGTGAGCGCCGGGGGGGATTCGCTCGAGGAGCAGATCGCCAGGCTGCGCGCGGGAGGCAGCCCCGCCGCACACGAGAAGGCCCGGGCGCAGCACAAGCTCTTCGCGCGGGAGCGTCTGGCCCGTCTGCTCGACCCCGACTCTTTCCTCGAAGACGGGCTCTTCGCCAACTCCCGTGCCGAGGGTCTGCCCGCCGATGGCGTGATCACGGGGAGCGGACGGATTGCGGGGCGCCCCGTCTGCGTGATGGCCAACGACTCCACGGTGAAGGCGGGCTCCTGGGGTGCACGGACCGTCGAGAAGATCCTGCGGATCCAGGAGCAGGCCGAGCGTCGGCGTGTGCCGCTGGTGTATCTGGTGGACTCGGCGGGCGCGCGCATCACCGATCAGCTCCGCATGTTCCCGGGGCGGCGGGGTGCGGGGCGGATCTTCCACAACCAGGTGCGGCTCTCCGGGCTCGTCCCCCAGGTCTGCTGCCTCTTTGGCCCCTCGGCTGCGGGGGGCGCCTACATTCCGGCCTTCTGCGATGTGGTGCTGATGGTGGAGGGCAACGCGAGCATGTACCTGGGCTCCCCGCGCATGGCCGAGATGGTGATCGGAGAGAAGACCTCTCTCGAGGAGATGGGCGGGGCTCGCATGCACTGCACGGTGAGCGGATGCGGAGACCTCCTGGTTTCCTCAGAGCCCGAGGCGATCGAGGCGGCACAGCGATTCCTGTCCTACCTGCCCACCCACACCGGTGGTGAGCTTCCGACGGAGGCGGCGCGTCCCCCCGCTCGCAACGCGGAGGAGCTGGGGGGGTGCATTCCCGATGACGAGAACCGTCCCTTCGACATCTTCGAGGTCATCGAACGCGTCGTCGATGCCGGGTCCTTCCTCGAGCTCAAGCCGCTCTTCGCCCGGGAGCTGATCACGGGCTTCGCCCGGATCGGGGGTCGTCCGCTGGGCATGCTGGCGAACCAGCCTCGCTGGAAGGGGGGCGTGCTCTTCGTGGACTCCGCGGACAAGGCCGCCCGCTTCATCTGGCTCTGCGATGCCTTCGGGCTTCCGCTGCTCTACCTGGCCGATGTGCCCGGCTTCATGGTCGGTCGCAAGGTCGAGCAGCAGGGGATCATCCGAGCCGGGGCCAAGATGATCACGGCGGTCTCGGAAGCGACGGTCCCTCGCATCAGCGTGATCGTTCGCAAGGCCTACGGCGCCGGTCTGTATGCGATGTGCGGCCCGGGTTTCGCGCCGGATGCCTGCCTCGCCCTGCCGAGCGCTCGGATTGCGGTGATGGGGCCCGAGGCCGCCGTGAACGCCGTCTTCTACAACCGCATCCAGGCCGCGCCCGAAGAGGAGCGCGAAGCCCTGATCGCGCAGCTCCGGGAGGAGTACGAGCGCGACATCGATCTGAGCCTGCTCGCCTCCGAGCTCGTCGTGGACCACGTCGTCCCCTTTGCCCAGCTGCGGGCGGAGCTCGAGGCCCGCTTCGAGGCTCTCCACAGCCGGCCCGAGGATCGGCCGCCGGCTAAGAAGCGGGGGGTTCCTCCGGTCTGAGCGAGGCCTCCCCGGCCGGCACCTCCGGACCTCCGGCGGCGCCCTCCCGGCTGATGGACTCGAGCTCACGCCCGCTCGTCTCGGGAAAGAGGCGGACGGCGAGCGCCCCCGCGAAGGCCGCCGTCGAGACCAGGATCGCGGCGCGCGGCGAGAATTCCCGCCCGGGCGTGAGGAGCGAGACGGCCACGCCTCCGGTCGCCCCGCCGAGCGCCTCCATCAGAAAGAGCCAGCCGGTCGCCGTGCCTCTGTACGACGTGGGGAAGAGCTCGGTCGTGAGCGCGCGCATGGTCACGTTGCCCCCCATGACGCCGAAGACGAGGAGGATCCACGCGAGTGGGAGGCTCCAGCCCGGGCCGGAGTAGAACAGCAGCGCGAAGGCCGGAAAGAGGCCGAGGAAGAGATAGGCCATCGGCCGTCGACCGACGCGATCCCCCAGCCGTCCCGCCACGACGTTGCCCACGACACCGATCGCGCCGCAGACGATGAACATGATCGAGTACTGCCAGGGCCTCCAGCCGTGGAACTCGAGCACGAAGAGGCTGATGAAGACGAAGACCGAGGCGTGGCTGATGTTCGCGCAAAAGCCCATCAGCGTGACCCCCAGCGTTCGCTTGGGAAAGCGCGCGGCGAGATCCCGCAGGGGTTGCAACCAGGCGCGCAGGGCGGCCCCAGCGTTGGCGGCGACCCGCCGGGGCTGCGCCCGGAAGCGCCGGGTCTCCTGCACGCTGCGCCGGAACAGCGGCACCGCTAGCAGCGGGAGCGCGCCGATCAGATACAGCGCTCGCCACCCGAGCGGCAAGTGGTCGACGGCCGAGAAGAGCCCCGCACCGAGACCGTGCCCCATGGCCCCCACCGCCCCGAGCATCCCCACGCCCCAGCCGCGGTGCCGAGCGGGAAATTCCTCGGTGATGATCACGTAGGTCACGGCGGCGCCCGCGGCCATGAACGCGCGCGAGAAGAGCTGGAAGCAGACGAACTCGATCGGCGTGCGGCTCAGAGCCGTCAGGGCCGTGGTCAGGCTGAAGCCCACCAGCGAAGCCAGGAAGAGGCGGCGGCGTCCGATCCAGTCGGCGAACGGAATCAGGAAGAAGCCCAGCACGCCCCCGAAGCGGATCGCGCCCGCAAAGTAGCCGAGCCGGCCGTGATCGATCTCGAGGTCCGTGGCAATGTAGGGCAGGGCCGCGTTCAGGATCTGGAAGTCGTAGTTCTCGAAGAGCAGGGCCAGGGCGACGAAGCCGAGCAGGCTGAGCTGCGCCGACGTGACGGACGGAATGGCGCCGAGCAGCGGACGCGGGATCCACCACGGGTTGGTCGGACGAGGCTCGGGCACTGGATCGGACAAGGCGCCCAGGGTAACCCGAGCCTCCGGAGCGCCCCGGGTCGGGGTCTGGATGTGTATAGACAAATCACGTAAATACAATCAGTTATACGGATCCATGAATGGGACACATCGGTTTTATGGGCTTGCTGCCCGGGGGGGCGCGTGCTAGGCAACAGGCCGGTGCGCACGAGGCCGAAGAAGGCACGTGCGCGGAGATGCAGGCCGCGACGGGAGGCCCAGGTGACCACCGCAGCTCAGGCTCTCAGCCCCGCCTCACGGAGTGAGGGGCCTCCGCGCATCGTCACTGCGGCCGCCCTCTTCGACGGCCACGATGCGGCCATCAACATCATGCGGCGTCTGCTCCAGAAGCTGGGGGTCGAGGTGGTCCACCTCGGTCACGATCGCTCCGTTGAGGACATCGCGACCGCAGCGGTCCAGGAGGATGCTCACGCCGTGGCCGTCTCCTCCTACCAGGGAGGACACGTCGAGTTCTTCGGCTATCTGCTCGACCGACTCCGCGAGCTGGGGGCGGAGCACGTGCGCGTCTACGGCGGTGGCGGCGGTGTGATCGCAGCGGACGAGATCGAGCGCCTACACGCGCGCGGCGTGGCGCGTATCTTCACGCCGGAGGACGGGCAGCGCTTGGGCTTGGAGGGCATGATCCGCGAGCTGCTGCGCGACTGCGGGCCTCGACCGCCGGTCGATCCCTCCGAGGAGCTGGCCCAGCTCGGGGTGGACCGTCCCCGGGCGGTGGCCCGCCTGATCAGCTGGCTCGAGGCCTTTGGAGACGAGCCGGCGGGCGACGTGGTGTCCGTCCGCGAGGAACTCGAGCAGCGCGCTGCGCGGCGGCGGGCTCCCGTCGTGGGCCTGACCGGTCCCGGCGGGGCCGGCAAGTCGAACCTGATGGACGAGCTGGTGCGGCGCTACCGGCATGAGCATCCCCGCCGCCACGTGGCGATCGTCTCGGTCGATCCGACTCGGCGACGCTCGGGCGGGGCGCTGCTCGGAGACCGCTTGCGAATGAACGCTCTGACGGCACCTCATGTGTTCATGCGCTCGCTGGCCACGCGCCGCGCGCATCTGGCCCTCTCCCGCGCGGTGACGGACACGTTGCGCGTCTACCGGGCGGCCGGTTTCGACCTGGTGCTGGTCGAGACGGCCGGCATCGGCCAGAGCGACTCGGAGGTGACCGAGCTCGCGGATGTCTCGCTCTACGTCATGACCCCGGAGTATGGCGCGCCCTCTCAGCTCGAGAAGATCGACATGCTGGAGCTGGCCGACCTGATCGTTCTGAACAAGTTCGATCGGCAAGGTGGGGAGGATGCCTTGCGCGACGTTCGGAAGCAGTGGCGCCGCAACCACGGTCGTTTCGACGGGAGCGATGAGGGGCTGCCCGTGTTTCCCACCGTCGCGAGCCGCTGGAACGATGCGGGCACGGACGCGCTCTACGCGGGGCTGATGGCGAGGCTGGCCGAGCTCGGCGGCGCCGAGCGCTCCCGCCACGAGCCGCCCCTGGCGGCGGTTCCGGATCGTCGCCCCTTGGTCCCGCCGGAGCGCGCGCGCTACCTGGCCGAGATCGCTCAGACCTTGCGGAGCTATCGCGAGGGAACCCGCCGGCAGGCCGAGCGTGCGGCGGACGCCGAGGCCCTGCGCCGGGCCCTCGATCTGCTCGAGTCCGAGCCGCCGGCTCGCGAGCTGCAGGAGCGTTACACCGAGGCCCTCGAGGCGCTCGAGCCCGAGCTCCGGGACGCGCTCGAACGCTGGCCGGAGACGCGCCGCCGCTACGAGGCGCCCACGCAGGTCTACCGCGTGCGGGAGCGCGACGTGAGGGTCGAGAACCACGTCCGCTCACTCGCGGGCCTGGACGTCCCGCGCGTGGCGCTCCCCCGCGCGGAGAGCTGGCCGGAGCTCATCCGCTACCTGCGCGAGGAGAACCTGCCCGGTCACTTCCCATTCACGTCGGGGGTCTTCCCGTTCATGCGCCGTGGCGAGGAGGATCCCGCGCGGATGTTCGCCGGCGAGGGAACGCCCGAACGGACCAACCGGCGCTTCCACCTGCTCTGTCGCGACCAGCCGGCCGCGCGCCTCTCGACCGCGTTCGACAGCGTAACCCTCTACGGACGCGACCCCGATGAGCGACCGGACATCTACGGCAAGGTCGGAACCTCGGGCGTGTCAGTCTGCACGGTGGACGATGCCAAGAAGCTCTACTCGGGCTTCGATCTAGGGGCACCGGCGACGTCGGTCTCCATGACGATCAACGGCCCCGCCCCGGTGCTGCTGGCCTGCTTCCTGAACGCCACGATCGATCAGGCCGTCGAGAAGCATCTGCTGGAGACCGGCCGCATGGAGGCCGTGCGGGCCCGCTTCGCGGGGCGCGACCTGCCGCGCTACGCGGGGAAGCTTCCCAAGGGGAACGACGGCCTCGGTCTGCGGCTGCTCGGCGTCTCGGGCGATGAGGTCGTGGACGCGGAGACCTATGCGCGCATTCGCACGGCCGTTCTGGCCGACGTCCGGGGCACGGTGCAGGCCGACATCCTGAAGGAGGATCAGGCGCAGAACACCTGCATCTTCTCGACCGATTTTTCGCTGCGCCTCATGGGGGACATCCAGGACTATTTCTGCACCAACGGCGTGAGGAACTTCTACTCGGTCTCGATCTCCGGCTACCACATGGCCGAGGCGGGGGCGAACCCGATCACGCAGCTCGCGTTCACGCTGGCCAACGGCTTCACCTACGTCGAGTACTACCTGAGCCGGGGGCTCCCGATCGACGCCTTTGCGCCGAGCTTCTCCTTCTTCTTCAGCAACGGGCTGGACCCGGAGTACGCCGTCATTGGGCGGGTGGCCCGGCGCATCTGGGCGATCGCCATGCGGGAGCGTTACGGGGCCTCGGAGCGAAGCCAGAGGCTCAAGTACCACATCCAGACCTCGGGGCGCTCGCTGCACGCGCAGGAGATGGCCTTCAACGACATCCGCACCACTCTCCAGGCGCTGCTCGCGCTGCAGGATCACTGCAACAGCCTGCACACGAACGCTTACGACGAGGCCGTCACCACTCCCACCGAGGAGTCGGTACGCCGCGCCCTCGCGATTCAGCTGATTCTGATGCGTGAGTTCGGCCTGCTCCAAAACGAGAACCCGCTCCAGGGGTCCTTCATCATCCGCGAGCTGACCGACCTGGTCGAGGACGCCGTGCTCACGGAGTTCGAGCGGCTCTCCGAGCGCGGTGGGGTCCTCGGGGCCATGGAGACCCTGTACCAACGCAGTCGCATTCAGGAGGAGAGCCTTCTGTACGAGTCCCGCAAGCACTCGGGCGAGTTGCCCATCATCGGCGTGAATACTTTCCGCAGGCCCGACGGCACGAGCGAGCCGCCGCCCTCGCGGGCGCTGGTGAGGGCCAGCGAGGAGGAGCGTCGGGCGCAGCTCCGCAATCTGCGCGCCTTCCAGGCCCGTCACGCGGCCGCGTCCCCCGCGGCGCTGGAGCGCCTGTGTCGGACCGCACAGAGCAGAGGAAACGTGTTTGCCGAGCTCATGGAGACGGTCAAGGTGGCCAGCCTCGGGCAGATCTGCGATGCGCTCTTTGGGGTCGGCGGACGCTACCGACGGGCGATGTGAGATAATCCCCGCCGCTGGAGAGTCCATCTTGAAGAAACAGGATCGGAGAGCGAGCGCAGATCCGGAGCTCTGGTGCGAGGAGGCGCGCCGTGAGCTGGGCGGAGACGATCCGGACCGCTTGATCTGGGAGACCCCCGAGGGGATCGCGATCAAACCGCTCTACACGGCGGCGGACCTCGAGGCGCTGGAGTTCATCGACAGCGTGCCCGGTGTCTGGCCCTTCGTGCGCGGACCGCGTGCCACCATGTACGCGAATCGTCCCTGGACGATTCGGCAGTATGCGGGATTCTCCACGGCGGAGGAGTCGAACGCCTTCTACCGTCAGAACCTGGCCTCCGGGCAGAAGGGCCTGTCGGTGGCGTTCGATCTGGCCACGCACCGGGGCTACGACTCGGACCACCCCCGCGTCGTGGGCGATGTCGGCAAGGCCGGAGTGGCGATTGACTCGGTGGAGGACATGAAGATCCTCTTCGATCGGATTCCCCTGGATCGGATGTCCGTGTCGATGACGATGAACGGAGCCGTGCTGCCCACGCTCGCAAGCTTCATCGTCGCGGCCGAGGAGCAGGGCGTCAAGCAGGAGCAGCTCTCCGGGACCATCCAGAACGACATCCTCAAGGAGTTCATGGTCCGCAACACCTACATCTACCCGCCCGAGCCGAGCATGCGGATCGTGGCCGACATCATCGAGTACACGGCGCGGCAGATGCCGAAGTTCAACTCGATCTCGATCTCCG
>JBHHVJ010000050.1:0-25007 GCA_046754285.1 Myxococcota bacterium | reverse complement strand
GCCGTCCCCGCAGAACTCGACCGCACAGACGTCGGAGCAGCCGTCCTCGGCGACGGTGTTCCCGTCGTCGCACTCCTCGCCCTGCTCGAGCAGACCGTTCCCACACGCGGTGAGCAGACAGGTGGCGGAGCAGCCATCGCCATCGCTCGTGTTCCCGTCGTCGCACTCCTCGCCCAGAGCCGGCTGGAACACGCCGTCTCCACAGGCGTTGCAGCCGTCGCAGAGCTTTGTGAGCCCGTCGGCCACGTTGAGGGCTTCGCAGGTATGGCACTCCACGGAGTTCGCCACACAGTCATGCAGCGCGAGCGGATCGCTGGTCGCGCAGCCGGGAAAGGCCTGCTCGAGGTCCACACTCCGCTTCACGCAACGGCGATCGATGGCCTCCTGGATCGCACCCGTACCGATCGCGCAGGCCTTCACCATGCGCGAGCTCATGCGCACGATGCAAGCCTCCAGGTCCGCTCTCCCGGTGATCTTCCCGTCCCGAAGCCCCGCCTGCTTGCAGCGGTTGTACTCCTTCAGACGCACGTCGAGGCACTTCTTCGCAGCCCGCGCCACCTGACGTTGACAGAGGGCACCGTCCGAGTTGCTGGACTGCCGGTGGAGCGCCGTATCGAGATCGGGGCCGAAGATGTCGTGCGCGATGTCGATCGCCCTCTCCCCCGCCGCATTCACGGTGTCGGCGTCGGTCACGCCGTAGGGGGGCTTGCGGGGTGAGCTGGGGTCGCGCGAGCTGACGCCGGTGCAACGGCGCTCGAAGTCGCGTGTGGTGCGCAGGGTGGCCGAGCCCACGTTGAAGCCCACGTCGGCGGTGAGGCAGCTCTCCGCCGTCCCGCCCGGTCCGAGATCCGCGGTCCGGTCCCGAGCGAAACTCCGGAGGCAGGCACAGACGTCCTTGGACACCGCTCGTGCCACCTTGCGCAGATCCGAATTCATCGCGCTGATGCAGCGCTGTTGGTCGGCCGTCATCTGCTGGGCCCTGGCGGGCTGCGTGGCGCCGAGCAGGCCGAGCAGGATCGAGGCGGTGGCGAGCGTTCGGGTCAGAGCTGGCATCGTGCGTTCCTTCTGCATCGCGAGTCGCCGTCTCGAGCGTCGCATGGATCTCGCTGGGCCCCCGTGCCCTCGTGGACCCTCTGGCGGCGCGCCTCCGCCGGGTCCCGGTGTTCGCGGAGCCGATCGTGGAGTGGGGAGAGGAGCCCCGAGCGACCGTGTCCGCGGCGCATGCGGGGATTCTACTACTACCGCCCCCATGCGCGTCAAGGCAGAACTGAGCCCCTTCCTGCGGATACACGGCCCCGCTGCCATCGTTTGCTCCTCTCTTGGAGGGGTGGCCGGTGGCCGCAAAAAGGGTCACGATCGCGCGCAGACGCTGGGCGAAGCCCGCAGGCCCGGTCGAGATTTTCGCGCGAGCGCGGTCGCCGATCGCGGAAGCGGGTCGCGGGACACAGCGCGTGTCGGCCGCATCCACCTCGGGGGGCGCCCCTTGGGGACCGAGGTCTTGCCCGGAGGGCGAGGCGGTTGACCGGGTGCGGGCGAGGGTCTAAGAAGGCAGCCGATGAAGGGACCGCGAAGGTGTGCGCTCTGCGCTGCGGTGCTGCGGGTGCTCTGCGGCGGGTTCCTCTGTCTGCTCAGCCTCCAGCTCGGCGCACCCGTAATCCATATCGCGCATGTGACGACGCTGCCCGACCTGGGCGCTCACACACCCATGGCCTGTGCGCTCTGTGCCAGTTTGTCCGTCTGCGCCTCGGGGCTGCCCACGCAGGATGATCCGCTGCTGCCGTCCTCCGGCTCGAGTCGGAGCCTCGGCTCCAGCGCGCCGCAGCCTACGATCGCAGCGCCCGAGCTGGCTTCCGCGCGCCCCCGCGCGCCCCCTCACACTTCCCGAAGCTGCCGCGAATCCATCTGAGCGGAATCCGAGGCCGCCAGGCCGCTGCGGGACTGCCGCTCATCCCGGTTTGTCTTGCGTGAGGATGATTCCATGTCCGTGATCCACCCGTGGAGCGTCCGATGGTCTGGCTGTCTGACGCTCGCGCTGATGCTCCTGGTTCCCGACGTCGCCCGCCCGGGCGAGGAGCTCGAGGCCCTGCGAACCCTCGTGCGTGATCTGGAGGCGCGCGACGCGGAGCGTGGGCGTCAGCTTGACGCCCTGCGTGCCGAGCTCGACCGGCTGCGAGGCCAGCTCGGCTCGACCACCGGCCCCCGCGGCGGAGAGTCGCCGCTCGAGCGCGCCCTGCGCGAGGCGGGCGCCATGCCCCCTCCGGAGGCTGGACCCGCTTCCGCGCCGCGAGCGGCCCCGCCCGTGGAGCTCCGCCTGATCGACCTGTCGGTCGACGTGCTCGCCTCGGTGGGCTCCTCCACGGTCCGAGACGATGAGCTGCGCGGCCTCCAGGCCGGTGAGCACGACCCCAGCCAGCGGGGTTTCACGCTGCAGCAGGCGGAGCTGAGCTTGATGGGCGCGGTGGACCCGTACCTCGATGGTGAGGCCCACCTGATCTACTTCCTCGACACCGACGGGGAGTCCCGTTTCGAGATCGAGGAAGCCTTCGCGACCACGCGAGTGCTACCGGCAGGCCTGCAGCTGGAGTTCGGCCAGTTCTTCACCGAGTTCGGCCGCATGAACCCGGTTCATCCGCACGCCTGGAGCTGGATCGATCAGCCGGTCGTGCTCTCGCGATTCTTCGGGCGCGACGGCTTGCGACAAGTCGGCGCGCGGCTCGGTTGGCTGCTTCCGCTGCCCTTTTTCTCGGAGCTGCATCTCGGTGTGCAGCAAGCGGACGGCGAGACAATGGTCAGCTTTCTTGCCACCCGTGAGGTTTTCGAGGAGCGTGCCATCGGCGGCCGACCGTTTCTGGATCGAGAGCTGCAACGGCTGGACGATCTCGTCTATCTGCTGCGCTGGGTGAACGGCTTCGATGTGGGCTCCGAAGCCAGCGGTCAGCTCGGCTTTTCGGGTCTGCGCGGCCCCAACGCCACGGGACCCGGTGGGTGGACACGAGTCTACGGGACGGATCTCGTGCTCAAGTGGCACCCCGCGACGAGCCGTCGGGGATGGCCCTTTCTGGTCTTCGAGTCGGAGCTGCTGGTGCGCGACTACCACGCCGATGCGTTCGCCGGTGAGCTCCAGCCCGGGAGCGGCAGCACGGTCTTCCTGCCTTCCGAGACCCTGCACGATTGGGGGCTCTTTGCTCAGCTCCTCTGGGGCCCGCGCCGGCCCTGGGCCGGCGGCCTCCGTTTCGAGCTCAGCGATGGCTCGGGCTCCAGCCTCGGCGGCACAGGCGCGGATCCGTTTCGCGACCGGCGACTCAGGATCTCCCCGCTCCTGTTGCTCGAGCTCTCCGAGTTCTCGCGTGCACGCCTGCAGTACAACTACGATCGTGCCGAGCACCTGCGCGGGGATCAGGCCCACACGGTCTGGCTCACGCTCGAGTTCAGCCTGGGTGCGCATCCCGCGCACCGCTACTGAGGGGTCTGCGATGATCTTGTCCCTCGGTTCCCTGCTCGCTCTGCTGCTGGCCCTGGTTGGCCCCGCGCGGGCCGAGCCCCTCCAGGTCTGCGCCACGGTTCCCGACCTCGCGAGCCTCGCCGCGCGCGTAGGCGGAGACCACGTCGACGTCTTCGTCTTCGCCAAGGGCAGCGAGGATGCGCACTTCGTCGAGCCCCGTCCGAGCTTCCTCAAGCGGCTCAGCCGGGCCGACGTCCTCGTTCGGGTCGGAATGGACCTGGAGCGCGGCTGGCTCCCGGTGCTCACGCGCGGAGCGCGCAACGCGAGGATCCTCCCCGGTAGCGCGGGCGACATCGATGCCTCGCGCGTGATCGAGCCGCTCGGCACCCCGCCGCCAGGAACCTCGCGCGCGGCCGGAGATGTGCACGCATACGGGAACCCGCACTACCTGCTCGACCCGCTGAACGGTCTGCGCGTGGCCCGGCTGCTGCGCGATCGGCTGAGCGAGCGCTTCCCCGAGGGCCGTGCGGTCTTCGAGGCCGGCTTCGCGGCGCTGCGCTCGGAGATCGAGAGCTCGCTGGTGGGCTCGGAGCTCGCCGGAAGATATCCGGTCGACAAGCTTGCCCTGCTCTACGAGCATGGCCGTCTCGCGGCGTTTCTCGCGAGCCAGGGCGAGGCGAATCTGCTCGGGGGCTGGCTGGGGCGCATGCAGCCGTACTTCGGCTCCGCTCTCGTCACCGATCACGGGCTCTGGCCGTACTTTGCTCGGCGCTTCGGCGTCCGTATCGTCGGCGCGCTGGAGCCGAAGCCCGGCGTACCTCCCACCACGCGTCACCTGCGGGAGCTGATCGACCGGATGCGCAGCCTCGGTGTCTCCGCGATCCTGACGAGCGCCTATTACGACCCACGCCACTCGCGCTTCGTGGCCGAGCAGACGGGTGCGCAGGTCGTGCCGATGGCGCACCAGGTGGGCGCACGCTCCAATACGGACGACTACGTGAAGATGATCGCCTACAACGTGCGCGTCCTGGTGGAGGCGTTGGAGCGCAGCGCGCCTGCGTCGACCGCGCCGCGCGTCGAGGGCCCGCGATGAGTCGCGTGCTTGTCTCCCTCCGCGAGCTCGGCGTTGCCTACGGCCCGCACACCGTGCTGGAGGGGGTCTCGTTGGAGATCGCGGAGGGGGAGATCTGGTTCCTGGTCGGAAGCAATGGGTCGGGAAAGACGACCCTGCTGCGCGTGCTCCTGGGCGATCTGGCTCCCCAGGCGGGTGAGGTCTGGCGCAGCCCGGAGCGTGCGCGCCCTGCCGACGTGGGCTTCGTGCCCCAGCGCAGCGAGCTGAACGAGAGCTTGCCCACGACCGTTCGTGAGTATGTCTCGTTCGGGCTGATCGGCCTTCGTCTGACACGGCGAGAGGCTGCGGACCGCTTGACCGCCACGCTCGAGCAGGTGGGGCTGTCCGGGATGGAGGCGCGTCCCTACCGTCAGCTCTCGGGAGGACAGCGCCAGAGAGCGCGGCTCGCCAGGGCGCTGATCCGAAACCCGCACCTGCTCGTGCTCGACGAGCCGACCCGCGGTCTGGATCTGCCGCTCGAAGAGCGTTTTGTTCGTCTGCTGCTGACCCTCCAGAGTGAGCGGCGCATGAGCGTGCTCTTCGTGACCCACGATCTCTCGCTGGCCGCGCGCCATGCGACTCACATCGCGCTCTTTCACGGAGGTCGGGTCGAGGCCGGGCGCGCCAGCCACGTGCTCACCCCCTCGCGCCTCGAAGCAGCCTACGGTGTGCCGTTTTGCGTGACGGCGGCCGACGGGTCAGGTCTGCGAGTCGAGATCCAGCTCCAGGAGGGCCACGGATGATCGAAAGCTTCCTCGCTTCGTGGCCGCTGTTCCAGAACACGTATCTGGCGGGCTGGACGATCGCGGTGCTGCTCTCGCTCGTGGGCGTGCTCGTCGTGGCTCGTGACCAGATCTTCATCGGGGCGGCCATCTCGCAGGCCTCCACGCTGGGGATCGCTGCTGCGATCTGGCTCGCGGGCCATCTGCCCGTCGCGCTCTCGCCCCTGGCTGGAGACTCGCTCCATGCCGGCATGGCCGTGCTCTTCTCGGTGGTTGCGACGCTCATTACCGCGCGAGCGGGGGGTTCCGGTCGCGAGACCCACGAGGCGGTTACGGGCTGGATCTTCCTCGTGGCGGCCAGCCTGTCGATTCTCTCGCTCGCGCACAGTCCCCACGGGCTCGAGGAGATTCACCGCATAGTGGCGTCGAGCCTGATCGGATCCGATGCCCGCGACGTGGCCGTCTTTGCCGCGCTCGCGCTGTTGAGTGCGGCGGTGCTGGGGACGGCGCGCTCCCGTTTGCTGCTCCTCGCGACCGATCCACTCATGGCTCGGGCGATCGGCATGAGGCTTGGCGTCTGGAATGCAGGGATCGCGATCTGGCTGGGCCTGTCGATCGGTCTCTCGATCCGTGCCTCCGGGCTGCTCTTCACGTTCGGCTGTCTGGTGCTTCCGGCGCTGGTCGCCAAGAACCTCTGTCGCGAGATGCGGCGGCTCGTCATCGTCTCCCCTCTCGTGGCGCTGCTGGCCTCGGTGGTGGGATTCGTCCTTGCCAACCACTACGACCTCCCGCCGGCCCAGACGAGCACCGTGCTGCTCTGTGCGGCTCTGGCGGGAGCATGGTCCTGGCGCCGCGCGCGGCCGGTGTCGCACGGAGGAGAGCCACGAGGGTCCGCTTCGGGTGCGCTCGTCTCCGGCTCCCCGTCAGCCCTGCGGCAGCGCTCTGGTGGTCTGTAGAGGTGGGCAGGGATAGCCCATCCAGGTCCCGCGCTCGAAGTCAAAGAGCTTGCACTCTCGCGTGGCTCGCAGGTAGTCGCGCAGACGGAGCCGACGCTCCACGATGTGCTCGCCCCAGCGCTGCTGGAGGGCTCGCTCCGCCTCGGGCAGATGGTAGAAGGGGATGCGCATGTCCACGTGATGCGGAACGTGGAGAAGAATCCCGTGCAAGAAGAAGTCGAGCCAGCGCGGCGCATGGAGGACCGTCGTGCCCTCCACCTGCCCCTTGAACTTGTCCCAGTCGCGGCGTGAGTGCCAGCGGAGCTCGGGCGAGATGTGGTGCACGTAGACCGCCCAGCCGATGATCTGCCCGAAGAGCAGGAAGGGGACGATCCCGAGCTTGAGCCACATCCAGAGCGCTCCGGCGGCCGTTCCGTAGTGGGAACCCCCTCCCCAGAGCAGGAGGCCGCTGGCGACGACCGCGAAGCTTCCGACCACGATGCGATCGCGGTGGACGAGGCGCCGGAGCTTCGGATTGGGCCGAAAGCGGATCATGCGCTGCCACCAGATCTCGTGGATGTAGTAGAGCCCGGCGCCCAGCCACGACCACTTCACGCGGTGCGCGAGCCGCCCCAACGGAGAGAGCGCCCGGTATTCGCTGGGCGTCAACGGATGCCAGACGTAGTCCATGCCCTCACGGGCGGTGTGGCCGTGGTGAATGCGGTTGTGCCCGAAGACCCAGGCTTCGTAGAGGTGGAGCGACGGGAGCATGGCGAGCTGGCCGAGCGCGTAGCAGAGCCGGCGGCTCCGAAACAGCGCTCCATGGGCGGCGTCGTGGCCGACGATGAAGAGCGCGGCGATGGTGAGCGCGGAGAAGCCCCACAGCGGTACCAGGAGGCCGGGGTGGTCGATCCGCCAGAGGGCTGCGAGCCCCAGCGCGTAGAGCGTCAGATCACGAAGCAGCCAGCACACGCCCCGCCAGGTCGGATTCTCGTAACAGCGAGGCGGAATGCTCTCGAGAACCGAGGACAGAGTGCTCGGTCGAGCGTCGGGCATGCAGGGAGGGTAGCGTTCCCCTTGACCGCCCCGCGCCCCGGCGGTGTGAAACTTTCGTCAAACCGTCAGTAGCGCCAGGTGGCTCGCGCGTAGATGCTGCGTGGCACCTCGCTGCTCAACACGCCGTCCTCACCGTCTCCGAACTCCTTGTGTCGATGCTCGAGCAGGTTTTGCAGGGCCAGGCTGAGCTCGAGCTCGGGACGGGGCCGCCAGCCCAGTCTCACATCGAGGCGCGTATAGCTGTGCGTGTCCTGATTGTGAAGGTTCCCCACCACATAGAGCATGGTGTCGAGCTCGATCTCATCGGTCAGGTTGTAGAAGGAGCGCAGATTGAACTGATGCGAGGGGCTGTCACTCTCCGACTTCTCCGTGCTCGTCGAGTTGCTCGAGTTGTCCACGTCGAGGTCGAGCTGAAAGAAGCTGTAGCTTCCGCGCAGCTTCCAGCGAGGCGTGACCTCCCAGTTGCCGGCGAGTTCGACGCCGTACGAGCGCGCGCTGGCCTTGCGGTCGATCTGGGCGAAGGCGGCGAGCGCCGGCGGGCTGACCGACGTGTCCAGTGTGGTGGCGAGGGTCTCCGCGGTTCCGAGGTCGTCGTAGATGTTGTAGAAGGTGGCCAGATCCAGCGAGAGCGTCCGGGCCGGATGGACCCGATAGCCGAGCTCGTAGGCCAGCAGATCCTCCGACTTCACGTCCTGATTGCCCACGAAGCCGCCCAGGATGTCGAGGGAGGGTGACGCCAGGTCGATGACCTGCTTGACGAAACGGATGTCCAGATCCGATCTCGACGGTGTCCGCACGGCTCGCGAGACCGCGGCCCAGAACCGGTGGTTCGGGTGGGGTGTCCAGAGCATCCGGACGCTCGGCTGGTACTCGAAATGCGTGTAGCCGTTGTGCTCGATCTTGATTCCGGCGGTCACACCGAGCCGGCCGGGAACCAGCTCGATCCCGTCCTGCACGAACCCGCTCAGCAGATCGTAGTCCTTCTCGCGGGGGGTCAGGCTGCCCACGAAGGTGGGCCGTGTCCCGTCCACGATCAGCCGGTAGCTCACGCCCCAGACCATGTCGTGGCGCTGCCAGGGCGAGAAGCGATGCTGCAGGTCGAGATCGTAGGTGTCGACGGTCTGCTCGAGGAAGTCCTCGCGTCGCTTCGCCCGATCGTAGTAGTACTGGACGACGAGGTCCGAGCTGTCTGAGAACTCGTGACGCCAGCGCCCGAGCAGGTAGCCGCCGGAGAGATCCGCGGAGTCCACCACGCTCTGCGAGGCGGGAGGGGGTGGGTAGTTGGCGAGGGTCACCCGCTGGTGCGCCTCGCCCCGGTACCACTCACCGTGCAGGGTGATCGCATCGATCTCTGAGACTTCCCAGTCGAGGCGGAAGCCGCCCCGGCCCATGGCCCAGTCGTCCTTCGCGTCGTCGTTTGTCGTGTCGACGAACGCGTTTCGATTGAAGTACTTTCCGAAGACGCGGTAACGCGCACCCTGACCGATCCGCCCGCCCCAGCGGACGGTGCCGAAGCCGCGTTCCTGGGTCCCCCAGCCGCCGCTCAGGTACACGCCCTGGCTCTGTTCCGCATCCTTGGTGATGATGTTGATCACGCCGTTGACCGCGTTGGATCCCCACATGGTGCCGCCTGGACCGCGGATCACCTCGATGCGCTCGATGCTGTCCAGATCCGTGTCCTGGACGTCCCAGTAGACACCGGAAAATATGGGTGTGTAGACGCTGCGGCCATCGATGAGCACGAGCTGTTTGGAGGCGAAGCGGAAGTTGAAGCCACGCGCCCCGATCGCATATTTGCTGGCGTCCGTCGCGGCCACGGCGAGCCCGGGCACCATGCGAAGAGCCTCCGGAATGCTCCGTACGCCCGCACGGCGGATGTCCTCATCGGTGACCACGTAGATCGCCGAGGGTGCGTTGGAGATCGGCTCGCTCTTGCGCGACACCGAGGTGATCTCCATCTCGAGCAGGTCCTCGATACTCAGCGCCGTCAGGTCCGATGGCTGGCTGGCCCGGGCCGGAGCTCCCGATGCGAGCAGCAGGAGCAGCACGACCCGGCGCAGTCCGCGATGTTGTCGGTTCTCTTCCACGACCTCTACCCCTCTGTCTGGCTCTCGCTTCGGTTTGGATCGGTCTCCAGCCACGACGCAAGCATCAGGGCGAGCGCCTCGCGCGTGACGGGCTTCGAGATGTAATCGTCCATGCCGGCCTCAAGGCAGCGTTCGCGATCCCCTTCGAGCGCATGGGCCGTGCAGGCCACGATCGGGGTGTGCCTGCCGTCGGCACTCTTCCGTTCCTGCTCGCGGAGGATGGCGGTGGCCCGGAAGCCATCCAGGATGGGCATCTGGCAGTCCATCAGGATGAGATCGAAGGGCTCCGCGAGCGCCTTCTCCACCACCTGCTCGCCGTTTCCGACGACCGTCACCTCGCAGCCGAACTTCTGGAGCATGCGCCGCGCCACGGCCTGGTTGACGGGGTTGTCCTCGGCCACGAGGATGCGCGCATCGAAGCGGGTCTCCAGGGGGGCGGCCTCCGACGCGGCCTCATCGGTGGAGCTCCGGGGCTCTCGTACGCCGCGCGCTTTTAGCAGGGCCTGCCTCAGCTCCGCAGTTCGGAACGGCTTGGTCAGCCGCGCGGCGACCTGGGAGAGCTCGGCGTCGCCGGCTGCATCGCTCGGCCCGAGGGGTAGGATGCGCACGATCTGCAGCTCGGCGAGCTCCGAAAGCTGATCGATCCGTCGCAGCAGCTCCCGCTGATCGATGTCGGTCAGGCGGTCGAGGCAGAGGAGGTCGAAGGGCTCACCCTCGCGGCAGGCCATCTCGAGCCGCCGGAGCACCTCCCGACCGGAGACCACGCTCGCGAAGCGAATCCTCCAGCCTCGCGCTCTCTCCTCCAGGATACGACGGTGGCTCGCGTTCTCGGCTGCGATCAGCATGGAGACTCCCGCGAGCGCACTCGGGAGCTCGGGCTCCGGCGCCTCTCCGCTGGGGTCCATGGGGAAGGGGATCCGGAGCTCGAAGGTCGTCCCGGCGCCCGGCTCACTCTCGAGCCCGATGGAGCCCCCCATCATCTCGGTGAGCTGACGCGCAATGGCGAGGCCCAACCCGGTTCCGCCGAAGCGGCGGCTCATGGACCCGTCTCCCTGCGAGAACGCTTCGAAGATCCCCTGCTGAATCTCCTGTGCGATTCCGATTCCCGTGTCCCGAACCCGGAGGCGCAGCCAGCAGCGCTGCGAGGCCGGCTCGTCCTCGAGCCGATCGACCTCGATCGCAACCTCCCCGCGTTCGGTGAACTTGATCGCGTTCCCCGTCAGATTGATCAAGATCTGCCGCAGACGCGTGGCATCCCCGCGCAGGTCGAGCGGCACGGAGTTCCGAACCAGGCCGCTGAGTTCGACGCCCTTGCTGTACGCCTGAGGTGCGAGCATCACCGTCACGTCCTCGACGAGTGCGTGCACGTCGAGCGGAAGGCTCTCGAGCTCGAGCCGGCCCACCTCGATCTTCGAGATGTCGAGGATGTCGTTGATGATGTCGAGCAGCGCGACCGCCGAGGCGCGGGCCATGCTTACGAGGCGCGCCTCCGAATCGTCGAGATCGCTTTCCTCCAAGAGCTCGAGTGTTCCGAGCACCCCGTTCATCGGGGTGCGGATCTCGTGGCTCATGTTGGCGAGAAACTGGGCCTTCGAGCGAGCCGCCGCCTCGGCGCGCTCCTTGGAGCGGGTCAGCTCCTTGTTGAGCCGCTGCAGCTCTGCGGTTCGCTGTGCGACCTTGTCCTCGAGCTCGTCCCGCCGCGCCAGAAGCTCCTGGTCCCGCTGCTGGATCTGCTCCAGCATCTCGTTGAATCCATCGACGAGTACGCCGAGCTCGTCACGCCCGGCGCGCCGCGCTCGGATCGAGTAGTCGCCCTCGTTCGAGACGCGCGTGGCGATCCCGGCGAGCTCGGCGACCGGAACCGAGATCAGGCGCTCGAAGAGCAGGGAGAGTGCGAGAACACATCCCAGCGCAACGAAGAGAAACGCCGCGAACACCCTCGCGTCGTTGGAGAGCGCCTCACGAACCTCGCTGTAGTCCGAGTAGACACGGATGCGACCGATCTGCTCACCGTCGAGAGTGATCGGCTGCTCATGACCCAGATAGCCCCAGAGGAAGGCGTTGTCGGACTGCGCGAGATTCTCGCGCTGGAGGTCCCGGCGCAGGTAACGCGCGAAGAGCTTTCCATCTGAATCGAAAACCTCCGCGCCGGCGATGGCCGGCTTGGCGACGAGCGCGGCCAAGATCTCCTCGGCGGCGCTGCGATCGTGGAAGGCCAGCGCCGCTGTACTGTTCATGCCGAGGATCGCGGCGATCGCGGAGAGGTCGTGCTCCAGGCGGCTGCGCTGATCCTGGAGCTCGTACAGCACGTGTACGACGGTCGAGAGCACGAGGGCGATCGTACTGACCGTGACCATCATCACGACGAGCTTCGTTCGAATCGGTCGGTTCTGCAGCCAGCTCATCGCTCGGTTCTCGCTGTGTCCTCACCGGTCAATACGGCCAGGGTGAGCAGTCGTGAGCTGATCTCCAGACCGGCCTCCCGTACGTTGACCACGTTGATCTCGATCCGAACGCGATTCTGGTCGATGACGAGATTGACCATCCCACCGGGCTCGCCGAAGCGATCGGCGTCGCTCACGATCAGCACGGGGGCGCCCCGCAGGGCTTCCGTCACCTGGGCGATCCGCTGGCGCTCGGACCGGGCCAGGAAGAGAAGCTGACAGCTGCGTGCCGCCGGTGCGGTTCGGTAGCGGCGCACGCGGAGCCTACGGCCCCGTACGGTCTTCCCGCTCACCGCCGCATCGATGATCTTGCCGAAGGGATCGCGGCCGAGGATACAGATGGTGATCTCGTCGCTCGGGAGCGATGCCTCGGGCCACTCGACGAACTTCGCGAAGTTGTACAAGAACGCAGCCTTGACCTGGTACTCGGGCGCGGCGCTGACCTCGGGCGTGCTCGCCGTCAGAGAGAGGAGTGCGAGCAAGGCTGTCACGATGCGTGGGCCCGAGGTCGCCATGGATCGATCGCTTCTCCGGGGGGATCCACCCGGCTTTTCGGATGCTCGTCCGTGGGAATGTAGAAGGGGGAGCTCTAGCGGCGCGGCGCCAGCGGATTCGGGCTGCGCTCGATCCTGTGGCGAACAACCGGGGGCAGGTAACACCGCTCGAGCCGCCCGGAAGCGTGGCGGCGGAGCGCGCTGGCGAGTACGTCGATGCGTGTCTCGGATGGGTCGCTGGCACAGAGCACGATCCAGAGTCGACCTCGCACGCGGCAGACCCCACTGCTCGGGCGCAGACCTTCCTCCGGTCCCGCGGCGGGGACGCAGCGCACGTCGAGGCCCACATCCCGGGCCACGGCCATCAGCGCGGAGAGGAGTTCCGGAGCCTCCACGGCACCTCCACTTCGGGACGGAACACTCGCCCTTCAGACCCGGACACTAGCGGTCCTTCGTGAGCTCGGGCGCCTGGAAGCGTCGTGTACTTCGCTCGATCGTCTCACCGTGGGGAAGCTCCTCGGAGGCGCTCACGCCCAGCTCCCGGAAGCGCCGCGCCGGTACGAGAACACGGCTCTCCAGTGAGCCGACCGCCCGGTTGTATGACTCGACCGCCCGGTCGAGGCTCTTGCGAACGTCCTCGAAATGTCCCGCCAGAATCCCGAGTCTCTCGTACAGCACCCGGCCGAGGTCGCTGATCGCCTGCGCGTTCGTCGCCAGCTTCTCCTGCTGCCAGCCATAGGCCACGGCTCGGAGCAGGGCGATCAGAGTGGTCGGGCTCGCGGGCAGCACGTGCCGGTCGACGCCGTACTCGATGAGCCCCGGATCGGTGGCCAGAGCGGCGCTGAAGAAGGTCTCTCCGGGAAGAAACAGCACGACGAACTCCGGTGCGGCGGGAAGCGCTTCCCAGTAGGCCTTGCTCGAGAGCTTGGCGATGTGGGATCGGACCTGGCGTGCGTGCTCTCTGAGCTTGAGCTCGCGGGCTGTGTCGTCGGTGCACTCGAGCGAATCCAGGTAGGCCTCCAGTGGCGCCTTGGCATCCACGACCACGCTCTTTCCGCCCGGCAGGTGGACGATCAGGTCGGGGCGCAGCCGCCCCAGCTCTGCCTCGACCGTCGCCTGCTCACTGAAGTCGCAGCGCTCGAGCATTCCCGCGAGCTCGACCACGCGACGGAGCTGGATCTCGCCCCAGCGTCCGCGTACGCTGGGGGCGCGCAGCGCCTGGACCAGATTTGCGGTCTCGGCCTGGAGCTGCGCCTGCGCGCGCGCGGACTGTGCCAGGTTCTCGCTCAGCGCCCGGTACTGTCCATGCCGCTCCTTCTCGATGTCCTGGAGCTTCGTCCCCACCTGCTCCAGCATCTTCTGGAGCGGCTGAACCAGGGCGTCGATGGCCTTCTGTCGCTGCTCGAGCTCTCCGGCGGCGCTCTGCTGGAACTCGCCCAGCGAGGCCTTGGCGACCGCGAGAAAGGACTCGTTGTTCTGGCGGAGGGCCCGGGCCGAGAGGTCCTCGAAGCTCTGGTTCAACTTCTCACGGGCCTCCTCAAGCAGCTTCAGCCGCTCGCGCGCGCTGCGGCGCTCGCTGCGCAGGAGCAGGGCGGCCGCGATCCCCGCCCCCAGCACGCCCACGATCAGGCCGAGGAGGAGCGCTCCGGCCATCGTCGCACCTGTCATCATCTGTACGCTCCTCCTCGGGGCCGCCCGTGGTGACCCGTGAGCCTCGCGCGCTCCGGCGCTCCTTCCCAGCGGGACTCCAGGGCCCGCGGGAAAGAAGACCCAGAGTACCGGCTGCCGCTACGCTTCGGAAGGCTCGTCGAATGGCGCGGGGGGCTGCCGGGTCGAAACGCGGGAGGGTCCACCGCCATCTCAGTACGCAAGCAGGGAGAGAGGACGCAGAGATGCCCGAGACGAGAGTGGCGGCTGAGGGTTGTGACCCCGTGAGCTCGCAACGGGCTACCTACCTTCGCGTGGCGGTCGGGCTGCTGGCCCTGGCCGGCCTCGTGTGGCTCGGACACGAGCTTGGAGGGAGGCTGCCGGCCTTTGCGGCCTACATCGAGGGCCTGGGTGTGTGGGGCCCACTCGTCTTCGTGCTCGGGTACGCGCTCGCGGTCGTCGGCTTCTTGCCGGGATCGGTGCTCACGCTGGCCGGGGGGGCCCTGTTCGGAATCGCGGAGGGAACCGTGCTCGTATTCGTGGCCGCCGTGCTGGGCTCTTCCCTCGCCTTCTTTCTCGCCCGGCACGTCGCACGGGGCGCGCTCGAGCGGCGGCTGTCGGACAATGCACGTTTTACGGCGATCGATCGGGCGGTGGCCCGCCAGGGCAGGCGCATCGTGTTCCTGCTCCGTCTCTCACCCGTCTTCCCCTTCTCACTGCTCAACTACGCGCTGGGTCTGACGCGCGTGAGCTTTGCCGACTACACGATCGCCTCGCTCGGGATGATTCCGGGAACTCTGCTCTACGTGTACGCGGGTCGCGTGCTCGGGAGCGTGGCGGCGCTGGCGGGAGGCGCGCAGCCCGCGACAGGTCCGCTCGGGAACGTTCTGCTCGGAGTCGGGCTGGTGGCGACGCTGATCGTGACGCGGATCCTCACGCGCATCGCGCGTCAGGCCCTCGAGGAGGCCACCCATGGCTGAAGCAGCCACACGACCCCGCATCGCTCCCTTGGACGGGCACAACCGGGCGCTCCTGGATCAGGTTCACCCCCCCGATCACGTCAATCCCGAGCCGCGCGAGCGCTACCACCTGGTCGTGATCGGAGCGGGAACCGCGGGCCTGGTCTGTGCGGCGGGAGCGGCCTCGCTGGGCGCGCGCGTGGCGCTGATCGAGCGGGACCTCATGGGTGGGGACTGCCTCAACGTGGGCTGTGTACCATCGAAGGGAATGATCCGCGCAGCCCGCGCCTGGCACGGCGCGCGCAGCGGGGCGGCCTTCGGCGCACCGACGGCAGAAGGCGAAGGGGACTTCGCCCGCGCGATGGAGCGCATGCGCGAGCTCCGCGCCCGGCTCAGCGTCGTGGATGGTGTGGGGCGCTTTCGTGAGCTCGGTGTGGACGTCTTTCTCGGGCAGGGCGCCTTCTGCGCGCCCGATCGGATCGAGGTCGATGGGAAGACGCTGCGTTTTCGCCGGGCCGTGGTCGCGACCGGCGCGCGGGCGGCGGCGCCGCCGATTCCGGGGCTGGAGACGAGCGGCTACCGCACAAACGAGAACATCTTCTGGCTCGAGAAGCTCCCGCGCCGTCTGGCGGTGATTGGGGCCGGCCCGATCGGATGCGAGCTCGCTCAGTCGTTCGCCCGCTTTGGAGCAGAGGTCACCATTCTCGATCAGGCCGAGCGCGTGCTTCCGCGGGAGGATGCCGATGCCGCGGCGCTTGTCCAGACTGCGCTGGCACGCAATGGGGTGCGCTACCGACCCGGGTGTGAGCTTCGGGCCGTCCACCGGGAGGCGAGCGGTGAGCGCGTGATCGAGGCGAGCCAGGCGGGCGAGCGAATCGAGCTCCGGGTGGACGAGATACTCGTGGCGGTAGGTCGCGCGCCGAACATCGAGGATCTCGGCCTTGAGGCCGCGGGAGTGGAGTACGGGAGGGAAGGTGTGCGCGTGGACGATCGGCTGCGGACGACGAACCGCCGCGTGTTTGCGGCGGGGGATGTGGCCTCGGGCTTCAAGTTCACCCACGTCGCGGATGCCCAGGCACGGATCGTGATCCAGAACGCGCTCTTCTTCGGCCGAGCCCGTGCGAGCCGGCTCGTGATCCCCTGGTGCACGTACACGAGCCCGGAGATCGCCCACGTGGGGCTCTACGAGCACGAGGCGCGGGCCCGTGGGATCGCGACCGAGACCCTCACGGTTCCCCTCGCCGAGGTGGACCGTGCCGTGCTCGATGGCGAGAGCGAGGGCTTCCTGCGGGTCCTGCTGCGCCGCCGCTCGGATCGCATCCTTGGTGCCACACTCGTGGCCGAGCACGCCGGGGACATGATCGGTGAGCTGGCCTTGGCGATCACCCACGGGATCGGGCTGGCACGGATCGGCACGACGATTCACCCCTACCCCACGCAGGGTGAGATCGTGCGTCGGGTGGCCGATCACTGGCGAAGGACACGACTCACGCCGCGCATCCGGAGGATTCTCGATGCCTACTTCCGACTCTTCCACTGAGCGGGGCCGAGCGGAGCCCCTCCCGTGCTGATCCGCGTACGCAGGGCCTGGGAGGTGAGCGAGGGTGACATCACGCCCGAGCGACACTACCTGAGCCGCAGGGACTTCCTGGGCCGCGGCACGCGCGGCCTGGGCGTGCTGGCGGGGGCCTCCGTCGTGCTGGCGCCGGTGCGCCGGGTGCGTGCGCACACGGCGGCGCCCGACGTGGCCACACTCCCGCCGCTGGAGGGTGTGCGACGCGGACCCTTCACGAGCGACGAGGAGCGGACGTCGCTCGAGGACGTCACGAGCTACAACAACTTCTACGAGTTCGGCACCGGCAAGCGCGACCCCGCCCGCCGCAGCGGCAGCCTGCGCCCGCGGCCCTGGTCGGTCGCGATCGAGGGAGAGGTGGCCCGTCCCGGGCGCGTGCCGCTCGAGACGCTTCTGGCGCCCCATCCGCTCGAGGAGAGGGTGTACCGGCTGCGCTGTGTGGAGGCTTGGTCGATGGTCATTCCATGGATCGGCATCCCGCTCGGAAAGCTCCTCGAGCGCTTCCAGCCCACGTCTCGCGCGCGCTACGTCGCGTTCCGCACACTCCACGATCCGGAACAGATGTCGGGCCAGCGCCGAGGTGTGCTCCAGTGGCCCTACCGGGAGGGCCTCCGCATGGACGAGGCCGTGCATCCGCTCACGCTGCTGGCGGTGGGTCTGTACGGGCGGGAGCTGCCCAACCAGAACGGGGCTCCGCTGAGGCTGGTCGTGCCCTGGAAGTACGGCTTCAAGAGCATCAAGTCGATCGTGGGCATCCGACTCACCGAGACGCAGCCGGGGACGAGCTGGAGCCGAGCGGCTCCCCGCGAGTACGGCTTTTTCGCCAACGTGAACCCCGAGGTGGACCATCCGCGTTGGAGCCAGCGACGCGAGCGGCGGATCGGTGAGTTTCGCAAGCGCCCCACGCTTCTCTTCAACGGTTACGGTGAGGCGGTGGCGGCGCTCTACCGTGGGATGGACCTGCGCAAGAACTTCTGATGCGAGTGCGGCCCCGGACCCGGACGTTCGTTGTCACCTTGCTGGGGCTGCTGCCGGCGTTCGGGCTGGCGGTGAGCACCGTGCGGGGAAGCCTCGGCGCCAATCCGATCGAGACCCTCACGCACGAGACCGGGATCTGGGCCCTGCGCTTCCTGCTGCTCAGCCTCGCGGTCAGCCCCTTGCGGCGCTGGCTCGCCTGGAGCTCGATCGCTGCGCAGCGCCGAACGCTCGGTCTGCTCGCCTTCGCCTACGCCTCGGCTCACCTGCTGATCTACGCCGCGGTCGATCAGTTTCTGGACTGGGGGGCGATCGTCGAGGACGTATTGGAGCGGCCCTACATCACCGTCGGCTTCTCCGCCTTCCTCTGTCTGGTTCCTCTTGCCCTGACCTCTACCCGACGCTCGATTCGCCGTCTGGGCCGACGCTGGTGGGCCCTGCACCGGCTGGTGTACCCAGCCGCCGGGTTCGCCGGCGTGCACTTTCTCTGGGGTGTGAAGGCCGACCGGGCCGAGCCCCTGGCCTACCTGGCCGTGCTCGCCGTGCTCTTCGCCGCGCGCCTGCGCCCCGCCCGCGCCCGGACCCCGGGCGCGCTGCCGAGTGCCCCGGGCAGGAGCCCGGCGCGCGAGGGCTGCCCGGCTTCGGTTCAGCGGCTGCCTCCATCCTGAGCAGCCGGCGGCCCAAGACGTACGCAGGCGGCCGCAGAGCCCGGCACGCGGCTTGCTCTAGCGCATCGGAGGGTCTGCCATGTACGTGCACACACTTCAGTTCACCACCCGCGCCGAGCTCTCGTGGGCCTTCCAGCACCTGCTCTCATCGCCCTACGTGGAGGACTGTCTGAGCGAGCCGGATGCCCTGCGGCTCCGCTTTGTGGCGCCCCCACGATCGGCCGCGGTGCTGATCGACCGCATCTATCTTCGGGGCGCGCTCACCTGGTGCCTCCGCTCCCGACTGCCCCGGAGCGCGCCGACCCCCGCGTAGGCCATCCGCGATAGACTCACTGCCCACTGGGGGCGGGGGGCTCGGGTGAGTGTTCGCGGTCGCATCGAGGCGGGCTTCAGGGCCTGGGGAGAGCTCGTGGTCCGTCGGCGGGGCACCGTCGTGACCCTGGGGCTCCTCGCCAGCGCCCTGATGGCCTCCTGGCTGCCGGGTCTTCGCGTGGACAACTCCATGGAGAGCTTCCTCCACGCCGAGGATCCCGCGCTCCTGCGTTACAACGCCTTCCGAGACCGTTTCGATAGCGACTCTCGCCTGCTGATCCTCGTACGACCTCCCGAGATCTTCACGCTCGAGTTCCTCTCCAGGCTGCGGGAGCTCCACCGGGCGCTGGAGTCCGAGGTCCCCTACGTCGAGGAGATCACCAGTCTGATCAACGCGCGGAACACACGGGGAGAGGGCGACGAGCTGATCGTGGAGGATCTGCTCGCGGTGTGGCCAACCGATGCTGTGGCACTCCGAGCGCTCCGTGAGCGCGTGCTCTCGAATCCCCTCTACCGGAACGTGCTCATCTCCGAGAACGCCCGGATCACGAGCGTGACGCTCAAGCCGTTCACCTACTCGACCTCGAGCGGAGAGGCGGACGAGCTCGCGGGCTTCGCAGATCCGGACGTCTTTGGAGATATAGAGGGCGGACCCGCGTATCTGACCGAGGCGGAGGAGTACGTGCTCGTCGAGGCCGTCACCCGGGTGACCTCTCGCCTGGCTGGGCCGGAGTTCGAGCTCTTCCTGCTCGGGGGCCCGGTCATGAACTACCGGATGAGCCAGGCGCTCAGCCGCGACGTCGCGATCTTCATGTCCCTCTCACTCGCCCTCAACGCCCTGCTGCTCTACCTGCTCTTTCGGCGTCTCACCGCCGTCGTGCTTCCCCTCGGTGTCGTGGGGGCCGCGCTGGTCGGGAGCGTGGGTATCATGGCGCGGCTCGATATTCCTCTCTCGATCACTCTTTAGATCCTCCCATCCTTTCTGACCGTCGTGGGGCTCTGCGACTCGATCCACATTCTCACGATCGTGTATCAGGAGATCGCGAGAGGCCGCAGCCGCGAGCGCGCCATCGTCCAGGCCCTTGGGCACTCGGGCCTCGCCGTGGTGGTGACGAGTCTCACGACGGCGGGCGGCCTGCTGAGCTTCAGCATGGCGGAGATTGCGCCCGTCTCGGCGCTCGGGGTGATCGCACCGATCGGCGTTCTGCTCGCCATGTTCTACAGCCTGAGCCTGCTGCCCGCGCTGCTCGCCTTCTGCCCACTGAGACCTCGGGCCGTCGCGCAAGGGGTCGGGGAGCACACGCGGCTGCGCCGGAGCCTGGTGGCCAGCGGGACCTGGGCCGCGCAGCACCCCGCTCCGGTCCTGGCGGGAAGCCTGCTCGTGCTGCTGATCGGTGCAGGGGGGCTCGGGCGTCTGCGCTTCTCGCACGATCCACTGCGCTGGTTTCCGCAATGGGACCCGCTCCGTGTGGCCTCGGAGCTCCTCGACCGCGAGTTCAGCGGCGCCTCCGCGCTCGAGGTCCTGGTCGAGACTCCCCGCGACAACGGCCTCCACGAGCCCGACACCCTCGCTCGCCTGGAGCGGGCGATGCGATACAGCGAGAGCCTCGAGATCGCGGGGCGACCCGTGGGCAAGGCGGTCTCGATCGTGGACGTCGTCAAGGAGATCCACCAGGCGCTGAACGAGAACCGGCCCGATGCGTACGTGGTTCCGCCTCAGCGACGTCTCATTGCACAGGAGCTTCTGCTCTTCGAGAACAGTGGCTCGGACGACCTCGAGGACCTGACGGACAGCCGCTTCCGCACGGCCCGCATGACCGTACGCATGCCCTGGACCGATTCGCTTGCGTATCCGCCGGTTCTCGATCAAATGGCTGAAGCTCTGCTCGGAATCTTCGGCGAGACCCTGAGCTTCGAGCTGACCGGAAGTTTGGCGCTCTTCTCGCGCATTTTCGACGCTTTGGTGGTGAGCATGGCGAGCTCGTACGTATTTGCCCTGGCCGTGATCACGCCGCTGCTCGTCTTGCTGATCGGGAATCTGCGCAGGGGTCTCGCAGCGATGATCCCGAACCTGATCCCGATCTACCTGGTGCTGGCCCTGATGGGATGGCTCGCGATCCCCCTCGATGCTTCCACGCTGCTGATCGGCGGCATCATTCTGGGCTTGGCGGTCGATGACACCATCCACTTCATGCACGGCTTCAACCGCTACTTCGAAAGAGACGCAGATCTGGTCGGTGCCGTCCGCGAGACGCTGGCCACGACGGGTACGGCGCTTCTCTTCACGTCGATCGTGCTGACTCTGGGCTTTGCGGTCTTCGTGCTCTCCTACATGGAGAACGCCTCGCACTTCGGTCTGCTCACGGCGTTCGCGACCGTCGTCGCGTTCGTGGCCGACGTTCTCGTCGGCCCCGCACTCATCGCGACCGTGACGCCGCGAAAGCGTCTGGTCGCTTAGAGGCCCGGAAATCGCACGACTTCTGCTGTGGGGGGTGGCGGGACGGGCACGCGGAGGCGAGGCGAGGAGGGAAAGTCGTTCCGGAGACACACCGGTACGATGCGGCTCCCGTTCCGCATCTCCGCTCCGGGGCCCTGAAGTCCCGGAAGCAGCTGGCGAACCGCTTCAGGATCCCCCGGGGCTGCTCCAGTTCCCGCAGCAAGAACAGCCCGCCGTCCGAGCTCGCCTGCGCGCACGTCGACCGACTCGGGAGTCGGTCTCCTCGGAGTCAAGTCAGTCAGTCAGTCAAGTCCGCCCGACCGCCGACATGGAGCGGGGCACGCCCCGCCGGGACACGGGCGGAGCGAGCGAGGCCGCATCTGTTAGTATGGCGCTCCCGTAGCGATCCAGGAGAGCGCCATGCGAATTGGACTCGTCAGCCGAACGATCGGAAACCCCGAGACGACCCTCGATGACTTCGTCGCGGAGGCCTGTGCGGCCGAGCGGGATGGCTTTGCCTTCCTCTCGGTTCCGAACATCTTCGGCCTCGATGCACTGACCGCGCTCTGCGTTGCGGGGCGTGAGACGGAACGCATCGAGCTCGCGACCGGTGTCATCCCTACCCCTCCGCGCCACCCCGTGGCGCTGGCCCAGCAGGCGCTGACCGCGCAGGCAGCGTGTCGGGGTCGCTTCGTACTAGGCATCGGGCTCTCGCACAAGCTCGTGATCGAGGACATGCTCGGCCTGTCCTACCGGCGGCCCGCGCGACAGATGGAGGAGTACCTCGAGGTACTGATGCCGCTCGTGCAGGGGCAGCCGGCGAGCTTCGAGGGAGAGATCTATCGCGTGAAAGCGGGCCTGCAAGTGGCGGGGGGCGTGCCCGTACCGGTCCTCGTCGCTGCTCTGGGGCCGCGGATGCTGGGCATCGCGGGCCGGCTGGCCGATGGCACCGCCACCTGGATGACGGGACCGCGCACGCTCAGCGGGCACACGATTCCCACGTTGCGAGAGGCGGCCAAGGCGGCGGGCCGTCCGGAGCCTCGAGTGAGCGCGGGCTTCCCGATCGCCATCACTTCGAACCCCGCGCAGGCACGGGAGGTGGCCGGCAAGATCTTCGCCCTCTACGGAACGCTGCCCTCCTACCGGGCGATGCTGGATCGCGAAGGTGTGGCCGGGCCGGGCGACATCGCTCTGGTGGGGAGCGAGGGCGAGGTGCGGAGCTCCCTCCGGCGCCTCTCCGACACCGGCGTGACCGAGCTTGCCGCCAGTCTCTTTCCTGCCGATGATGGGGCTCTCGAGCGCACGCGCGAGTTCCTGCGCTCGGAGCTCTGAGGGAGGCCGCGTGCCGGGCCGCGCGTTGCGCCGGCGATGAGAGCGGGTCGTCCGCGCTCCGGCTGCACGGAGGCCGTGAGCGGGCCGAGAGCTTGAGGCTCGCGAGGCCCGCACGATGGGCGTGGCCGCTCGTCGGCCTGGCTGCACTCGGCGTGACCCTGGCGCTCCTCGTCGGGCGGCGCCTCCTCTCGGATACGCCCCGGCATCTCGTGCTCGTGGTCCTGGACACGGTGCGCGCTGATCACCTCTCGCTGTACGGCTATGCTCGCGACACGACACCGTTTCTGCGCGAGCTCGCCGAATCGAGCCTTGTCTTCGAGCGGGCCAAGGCCCCCGCGCCCTGGACGATTCCCAGCCACGCGAGCTTCTTCACGGCGCTCTGGCCCGCGGAGCATCGCGCCCAGTGGGGACGCATCACGCTCGCGGATCGTCACCTGACGCTCGCAGAGGTGCTCGGCGCCCATGGCTTTCGCACCGTCGGGTTCTCCTCCAACCCCTTCGTCTCCGAGCGGCACGGCCTGGCTCAGGGCTTCGCCGAGTTCCGCCTGATCGAGGGAGAGCCCGCGGAGCAGACGGGCAAGATCCTCGGGCTTCTACCCGCGCTCCTCGATCGTGTTCAGCGGGAGGACGTGCGGCTCTTCCTTTTTCTCAATCTGATGGACGCACACATTCCCTACAATGCGGGGCGCTACGCCTGGATGTTCGGCGTCTCCGACCCGCTGGCCGTCGGGGATCACGGCCTCAAGTGGGAGATCAATGCCGGTGTCCGCCGGTACGACCGCGAGCTGCGTGAGCAGCAGATCGCGGCCTACGACGCCGCGCTGCGCAGACTGGACGACGCCCTGCGGACCATCGTCGAGGAGCTCACGCGGCGGGGAATGCTCGAGGAGACGCTGCTCGTGCTCACGGCCGACCACGGCGAGGGTCTCGGAGAGCACCCGGAGATCGGCCACTCGATCAGCACGTGGGAGGAGCAGCTTGCGGTTCCCCTGCTCATTCGCCTTCCCTCGGGCCGCTTGGCCGGAAGCCGTGTCGCCGAGCTGACCTCCCTCGTCGCGCTTCCCGTGAGCGTGGTCGACTGGCTGGGTCTGGTGCGACCGTCGCCGTGGAAGGATCGGCCCGACCTTCTCGAGGTGGCGAGCCGGCACGTCTCCGCCGACTACCGCAGCTACTTCTCCGAGCGCACGCGCAGGATGAACACCGGCATGGCGCGTCGCTACCCCGAGCTCGCGCGCCGCATCCTGCACACCCACGTGCTGTACTGCGGGGATCTCAAGCTCAGTGTGGACGCCGCCGGTCACGAGCGCCTCTACGACCTGGCGCGCGATCCTCACGAGAGCCGCGAGCTCTCGGAACCTTCCCCCGCGGACGCCGAGCCATGCCGTGCGCGCTATCGCTCCCTGCTTGCAGGGGGACGCTACACGGCGTTCCACGAGTCCGAGACGGAGGCGGAGCGTGCGCGAGATCGGGAGGCCTTCGACGAGGAGTCGCTCCGCTCGCTCGGCTACCTTCCTTAGGAGCCTGACCCGAGACTCCGTCTCCGGTCGGGCTCCTGGCCGTCCTGGCGCGGGTCGCCTACTCGACGTAACCGAGCGCCCGAAGTCTCTCCTCGTCCATCTGCTTGCGCACGTTCTCGGGCTCGCCGGAGGATAGACTGGCGTAGTGCTCGAAGAGCTCGTCGAGGCGGTGCTCGAGGCGCCGGACGACCAGCGGTCGCTTCGCACTCATGTCGTGGCGCTCGTCCGGATCCGAGGAGAGATCGAAGAGCAGCGTACGGCTCTCGTTGGACTGCCAGTCTCGATCGATCTCAATCAGCTTGTAGCCGGACTCCACGATCGCACGCCCCAGACAGCGGCTCTCCCAGCTCGTCTGGTGCAGGCGCGTCCTTCGAAGCGCGGCTGTGCTCGTCTGCGGATCACCGACCAGATAGCGCCGCAGCGAGATCCCGTCGGGCTCGAAGTTGAGCTCGAGGTCCAGCAGCTCGGCGAGGGTGGGAAGGAGGTCCATGAGCTGAACCGGTGTCTCGACGGCTCGGGGCTGTGTTTGGCCGGGCAGTTTGATGTAGAGCGGAACGTGGAGGACCTCCTCGTAGAGGCTGAAGCCGTGGCTGAAGCCGCCGTGCTCGAAGAGCTCCTCTCCGTGATCTGAGGTCAGGATGATCAGGCTTCGCCCGTAGCTTCCGCGCTTCCGTAGGAAGTCGAAGAAGCCGGCGAGCTTCGTGAGCGTGTAGTGGATCGCGGTGTCGTACTGCTCGACGAGGCTCTGGAGATAGGTCGATGTCACGCGACTGCGATCCCCGCCCTTCAGCACCGCGTTCATGATGAAGTCGTAGTATTGGAAGCCGGCCACGGGGGTTCGGCCCAGCAGATCGTCCCGGGATTCCTCGGGCGTGAGGTAGGGTCCGTGCACGTTCATCGGCTGCAGATAGACGAAGAAAGGCGTGCGTGGCTCGGCCACGAGCCAGCCCCGCACGCGCGCCAGCATCTCCTCGATGTCCGGGTAAGCGGTCGCGTCACCCGTGTGCTCGGTCCAGGTGTCAAAGCCGCGGTGATGGCCCGTGGTCCGGGAGACCTGCGGATTGAAGGATGCTCCGAAGGTGTGCCAGCCGTTTCGCTTCAGCAGCTGCGCAATCGTCGTCTGGCTCTCCGGGAGCCGCGCACCATGCGGGTTAACGCGGTGGCGCGCCGTGAAGAGCCCCGTCATCAGGCTCGCGACGCTCGGACCGGTCCACGGTGCGGGAGCGCTGCAACGTGAGAACACGGTGGACTCGGCTCGGAGGGAGTCCAGCGCGGCGTCCGTCCGCTTCTCGTAGC
>JBHHVJ010000049.1:0-26331 GCA_046754285.1 Myxococcota bacterium | reverse complement strand
GAGCGGAGCTGATCCAGCCCCACCCCGCGGTGCCCCACCACGCCCACGACGGGGACGCCGAGAATCCGGGCGAGCCGATCAAGATCGATGCGCGCCCCTCGCGCGATCAGCTCGTCCATCATGGTGACCACGACGACGAGCGGCAGACCCAGGTGCAGGGTCTGCACGACGAGGCCGAGGCTGCGCTCGAGCGTCGTGCCATCGACGACGACGGCCAGGGCATCGGGCACCGGTTCCTCGGGCCGCTCGCCGCGCAGCACCTGGAGCACGATCGCCTCGTCCGGGGTCTCGGGCTCCAGGCTGTAGGTTCCGGGAAGATCGAGCAGACGCACGGGCCGGTCGAGCTTCCGCACGTGACCCACCCGCCGCTCCACCGTCACGCCCGGAAAGTTTCCCACCTTGGCTCGGGCGCCGGTCAACGCGTTGAAGAGCGTCGTCTTTCCGGAGTTCGGCGAGCCGACCAGGGCGAGGTGGAGCTCGGGGAAAGTGACGGCGGCCGTGGCCGCCTCGACGCTCATGAGCCCGGGGGCTCCGGCGTCACGCACACGTCGGCCACATCGGCCCGACGCAGGCAGAGCCGAAAGCTGCGCAGCTCCACCTCGACGGGATCCCCGAGCGGCGCCGCGCGGATCACCCGCAGGGAAGTGCCGGGAACGAAGCCCAGGTCACGCAGCCGACGGGAGACGCCGTCGGGGTGGTGGGTGCAGAGGCGACCTCCCTCCCCGGGCCGCAGATCGATCAGCCGGGCGCATGGGCCGGTCTTTTTGAGAATGGATCTCATTATCAGCCGGGAGAGCCTACTCCGCCCCGTCGGGGTGTCAACTCAGAGAGAGGCGAGGACCGAGACGGTCGCCAGCGTCGCGAGCAGGGCCAGGCTGTAGAGGCCGTAGCTCACGGCCCCCTGGTGTCGGTGTAGACCCAGGTCGAGTGCGAAGTGACGCAGGTGGTGGGCCGAGTGCCAGAAGGTGAGGACCAGCACGGCTCCGAGCAGCCCCTTGCCGACCGGGTTCGCGAAGAGCGTGCGCATCCGATGGAAGCACTCGATGGGGTCCCCGAACCAACCCAGCGGAAACGCCACCGCCAGCACGAAGAAGAGTGCAGGGAGCACCAAGGCCGCGGCAAAGCCGCCCGCACCGAAGAGCATCCAGAACAGCGGCTCGAGGCGCTGGATCGGCCTCACAGGATCGCCCCCGAGAGCACCACGACGACGAGCAGGCTCACGACCACCAGGCCCGCAAAGTGCGCCACGTAGATCGCCGCCAGGGGCGGAGCGGGGAGCGGGCCGATGCGCACCAGGGGGATCTTGGTCCCCACGCGCAGCCAGCGGATCGAGTACAGCACGGTGCCAAGCAGCAGAAGGACATTCAGGAGCAGAGCGGGCGGCGAGGCGAGAAGCTCCAGGCAGGACTGCCAAGCTGCCGCGCCGGCTCCGAGCGCCCTCAGCACGGTCAGGATCTCGATGCAGACCGCTGACAGGACCAGCCCGCTCGCGGCAAAGAGCACGTAGCGGCGGTAGTTCGGGTGCTCCAGCCAGAAGCCGTCCGGTGGCAGGGCCGGCGCCGTTCGCGTGCGCGAGGCTCCCGGGCTCATGCCGCACCCTTGCGGGGCAGCAGCCCCGTCCATTGCAGCGAGGTGAGCAGCTTGCTGCGGTTCACGGCCGCAGCGGGATCGACGTGCTTGGGACAGACCTCGGAGCACTCGTTGGCGTACGAGCAGGCCCAGACCCCCTCGGGACTGTTCAGAACGTCGAAGCGTTCCGCTTCACCCTCGTCGCGCGAGTCCTGGCTGTAACGGAACGCGAGCGCGATCGCGGCGGGCCCGAGGAAACCCTCCTCGTGCGCAAGCACCGGGCAGGCCGCGTAGCAGAGCGTGCAGTTGATGCACATGCTGAACTGCTTGAACACGTCGAGATCCTCGGGCGACTGAAGGTACTCGCCGTGCTCCACGTCCTTCTCGATCTTGCGGATGATCCAGGGCTTCACCGCTTTGAGCTTCTCCATGAAGCTCTCGAGCTCGACGACGAGGTCTCGCACGATGGGGAAGTTCGCCAGCGGAGCGACCCGGATCGGCCCGGGATACTCCCGGACGAAGGCGTTGCACGTGAGCTTGGGACGGCCGTTCACCATCATCCCGCAGCTCCCACAGACGCCCATCCGGCAGGACCAGCGGTGTGAGAGCGTCGGGTCGATCTCGTCCTTGATGTAGTTCAGCGCGTCGAGCACGACCCAGTCCGGCTGGCAGGGCACGTCGTAGCTCTCCCAGACCGGCTCCTCTTCGTTCTCGGGCCTGAACCGGAGCACCTCGAACTTCACCGTCCGTACGTCCGTCATCAGTACTTCCGCTCCTCGGGCTTCCAGCGCGTCAGCGTCACCGGCTTCGTCTCGAGTCGCGGACCTTCTGGAGCGAAGCGGACCAGGCTGTGCTTCAGGTACTCGTCGTCGTTGCGGCTGGGGTAATCGGTACGCGTGTGTGCGCCGCGCGACTCCTTCCGTTGCAACGCGGCCAGGGCCACGGCCTCGGCCACGTCGAGCATGTTGCCAAGCTCCAGCGCGTTGACGAGCTCTGTGTTGAAGACCTTGCTGCGGTCCTGGAGGCCCAGATCCGCGAAGCGCCCGCGCAGCTCCGCGATGGTCTGCACCGTGGCCTGCGTCTCGTTCTGCTCCCGGAACACGCCGCAGCCGCGCTCCATCGCCAGGTTCATCTCGCGTCGGAGCTGCGAGATCTTCTCGCCACCGCTCTTGCCGCGCAGCGCCTCGATGCGTGCCTCCTCGCCCCGGGCCTGCGCCACGAGGGCGGGCTCGGCGACGTCTCCGACCCCGGACGCGAACTCGGCCGCGCACCGACCCGCGCGAGCTCCGAACACCAGACACTCGGTCAGCGAGTTCGAGCCGAGCCGATTGGCCCCGTTGATCGTGACCGACGCCGTCTCACCTGCAGCGTACAGACCCGGCAGCTCGGTCGCGCCGTTCACGTCGGTATCGATGCCTCCCATCATGTAGTGGACGACGGGCCGCACCGGGATCGGCACCTCGACCGGATCGATACCCACGTAGTTCCTGGCGAGCTCGCGGACGAAGGGAAGCTTCTTGTCGATGAGCTTCTCACCCAGATGCGTGAGATCGAGGTGAACGTACTCCCCGTACGTCCCCGTGAAGGCGCGCCCCGCCTGCATCTCCTGGATGATGGCGCGGGAGAGCATGTCGCGCGGGCCGAGCTCCATCTTTCCGGGCACGTATCGCTCGAGGAAGCGCTCGCCGTTGGCGTTGCGCAGATAGCCCCCTTCACCCCGACACGCCTCGGTGATCAGGATGCCCGTCCCGGGCAGGCCCGTGGGGTGGTACTGCACGAACTCCATGTCCTTGAGCGCCACGCCTGCCCGGTAGGCCAGGGCCATGCCGTCGCCCGACTTGATGGATGCGTTCGTGGTGAAGGGGAAGATCCGCCCCCCTCCACCGGTGCAGACGATCACCGCACGTCCGAGCACCGCGTGAACCTCGCCGCTGCGGATGTCGAGCGCGGCCACGCCCTGCACACGGCCGTCCTCGATGAGGAGCTTCGTCACGAAGAACTCATCGAGGCGCACGATCCGGTCGTACTTGAGCGACGTCTGGAAGAGCGCGTGCAGCATGTGGAAGCCGGTCTTGTCGGCCGCGAACCAGGTGCGCTTCGTGCTCATTCCCCCGAAGGCCCGCACCGCCACACGCCCATCGGGCTCACGACTCCACGGACAGCCCCAGTGCTCGAGCTGGGTGAGCTCACGCGGCGCCTCGGCCACGAAGGTCTCTACGACGTCCTGGTCCGCCAGAAAGTCGCTGCCCTTGAGCGTGTCGTAGGCGTGCAGATCGAGGCTGTCGTCGTCGCGTGCCACGGCCGCGGCGCCACCCTCCGCCGAGACCGTGTGGCTCCGCATGGGATACACCTTGGAGACACAGGCCACGCTCAGGCCCGGATCACACTCGACCGCCGCGATCGCTGCCCGAAGGCCCGCGCCTCCGCCGCCCACCAGCACGATGTCGTGACGAATGACCTGCAAGCTCAGCTCCCGAGCGGGCCAGCGGAACTCCCCACCCGCCCAGTCTTATAGGCGATTCACCGTCGGCGCGAAAGCCTCGCCAGCGCTCCGGGGGGTCAAGCCCCACGCCTCGGGGTCCGATGCGCTTCGTGAGGAGATCCCCCCGTGCCCAGAGCACTCCTCGCAGCTCTCGTGCTCTCATGCGCCTGCGCGATGCCGCAGGCGCCGCTCACGCTCGACCGCGTCCGCGGTGTGTACCGGAGTCACTTCGGGGGCATCCCCGACAGCACCGGGATCTGCGCGGTGCTGTCCAACCGCAGCGAGCGTCCGATCGCCTGGGTACGGCTGCGCCTGCGCTCCTACGGCGTGAGCCCCAGCAAGCGATGGCGCTGGACGTCGAGCTGGCTCTACGACGGGGCGATCCCGCCGGGTCAGTCCGTCGCGCTGCTCTTCGAGGATCCGCCCCATGCGCAGCAGATCGAGATCCGCATCGACCGTTTCGGGCGCGGAGGAGGCCGCCCGCACCCGGCCCGCCCCCTCCGGGCGGTCGCGAGCTGCAGCGAGCCGAATCTCCGGTCGGTGCTGGCCGATGCGGCCGAAGGGCGCGAGGCGACCCAGGTGCAGCTCGTCCCGATCGTGCGGCGCGGAGCGGCGCTCGACGCTCGCTGATCCTGGAGGGATCGATCGCGCGGGGTGACGGAGGCCGGCGCGCTACGGCCCCGTCGGTCGCTGACGGGCCAGCTTCTCGAGGGCTGACCAGAGGCGTGAGGGATCGGCCAACGGCTGAGGCCACCACTCGGCGCGGGGACCGCCTGGAGCGGCGGACCGCGGACCCGTCTCCACGGGCCGGGAGACCACGGCCAAGAAGGGCAGACGGGGCGGGGGCAGGCGCAAGCGTCGCTCCGAGCTCCGGCGGTCGGACCCGCGGCGCACGGGAAGCCCACGATAGACCGCGGCGAGCGAGCGGGCTGGGGTGGCCTCGATCACATCCGCGACCCGGTGGCGGCGCTCCCCGTTGAGCTCGGTGGGGAGCTCGCGCATCAGGCGGCGACGGAGCCGATCGGGGTGACGCTTGGCCTCCCGGCCACGTCGTAGGTAGCGAGCGTCGACTCGATCGAGGGGCGAGTCGAGCGTCACGAGCGCACGCACACGACCGGGTCGACGCTGCGCGAAGGCACGCGCTACCAGCCCACCCCAGCCATGTCCCACGAGATCCACGCGTGAGATCCGCAGCGCGTCCACGAAGCGTTCGAGCTGGCGAGCCACCCGCGCGGGTGGCAGGCGGCGAACCGACCAAGGCGAACCGCCGAAGCCCGGAAGATCCGGCGCGATCCCACGGCGGGCGTGTGCAGCCGCGGCCTCCAGCAGCGGCCGGAAGATCTCGCCACAGTGCGCCACATCGTGGAGGAAGAGCGCCGGCACCGGGTCGTCCGCGCGGCCCTGATCCAGGAAGCTCAGCCGCACCCGGCCAAGATCCAGCTCCTCGGTGTCGGGAGGCTCCTGCCACTGGCGCTCGCTTCCCTCGCGACGTTCGAAGCGGGAGCGAAGCTTGTCGAGCGCACGCCGATCCCACCACGCCAGCAGCGGTGCCGGAAGCGGCACGCGGTACGCCGCGGCGAGATCCACGAGCGCGGGCGCGTCGCTCTCCCGCGTCGTCAGCACGTTGGTCGAGCTGCGCAGGTCGAAGTAGATGACGCCCCGCAAGGCCATGCCCTCGAGGATCCCCTCGAGCCCATCGAAGAACGCTCGGGGGAGAGCGGCCCGGTGGGAGCGACGGCGCAGCGGGATGCCGTCGATGTACTCCATCGCCAGCGCGAGCCGGTCGATCCGACCACGCGGAGCGGGCAGGCCCGGAAGACCCGCCAGGCGCTCCAGCATCGTGAGCTCGTGGCAAACCAGCATCGGCGCCAGCAGGCGTCGCACGAGGAGGGACCGCTGGCTGTAATCCTTGACGATCAGCCGGTGCCCGGAGCCGTCGGACACGACGAGCACATCGGGGTTCGTCGCGCCGCCACGGTTCAGCGGCCGTACGGCGCGCTCCGCGAGCTCGGCCCGGGTCAGAGCAGACCCCAACGCAACAGCATCGCGAGCACGCCGGCCAGCACGACGAGGCCCGTCCCCAGCTCGTGGTTCTCCGCGAAACGGTCCCGGCGCCAGGCGTCCGCTTCCCGCAGCTCGTCGGCGAGCGGAGTGTAGGGGCGCAGTCGGGGCACGATCCGGGGGACCGCCGTCCGGTAGCGACGAAAGGGCTCCCCGTACAGGCTCTCGAGGCGGGCGCTCTCGATGCGGTCCTTGTACGGCAGATAGTACGCCACGAAGCCGACCACGAAGATCGCCAGGATCCAGAAGGTCACCGGACCGAGACCCATGACCGCGAACCCCGAGCCGATCAGCAGCGTGCCCAGGTAGAGAGGGTGGCGCAGGTACCGGTAGGGACCGGTCACCGTCAGCTCCTCGTTCTTGCTCAGGTGCCCCGTCGCCCAGATTCGCAGCGCCTCACCCAGCGTCACGAGCAGGCTCCCCAGCACGAGCCGCGTCGGTGTGGGCTCGGCCAGGTAGATCACGCTGAAGGCCAGCAGGTAGACGAGCAGGAGCCGGGGTCGCAGGCGCTTGCGAACGAAGCTCATCGCGCAAGAGGGGTAGCCCGGCAGCGAAGAGCGGGCAAACGGCGTGCCTAGGTCGAGAATCGCTCGTGAAACAGGGCGCGCAGGGCCTCACGAAGTTCGCCGGGAAACTCGCGTCGCATGGGCACGGGATCAAGGCTCGCGGAGACGAACTCCAGCAGCTCCAGCCAGCTTGGACGGGCGATCTCGATCTCGACCGCATCCCAGAAGGAGCTGCGCAGCCATGCCGCGGTGCTTCCCGGCCCCCTCTGCCGCTGCTCGCCCATGAACGTCTCCACGGCTCCGCCAGGCACAGCGCAGCCGCGAGGGTCACTCCGGGCGGCAGCCTCGCGGCCCTGCTCTGCCGCAGGCCCTTCGTCAGTAGGTGGGCGGCGCCGGGCGAAGGTGTCGGGGGGATGGGGGGGCGAACCCGAAGAGGGAGGCAAGCCGTTGGATCAGCAGAGGATTCCTCCCTCGTCCCGGAGCTCGGGAAGCTTGCCCTCCAGAGCCCGGCGGGTCCGGTAGAGGCTGGACTTCACGGCGTCCTCGCTGCGGTGGGTCAGCTCTGCGATGCGTCGGATCCCCAGGCGTTTCGTGTGGCGGAGCTCCAGGATGCGCCGCTGCTCACGGGGGAGCTGCTCGATCGCATCCTGCACGCGGCGCAGCATGCGGCGAGCGTCCGCTTGGGGCTCAGGGCTGAGCTCCAGCGGCGCCACCTCCGGTGGGACGTCCTCGAGTGGCACCAGACGAACCCCACACCGGCGCCGCAGGCGGTTGTTGAGGATGTTTCGGGTGATCCCATAGATCCAGACCAGCAGGTCCGACTTGCCCTCAAAGCGCTCGATGCAGGTGAACACCGCCGTGAAGACCTCTTGGGTGACGTCCTCTGCCTCGGAGGGATCCCCGATGCGCCGCACCGAGAAGGCGTAGATCCGACGGAAGTGCGCCTCGTAGAGACTCTCGAACGCCTCGGGGTCTCCCTTCCTGAGGGCAGCAACGAGCTGGAGATCGGAGTTCTTCACGCGCCCGGTCACCTCGTCCAAGAGAATGATGCATGCGAAGTGAGCAAGGCACGTGCCAAGCTGCGCCAGACGGGGAGAAGCGACGACAGCCGCCCTCACCGCCGGACGCGTGGGAACGTCCCTGCGATTCCCATCTGTGGTCGGACCGGATCACGGAATTCGCTTTCCCATAATGGGAAACGGAGAGGCAATGAGGGGGACTCCAGGGCCGCAATCCCGACGCTGCGCGGTCCCGAGGCCCGGAGTGCGTCTGCGCGCACGGTCCTTCTGGCGCGACTAGAGTCTCTCAGTCCGGGCCAGGCCGGCAGGCCGACGGGCTGGGCTTCTCACACGGCCGACGGAGTGAACGAAGGCTCTGAGCTCCGCCCGTGAGCGGGTGTCGATGCGGGAGAACGCCACGGCGAAGCCTCGCGGCTCCGTCGGACCGGCGTGGCGCACGACCCGCCCCTGAATCCGCAGAAACACCCCATCGGGGGGCAAGCTGAGCACGAGCTGGACCTCCCCCCCGACGGGCAAGGGGTCGGGCGTCGCCAAGAAGACCCCCGAAACGCTCAGGTTCAGGGCCGGCGAGAAGGCCTGCCGGCCGTCCCCCTCGTAGCCCACCGCAACGCCCACCGACGCGCGCGGCTCCCGTTCCCGCATCGACATCTCGTCCTAGAGCTTATCCGGAAACACGTGCCAGACGCCACCCTCCCGACGCCAGACATCGGTGAGCTCGATCTCCAGGTCCCAGAACAGCAGCCTGCGCTGATGCGGACCCACGAGGAGCACGTCGACGTAGGCGAGATCCTCGTCCTCGACGCGGATCCCCCGAACCCGCACGCGGGTCGGCCGGGCCTGGCGCAGACCGGCCTCGCGGACCCGGTTGGCGAGCCTTGCGTAGTAGTCGCTGAACGCACGGGCACCGACGAAGTAGCCGCGCAGCTCGGAGTCCGTGAACGTCACCCACGCATCCAGGGGAGCGCCCTCCAGCCGGTCGTAGAAGCCCATGACACGCTCGAAGAGCGCCTCGTGCACGAACCCGTCGTCCGGCGCGGCCGGCGCGGGAGCTGGGGCGGGGGTCGTGTCGGCTGCCACGCGCTCGGCCGCATCCGGGAGCCCGGCGGGCTCGGGGGTCGAGCCCAGCCACCAGCAGCCGGCCAGCAGCAAAGGGAGCCACACCCCCCGCATCACGCTCATCGTCGTCGAGAACGCTCGAGCACGGCACGAGCCGCCGCGAGCCGCGCGATCGGAACGCGGAACGGGGAGCAGCTCACGTAGTCCAGACCCACCTCCTCGCAGAATCCCACCGAGCGAGGATCCCCTCCGTGCTCGCCGCAGATGCCCAGCTTCAGATCCGGCCGAACACGGCGTCCGGCGGCGCTCGCCATCTGCACCAGGGCCCCCACACCCTCGCGGTCGAGGGTGACGAACGGATCGGCTTCGAAGATGCCCGCCTCGAGATAGCTCGGCAGAAAGCGCCCGGCGTCGTCCCGGGAGAGGGCCAACGTCATCTGCGTGAGATCGTTCGTACCGAACGAGAAGAACTCGGCCACCTCGGCCACGCGCGCGGCCGTGAGGGCGGCGCGCGGCACCTCGATCATCGTCCCGACCGTGTAGCGGAGACGGCGCTTCTTCTCGCGCAAGACCTCCTTGGCAACCCGGTCGATGCGCTCCCGGAGCATGCGCAGCTCCCGAACGTCGGCGACGAGCGGGATCATGATCTCCGGCCGGGGTCGTCGGCCTTCTGCGGCGCAGGCGCAAGCGGCCTCGATGATCGCGCGTGCCTGGACC
The DNA here is from genome assembly GCA_046754285.1 of Myxococcota bacterium. Taxonomy (GTDB): domain Bacteria; phylum Myxococcota_A; class UBA9160; order SZUA-336; family SZUA-336; genus JBHHVJ01. The sequence goes on along the minus strand of JBHHVJ010000049.1, from coordinate 16,921 downwards.
TCGTAGATCTCGGGATACGTCACCCCGAGCCGGCAGCCTCGATGGCCCAGCATGGGGTTGAACTCGTGCAGGGCCTCGATGCGCTGAAGCAGCTCCCCGGTGGGCACACCGAGATCGTGTGCCAGCGCCGCGCTCTCCTCTTCGGTGTGCGGCAGGAACTCGTGCAGGGGAGGATCGAGCAAGCGAATCGTGACCGGCAGGCCGTCCATCGAGTGGAAGATCCCGATGAAGTCCTCCCGTTGCATCGGCAGGATCTGCTCCAGAGCCCGAGCCCGCTCATCGGCCGTATCGGCCAGGATCATGCGACGAACCGCCAGGATGCGCTCGGGCCGAAAGAACATGTGCTCGGTGCGGCACAGCCCGATCCCCTCGGCACCGAAGCGGCGGGCCTGGGCCGCATCGCCCGGGGTGTCTGCGTTCGTGCGAACGCGCAGTCGCCGAACCTGATCGGCCCAGCGCATCAGCGTCCGGAACTCTCCCGAGAGCTCCGCCTCGACGGTGGGGACGCGCCCCTTGAAGACGTAGCCCGTGGCACCGTCGAGCGTGATCACGTCGCCCTCGCAGAACTCCACACCTCCGAGCGTGGCCCGGCCCTGCTCCACGTTGACGCGGAGCTCGGCGCAGCCGGTGATGCAGCACTTGCCCATCCCGCGCGCCACGACCGCCGCGTGCGAGGTCATGCCCCCGAGCGCCGTCAAGATCCCGCGCGCCGCGGTCATCCCGTGGATGTCCTCCGGGGAGGTCTCGGGGCGGACCAGGATCACATCCTCGCCGGCCGTCGCGCGGGACTCGGCCGCCTCCGCCGTGAAGACCACGTGGCCGCTGGCCGCCCCCGGCGAGGCGGGCAGTCCCTGACCGATGGGCGGCGGTGCGGCCGAGGCGTCGAGCGTGGGATGCAGAAGCTGGTCGAGCTGGGTGGGCTCGACTCGCAGCAGAGCCGTGCGGCGGTCGATGAGCCGCTCGCGAACCATGTCCACCGCGATCTTTACGGCCGCCCGCCCGGTGCGCTTGCCCGAGCGGGTCTGGAGCATCCAGAGCTTTCCCCGCTGCACGGTGAACTCGAGATCCTGCATGTCGCGGTAGTGTCGCTCGAGCAGCCGGGCCACGCGCCGCAGCTCGCGATAGCATGCCGGCAGGGTCTCCTCGAGCGAGGGCGAGGCTCCCGCCTTGCGACCCTCGCGGCTGATCGGCCGGGGCGTGCGGATTCCCGCCACCACGTCCTCGCCCTGCGCACGCGGGAGGTACTCACCGAAGAAGTACTTCTCTCCCGTCGAAGGGTCTCGCGTGAATGCGACGCCCGTCGCGGAGTCCTCACCGAGGTTCCCGAAGACCATCGCCTGCACGTTCACGGCGGTCCCCCAGTCGTCTGGGATCTCGTGCAGCCGGCGGTACTCGATCGCACGCGCCGTGTTCCAGGAGTGAAAGACGGCGGCCGTCGCGCCCCAGAGCTGCGCCTCCGGATCGTCCGGGAACTCGCGACCCGTACGGGCGTGCACCAGCTTCTTGTAGGAGCGGATCAGGGTCTGGAGAGCCTCGGCGTCCAGAGCGGCATCCTCGCTCTTTCCCCGACGCTGCTTCAGGGCCTCAAGCCGACTCTCGAACTCGGCCAGCTCGATCCCGAGCACGACGTTCCCGTACATCTGGATGAAGCGGCGGTAGCTGTCGAAGGCGAAGCGGGCATCCCCGCTCTGCTTCGCCAGACCCTGCACGGTCTCGTCGTTGAGGCCGAGGTTGAGGACCGTGTCCATCATTCCCGGCATGCTGACGCGCGCGCCGGAGCGCACGGAGACGAGCAGCGGGTTCTCGCGGTCACCGAAGCGCCCGCCCATGACCTTCTCAACGCGGCGCAGCGCATCGAGCGCCTCCGCCTTGACCGAAGCCGGCAGCCGACCCCCGCGCCGATTGAACTCGCGACACACTTCGGTGGAGATCGTGAAGCCCGCCGGCACCGGCACCCCGAGGCGGGTCATCTCGGCCAGGTTCGCCCCCTTGCCCCCGAGCAGCTCGCGCATCGAGGCGCGGCCCGCGGCGCGACCGTCCCCGAAGAAGTAGACGCTTCTTCGCCGGGCCGGGCGGGCAGGCCCGCTCCGGCGGCTCGGCTGCGCTCTCACTCCCGACCGGCGCGCGCGCGCCCGAGGTTTCTTCGCCAAACTCGCCTTCCTCCCGTTCTGCGTCTCCAGCGCTTAGAGATGGCCGCTCCCGCTCGGAATCACACCGGAATGGGAGGGGATCGGGTCCGGAGACCCCCGCGGCCGACCGCCTGGGTCACGCGGACCGCAGCGCCCCCCGCGCAGGATATCACGCAGAAAGGCCCGGGAGCGGAGCTGGACGTCGACGTGGTAGAGGCTGAAGCGCTCCAGAAGGCGATCGGCCTGCTCCAGATCCGCAGGCCCGAGCCCGAGCTCGCCGCGCCGGCTCAGCGGCAGGCGCAGGCCGGCCTCCAGGCCCAGCAGCAGACGGGCGGGCACCCGGCCCTCCTTCCCCGGCGAGCAGGCCGCACAGACGGCACCCCCCTCGCGCGGGCTGAACGCCGCGGGTTGGTCCTCCCCCAGCGGCTCGCCACAGACCGCACAGCGCGCGAGCTGAGGCCGGAAGCCGAGGCGCGCGAGCAGCTTGGTCCCGACCAGAAGAGCGAGCAGCGCATCGATCCGCTCCGCGGCCAGCACATCGAGCACGCCCAGAGCGAAACGGAAGAGCTCCGGGCTCGCCTCGCGCTCGCCGCTCAGGCGCTCCAAGATCTCGGCGACGTGACACGCCAGCGCGTAGCGCGGCAGATCATTGGAGAAGCGCTCGAAGGGCTGGAGCAGACGCGCGCTCTCGAGCCGGAGCAACGAGGCCCGCGGCGGATCCACGACCCGGATCTCCAGAACGGTGAGGATCTCGAGCGTGCCCGGGAAGCGCTTGCGGGAGCGCCGTGCACCCTTGGCGATCGCCGCGATCCGGCCGAGCTGCTCGGTGAAGAGATGAACGAGACGGTCGGACTCCCTGTGCTCCCAGACCCGCAGGACCAGCGCCCGTGTACGGTACTCCGCCATCGTGTCGATCGTTGCGCCTCCCTCGTGCGGCTGCAAGCCGGCTGCGCGGGCCCGCTCTCAGAGCAGAAGCGTCGAGATCACGCAGAAGGTCAGGATCCCGAGGATGTCCGTCGAGGTCGTCACGAACGGCCCGGAAGCGATCGCTGGATCGAAGCCGAGACGACTGAGCACGACGGGGAGCAGCGCACCCAGCCCCGCCGCGATGACCATCGAGGCGAACATCCCCGCGCCCACGACCAGCGGGAGGCGCGGGGGGCCGTAGCCCATCAGGGTCGCCGCAGCGCCCAGACCGACGGCAAAGAGGACGGCGAGCAGAATGGTCGTGCCGACTTCGTGCCCGATGATGCGTCCGACCGAGCCGATCTCGAGCCGACCCGTCGCGATTCCGCGCACCACGACCATCGAGCACTGGCTGCCGACGTTGCCGCCCATGCCCAGCACGATCGGCAGAAAGAACGCGAGCTGCACCACGGATGCGAGCGTACCCTCGAAACGCGAGAGCAGAAAGATCCCCAGGAAGCCACCCAGGAAGCTCGCGGTCAGCCAGGGAAGGCGAATCCACGCGCCGCGGAGAACTCCCGGAGACGTCACCTCCTCCACGGTCGTCCCGGCCAGCTTCAGGATGTCCTCCGTGGCCTCCTCTCGCAGCACGTCGATCACGTCGTCGACGGTCACGACACCGACGAGACGGCTCGACGAGTCCACGACGGGCAGCGCGAGCAGGTCGTAGCGCGCCACCATCTGAGCCACCTCCTCCTGATCCGTGTCGGTGGCCACACGAATGGGATCGGAAACCATGATGTCGCGCAGCGTCTTGTAGGGCGGCTGCATGATGAGCTGACGCAGCGAGAGCACGCCCACGAGGATGCCGCGGTCGTCCACGACGTAGACGTAGAAGCTCGCCTCCGCATCGCCGCCGCGAAGCTGGAGCTGCTCGATGGCCTCCTTGGCGGTGAGCTTCTCGGACAGCGCGAAGAACTCGGGCGACATGATGGCGCCCGCGGTGTCCTCGCCATACCCGAGCAGCCGCTCGATGGCCTCGGCATCGTTGCCGAGCGTCGAGAGAATCCCGTCTGTGGTCTCGCGGGGGAGCTGCCGCAGCAGATTGGCCGCGTCGTCCGGGGTCATGTGTCCGACGATGCGTCCCGCGGCTTCGGGCTCGGCCTCGGCGAGCAGGTCGGCGCCGGCCGTGAACTGGAGCAGGCAGAGCACCTCCGCGCGCTCCTCGTCGCTGCGGATCAGATCGAAGACGGCCTTGCGTTCGGTGCTCGGGAGACGATCGAGGACTCGGGCGGTATCAGCGGGGTGGCTCTTGTCCAGCAGCTTGCGCGCATTGGCCCACGCACCCCGGCGGACGAGCCGCAGGAGACTGGCTTCCAGCACGCTGCCGCGGCGGTCCCGCATGACGTCTCCGTTGTGGCACAGGGTCCTTCACGATCCGGGACCAGTTTGACGAACTTCAGGATCCATCTCCACCCAGCAGGCGTTCCAGATAGTCCGGTCGCAGAACCAGGCGGGGGGACCCCTCCGTCACACCCCGGCTCTCCAGCCAGTAGCCGAGCAAACCCAGCCCCAGAGCAACGGTCGTTCCGAGCAGCAACCCCCGCAGCACGCGGCCGGGCCGCAGCCCGTGCGGGGATCGGGCCCGCCGAGCCTTTCGGGAGGCCGCGGGCGCGAGCCGCTCCAGCGCATCGGCGGGATCCGCACCGATCGCGAGCGCCAGCGTGCGGGCCAGGGCCCGCCCGTGCCCATCCGGCGCCAGGGGCCGGGTGGCATCCTCGATCTGCTGGATCCGCTCGGGGGGGAGCTTGGTGCGTGCCGCGACGTACCAGATCGAGATCCCGCGCAGCTCGCGCTGCCGACGAAACCAGCCCCCGAAGTGCTGGGATCGGGCGTGGCGCCCGAACGCGCCCGCTACTGCAGGAGATCCAGGTACTCTCTCGACCTGCGCGCCCACTCGCCCTGCCCCCCCTCTGTGGCGGCCAGCCGCAGCTGCTCGACGGCCTGCGTCCGCTGCCCGAGCTTCACGTGGGCCTGGGCCAGGCGGTAGCGTGCCTGCGCCAGGAGCGGCGCCACCACGGCGGCCGGACGCGTCTTCAGGATCGTCAGCACCTCTTCGAACTCCTCTGCGGCCGCCGCGGAGCGGCCCGCATCGTAGAGCACGATTCCCAGGTTCAGATGCGCGAAGTAGTTCTTCGGCTCGGTTGCCAGGGCCGCGCGGAAGTCCTCCTCCGCTTTCTCGAGTGCGCCCGACTTGTAGTGCGCCCAGCCCCGATTGACAAGGGCTCGCTCGGACCGGAGGAAGCCGGGATCCTTCACGAGCCTGTCGTTCTCACGAATGGCGTCCTCCCAACGCCCCTGCTGCATGTAGACGACGCCGAGGTTGAGCCGCGCCTCGAGGTTCAAAGGGTCGAGCTCGAGGGTCCTCAGAAGGTGCTCCTCCGCGAGGTCGTAGTAGCCCTTGCGCCGGTAGGCCTCAGAGAGCCCGAAGTGCGTCTCCGGATCCCGCTCGTTGAGCTTGAGCGACTGCTCGTACTCCACGATCGCCCGCTCGACCTGTCCCTTGCTCAGCTTCACCGAGGCCAGCTGCCGCGAAGCCTCGGCCCGGCGCAGGTGCACCGGATCGACCGGCGTGCTGCAGCCGAGCAGGAGCCAGAGCCCCAGACCCAGCCCGCACACCCACACGCGCGTCGTTCCCCTCATCTTCAGCTCTCCTCAGAAGAATCCCAGCAGCCTTCCGATCGCTGAGCGCCCACCCGGCCGCTCGCGCTGGCGCACGAGAGCCACCCGGCCCAGGACCGCCCCAGAGCCGGAATCCTCCGAATTCGACGGGCTCGCGCCGCTCGCGGCCGTCGCCGTATCCCCGTCAGCCGTCTCGACGGCCGGGTCAGTGAGATCGAGCTCGGCGAGCGGAGTGAGCTCGGACTTCCGCAGGTGATTCCAGCGCTCCAGGCGAGCGTCGCGCTCGCTCTCGGGAAGGGCGGAGAAGTCGGGATCGTCCATGACGAAGCCGAGGCCCGCCGCAAAGTCCATCCCGGACTCCAGCGCCCGATCGAGCTCGGCGAAGGATCGGATGGACTCCTCGAAGGCGAAGCGCCGGACCTCCGGCCGAGTCAGGGAGCGCAGCAGGAAGGCCACGAAGCCGCGCTCGCCGTTCCAGACGCCGACCAGCCCCGACACCCAGGGTTCCTCCTCGGCGCCGTCGAGGCTCACGGAGGTCTCCGAGACGGAGAACGCGAGCGCGCGAATCATCTCCATGCGCAGGGCGGTGGGTCCCTGCTGCTCGGTGAACATCGGACTCTCCCTGGAGCGAGGCTCGCGGCCGCAGCGATCCCCGTCAGTCCTCTCATCGGGAGCGAGAGCGAACGACTTGAGAGGGACGACGGAGATTTCCGTGGCCGAGCTGCGCAGAAGCCGCACAGCGCCGCAGTCCGGAGCTGTCCACTGGGCGGCCGAGCCGAGAGTCGGTGTCCTAGAAGTGGGTCAGGGCTCGAAAGTCCGCGAAGCGCGCCTCGATCTCCGGGGCCTCGAGCTCCCGAAAGCGATCCAGGCTGAAGCGCTCGACGCAGAAGGAGGCCATCACGGAGCCGTAGACCATCGCGCGCCGCAGGGTCTCGGTCTCCACCTCGCCGTCGCGCGCGAGGGAGCCCATGAAGCCGCCGGCGAAGCTGTCGCCTGCCCCGGTGGGGTCCTGCACCTCGCGCAGCGGAAAGGCGGGGGCCGCAAAGATCGTCTCCTCCGTGAAGAGCAGCGCGCCGTGCTCGCCGCGCTTGATGATCACGGTGCGTGGACCGAGCGCGTGGATGCACTCGGCGGCCCGCACCAGGTTGGCCTCGCCGGTGAGCTGCCGCGCCTCCTCGTCGTTGATGAGGAGGCCGTCGACGGCGGCCAGCACACGACGCAGCTCCTCCGGGCTTCCGTTGATCCAGAAGTTCATCGTGTCCATGGCCGAGAAGACCGGCGTCTTCGCCTGCTCGAGCACCCGGAGCTGGAGCACGGGGTGGATGTTGGCGAGAAAGACGTAGCGGGAGTCGCGGTAGCGCTCGGGTAGCTCGGGCTCGAAGCCCTCGAAGACGCCGAGCTCGGTGAAGAGCGTGTCCCGGTCGTTCAGCGAGGCGTGGTAGCGCCCACCCCAGCGGAAGGTCGCCCCCTCCGCCCGCGTGATGCCGTCGATGTCCACGCCTCGCGAGGCGAGATAGTTCAGGTGCTCGGCGGGGAAGTCGCCCCCCACGACTCCGACCGCGCGGACCGGCACGAAGTAGCTCGAGGCCACCGAGAAATAGCAGGCGGCGCCCCCCAGCACGCCCCGGACGGAGCCCGCGGGCGCCTCGATGTCGTCAAGGGCCAGAGATCCGACGACCAGGAGGGACACGGGATCAGCCGGCGGGCGCGGTCGCCCGCTGCAGCGTCTCGGCCATCCGGCCCGGCGAGTCCGCCACGGGGATCCCCGCGCGCGCGAGCGCGGCGATCTTCTCCTCGGCGGTGCCCTTGCCGCCCGAGATGATCGCGCCGGCGTGACCCATGCGCTTGCCCGGGGGCGCGGTGCGGCCCGCGATGAACGCCGCCACGGGCTTCGACATCTCGCTGGACACGAACTCGGCGGCCTCCTCCTCGGCCGTCCCCCCGATCTCCCCGATCAGGATCACCGCCCGCGTGGCGGGGTCCGCCTCGAAGAGCTGGAGCACGTCGATGAAGCTGGTGCCGGGAATCGGGTCCCCCCCGATCCCCACGCAGGTCGACTGGCCGAGGCCGAGCTCGCTGAGCTGATGGACCGCCTCGTAGGTCAGCGTGCCGGAGCGGGACACCACGCCCACATTCCCGGGGCGAAAGATCGGGTAGGGGGCGATCCCGACGCGGACCTTCTCGGCGGGCGAGAGGAGGCCCGGGCAGTTGGGACCCACGAGCCGAGTGTCCGAACCGCGCAACGCCGCGCGGACGCGCAGCATGTCGCGGACGGGGATGCCCTCGGTCACGGTGACGACGAGCGGCAGACCCGCCTCGGTGGCCTCGAGGATCGCGTCTCCCGCGCCCGCGGGCGGCACGAAGACGACCGAGGCGTTGGCGCGCGTCTCGCGCACCGCCTCCCGCACCGTGTTGAAGAGCGGCACCCCCTCGAAGCTTCCCCCGCCTTTGCCCGGTCGGACGCCCGCCACGACGCGCGTGCCGAACTCGAGCGAGAGGCGGGTGTGGAGCTGCCCCACGCGCCCCACACCCTGAACGAGAAGGCGCGTCTCGGAGTCGACGAGGATGCTCACGAGGACACCGCCGCGACGATCTTCTCGGCTGCGTCCTGCATGCCGTGAGCCGGAAGCAGCGCGAGCCCGGAGCTCGCGAGCATCTCGCGCGCCTTCTCGGCATTGGTCCCGTCGAGGCGCACGACCACGGGGACCTCCACGCCGATCTCGCGCGTGGCCTCGATTATGCCCTCGGCGACGAGGTCGCAGAGCACGATCCCCCCGAAGATGTTCACCAGGATCCCCCGCACGTTGGGATCGGCCAGGATCAGGCGGAAAGCGTGGCGGACGCGCTCCGCATCGGCCGTGCCCCCCACGTCCAGAAAATTCGCCGGCTCTCCGCCCTGGAGCTTGATGATGTCCATGGTGGCCATGGCCAGCCCGGCACCGTTCACCATGCAGCCGATGTTCCCCTCGAGCGAGACCCAGGACAGATCGTGCTCGCGCGCTTCCCGCTCGCGCGGGTCCTCCTCGTCGGGATCGCGCAACGCGGCGATCTCGGGATGTCGGTACAGGGCGCTCTCATCAAACCCGAGCTTGCAGTCGAGCGGGATCAGCCGGTGGCCCGACACGATGAGTGGATTGATCTCGGCCAGGGAGCAGTCGCGCTCCACGAAGAGACGGAAGAGCGCGCGTGTCAGCTCCACGAAGCTCGTGACCTGGGCCGGCTCGAGCTCCAGTGCAAAGCCGAGCTCGCGGGCCTGGAACTCACAGAGCCCGAGCAACGGATCGATCTGAGCGCTCAGGATCTTCTCCGGCGTGACCGCGGCAACCTCCTCGATCGAGACGCCCCCCTCCGTCGACGCCAGCAGGGCGATCTTCTGGGTCGCCCGATCCACGAGCAGCGCCGAGTAGAGCTCGCGATCGATCTCGGTGGCCGCCTCGACGTAGAGCTTGCGCACCCGCTTGCCCTCCGCCCCCGTCTGCGGCGTGACGAGAGTCATGCCGAGCATCTCGGACGCGATCGCCGCCACCTCCTGGAGCTCCTTCACGACGCGAATGCCGCCCGCCTTGCCACGGCCTCCGGCGTGCACCTGGGCCTTGAGCACGACGACGCCTCCGATGTCGCGGGCCGCGGCCTCCGCCTGCTCGGGGCTCTCGGCGAGCATCCCGGGCGGCACATCGACGCCGTACTCGCGCAGCAGGGCTTTCGCCTGGTACTCGTGAACGTTCACGGCTCCCTCCGGCCCCTCAGAGCTTGATCTGTGAGATAAGGGTCTGGACGTGCTCGATGCTGCGCTTGAGCTCCTGCCGCTCCGCGGGCTCGAGGTCGAGCTCGAAGATCCGCTCCACGCCGCCCGCTCCGAGCTGCGCGGGCACCCCCATGTAGATGCCCGACGTACCGTACTCTCCCTCGAGGTAGGCCGCGCAGGGCAGCACACGCTTCTGGTCGCGCAGGATCGCCTCGGCCATCTCGATCGCCGCGTGCGCGGGCGAGACGAACGCCGATCCCGTCTTGAGCAGGCCGACGATTTCCCCCCCGGCGCCGCGGACGCGCTGGACGATCGCCTCGATCGTCGCGTCGTCCATCAGACTCCGCAGCGGGATCCCGCTCACGCTGCAGAAGCGGGGCAGAGGAACCATCGTGTCGCCGTGGCCGCCGAGCACCATGGCGACCACGTCCTGAACCGACACATCGAGCTTCTCGGCCACGAAGAAGCGGAACCGCGCGGAGTCCAGGATGCCCGCCATCCCCACCACCCGCTCACGCGGGAAGCGCGTGATCTCCTTCATGGTCCAGACCATGGCATCGAGCGGATTCGAGATCACGATCACGATGGCCTCGGGCGAGTGCTGGCGGATGTTCTTGGCAACGTCCTTGATGATCTCGAGGTTCTTCGCCAGCAGATCGTCGCGGCTCATCCCCGGCTTGCGGGCCAGGCCCGCCGTCACGATGTACAGGTCGGAGCCCGCGGTGTCGGCGTAGTCGTTCGTCCCGAGAACGCGGGAGTCGCTTCCCGCCACCGGCAGGGCGTGGGAGATGTCGAGGGCCTTGCCCTGGGGCATGTCCTCGACGATGTCGAAGAGCACGACGTCCCCGAGCTCCTTCTCGACTGCGAGCTGCGCGAGCACACCGCCGATGTTGCCCCCCCCGATCAGAGAGATCTTTGCCTTGCCCATGACGTTTTCCTCAGTCCATGTTCTCGATGACGGCGGATGCGAACTCCGAGCACTTGAGCTTGGTCGCACCCTCCATCAGTCGGTGGAAGTCGTAGGTGACACGCTTCTGCTTGATCGTAGCGGAGACGCCCCGCTCGATCTTCCGGGCCGCCTCGGGCCAGCCGAGGTGGTCGAACATCATCGCCCCCGACAGGATCACCGACGAGGGGTTCACGACGTCCCGGCCGGCGTACTTGGGGGCCGTGCCGTGTGTGGCCTCGAAGATTCCGTGTCCGGTGACGTAGTTGATGTTGGCCCCCGGCGCGATGCCGATGCCGCCGACCTGCGCCGCGAGCGCGTCGGAGATGTAGTCCCCGTTCAGGTTCAGGGTGGCGATCACGTCGAACTCGCGCGGCCGCGTGAGCACCTGCTGGAGCGTGATGTCAGCGATTGCGTCCTTCACGAGCACCTGTCCCTCGGGTGGCTTGCCGCCGCAGTCGTCCCAGCCGATCGCCTTGCCGCTGAACTCCCGCCGAACCAGCTCGTAGCCCCAGTCGCGAAAGGCACCCTCGGTGAACTTCATGATGTTCCCCTTGTGCACCAACGTGACGCTGCGACGCCCGTTCGCGATCGCGTACTCCACGGCCGCCCTCACCAGCCGCTCGGTCCCCTCGCGAGAGACCGGCTTGATCCCGATTCCACTCGTCTTCGGGAAGCGGATCTTCTCGACCCCGAGCTCGCCTTGCAGGAACTCGATCAGCTTGCGTGCCTCCTGGCTCTCGGCCGGCCACTCGATGCCCGCGTAGATGTCCTCCGTGTTCTCGCGGAAGATCACCATGTCGACGACTTGAGGGTTGCGGACGGGGCTCGGCACGCCCTCGAACCAGTGCACGGGGCGCAGACAGACGTAGAGGTCGAGGAGCTGACGGAGCGCAACGTTCAGGCTGCGGATCCCGCCCCCGATCGGCGTGGTCAGCGGCCCCTTGATCCCGACCAGGTACTCGCGAAAGCTCTCAACCGTCTCGTCGGGGAGCCACTCACCGCAACAATCGTAGGCCTTCTGGCCTGCGAGCACCTCGAACCAGGCGATCCGACGCCGACCGGCGTAGGCCTTCTCGACGGCCGCCTCGAGTACGCGCGAGGCCGCCGCCCAGATGTCGGGACCCGTCCCATCCCCTTCGACGAAAGCGATGATGGGATCGTCGGGAACCTCCAGCGATCCGTCGGCACGCCGGCGAATGGGATTTCCGGGAAGCCGAACGAGATCCTGCTCTGCCATGCCCCTCCCTCCTCGGGGCGCGCAGTATAGTGGGAGGCCCTTCCCCGGGCAAGAATCCAGATCATACCGAGACGCGCGCTGCCGCGGCTTCAAACTCCGCGCGGAGCTCTGGGTACTCCCGCGTCACCGGAAACTGCGGGAACTCGGCGACCACGTTGGGCGGGGGACGGAAGAGGATGCCCGCATCCGCCTCGGCGAGCATCGTGGTGTCGTTGTACGAATCACCGGCCGCCACGGTCGCGAAGTGCAGCTCCCGGAGCGCGCGAATCGACGCACGCTTCTGGTCGGGAAGCCGCAGGACGTAGTCGCGGATGCGCCCGGACTCGTCCACGACGAGATCGTGACAGAAGAGTGTCGGGTGACCGAGCTTGTGCATCAGCGGTCCGGCGAAGCCGTAGAAGGTGTCGGAGAGGATGATCACGGGGTAGCGCTCGCGGAGCCAGTCCAGGAACTCGCGCGCCCCCTCCAGGGGCTCGAGCCCCTCGATGACCCGCTCGATGTCGCGCAGGCCCAGCCCGTGCTCCTCGAGGAGGCGCAGACGCCCCCGCATCAGGCGATCGTAGTCCGGCTCGTCGCGCGTGGTGCGGCGCAGCTCGGCGATCCCGGTGCGCTCGGCCACGCTGATCCAGATCTCCGGCACGAGCACGCCTTCGAGGTCCAGGCAGGCCACGATCACGGCCCAGGCCTCCGGTGAATCACGCCCGCGCGCATCACGAAGCTCACGCGCTCCAGCTCGCTGATGTCCACCAGCGGGTTGCCGTCGGTCGCGATCAGGTCGGCGGCCTTGCCCGGCTCGATCGTGCCGATCTCGTAGGCGAGGCCGAGCAGCGCGGCCGCGTTCGTGGTGGCCGCGACGATGGCGTCCATCTCACGCATCCCCGCCGCGACGAGCTGTGCGAACTCGCGCGCGTTCTCGCCGTGCGGGCTCACACCCGAGTCGGTGCCGAACGCGATGCGCACGCCGGCGGCGAGCGCGCGCGAGAAGCTCTCGCGGGCCCGCGGTGCCACGCGCAGCGCCTTCTGGACGACCTCGGGCGGAAAGAAGCCCCGGATCCGCGCGCGCTCGCCGACGCTCTGCGCCGCCAGCAGCGTCGGCACCAGGAAGGCCCGCCCCCGCATCAGCTCCAGCGCCTCGTCGTCGAGCAGCGTCCCGTGCTCGATCGAGTCCACACCCGCCCGGAGCGCCGCGACGATGCCGTTGCTGCCGTGCGCGTGGGCGGCCACGCGGCGGCCGAGCAGGCCGGCGGTCTGCACCACGGCCTCGAGCTCGTCGGCCATGAACTGCTGGTCCGTGCCCGCGGCCGTCTGGCTCAGCACGCCTCCCGTGGCGATGACCTTGATCAGATCCGCCCCGCGCTTGACCTGGGCGCGCACGGCCTTTCGGCACTCGTCGGGGCCGTCGGCCACACCCTGGAGCGGTCCGGGGGCCGCGAGCAGGTCCTCGCGGAAGCCGAGCGTTCGATCGCCGTGCCCGCCGGTGGGCGTGATCGGCGCGCCCGCCGCCAGGATGCGCGGCCCGGGCACGTCGCCCCGCGCGATGGCATCGCGGAGGGCGAAGACGGCGTCCCCGGACGAGCCCAGATCCCGCACCGTCGTGAAGCCCGCCTCGAGCGTGCGGCGTGCACGTCCGAGCGCCTCGAGCGCGGTGGCGGCATCGCTGTGCTGGAGCTGATGCAGGCGGTAGTCGGCGCCGAGCTCGAGCGTCAGGTGCACGTGCGTGTCGATCAACCCGGGCAGCACGAAACGGTCCGAGAGATCCACGAGCTCGGTCCCCTCGGAGTCAGCCCCGGGCAGGCTGGCGGGATCGAGCTTGCCCGGAACGACCCGTTCGATGCGCCCGCCGCGCACGACGACGCTCACGTTGCGCAGCGGATCCTCCCCGGGGACGGCGAGCAGCGCGCCGCAGTGCAGCACGGTCCAGGCGGGAGGGGCCGGCTCCTCCTCGGCCCGAGACGCGCCCGCCAGCAGCAGCGCCAGACAGAGAACGCTGGCGATTCGGCGCATGGCCCAGCCGCCTAAGCGCGGAAGGTGCAGCGACCCTGGTCGAGCACGATCTCCCCGGCCGGATTGCGCGTCTGGAAGACCGCCTCGTTCCCGTCCACCCACATCGAGATCGTCAGGGACTCACCCGGAAGCACGGGCCTGGAGAAGCGTCCCTCCATGGAGCGGAAGCGCGCCGGCTCGGAGCCACACAGGCCGTGCAGCAGGGCCCGGCCCGTGAAGCCGTAGGTGCACAGCCCGTGCAGGATCGGCCGCTCGAAGCCCCCGCGGCGCGCGAACTCGGGGTCGGAGTGCAGCGGGTTCATATCGCCGTTCAGCCGGTAGAGCAGCGCCTGATCCTCGCGCGTGTCGTAGGTGATCTCGACGTCGGGCTTACGATCGGGTGGCACGTGGCGCGGCCCGGACGGCCCGCGCTCCCCGCCGAAGCCCCCCTCGCCCCGCAGGAAGAGCCCCATGCGCGTCTTGAGCAGCGGCTCGCCGGTCGCCACGTCGACCGAGGTGGACTCGAGAATCACGAGCGCCCCCTTGCCCTTGTCGTAGATCCCCGCGATGCGCCCGGTGCTCTTGACCGTCCCCTCGGGGGGGATCGGCCGGTAGAGCTCGAAGGCCTGCTCGCCGTGCACGAGCATCGCGGGGTTGAAGCTGCCGATCTCCCTCAGCGGAGCCCCGCCGCCACCGATGATCACCGCGAAGGTGGGGAGCACCTGCTGGTTCTTCTCGGTCGTGAACTGGAGCTCGTCCGCGCCCGCGCCGACACCCAGCGCGTAGAGCATGCAGTCGCGCGCCGTCCACGACCGCTCCACGGGTCCGCCCTCGAGCCCCACCTTCGTTGGATCCACCGGCATCTCTGGAGCCTCCTTCCACGCTGAAGACGCGGGGGCATGCTAACCCCGATGCGCCGTGTAAGTCACCCGATACACCGCGCCGGCGAAGTCGTCCGAGACGTAGAGCGCAGCGTCGGGCCCATCGAGTACGTCCACCGGCCGGCCGATCACGTCCTCGTCGATCTCGAAGCCCACCAGGAAGTCGGACTCCCGGATCGCTCCCGTCTCCGGGTCCCACTCGAGCAGGACCACGCGGTAGCCGCTCTTGCGCGTCCGGTTCCAGGAGCCGTGCAGGGCCACGAAGGCGGCGCCCCGGTAGCGGGCCGGAAAGGCCGTCCCCCGGTAGAAGCGAATGCCCAGCGGCGCGCTGTGGGGCACGAAGCCGTGCACGGGCGGGACACTGGCGCGGATCTCCTCCTCGTGACCCTTTCCGAAGTCTGGATCCGGCACGCGGTCTCCGTTGGCGAAGGGCCAGCCGTAGAAGGCGCCCGGCTCGATGCGGTCGAGCTCGCAGGGCGGGAAGTCGTCGCCCAGCAGGTCGCGGCCGTTGTCGGTCGCGTAGAGCTCCCCGGTATCGGGCCGCCAGTCGAAGCCCACCGCGTTGCGCAGGCCCCGGGCCACGATCTCCTCGCCGCTGCCGTCGGGCCGGTAGCGGAGCAGGGCCGCCCGGCGCGGGTCCTTCTCGATGCACACGTTGCAGCTCGATCCGATCGAGACGTAGAGCCAGCCGTCGGGGCCGAAGCGAAGCGTCCGCGTCCAGTGGTTCCCGCCTCCGGGAAGGCCACGCACGACCGTCTCGAGTTCGCCCTGGACGTGGCCCGTCGCTGCATCGAGGCGGATGCGCCGGATCGCGTCGGTCTCCGCGATGTAGAGCCAGCCTTCCCAGAGATCCATCCCGTGCGGTCGGTTCAGGCCGGCCAGGAGCGTGCGGGTCGCATCGCCCCGTCCGTCGCCGTCGCGGTCGGGCTCGACCAGGAAGATCGACGACTCGCGCGGGGAGCTCACCAGCAGGTCTCCCGCGGGCGTGAAGCGGAGCATGCGCGCGCCCCGCAGGCCGCTCGCGAAGATCTCGATCTCGAACCCGTCGGGCAGGCTCATGCGCGACTCGAAGACGGTCGGCGCCGGGGGCTCCGCCCCGAAGAGGAAGCCCCAGAGCGGCAGGTTGACCGCGTAGCGCTCGGGCAGCAGCAGGCTGCACGCCGCCCCCACTCCGACGATCCCCAGCACGCATCCGAGGGCCCAGCGTCGCATCGCCGGCGAGCATAGCCCAGAGCGCGGGCGGCCGAGCCGGGCCCTGGCCGGCGCTTCGAGGGCGACGTACTCTTAGGGCGCTGGAGGTGGACGGAGGATTGCTGCCGACCTTCGGGTCGGGAGAGGAAAGTCCGGGCTCCACAGGGCAGGGAGGTGGCTAACGGCCACCGGAGGCGACTCCAGGGAAAGTGCCACAGAAAAGACACGGCCAACCCCCGCCAGGCGGTGGGGCGGCAAAGGTGAAAACGTGGGGTAAGAGCCCACGCGCGACAGCCGGGTGACCGGCGGCGAGGTAAACCCCTCCCGGAGCAAGCTCGAATAGGGACGTCGTTGAGGATGGCCCGTCCCAACCGCGCACCCCACTGGGCCGCGCGGCGGCGTCCGGGTCAGAGTGCTCGAGCCCGTCGGTAACGGCGGGCCTAGACGAATGATCCTCACCGCCGACCCCGCAAGGGCTCGGCGGCACAGAACCCGGCTTACAGTCCACTGCTGGCCGTTTCGGCGGTTCAGCACCCGGCGGGAAGAAGGGCGGAAACGCCCCACGCCCGCCGGGCTCCGGCACATTTTGCATGTCCAGGGTGAGGCAGGCAACCGGCAGAACAGCTCGCGAGGGGGCGAAGTGGACCTCTAGACCGCTTTGGGGGCTGATTCTGGAGCAGCGATCGACGGCCGATCCCTTTCGAGCTCCTCTGCTCAGCAGCGCGTCGTGGGCCGCGGCAGCCACGCCTCGAGCGGCCAACCCTCCTTCGCCGCCGGCAAGCGAGTCCGTCGCCTCTGCCGCCGTCCACCCGCCCAGTAGCCTCTCGGTGGCGTCGGAACGTCCAGCTTCTTGCAGGCCTTTCGGAGCCCGTTGTCCGAGAGCCCGTATCGCTCCGAGGCCTTGACCATCGACGTAGACCAGACGAGCTCGTAGAGCTCGTCCCGGGTTACGCGCACGTAGTCGTCCTTGTTCCAGGGAACCTGGACCTGCGGTGGACGCGACTTCTCCGCCTTCAAGACGCTGCGCGCCTTGGCGGACCCGGCCTTGGAGCCTCCCTTCCCTTCGGCCAGGTCCTCGACCACCTTCCTCCTGAGGCCCCAGCTCTGGTACTCCTCGACGAACATCGGGTGCCCGATCAGATCCAGGAACGCCGCTCGCTCGGCGTGTTGCTCCAGGACCGGGAGCCACCGTTTCGCCTCATCCCGCTGCAGGCCCTT
>JBHHVJ010000048.1:0-27107 GCA_046754285.1 Myxococcota bacterium | reverse complement strand
AGGGCCGCAAGACGTCCGGCCTCAAACTGCCCGTGCAGCTCGACCCCCGGGGTCGAGCCACGGCGGTGCTCGGAATCGGCCTGAACGTGAATCTGGAGATCTCGGAGCTCCCGGGGGAGCTCCGGGGCCTCGCGACCAGCTTGCGAATCGTCTCCGGGCAGACCTTCGACCGCGCGGAGCTCGCCGAGGCTCTACTCGGCCGTCTCGAGTACCAGCTCGACCGGCTTCGAGGCGAGGGCTTCGGAGGAGTCTTGGAGGGCTGGCGCAAATACTTCAGAATGCGGGGCCGTAGCGTGCGCATCGGGGGTCCGGGCCTGGCCCGCGCGATCGAGGGGAAGGTGCGGGGGCTAGACGAGGACGGCGCGCTGCTGGTCGATACCGATCAAGGCCGAGAACGCATCCTCGCGGGAGACGTGACGCTCCTGCAGCCGGAGGTCTAGGCCGCGCGTGCTGCTTGCCATCGACATCGGAAACACAAACATCGCGCTGGGCGTGTTCCAGGGCCCGCGACTGCTGCACCACTGGCGGCTGGGCACCCATCGCGAGGCGACGTCCGACGAGTGTGCCGTGACGCTGCGGTCGCTCTTCAAGCTCGTGGACCTCGACGCGCTTCGCGTCCGACACGCGATCATCGCCTGCGTGGTGCCTCCGCTGCTGCCCATCTTCGAACGGACCTGCACCAAGCTGCTCGAGTGTCGCGCACTCGTCGTCGGGCCGGGCATCCGGACCGGAATGCCGATCCGCGTGGATCATCCGCGTGAGGTCGGTGCCGATCGCATCGTGAACGCTGTGGCGGCCTACGAGCTTCTCGGGGGTCCCGCCATCGCGATCGACTTCGGCACGGCGACGAGCTTCGACTGCATCTCGCGCGAAGGGGAGTTCGTGGGGGGGGCCATCTTTCCGGGCATGCTGGTGGCCCTCGAAGCCCTCGTGCAGCGCGCCTCCAAGCTCTCCACCGTCGAGATCGTGCGTCCGCCCAGCGTGATCGGCCGAAACACGGTCCACAATCTTCAATCGGGCATACTCTTCGGCTACGCGGGCCTGGTCCAGACGCTGGTCCAGCGCATGCGAGCCGAGCTCGGTCCCGGTGCCCGAGTCGTGGCGACCGGTGGTCTGGCTCATCTGATCGCCGCCGAGACCTCCTGCATCGAGAAGGTGGAGCCCTTCCTCACGCTCGAGGGGCTCCGATTGATCTTCGAGCGAAATACCGAGCCTCAAGGGAAGGAGAAGAGATGAGTCTGGATCTGAGCCGCACTCGCAGCTTCGCCCTGATCGGTCACGCCGGGGACGGCAAGACGACGCTAGCCGACTCCGTGATCATGGCTGCCGGGGTCACGAATCGACTCGGCAGCGTAGAGGATGGCAGCTCGTTCATGAATCACCTGCCCGAGGAACGAAGCCGGCGTGTGAGCATCTCGGCCTCCATCTGCTCCTTCGAGCACCAGGGGTTCTCACACACGCTGATCGACACCCCAGGGGATGCGAACTTTGCCGGTGAGCTGGTCTCGAGCCTGCCCGCCGTCGATCACACCGTGCTCGTGCTCTCGGCCCAGGACGGCGTCCGGATCGGCACGGAGAAGGCCGCCCGGCTGGCGCGGGACAGCGGCCTCTCGCTTACCGCCGTCGCGAACAAGATGGACTCGGAGCGTGCGGACCTCGATGCCTGCGCTTCCCAGCTCGAGGAGCTGCTCGGGGTCCGGGTGGTGCGCCTGCACCTTCCTCTGGGCCGCGGCACCGGGTTCGAGGGCTACGTCGATCTGCTCACACGACGATCGTACCGTTTTCCCAAGGACGGCTCGGGCAAGGTGCAGGAGGAGGACGTCCCCTCGGAGCTGAACGAGGCCGTGGACGCGGCACGGGAGGCGATGGTCGAGGCGGTCGCCGAGGCCAACGATGAGATCCTGGAGAAGTACCTCGAGGAGGGATCCCTGAGCGACGACGAGATCGCCTCGACGCTGAGTCACGGGATCCGCGACGGAAGCCTGCTTCCGTTGCTCTGCGCCGCCTCGGGCCTGAACATCGGTGGGGCTGCGCTGCTCGACGTGGCCGAGAGGTTCTTCCCCTCCCCCGCCGAGCTGCGACCCCGTGCCGCGCGTCAGGGAGAGACGGAAATCGAGGTGAGCGCGGATCCTGCCGGACCCGCCGTGGCCTACGTCTTCAAGTCCGTTGCCGATCGTTACGCCGGAATGCTCTCGCTGGTCCGGATCTACTCGGGCACATTGCGCAGCGATCTGACTCTCATGAACGCGCGCAGCGGAAGCAAGGAGCGGATCTCGAAGATCCTCCAGCTACGGGGCGAGGAGACGCACGACGTCAAGGAGGTGAGTCCGGGCGCGATCGCAGCACTGCCCAAGCTCCGCGATACCCGAACCGGGGACACGCTCGGAGACGGCAAGGAGCCCGTGGCGATGATCGTGCCGTCGATGCCCCGCGGCGTGATCTCCTTCGCGGTCGAGGCCACCGACAAGGGCGACGAGGACAAGGTCTTCGAGTCGCTGAACCGCCTGGTCGAAGAGGACCCGACCCTACAGCTCGGCCGTGACGATCGCACGGGGGAGTTCCTGCTCACGGGTCTCGGCCAGCTTCACATCGAGGTGACTCTGGAAAAGCTGAGGCGGCTGTTCAACGTGCAGGTCACGCTGAAGCCACCCAAGGTGCCCTACCTCGAGACGATCACGGGGCGGGCGGAGAACGTGGAGGGCAAGCTCAAGAAGCAGAGCGGTGGACGGGGCCAGTTCGGCGTCTGCTATCTCTCGGTGGAGCCCGGCGAGCGCGGCTCCGGGGTCCAGTTCGTCGATGAGATCGTGGGAGGTTCGATTCCCCGCCAGTTCATCCCCGCCGTCGAGAAGGGGGTCCGGGAGGCGTGCCGGGGTGGCCTTCTGGCCGGGTATCCGCTCACCGACCTGATCGTCCGCTGCATCGATGGGAAGCACCACTCGGTCGACAGCTCGGAGATGGCCTTCAAGATGGCGGGCAGCCTGGGGATCAAGGCGGCCGTCCAGCAGGCGCGGCTCACGCTCCTCGAGCCGATCATGGACATCGAGGTCACGGTCCCGGACGAGTTCGTGGGCGACATCATGGGCAATCTGAACAGCCGCAGGGGCCGGGTTGCCGGCGTGAACGCCCGAGGCGCGCTCCAGGTGATCAAGGCCCAGGTACCCATGGCCGAGGTGCTCTCGTACGCGTCGGACCTCACGAGCATGACCGGCGGTCAGGGCTCCTTCACGATGGAATTCTCCCACTACGAGGAGGTGCCTGCCCAGATCCGCGAGAAAATCATTGCTGAAAGCCGAAAGGAGACCGAAGAGTAACCTGCGGCCCGAGAGCCCAGGCGGGAGGATCCGTGAGCCCAGAGCGTGAGGTCATCCTGAACTTCCTGGGCTCGGCCCGTCGCTTTGCAGATCCGAACGCCGCGAAGCCCGCACGCTTGATGGCCGCGGCGGGAGGGTTGCCACTTCCGCCGCCCCAGATCGTCTCGGTGCTCTTCGCGCTCACCTTCGACGAGGATCCCGAGGTCAGCGAGCGGGCGCGCGGCAGCCTCGACACCCTGCCGGATCGTGTACTCGAGCCTGCGCTCGAGGCCGAGATTCCCGCCGAGCTGCTCGCCTTCCTGGCCGAGAAGTTCCGCGGCGACGAGAGGGTGCTGGAGAAGATCGCGCTCAACCCCGCCACCTCGGACGAGACCTACTGCTTCCTCGCCAGCCTGCCCTTCGCGAAGATCCTCGACATCACTTCACGCAACCAGATGAGGCTGATGCGCTGTCCCGCGCTCTTCGAGACGCTGGGGGAGAACCCCGCCACGAGCCAGGCGACCATCGACCGCATCCTGGAGTTCCTCGGACTGATGCAGGACAAGCCCGAGGAGGAGACGGTGGGCCCGGACGAGGGCGCCGAAGTGGAGATGGAGACGCCGGATCTCGGCGAGCTCCCCCCCGAGCTCGTCGAGGAGGAGCCGGAAGCGGCCCAGGAGGCCGCCGAGGCGGTCGACGAGAAGAATCTCTTCCGTCTCGTGCAGAGCTTGAGTGTCATCGAGAAGGTCCGCCTGGCACGATTCGGGAACAAGGAGGCCCGCTCGCTGCTGCTGCGTGATCGCAATCGTCTCGTCGCCACGGCGGCCATCCGCAGCCCGAAGGTTACCGACGGCGAGGTCATCGCCGTGGCCCAGTCACGAAACGTGGCCGATGACGTGCTGCGCATCGTGGCCAACACCCGTGAGTGGACCAAGAATTACCCGGTGAAGCTCGCACTCGCGACCAACCCCAAGGCCCCACTTCCAGCCGCAATCAAGTTCCTCAACTATCTGACCGATCGAGATCTCAAGGCCATCATGCGCAGCCGAGAGGTCCCGAGCCCCGTCGCACAGCAGGCACGCCGGATCCTGGCGCGCAAGGGTAAATCGTGATGGGTGAAGTCGACCCCAAGCGGCAGCAGATCCACGCGCGCATCGTGTACTTCGGGGCCGCCGGTGCGGGAACAACGACGAACCTGGAGTACATTCACCGCAAGCTCCGGGCCGAGCACCGCGGTGATCTCGTGCACTCGGGCTCCGATCCCGACAGCCGATACGAGAGCCTGGCGGTCCAGCTCGGTCGGGTGCAGGGGTACGAGACGGCTCTGGAGATCGTCTCGGTTCCGGTGGGAGCCGGGGCTCGAGAGGAGCGGAGGAAGCTTCTCGCCCGGGCGGATGGCATCGTCTTCGTGGCGGATCTGCAGCCGGAGCGGCATGACGCGACCGCAGCCGCCGTGCAGGAGCTGCGTGAGCATCTCGAGAACCTGAGCCGCCCCCTCGATGATCTGATGCTGCTGATCCAGTACAACAAGAGCGATCTGGCGGACGAGAACGCGCTCGATTCACTCCATCGCCGACTGGGGCTCGAGCCCGCGGCCACGTTCGAGGCGGTGGCCCACGAGGGCACCGGGGTGCTCCCGACGCTCACGACGGTCTCGAAGCTGATGCTCGCACGGCTCAGAAGAACAGCCGAGCTCGAGCAGAGCTCGGCGCGTCTGCGCTTGGAGACCTCCGGACCGGACGTGGAGGGGGCCGTCGAGGTTGCGTTGGACACACCCCCGGGCTCGGCACCCCGCGCGGAGAAGGGCTTTCGGCTCGAGTCCGCGGGACCGGTGGAGGGATCCGAGACCGAGCTGCGCATCCCCATCCGCCTGATCGACGAGACCTCGGGACGTCGGATCGAGCTCTGTCTGAGGCTCGGCGTCGACGTCGCCTAGGAGCGGGGGGTGCGCAAGCGAATCGCCATCGCCGGGCACTCGGAAGAGGGACTCTCGTTGATCCCACTTTTGGAGACCAACCCCGAGATCGAAGTCTGCGCGATTCTCTGCGAGGACCGGAACGCCGCTCTCGAAACGCTGGGACACGTGGCCCCCGAACTGGCGCAGCGCCTCGGGGAGAAGGTGACGGCGGACGCCAACGCTCTGCTGCGAACTCCGGGCCTGACCGCGATCATCGAGGCGGAGCCCGAACCGACTCTTCGGGAGGCGCTCAGCGAGGCGCTCGATCGTGGCATCCAGGTCGTGAGCCCACTGATCGCCAAGCTGCTCTACGCCTTCGGTCCCGTCGACGCGACGCGCAAGCCCGATCTCCTCCACACCTTGGCCGAGATCCTCGAGTCGTACAACCTGACGGTGGACCGACACGCGCTCCTCAACCGTGTGCTGCAGATCGCGGTCGGCGCCACCGGCGCCGACCGTGGCTCGCTGATGCTCCTCGATCCCCGCGATGGCACGCTGCGCGTAGACGTAGCGATCGGAATCGAGCGTGAGCTCATCCCCAAGATCCACGTGGCGCCGGGAGAAGGCATCGCCGGGCGTGCCTTCGCGGATCGACGCGCCTTGCTCCTGGCGGGCAAGGCCGATCGCGAGCACTACCAGATCTCACGGGAGCGGGACGACGTCGAGTCCGCAATCTCGGTACCGCTCATCTACGAAGGCAATGTCCTCGGCGTGCTGAACCTCTCGCACGCCCGGGAGCGAGGGGTGTTCACCGAGGAGGACCTCCAGTTCGTCGAGCAGCTCGCCCGCATCGATGCGAAGATCATCGCCCGCGCGGAGGAGTACCACACGCTGATGCGTGACTCCGCCCGCCTGCGGGCGCAGACCGAGGTGCGAGAGATCTTCGGCGAGACGGAATCGCTCGATCAGCGGCTGTCGCGGGTCTGCCGGCACATCGCGGAGGAGCTGAGCGACGCCCTCTGCCACGTCTACCTGTACGACGCCGATCTCGGCGTGCTGCGCCTGCAGGCGTCCTCGACGCGCATCGACCCACTCGCCTCACCCGTTCGCCTGCGCATCGGCGAAGGCCTCTGTGGCTGGGTGGCCCGCAAGCGGAAACCACTCCAGATTTGCCAGCGGGTGGGAACGGTCCATGTCTGTATGGCTGTACGACCGCTGCAGACCGGGAATGAGCTGATCGGCGTGCTCTCCTTCGAAGCGAGCCGCGAGGGGCCGCTGCCGGAAATGTTGGCCGAAAAGGTCGCCGCCCTCTCGGAAGCACTGGCCGAAGAGCTGAGCGATGCTCTGCGAGATCT
Organism: Myxococcota bacterium; assembly: GCA_046754285.1. GTDB lineage: Bacteria > Myxococcota_A > UBA9160 > SZUA-336 > SZUA-336 > JBHHVJ01. The sequence continues at coordinate 20,565 of JBHHVJ010000048.1, read as the reverse complement.
CCGCATCGAGCGCGAGGCGATCAAGGCGTCGGCGATCACCGAGTTCGCCACCCGCCTGAGCGGGGCGACGGACGCGGCCGAGCTCTACCGCACGGTGACCAGCTCGGCCGCGATGATCCTCGAGGCGGAGCACGCCGTGCTGCGTCTCCAGGACCCCGACTCGGGGCGCTATCAGATCCGCTCCTACTTCGGCTCTGCGGACACGGATGCCCAGACCCAGCTCTTCGCGCTCGAGAAAGAGCTCTCGATCGAGGCGATCAAGCAGCGAACACCGCTGCGCGTCGTCGATCTGGAGCGCCGGCCGGAGCTCGGCCCCGCTCGCACCGATGTACGCAGCGCGCTCGTCCAGACACTCAGGCGCGACGGGCGTATCTACGGAACGCTCTCCGTGCTCGGCAAGGTCATCACTGAGCCGCTGCTCGGGGAGAGCTTCAGCCCCAGCGATCAGACGGTCCTGATGCGCTTTGCCGAGCACGTCAGCCAGGCGATCGAGCGCGTGTCGGAGCGGGAGCGAATCCGCCACCGCCTGCGCTTCGACGATCTGACGGGGCTGCCGAACGCCACCCATCTGCGGGAGCGACTGGAGCAGGAGATCGCGCGCTGCAGCGGCCGCGATCGCACCTTGGCACTGATCCGCGTGCAGATCGCGGGCCTCGCCCAGGCGCTGGCGGACCAGCACGGTGCCGAGGTCGACCGACTGATCCTCTCGATAGCGCAGGAGCTGCGTGCCGCGCTGCGCGAGTTCGATGTGCTGGCCCGAACCGCACCGGACAGCTTTCACGCGCTGATCCCCGAGCCCGAAGCGCCCGTTCCGGCGCTGCTCGGACCGCTGGCGCGCCGGGCCCGGGGGGCGATTCAGCGAGAGCCGGACGCGCTGCTGGGTGAGAGCCCGGAGCTCGTGTTTGGTTACGCGCTCTTCCCGGACGACGGGCAGACGGCCAAGGCGCTGCTGGACCGGGCGCTCGAGCCACGCATCACGAGCGAGTAGCGGCGTCCCTCCTCGGCCACGGGACCGGCTCACACGCAAGCCCCAGCGCCTCGGCCACACCCGACTGTGTGATCCGTCCACGGTAGCCACACAGGCCGCGGCTGAGCTCCGTGCTCTGGCGCAGGGCTTCGTCCACCCCCAGGGCACAGAGCTGCCTCAGGTAGGGAAAGGTCGCGTTGCAAAGTGCAAAGGTGGACGTGCGCGGCACGGCGGCGGGCATGTTCGCAACCCCGTAGTGGATCACGCCCGCCACTTCGAAGGTCGGCGCGGAGTGAGTGGTCGGCCGGATGGTCTCCACGCAGCCGCCCTGATCCACCGCGACATCGACGATCACCGCACCGTCCTTCATGCGCTGCACGAGATCGCGCGAGACCAGACGGGGTGCCCGCGCACCGGGCACGAGCACCGCGCCGATCAGCAGATCCGCCCCGAGCGCCGCCCGCTCGATGTTCGCGTCGTTGGAGTAGAGCGTGCTGAGATCGCCCCGATAGATGTCGTACAGCGCCGCGAGCCTCCGGTGGTCGAGGTCCAGCACCTCCACCTCGGCGCCCAGGCCCGTCGCGACCCGCACGGCCGCCGTTCCCACCACCCCGGCGCCGATCACGGTCACCCGGCCTCGGGGAACACCGGGGACGCCCCCGAGCAGAACCCCGCGACCGCCCTGATCGCCCTGGAGCCAGTGTGCGCCAATCTGGACCGCCAGACGACCCGCGACCTCGCTCATGGGAACCAGCAGCGGAAGCGTGCCGTCCTCCGTGGCCACGGTCTCGTACCCGATCGCAATGATCTCGCGCTCGAGGATCTCGTGCGTGAGCTTCGGCGCCGCCGCCAAGTGCAGGAAGCAGAAGATCGCCTGGCCGGGACGCATGGCGGCAATCTCCGCGTGGGTCGGCTCCTTGACCTTCGTGAGGAGGTCCGAGCGTCCGATCAGCTCGGCCGTGCTGTCCACGACCACCGCACCCGCCTCCTCGTAGGCCTCGTCGGGAAAGCCGCTGCCCGCCCCCGCTCCGGACTCGATGCAGACCGAGACGCCGTCCTGTATGAGCGTCCGCACCCCCGAGGGCAGCAGGGCCACCCTCAGCTCCCGGTCCTTCGTCTCGCGCAGAACCCCGAGCTGCATCGTCTTCCTTATCGGCTCTTCATCGCCTCGACGAGAATGCGGGCCACCTCGGGCCGGGTGAACTCCTCGGGCGGCAGCTCCCCTCGCTGAAGCATCTCCCGGACCTTGGTGCCCGACAGGAAGACACGCTCGGCGGGGTCACTGTTCGTGGTCTTGCTCGAGGCCATGCCTCCCGACTTCTTGCAGTAGAACGAGTGCTCAAACTTGAGAGGAACGATCCCGAGGGCCCCGGAATCGAACTCGTCGAAGATCTCCTGGGCGTCGTAGGTCCCGTAGTAGTCGCCGACCCCCGCGTGGTCCCGGCCCACGATGAAGTGTGTGCAGCCGTAGTTGCGACGCATGATCGCGTGGAAGATCGCTTCGCGGGGTCCCGCGTAGCGCATGGATGCGGGAAGCACGGCCAGCAGCACCCGATCCTTGGGGTAGTAGCCCTCGATCAACACCTCGTAGCAGTGGATCCGGATGTCGGCGGGGATATCATCGGACTTGGTCTCGCCCACCAGCGGGTGGATCAGCAGCCCATCCGTCATCTCCAGCGCACATTTGGTCAGGTATTCGTGCGCCCGATGAATCGGGTTTCGCGTCTGAAAGGCCACGACGGTCTTCCAGCGCCTCTTGTGGAACTCCGCGCGAGTCCGGGCCGGCTCCATGCGGTACTCGGGAAACTCGCCCGGCGGCAAGCTGATCACCCGAACCGGGCCGCCCAGACGCACCTCCCGCTCCGCGTAGAGCACGGCCACCCCCGGATGGGCGGCATCGTCGGTGCGGTAGACCTTGCGGGCCTCGTCGCGGCGGTCCGGCCGGTAGCGGCTCTCGACCCGCATCACGGCCACGAGGTCACCGTCGGGGCTGTGAAGGGCGATCTCCTCACCCTCGGCGAGCGCATCCGCGAACTCCGCATCGGCGGTGAGCACGATCGGAATGGTCCACGGGACGCCACTCCCGGGCAGGTGCATCTCGTCCACGACGGCCTTGCACTGCTCCTCGGACATGAACCCTTCGAGCGGCGTGAGCCCCCCAATGGCCAGAAGCTCGAGATCGGTCATCTCACGTGCGCTCAGGGTCAGCCGCTTCAGCCCCCCCGCGCGCGCCTCGAGTGCGGCGCGCTCCGCCTCGCTGCAGCGCAGATCGACGAGCTTCCCTCCGCCATGGGGTGAGATCGGCATGATGCTCTCCTTCCTCCGAGTCCTGGTGTTGCGTGGCTTACCAGATCGGTCGGCCGTTCTGCCCGTTCTGGGTGAGCTGCGTCTCCGCACCGTCCGACACACGCGTGATGAATAGCTGGCTTTCCTCTTCGCTCCCCCGCGCAGAGGCATACACGACGAACCGTCCCTGTGGGGAGATCGCGGGATACTCCTCGTCGAAGCCCGAGCTCGCGACGACCCGCTTGCCCGTCCCGTCGGACCGCATCATCCACACATCTGCATCTCCGTTTCGTCGCCTCACGAACACGATCCAACGCCCGTCCCGCGAGAAACGGGGACTCGCGCCCCGCCCGATGGGACGGGCCGTGTCCTCCCCGAGCTTCCCCAGCAGGATCAGCGGCTCCCGACTGATTCGCCGGGAGGGTCGCACGAAGAGCACGGTCCTGCCGTCCGGCGCGAGGTCGGGATCGGTGCCGTCGAACGCGGCCCCGAGCGGGGTCACGCCCTGCTCGGCAGTATAGACGACGATCCCCAGGCGGGCGTCCCCGGCCGGTCCGAGCCGTCGTCGCACGGCCGCCAGCAGGATCGGCCCGTCCCCGAGCGTCGCACCCCCCAGCGAGCTCTGGGGACGCGGCCGCCTGTACTCCCCGGTCTGGCGATTCCAGCTGGCGAGCTCCACGGCGCCGCCCGCGGCTCGGACGCGTCCCAGGAGGAGCGTCGAGCCGTCGGAGCTCCAATCGAGGGGCAGAGCGCCCTCACCCGCGTCGGGAACCGGGCGCATCTCCCCCGACGGCACTCCGAGCAGCATGAGGCTGGTGCGCGGCCGCGGTGGCTTCCGGCCTTCGCGCTGACGAGCCTCGCGCTCGGCCGGGCTCTCGAGCCGAATGCGCAGCCCTTCGCGGAAGGTCTCCAGATTGAGCAAGCCCTTGCTCGGCTCCTGGCGAACGAAGGCGATCGGGTCGGAAGGGACCTCGTCCAGGATGATTCTCCCGCCGCAGCCCGCCGCGACGAGCAGGACCGAGAGCCAGCGGGCGCGCATGCTAGCGCGACTCCCGCACGACGCGTCCGAGGAAGCGGGCGGTGGAGGTGTCCCACTCAAAGAGGGCCGCGCCCCGAACAGCGCCGTCGCGCACCGAGATCACGAGCTGAGCGACCCCGGGCCAGACGGGCGATCCGCCGGGTCCCGTGGCGGCCAGCAGATCCGTGTGGGAGAGATAGGCCTCAGTGTCGATGTGGGAGTGGTAGACCGCGTGCAGCCGCTCGTCCCGTCCCTCCGCCTCACGCAGGGCGGACTCCAGCTCCTGGGCGTCGATCCAGAAACCTCTGCGGGCGTCGAGGTGGGACTCTCCACGGGCGAACCGCTGGCTCTGCACGTTCGTGCAACGGAGGATGTGAAGTCCTGCGCCCGAAGGGCCCAGAAGCAGGCCGCAGCACTCCTCGGGGTAGCACTCGCGCGCGTGGGCGTAGATCTCGCTCAGCAGCTCGCGCGGAAGCTCGGCCGGCGGGCGCAGGGGATCCGCCACCGCGGCCGCGCGCTCGCGCCAGCTCGCAGGGCTCTCCGTCTCGCTCCTCTCGCTCGAAGATCGGGCAGACGACACGTCAGATGTAGTACATCGCCGGCTCGTTCTCGGCTCGCTCGAGGCCCCGGCGTGCGGCCTCCCGGCAGAGCTCCGCCACGCTCAGGCGTTGCAGGACCTCCTCCAGGCCGCGATCGATCAGCGCCCAGACGAACTCGGGGTTGTCGCGCGCCGGCACACCGTCGCCTCGCGACCGCGTCACCAGCCCGCCCTGCACCGCGCGCAGGACGTCGGCGAGATGGATCGCATCCGGGGCACGCGCCAGGATGTACCCTCCGCCCGGCCCGCGCTTGCTCTCGATCAGCCCCGCGCGTCGCAGCTTCTGAAAGATCTGCTCGAGGTAACGAGCGGGAATCCGCTGTCTGGTGCTGATCTCCTGGATGCGGACCGGCCGGCGCCCAGCGTTGTAGGCCAGGTCGAAGAGGCCGTAGATCGCATACTGGAGCTGCTGGGTCGCACGCATCCCTGGCTCCCGGGGGCTCAAATGACCCGCTGCAGGAGTCAGGAATATAGCCCAGGTGGCGGATCCGGAATGCGGGGCCGGGGGCGTGGCTGTGGTAGAGTCAAGGCCCCTCCCCCCAGGGGCTCCTCCGCGGAGCGAGCTTTGCATCATGGCGCCGTCGTCTCCCGCGCTGCGGAGACTGCTCGCAGAGCTGAAGGCGCTGCCTTCCGACCGCCTGGCGGGAAGGCTGGCCGCCTTGGAGAGCGAGCCCGCCCGGAGCGCCCAGCATGCGTCACGAACGCTCGCCGCACCGCTGCAGCGGATCCTCGAGCGGCGCGGCATCGAGGCGCTGTACACGCACCAGGCGCGAGCGCTCGACGCGCTCGAGGCAGGCCAGGACGTCGTGCTCGCCACGGGGACGAACAGCGGGAAGAGCCTGGTCTACAGCCTCGCTATCGCAGGGCGCGCCCTCGAGGATCCGGGTGCGCGGAGCCTGCTGCTCTTTCCGCTGAAGGCTCTGGAGCAGGATCAGCTCGCTGGGCTCCGCTCCGACCTCGCCTCGCTGGGCGGCACGCCGGCGGGCTGGGCGGAGATCTACGACGGGGACACCCCACCCTCGCGGCGGCGGAAGCTGCGCGCCGAGCCGCCGAGCGCCCTGCTGACCACTCCGGACATGCTCCATGCCGGGATCCTCGCCTCCCACGCCCAGTGGGAGCGCTTCTTCGCCCGTCTCGAGCTCGTGGTCATCGACGAGGTGCACACGTACCGCGGCGTCTTCGGCGCTCACCTCGCACAGCTCATCCGCCGCTTGCGGCGCGTGGCTGCAGCGTACGGCGCGCACCCCCACTTCTTGAGCTGCTCCGCCACAGTCGGGAACCCCGGCTCCTTCGTCGCGGCGCTCCTCGGTCGGGAGCCCACCGTCATCGATATGGATGGCGCCCCACGTCCCTCCCGTCCCCTCGCACTGATCGAGCCCGAGGGGCCCGCGTCGACGACCGCCGCACGCGTCTTCCGGCTCTGCCTGGCGAGGGGCCTGCGCACGATTGCGTTCACGCAGTCACGGAGGATGACGGAGCTGATGTACAGCTGGATCCTCGATGCGGATCCAGACCTCGCGGGGCGCGTCAGTGCCTACCGCAGCGGCTTCCTTCCGGAGGAGCGGCGGGAGATAGAGTCGAGGCTCTTCTCGGGTCAGCTCTCCGGCGTCGTGACCACCTCGGCCCTCGAGCTCGGGATTGACGTCGGAGGGCTCGACGTCTGTCTGCTCGTCGGCTACCCCGGCTCGCTTCTCACGACGCGCCAGCGAGCGGGCCGCGTCGGCCGTGGCCGCGAGGGGCTCGTCATCCTCGTTCCCCACGAGGACGCCCTCGACCGTTACATCCTGCATCACCCTCGGGTGCTGATCGAAGGCCCTTGTGAGGAGGCGGTTCTCGATCCCGACAACCGCGAGATCGTCCGGGCTCACCTTCCATGCGCCGCCGCCGAGCGGCCGCTCTCGTGGCACGAGCGCTGGCTGGAGACACCGTCCGTTCGCAGAGCGGTCGAGGAGGCCCTGCGCGCCGGGGAGCTGCTCGAGAGCACAGCGAGCGGCGAGCTCTACGCGGCGGCCCACAGACCCTGGGCCCAGGTCTCGCTGCGTTCGATCGGTCAGCCGTTCACGATCCGACGCGCGGTCTCGAGACGGCGCCGCACGCTCGGCACCGTCGGGGCGGGGCGCGTATTCGCCGAGTGCCACCAGGGCGCGATCTACCTCCACCGGGGCCGCGCCTACCGGGTGCGGCGGCTCGATCTCGAGCGGCACGAGGTCGCGGTGGAGGGTCCGCTGTGCACGGACCACTACACGCGCGCGGTGACCGAGAAGGCGACAGAGATCCTGGAGATCACGCAGAGCCGCCCGCTGGGCAATGCGGTGGTCCGCCTCGGCCGTCTCCGAATCACCTCACGGACGACCCACTACGAGACACGACGGGTCTTCGGGGGTGACCTCCTCAGCCGCCACCCCCTTGAGCTCCCTCCCCAGCGATTCGAGACCGAGGGCCTCTGGATCGAGCTGGCCCCCCAGATCGAGCGTGAGGTGGCGCGCGAGGGCGGACACTTCATGGGCGGAATTCACGGCCTGGAGCACGCCGCGCTCGCCCTCTTTCCTCTCCTCGCCCTCTGTGACCGCTTCGACGTGGCGGGCATTTCGATTCCACGCCATCCCCAGGTGGAGGGCCCCGCCGTCTTTCTCTACGACGGCCAGCCGGGTGGGATCGGTCTCAGCCGCGCGGTCTACCCGCGTGCCGACGAGCTGCTGGAGATGGCGCGCCTGGGCGTCGGAGGTTGCCGCTGCGAGAGCGGCTGCCCGGCCTGCATCCACTCCCCCCGCTGTGGCGCCGGAAATCGACCTCTGGACAAGGCGGCCACCGTCCGGACGCTCGACTGGATCCTGAGCGACGCTCCGCTTCCCGCCTCGGCCGAACGTCTCGAGGTGGACGAGCCCCCGCCGCAGCCCTCTGCGCCGCCCCGCAGCCCCCCCGGCGTGTTGGTCTTCGACATCGAGACACAGCGCTCGGCCGAGGAGGTGGGCGGCTGGCGGAACGCACAGCTGATGCGCGTGGCCATCGCGGTGACCTGGGACTGCGCGCGAGGAAGGTTCGAGACCTTCGGCGAGCCGGAGGTGGAGACGCTGATCGAGCGCCTCTGTGAGGCGCCGCTCGTCGTGGGCTTCAACAGCCTGGGCTTCGACTACCGTGTGCTCGCGGCCTACGCGGCGCGAGACCTCTCTGGTCTTCCGACCTTGGACCTGCTGGAGGACATCCGCCGACGCATCGGGCACCGGCTCTCGCTGGACCATCTGGCACGCTGCACGCTCGGACGTGGCAAGTCGGGCGACGGGCTCCAGTCGCTGGAGTGGTACCGTCGGGGCGAGATCGATCGTGTCGCACGGTACTGTCGCGACGACGTCGTGCTGCTGCGAGACCTCCTCGAGTTCGGCGCCCGCGAGGGGCACGTGCGGTACCGACACCGCAGCGGCGAGATCGTTCGGCTGGCCGTGGACTGGCCCGTCCCCGGAGACGTGGCTCGATTGGCAGGGGCCGTCCCGTCCGCTAGCTTGGCGCGCCACGCTTGATCCGAGCGCCCAGGTGGCGGAATTGGTAGACGCGCCAGGTTCAGGACCTGGTTCTCGCAAGGGAGTGCTGGTTCGACTCCAGTCCTGGGCACCACCCGCGGCAGATCGGTCTCGCGCGCCCCTGAGGTCGTTTCTCAGAGACGCCGCAGCACGCGGACTCGCCGCGCCGCGTGCGTCGCTCCGCTGACCGCAAGCACAGCGAGCAGGAGTGCGAGGCCGCCGCGGGGCAGCAGCGGCACGGGCCCCCCGCCGCTGCATGCGGTGGTCGCGGCCAGGGTCGCGCTGTCGCGGCTGTTGTTCTCGGGTGCGGCGGGATCGGCACAGACGAAGTCCGACGCGTTGTCGTCCGTGTCCGACACACGGGTGAGGCTGTGCCCGTCAGCGTTCCCGGTCAGCGGGCTTCCCGAGAAGGTCGGCGTCGGACCCGAGTAGCCCCCGTAGGCCACGCAGTCCACGTAGTTCTGTGGATTGCTGTGGTCCCAGCTCCCCAGAGGCGGGACCACGAAGCCGACCGGGGGCGAACCCCAGCACACCATGCCCGCGCCGATCGGAAGCCCCGCTGGAATGATGCACTCGGGTGTGATCCCGCTGAGCGCCGCAAATTCGGCGGTCCCCATCAGCCATGGAACCCCGGCACCCGTGTTCGGCGACGCGTCGTGCGGAAGCACCAGAACGTCTCCCAGGTAGCTCCCCGTGGCATCGAAGGCGCCGAGCACGGTGTCCGTGACGAAGTTCTGGACCAGCGCCTGCATGCGGATCTCGACGAACTGCGCGTTGGGGTCACCCCCGAGGCTGGTGAGCAGCTCGTCGATCTAAGCCAGGTGGAAAACGGCGCGTGCGCTTCCCGGCGCCGCCAGCACGAGGAGGGTGAAAAGCCCTCCCAGCAGCTGGGCGCGTGCTCCGCCGTCCGCGCGCCGCATGGTTCCGAGGTGCTCCTTCGCCGACCCCCCTGCAATCCGGGCCGGGGCCGATTTCACCACGCCTCCTGCCGGGGCGTCGACGCGGATCCGCTACTCCTCGTGCGGCGCGTCCGGGTTCAGCTGCGGGTGCCAGATGGTGCTCCAGGTCTCGGAATCGCAGCGTCGGACGACGGACTCCCCGTCCAGGATCTCCGCGGTCCAAGCCTGGCCCGGGGCCCTTCCCGCCATCAGGCGGCCCAAGCGAACGCAGTAGCCACCGATCGTGACGTCATCGGGACGCGGACCTTCCTCGAGGACGATCCGCCACGCGATGGTCTTGCCGTCCGGCGCGAGCTCGCGCTGAAACTCCTTCCAACGTCCCTTGGCGAAGGCGTCGAGCTGCTGATCCACGAGGGCGAGCTGGGCTGCATCGGGCGCAGCCTTCCCCGGCTCGGCGGTGGGACTCGCCGGTGCGCTCGCCTGCGTCGCGGTCTCGGACGCCGCCGGTGCTTCGGACTTCGCCCCCGGCCCGGGCTCCGCAGGGCCCGTGTCGGGCTCCCCGCAGCCGAGCAGGATCACCGCAATGCCCAGGATGAGAACCGTAGATCGCGACATGACACCTCCTTGGCCGTGGCTCGCAGTCGATCCGAGTCCGAATCGGCGCAGAAGCATTACCAGAAATCGCCTCGGCTCGCCGCGCTCTCCAGGTGCGCTGCGGACGGGTCGGTGCAGTGGGCGCTCAGCGCGCGGACGGTCTCCCGCTCGCGGCTCCGCCGGCCCGCAGCTCCTCGAAGAGCGTCCGTGCGAGCTCGACCCGGCTGATCCCCTCGGGAGCCACCTCGATGTCGTATCGGGCACTCTCCTGATCGAACCCGGCCCGGTGCAGGTCCTCCGGACGAAGCCCATGCTCGACCAGATACGCCTCGAGCTGATCCGGATCCAATCCAAAGCGTCGGCAGACCGCAGAGCGCGAGGGGTCCGCATAGCCGTCCGTGTCGGTGATCCCGAGATGAAGCGCGCAGAAGACGCTGAAGGGAGAGAGCTCGCAGAGCTCGTCCCGGCGTGGACGCCCCGCACCGTTCCCGGCTGGGCTCTCGCGCCGCGCGGCGGATCGAGAGGCGTCCGGTCGCCCTCCACCGTTCCGGCGCGAGCGGCCTCGCCTACGCTGATTTCGGGATCCCGCCATGGACCTCTTCCGCGATCCGGGCACACGCGGGGGAACTGCCAGTCTCATCGTCCCGCCCCGCGAATCTCTGGAGCGCCCCCGTGCGTCCCGGGCCGGCGCCTCGCGCGGACGCCCCCGGCTCACAGATCAGCCTCGCTGATCGATCTCCACCGCGTAGCGCAGATCCGCCAGGAACTCCGGGAGTGCTGCGATCACACGGTGCCAGTTGGGAATCAGCGGAACCCGCATGGGATCCCGCACGAACGCGAGGCCGGCCGCCCGCAGCCCCGTGGTGAAGGTCTCGACGATCAGCTCCTCGTCGTGCTGGTCGAAGCGCAAGCCGTTGATCAGCGCCTCGTCCGAGTAGGCCGCCACGGTGTCCTGCGCCTGGTAGAGGTAGGCCGCGCTGAGGGTGTTCAGAAAGCCGGAGTCGAACTGTACGCCGACGCTCGCCAGGTTCCGAAACAGCGACGTGGCGATGTCGATGACCATCCGGTGCAGCCCGCGCGTCGGATCGCTCGGTGAGAGCTCCTGGTGCTTGTGGTCGTAGTTGTCCGAGAGCTCGACCTGACACACGCGCTGCGTGGAGACGTTGCGAAACACTTCCGACATGATGCCGATCTCGAGCCCCCAGTCGCTTGGAATGCGGATCTGGCGCACCAGAGCCGTCTTCATCGCAAACTCGCCGGCCAGCGGATAGCGGAAGCTCTGCAGGAACTCGAGCAGCGGCAGCGAGCCGAGGGTGTCCTTGAGAGAGCGCAGCAGCGGCGTGACGAAGAGCCGCGTCACCCGCCCGTGAAGACGATCGGTGGCCCGACCGTAGTAGCCCTTGCAGAAGTCGTAGTCGAGGTTCGGGTGGATGATCGGGAAGCAGAGCCGCGCCAGGAACTCTCGGTCGTAGGTCAGCACATCACAGTCGTGAAAGCTCAGACCCATGGAGTCCCCGCGCGCGATCGCGTAGCCGGCCCCGAGCCAGACGGCGCGGCCCTTGCCGTCGGGTCCCGCGTCGAGTCCGCTCTCGCGGATGCGGGTGAGCAGGTCCCCTACCGTGGGGCCACTCCCCCAGACACAGACGGCCTCGGGAAGGCAGCGGAAGTACTCGCGGACCGCCCGAAACGCTTCCCGATCCTGGGTGCCCGAGACGCTCACGATGATCCGGGTCAGGTACGAGACCTCACGCAGCACTTCAACGATTCTCTGCAAGCCAGGACCCTTGATCTCTGAGTAGAGACAAGGCAGCACGAGCGACATGGGCCGCTCGCGCGTGAACGGCTTGATCTGGGCCTCGATACGATCCGGTGCCGAGGGGCCGAGACGGTGCAGCGTCGTGATCGGACCCGTCTGCTGGAAGTCGCCCATCGAGGCGGCAGCTTAGCGGCTCGACCGACGAATGACTACGCTGCGTCCATGGCGGCCGGTCGCAAGGGATCCCGTCGACCTCGGCTGGGTCTGGCGCTCGGGGCCGGAGGCGCGCGCGGCATCGCACACATCGGTGTTCTCCGTGCGCTCGAGGCCGCGGAGATCCGGGTCGACTGCATCGCGGGCACGAGCATCGGTGCGCTCGTCGGCGCGATCTACGCCGCAGGGGAGCTGAGGCGCTTCGAGCGGCAGCTGCGAGCGATGGAGTGGCCCGATGTTCTGCGGCTCTTCGACCCCGTCTGGCCCCGCTCGGGTCTGCTCTCGGGCTCCCGCGCCCTGGAGCGGCTGGCTGGCTCCCTACTGGACTGCCGCATCGAAGACCTCTCCATTCCCTACGCGGCGGTCTCCGTCGACCTGATCACGGGCGAGGAGGTGCTGATTCGCGAGGGTCCGGTGGCCGACGCGATCCGAGCCAGCATCTCGATCCCGGGGGTCTTCGTGCCCCATCGCATGGGCCGGCGCCTGATGGTCGACGGAGCCCTGCGCAATCCGGTGCCTGTGAGCGCCCTCGGCGAGCTGCGGGCTCGCGTCCGGGTCGCGGTCAACCTTCATGGCCGTCCCGTCCGCGAGATCGCCGGGCCCTCCAGACCCACGCCTCCGGCCCCCGGCGGCTCCCTGGCCCGCCGCTTCGCCGAGACGATCGACCAGGGACTGGCGCGCTTCCGGCGTCACCGGCAGGGCCGGGATGAGGAGGAGCCGAGCGGCGTCGGACCGAACCTGTTCGAGATCCTCACCGCCTCGATGACCGTCCTCGAGCACGAGCTGACGCGGCACCGGCTGGCCACCGACCCGGTCGACCTGGTGCTGGAGCCGGACGTGCATGGGATCCGCTCCTTCGAGTTCCATCGGGCGCGGCAGGCGATCCGTGCCGGTCGCAGCGAGGCGGAGCGGCTCATTCCCGAGCTCCGGCGGATCCTCACGGAGCCGCCGGTCCGTACCCGACCCCGGCCTCAGCGCTCCTGAGCGTCCTCGATCTCGTTACGAAGCAGCTCGAGCGCAGCCGCCTCCACCTCGACGAAGGCGACCGCGAACTCCTGGATCAGATCGTCGATGTCCGTGATGCGGACCAGGCGGCCCACGACGCTCACGCGTTGGCCCTGAAGCTCGAGGCAGATACGCAGCAACGCGCCGAGCTCGAGCTCGAGCGGGATACAGCGGAAGCGAATGCCCCCGAGCGAGAGGTCCTGCGCGCGTCCCGCGGTCGGGACGTCATCGAGGTGGAAGATCGAGACCAGCCGGTCGCTGGGCACGCGCGGATACTTGCGGCGATCGATCGGCGAATTCTTCAGCATCGTGGGGACCTTCCGCCTCCTTCTTCGGGTCGGCGCACGGCGGGCTTGAGCGCCGGCCCGAGAGGGCCCTTGACGCCGTTATGGGACGGTCGGTAGACACGTGAGGTGCCACGCCCTTCTCGACTCCATCGCGATGGGCGCCAGACCGCGCCAGCGCTCGTCTCCCTGCTCCTCGGGGTCCTGCTCTGGGCCTGCCGGAACGAGGCGCCCGACGTCACCACGGGTCCCCCGCCCGTTCCGCCCTCCGCAACCCCCGTGGTGGCCGTGCGCCCCGAGCTGCGGGCGGTGGTGGAGCGCTTCCTGGTTCGTGAGGCCACACTCCAACCCATCTCCATGGCCCGCATCTCCACTCGCCAGGAAGGTTTCGTGCGTCACCGCGCCGTCGCCGAAGGCGACCTCGTCCACGCCGGGGACCTGATCGCCGAGCTCGATGACACCGAGCTGCGTCTCGAGCTCGCGGAGCTGCGTGCGGGGCTCGAGCGTGCGGAGGCCACACTCGCAGACCAGCAGCGGAGCGCCGAGCGCGCCGAGCGGCTTTTCGCGCAGCGGGTGATCTCGCAGGAGGCCCTTGACGAGCGTCGGACCGCGCTGACCCGCGCGCGGGCCGAAGTCCGGGAGGCCCGCGCACGCGTCCGGCGCAAGGAGGAGAGCCTGCGCGAGCTCCGCATCGTGGCGCCCATGGGCGCAGTCGTCGTGGCCCGGTTCATCGAGAACGGAGAGTACCTGGAGCGCGGCGACCCGGTCGTCGATCTCAAACGGGTCGACACGATCATCGCGGTGTGCACGGTGGGGGAGCGCGACCTGGGAGACATCCGCCTCGGTGGCCCGGCCTTCGTCGAGGTCACGGCGTATCCGGGCGAGCGCTTCGAGGGCCTGATCTGGAAGATCATCCCCGACGCCCAGCTCGAGAGCCGTGCGTTCCCCGTTTGGGTGCTGCTGCCCAATCCCCAGTTCCGCCTGAAGACCGGCATGTCCGCTCGCGTGTCCTTCGTGCGCAAGCTCGAGAGCGCTCTGCTGATTCCCAAGGACGCCATCGTGAGCGCGGACGGCCAGTCCGTCGTCTACGTCGTCTCGGACGATCGCGTCGAGCGCCGGGCCATCGAGCTGGGACACGCCATCGAGGATCTCTGGCACGTGCGGCGCGGGCTGACACCCGATGAGCTGGTCGTCGTGGCGGGCAACGAGGATCTCGGACCGGGGGACCGCGTGCGGCTGACCGAGCTGCCGCCTCCCGGCCCCCCCGACCTCCCTGAATCTCTGAAGGCCGCGCACGGCGAGGCCCAGGGATCTTGAGCCTGGGCGGCGAGCCGCGACGATGAGATGGGTCGACGCCTCGATCCGGTACCCCGTGAGCGTGACGGTCGTGGTCCTGCTCGCGCTCGTCTTCGGGCTGATCGCCCTCGGCCGCATTCCCATCCAGATGATCCCGACGCTGGACCGCCCTGAGATCACCGTCCAGACCCGCTACCCCGGCGCCGGGCCGCTGGAGGTCGAGGAGGAGATCACCAATCGCCAGGAGGAGTTCCTCAACACGGTGGAGAACCTGCGCGAGATGCTCTCCGTCTCGCGCGAGGGAGAGAGCACCATCGTGCTCAAGTACGACTGGGGGACCGACAAGAACATCGCGCGGCTCGACGTGTCAGAGAAGCTCGGTCTCGTGCGCGACCTGCCCGAGGATGCCGAGGAGTCGATCATCCGCGCGGTCAACTCGAACCAGGAGCAGCCGGTCGGATGGATCGTGCTCCAAGCCGATGAGGAGCTCAATGCCGTACGGCCGCTCGCCTGGGATGTCATCCGAGCCCAGCTCGAGCGGGTCCCCGGCGTCGGCCAGGTCTCCTTCTACGGCGGTGAGGAGCGCGAGGTCCACGTGGAGCTCGACTTCGCGGCCCTGGCGGCACGCGGTCTGACTCTCACCGATGTGCTCGAAGCCTTGCGTCGGGAGAACCGCGACGTGAAGGCGGGCGCTTTCGACGAGGGCAAGCGCCACTTCGCGGTTCGGACGCGTGGACGCTACCGCCGGCTTCAAGAGATCGAGAACACGATCGTGCGTCGCAGCGCCGCCGGCGTCGTGCGTGTGCGCCACGTCGCCCGCGTCCGCATCGGCCACGAGGAGCCGCGTTACGTGATCCGGGCCAACGGCGAGCCGGCCATCATCATGGGCGTGATCCGCAAGACGGGCTCGAACACGCTCGAGGTCATGGCGGGCGTTCGTGCAACGCTGGAGAGGCTGAGCCGTCAGTACGCCGCACGGGGGATCCGCCTGCGTTTGGTCTACGACGCCGCGAGCTACATCCACGCCGCAATCGATCTCGTCACGACCAGCCTGCTGCTGGGTGGCGTGCTCGCGACTACGGTGCTGCTCTTCTTCCTCCGCAGCCGTAGCGCGGTGCTCGTGCTGGGGCTCTCCATTCCGATCGTGCTGGTCTCGAGCTTCATCTTCATCGCGGCGTTCGGTCGCACGATCAACATCATCTCGCTGGCGGGCATGGCCTTCGTCACAGGCATGATCCTGGACGGCGCGATCGTCGTGGTGGAGAACATCTTTCGGCACCGCGAGCTCGGGAGGGGTCCGCTGCGCGCCGCCCACGACGGAGCGAGCGAGGTCTGGGGGGCGATCCTCGCCTCCACGCTGACGACGCTGGCGGTCTTCCTGCCCATCATCCTGGTGGAGGACGAGGCCGGCCAGATCTTTCGCGACATCGCGATCGTGATCTCGATCGCCGTGGGCCTCTCCCTGGTAGTCGCGGTCACCGTGATCCCGATGCTGAGCGCACGCCTGCTCCGAAGCGCCCCGCGTCGCAGCGCGGGAGCCCTGAGCGAGCGGCTCACACGCGCCCTGGGACGCGGTCTCGGCTGGATCCTGCTGAGCCGCGCGCGGCGCGTGGGAGTGATCGTGTTGCTCGTCGGGCTCTCCGTCACCGTGGGCTGGGCGGCGCTCCCGGGGATCGATTACCTGCCCGAGGGGAATCGCAATCTCATCTACGTCGTGCTCAAGACACCTCCCGGCTACAACCTCTCGCAGAGCGAGCGCATCGTTCGGGTCCTCGAGGAGCGACTTCTGCCCATGCCGGAGGTCGCACGGATGTTCACGGTCGTCCGCCATGCCAATCCAAACCTCGGCGTGATCCTGGACGATGCGCACAAAGACAAACGCTCGATCCGGGCGTTCATGGGCCGCGTGAAGCGCATCGCGCGAGAGGTCCCCGGGGTTCGCGACGTCTTCGTGCGCCAGATGCCCCTGATCCGCCGCGGCACGACCGGATCGGGAAACATCCAGGTTCGCATCCAGGGGGCGCGGCTCGCGGAGATCCAGCGGACCTCCGAGCTGCTGGAACCGCGCCTGGCTGCCATCCCAGGTGTGGAGTTCGTCAACCCCACCTTCGAGATCGGCAAGCCCGAGTACGTCGTCGAGGTCGACCGGCTGCGCGCATCCGAGCTGGGCCTTTCGGTGAGCTCCGTGGGAATGCTGGTCGAGTCGCTCGTCCATGGGGTTCTCATCGGGCCTTTCGACGACAGCGGTCGCGAGATCGACCTGCGCCTGCGCGGCCCCGTGGGCGCGATCACCGGTGCGGAAGGACTCGCCCGCACCCTCCTCCACACCCCCAGCGGACAGACCGTGCAGCTCGGAGACCTGGCTCGGATCGAGGCCCATGAGGCCCCCGTCCAGATCGAGCACGTCGACACCGACCGCTCCGTACAGCTCAACGTGGGCGTCGAGCCCCACGCCTCCCTCGGCGAGGTGATGCGCACGATCGAAGCCGTCGTCGAGCCGATGCGCGATCGGCTGCCGCTCGGTACCTCGATCACACTCGGTGGACAGGCCGACGACCTCACCCGCACCTGGCGAGCTTTCCGCGGCGCGCTCGCGCTCGCCCTCCTGGTCACCTACCTGCTGCTCGCCAGCCTCTTCGAGTCCTTCCTGCTGCCCGCGATCATCCTCGTGTCCGTTCCCTTTGCGGCCACCGGCGGGATCCTCGCGCTGGCTCTGCTGCACCGGCTGGATCCCAGCGTCAAGCTCGACGTAATCACCATGCTGGGCTTCGTGATCCTGATCGGTGTCGTCGTCAACAACGCCATCCTGCTGGTCCACCAGGCCCTGAACCGAGTCCGCGAGGGTCAGGCACACGGCGAGGCGATCCTGACCGCGGTTCAGACGCGCGTCCGACCGATCTTCATGACTATGGTCACGACGGTCTTCGGAATGTTCCCGTTGCTGGTCGCGAGCGGAGCCGGCTCGGAGCTCTACCGGGGGCTGGCCGCGATCCTGGTGGGGGGCCTGCTCCTCGCCACCCTGCTCACGCTGATCCTGGTTCCCACACTGCTCTCCTTCGCCCTCCACGAGCCCGCCCGGCTCGGAGCACCCCAGCGAGGACCGGCGCCGACCTAGTGTCCCGGGCGCGCGGGGATCAGCGAGACCGCGACGCGTCGGCGTGGCCGCGGACCGTCGAGCTCGAGGAGCATGAGGCCCTGCCAGGTTCCCAGCAGCAAATCGCCCGCCTGAACGGGAATCAGCTCCGAGGGTCCCAGCAGCGCCGCCTGAATGTGGGCCGCGGCATTGCCATCGATGCGGTCGTGCCGCCATCCCGCCCGCTTGGGCACCGACCGATCCAGCGCATCGAGGAGATCTTCGCCGATGCCGGGATCCGCGTTCTCGTTGATGGCCAGCGCGGCCGTGGCGTGCAGCACCATCACATGGCAGAGACCTTCATGAACCCCCGATCGACGCACGATCTCCCGCACACGCTCGGTGATGTCGAGGCACTCCCGTGCCTTGTGGCTGCTGACCTGAAAGATCTCTCTCACACCCTGCCCTTCCAACCGACCGCTGACGACCTCCCGAAGAGAGACGCGACCTTCAATCTTAGAACAGGCGAAGCTGACGCGGAGGACGGGCGTCATCGCTGCGGGCCAGCTTGCCGAGTTGGAGACGCAGCCGTCGACACGGACGAGCCGCTGCATCGGTGCGCCGCAGCAGCTCCAGGGCCACCTCGGCGATCTCCGCCGCACCCACGAGCGGATCGGCGAGCGTGCGACTCCGGGAGACCTGTGCGCCGTCCGAGAAAACGACGCCCAAGCGGACGCTGCGCGCGGCGCGTCGCTCTCGGTGCAGAAGCGCCTCGAGACGTGCGGCCAGGCTCCCGAGCTCGTCAGCCAGGTCCCCGAGATCGCGGCTCGGCACCTCGAGCGTGCGTTCCTGGGAGATCGATCGCCGCGAGGGAAGCGGCCGCAGAGGCTCACGGTCCTCGCCCCGCGCCAGCGTCAGAAGGCCGGGAGCCGAGCGACCCACGATCCCCTCGAGCTCCGCGACGCTCAGCGCTTGCAGCTCTCCGATGGTCCGCACCCCTTGCGCGGCCAGTCGATCAGCGGTCGCGGTTCCGACACCCCAGAGCTCGCGCACCGGGTGACGGGCCAGGAACGCACGCGTCTCCTCCACGGAGACCTGACGGATCTCGCCGGCTCGGTGCTCGTGGGCCGCGAGATGCGCCACGAAGCGGGTCGCACCCAGACCGGCCACCGCGGGGAGCCGGAGCTCGGCCTGGATGCGCACGCAGAGCTCTGCCGCCAGCGAGAGTGGCTCGCGGCCGCGGGGAACTTGCAGGTAGTAGCCCGCCGGGCGCTGCGGCTCGATGCGATCCGTCACGCTGCGCAGCAGTCGACCGAGCTCGGCGTCCACCTCGCGGTAGCGGCGCAGGCGCGTGGGTCGATAGACCAACTCAGACCAGCGCTGCAACGTCTCCCGTACGCCGTCTCCCTCACGGACCCCCATGCGCAGCGCCTCGACGCTGGCACTCGTGACCGTTCCACCCTTGCGGGGGTCGCCACCAACGACCAGCGGGCAGCCCCGCAAGGCTGGCTGATCCGCCTGCTCGACCGCCGCGTAGAAGCCCGGCACGTGCAGGTGAAGGATCATGGGCCGTGTCGCGGCCGCAGCTCCCAGACGCTCTGCTCGTGATCGGCGACGTCGGCGCGGTGCGTCCAGAGCGGACGCGCCCGCCCTCGAAGCCAATCCGCCAGGGCGTCGTCGTAGTGGACGCTCCCGGGATGGCCGGACTGGCCTCCCGCCAGACCAAAACGGGCGTGCGCCGGATCATCGAGCGCGACCGCATAGCGGAAGGCGGGCCCGACAAGGATCCCGGAGCCGGGCAGCTCACGGTGGTACATGGTCCAGATGGAGTCCGCGTCCCCGGGCGCCGGGAAGGGACCGCGTCCGAGGCGCCGGCCGAGCCAGGCCACGGGCCCCTCGCCGAGTGCCTCGAAATCGTGCCGCAGCCGCAGCCGGTGGACCCGCCCCCACGTCCACTTGCGCGGGTTCGAGCTCACCCGGACCTCGAGCGTCTTCCAGGTCTCCTCCAGCGCACGCTCGGCGAGTTCGCCCCCTCCCATCTCTTCGGCGGCCCGCTCGACGAATCGATCCAGCAGAACACCCGGGAAGGGCTCGGCGAGACGCACGAACTCCGCCTCCAGCTCCTCGCCGACACGCTCGGCCAGCAGCAGCCGCGCCAGCGAGTCACGAAAGACGTGGTACACGGCCGCGCCCACCGCATCGGGATCCGTGCCTCCGTCCCAGGCGAGCAGCAGCTCACGCACGCGCGCGGCCGGTGCGTGGCGCGGCTCGACACCATCGAGCAGCCTCCGAACCCGGTCTCGACCCTGCCCCGACGAGACGTCCCGCTGAATCGCGAGCACCCGCTCGAGATCCAGCGGACCGGAGCTCTCCAGCAGCTCCCGCAGACGCGCCTCGGCTCGTCCGGGGTGCCAGAGCCACGTCACGGGATGCGGGAGGCCAGGCATCTCGGGCCGTGTCGAGGCGACCAGGAACGGCAGCTGGGACCCGAATTGATGTGGCAGCTCCTTGAAAGGGACGAAGCCGCGCCAGTCGTAGTAGCGCGAGCGCCCCGGCACCGGAAGCAGGCCCGTCTCGATGGCGCGCAGCGGGAGATGACCCGCGAGCTGAAGGCCGATCCGTCCCGCACGGTCGGCGTAGAGAAAGGTTGCGGGGGGGGCCGAGAGACGACGCAGCGCGTGTCGGAAGCCCTGCCAGTCCTGGGCGTGCTGGAGACGAAGCAGCGCATCCATTCCGCTGCGGCGATCCTGACCCGTCCAGCGGAGCGCCAGCGAGCGCAGGCGGGCATCATCGGGGTGGACCGCCCCCAGCAACGGCCCGTTGCGGGATTCCAGGATCTCGAGGGTCTCATCGGGCTCACCCCGCACGGCGATCGACTCGACCACGCGATCCACTTCCCTCCACCCGCCCCGCAGCGCGTAGCGCCGCGGGTCGCCAGGATCGAGGGTCTCCTCGAAGAGATCCGAGACGCTCGCGTGAAGCACGACCTGGCCCCACGCGATCCATCGGTTGCGACCCGTCCAGAAGATGGGTGCACCGGGCCCGGTCCCGCCTGAGAGCT
>JBHHVJ010000047.1:0-27173 GCA_046754285.1 Myxococcota bacterium | reverse complement strand
ATCCCCGAACAGGTACTCCCAGAGGTGATTCTGGTGCAGATAGAAGCCTTGGGTGACCTCCGTTGCGGCATAGCGATAGCCTGTCATGGCCAGGAGCACGCCCAGGTACCCGGAGCCGGGGCCGATCTCGAGTACGCTCGTGTCGGAAGGCGGAGAGATCGATCGGATGAAACGGTAGCTGATGAATGCGCGTACCAGGGAACCCTTCGGAACCATCCGGCATCCGTAGCGTTCCTGGGTCATTCGAGCCACAGCACGCGTGACCTCGCTGAAGAGATCGAACTCCTCAGAGAGGAGCCCGCCGAGCGTCTCCTCGTAGCTCTGCTCCTCCCCGAGCTCGTGCATGACATCGACGTATCGCCAGAGCGCCTCCTCGCGGTCCACGGCGATCGGGTACCCCCGGAGCGCAAACGTGCTGGGCTTTCCCGCCTCGATGATGCGGTTCGAAAGTCGAGACTCTGCCTCCCTCTCGGCTCGGTCGTACGCGGAAACGCTCAGGCGCATGGCTTCCCCCGTATACGACGGATCGTCCGGCAATGCAGTCCCGACCTGGCGATATGGAGTCTAGCGTACGGCACGAGGTTTAGGATTCGATGCGAGGCTGAACGAGCTCGAGTCCGTCGAGCGTCGCTCGAACGCCCTCCTCGTAGAGAGCAGGAGAGTCACCAGGGAGAGCAAGATCTTCCAGGACTCTCGCCAGGCTCTCGATCTCTGGCGCCTCGGCGTCGTCGTCGAGCACCCAGCAGAGCCTCGGTTCATACAGTACGGAGAAGCCACACTCCACGAGGCGCCGGCAGAGAAGAATCCCGGATGACAGGGGAGCAGCCGGATCGAGTCTGATCGCGCCCAGCTCTCGAAGAGCGCTGGCACGGAGGACGAGTCCCCCGAGGCTCGCAGCGTGAACCCACACGCGCTCCCGGGCTCGACGGTCGCGCCGGGAGAGACCGCGCAGTCGATCGATCAGAACCGTCTGCCGGCTCCTCCTCTCCAGTAGGATCCCCGCGCGCAGGAGCCGACCGTTTCGGGAAAGGACGAGGGGCCCCGTGATGGCCCCAACGGCGGCTGAGTCCCGGAGCGCTCCGAGGGCTGCCTCCTCCCAACCCGGCTCTGCGCGCATTCCGGGCATCCGGATGGCCAGAGCTTGACAATCCGGTGGAAGCGTCCCGAACGTGAGGTGCAGGCTGTCGGGGGCCGTTGCACGACCCACTGGATGGCCGCATCGATCTGCTGCGAGATGGAAGACTTCGACCGATGGGGGAGAGGCCGAAGGATCCACGACGGGGAAAGATTCGCGGCCGGCCGCGCAGGCGCCCGGTCCGGTCGAAGACGCGCGAATCTTCCGCAGCAATCTCTGGGCGGCGCGCTTGCGCTCATCACGCAGCGAGCAGAACGTCACGCGGTCGTCCCGATCCCCTCGAACCTGCTTCGGGCGTCGCGTTGGGAACTCGAGTGGCTCGTGAACATGCTCGATCTTCACATCGTCGAGATAGATCACCCGGTCCTCACCGAGGCGCCGGAGCTCCCGGAAGATCTCATGCAGGTGGGATTCGACGTGAAAGTGATTCACCCGATGGCACGCGAGAGAGCCAAGGACCTCTGAGACAGTACGAGGGAGGATCGGAAAGGTAGCCAGGCGCTCCCCCTGATGGGCGTCATTCGTGTAGACGAGACTCACGCCATCGGTGTGCCGCGCGCAGGCTTCGACGATCCGGCGATCCCACCCCTGGGTCCGGATCCGCAGATCGTCGTTCGCGAGCATCACGAATCGACCGCGACTCGATTGAAAAGCACGATTGGTGAGCGCTCCCATTCCGATACCAGGTCGATTGATCACGCGGATGAGCCGTAGCCCGGGGTGGGTGATCTGCTGAGTGGCTTCATCGTCCTCGTCGATGGCCAAGACGACCTCGAGCCGTCCGGGGTCACCGGCAGTCTCCACGAAGGACGTCAGAGTCTGCTGGAGTCGCTGAGGGCGCCCGCGTGTGGGCAGCAGAATGGACAGATCGACATCGGGCCGGGGTGGATCACGCGGCAGGCGCGCTGCGGGCTCAATCTCCTCCCACGCGTCCTCCACACTCTCGATCAACGCGCTGCACACGCCCTGCTCTGCTAGCCACGCCCTTCTCCGACGGAGACCGTAGCGAGCGGCAATCAGCACGGGGACGCCGCGCTCGACGGCCTTGCGGTGCGACTCGGCAAGTCCCGCCTCATCGAGGATGGCCGCGATGCGGATGCCGAACTCTCCCGCAAAGCTCTGGACGACGCCGAGCAGGGGCTCGGCTCCGATGAGTAGGATCTCCCGAATCCCAGCCGCGCGAAGGCCCGCAAGACGATGGACGCTCCGTGCGGAGATGGCTCGGTTGAACCGCACCATCCGCATCACGAGCCGACCCGCTGTGCCCATCCGCACGAGCGCGTGGATGGCCCTGGACCCGAACGCAGCGCGGGGGCGCCGTCGAGCTGGATCCTCGGACCGTGGGGCGCGATGATCCACCCGGATCATGAGTCGCGCGTACTCGAGCGAGTCACGCAGCGTGTGCTCAGCGAGCTGGGCCATGAGGCGAGGGTGCTGAACGAAAGCGCGCCAGGCTCGCACCTCCGGACCGTTGCGTAGGGTCAGCCTTTTCGGGCTCCAGCGCTCTGCGAAGCCCTCGGCGGTTGCACACTCGAGCGGCGGAGCCCAGGCTCTGGGGCGTAGCACGCGCTCCCGGAGCATCCGAATCCCCGGGTTCTCACGCAGAGGCAGCACCCGATCCGTGTGACGTACCCGGAGGGCGGTCGTGGAGAGGTCCCGTCCGTCGTGAGGGCCCATGTAGTTCCCGGTGCCGGACTGGCCCGGGTGCCAGGTATGGTAAAGCCACTCTTCCGAATGCCAGACCTCCCGCCTGCCGAGGTTCCCGAGCCGAAACGTCATCTCATACGGGCCACAGACGTGTCCGAGGTAGTCGTCGTGCTCGTCGGCTCCACCAATCTGGATGAGATCCTCACGAAGCGCACTCATGCTGGCACCGTAGTTTGCAACGTGCAGTCGATCCTCCACGGGCAGATCCTCCCGTGACGCGATGCCAGCGGGCTTGCCTTGCACGAGGTTCATGACCTCCGAGCTCAAGATTTCGGGAATGCTTGGATAGTTGAACGGATAGAAGCGACGCGATGCACTGCGGATCTCGTCCATGTGGAGGACGATTCCGGGATGCCGTTCGAATGCACTCAGGATCGACTGAACATATGAGGGGCTGAAGATCGCGTCCGAGTCACAGATGTTCACGATTCGGCCCCGGGCAGCCAGAATGCCAACGTTGTACAGAAGATGCTTGTGATAGTAGCTGCCGGCGGGCATCCCGAGGAGAATCCACTGGTCGACGGGAACGGCACCTCCACTCTCATGGGCGGCCGCGAATCGACCGGCCATACCCGGTGCATGATGGTCGTAGTATTCGACCCAGATCAGCTCATAGCGCTTCCGATCCACCGTCTGCGTTGCGAGATAGTCGAGGGCGTGAAGGCTCTCGCGGGCCGACCAGTCCACGAGTACGATGCTGAGCTCGACGGGGGTCGGAAGCTCGGAGCGATAGAGGACCCTCATGGCCGCTGCGTGGACTCCGGTCGGGGTATGATGGCGCACGATCGGGAGGCGGGGTGCACGCGAACCCTTCCTCACCCCAGCGCCGCGAACCACTCGCGGGTGGCGTGCTCGATCGACGTCGGGTCCCAAAGCGGGGCGTCCCGCCAGTCTTCGATGCGGTCGAGGATCCGTTGCACGCCCTCCTCGAAGCTGACGCGGGGCCTCCAGCCGAGGTCCCGAGTGATCTTGTCGATGTCCGCCCAGGTGCACTCCGGCTCACCGGGTCGCTTCGGGAGTTCGACGCGGTCCCCCCCGAGAAGCTCGATGAGGCGATTGACCGACTGGGGGGCGCCGGCCCCCACGTTGTAGACGTCGCCGCTGCGGCCCCGCTCCGCGGCCGCGTAGAACGCCTCGGCGACATCGCTCGCGTACACGAAGTCCCTTCGCTGGCTCCCATCGCCCACGACCGTGAAAGGCTTGCCGGCGAGCTTCTGCCTCAGGAAGACGCCGAAAACCGCCCCGTAGGCCCCGGTCGTGCGCGAGCGGATGCCGTAGGCGTTGAAGATGCGGATCGAGCAGGCGGGGAGTCGATAGACCTGCGCCCAGTGCAGGGTGGCCTGTTCTCCCATGAGCTTGCTGAGTGCGTATGGGTACTGCGGGGCCAGCGGGTGATCTTCACGAGTGGGCACCGAGGCGAGTCCGTAGCAGGAGGACGAGGCCGCGTAGGCCAGCTTCTCGACGCGCGCCGCGCGCGCACACTCGAGCACCTGCACCGTGCCTTGCACGTTCGTCGAGAGGTACTCCGTCGGACGCTCGATGGAGGGGACGATGTCTCCGATCCCGGCGAAGTGGAACACGAGTCGGGCATCCCGGAAGATCGCACCGTCGGGCGACAGACGCCGGATATCGATCCGCTCGAGGTCCAGCCTCGCGTCTCCTCGATGATGGGCCAGGTTCTCCTCGCGCCCCCCCACGAGGTTGTCCACGACGCGAACCCGAAACCCTCGCTCGAGCAGCAAGTCCACCATGTGGCTCCCGAGAAATCCTGCACCACCGGTGACGACGACCGTGTCCGATGAGGTCCGTAAGGTCATGCGGCCTGCAACGCCTGCATGTGACGCACGTTGTAGTAGTGGTCGTCCTCCATGCTCCGGGGCAGCTTGCCCGCCTTGAAGGCCCGACAGATGTCCCGTACCGCGTCGGAGACTGATCTACGCGGCGCGAAGCCGAGCACGCGGCGGATCTTCTGGGAGTTGATGTGGTAGGAGCGCGGATCATCACTCTCGGTGGTGACGATCTCGATTTCCCCCTTCTCGGGATACTCCTCTTGGACGACCCGGGCCACGAGCTCCGCGATCTCGGCGATCGAGTGGTTCTGATAGCCGATGTTGAAGATCTCGCCGTGGATCTTCTCGCGAGGTGCCTCGATCAAGAGCTGGTAGGCGTCGGCCATGTCCCGGATGTGGAGGTTGGGACGGAGCTGGCTGCCACCGAAAACGGTAATCTTGGAGTTCGTGACCGCGTGGTTGGTGAGGATGTTGACGCTCAGATCGAGTCGCATCCGCGGGCTGTAGCCGCAGATCGTCGCTGGGCGGATGATCACCCCGGTAAAATCACCCGACAGATGCCTGAGCAGCAGCGGCTCACACATTCCTTTGAAGCGATTGTAGAGCGTGAGTGGAACGAGCGGATGCGACTCCGTGACGTCGGGTGCCTCGCTGACGCCGTAGACGGAGCTCGTCGAGCAGTAGACGAAGCGGCGAACCCCGGCACCGCGAGCGGCCTTGACCATCGGCTCGAAGCAGTCGAAGTTGATGCTCTTGCTCAGTGCCTCGTCGAGCGCGAAGCTCGGGTCGTTGGAAATGCACGCGAGGTGCAACACCACGTCGATGCCCTCGAAGGCCTTCGCCAACTTCTGTGTGTCCCGGATGTCTCCTTCGATCACCTCGAGCCGGGGATGATCGGGAAGCGTCTCGCGCCCGAAGAAGAGGATGTCGTAGATCGTGACCTCGTATCCGGCTTCGAGCAGCTGCGGGATGAGCACGTTGCCGACGTAGCCCGCGCCTCCCGTGATCAGGACCTTCTTCATGCCTCCTCCTCCCCTCGCTCCGAATCGAGCCCCAGCACGGCCAGGATCCGCTCCGTCGCTTCCGCCAGCGACGTGACGACCGCCGTGGGCGCCTCGGCGCGCGGCTCGCGATAGCCCCGATCGATCCAGAAGGTCTGGCACCCGGCCGCGGCCCCCGCGGCGATGTCTCGCCAGCGGTCCCCGACGAGGAAGCTCGAGTGCAGGTCGATCCGCCATCGGGCGGCCGCATGGCGCAGCATTCCCGCCTTCGGCTTGCGACACTCGCAGCCGTCCTCGTCGGCGTGGAAGCAGGTCTCGATGTCGTCGATCGCGAGCTGACGCCGCAGCTCGGCATGAATCGCCTCGACGCCCCCGACCGTCTGGACTCCCTTCGCGACGTCGGGCTGGTTCGTGACGACGATCACGCGCAGGCCGGCGCGACGCAGCGCTCGGAGGCTCTCGCGAACGCCGGGAAGGATGTGCAGACCCTCGAGCGACGCCGGCGGGTGCGGTCGGCCCTCACGGAGCACGACGTCGTTGATGACGCCGTCACGATCCACGAAAACGGCACGCGCGGGATCGGTACGCCCGTCTTCGGCGGCGCTCACGGCTCGCCCCCCCCCAACTTCCTACCGTGTTCCTACCGTGTATCCTCGATCGTGTGTCCAGCGTGCTCTGTCCGGCTGCCGACGGTGATCCCGTCGATCCCGCTACGGAGCGGAGCTCCAAGCTATCTTCGCAGCTTTTCAAAGCCTGTCAATCACGCAGTGCGACGAGGCTTCCCACCTCGGCCGTGAGCTCGCGAGCGAAGCGAGGCGTCGCGAAGCGCTCAGCGTGGGCGCGGATCGCCTTGGGATCGAATTGCGCTTCGAGGGACTCGAAACGGTGCACGGCGTCGGCGAGAGCCGTAGGCGTCTGCGGCGCGAAGAAGACTCCCGTGGGGGCAGGGGTCCCGGGGGCGCCGAGCGGCACGACGGTGTCGCTGGCGCCGCCGTGGCCGAACGCGATCACGGGCGTTCCGGCGGCCTGGGCCTCGACCGCGACGAGGCCGAAGTCCTCCTCCTGGGGATAGATGAGGGCGCGGCAGCGGGCGTAGAGGCGGGTGAGCTCGTTGTCGGGGATGCGGCCGAGGAAGCGGACGTTCGACGGCGCGCCCCGCTCCAGGCGGTGGCGTGCGGGACCGTCACCCACGACGAGCAGGGGACGGCCGAGACGGGCGAAGGCGGCCAGCGCCAGGTCCTCGCGCTTGTACGGGACGAAGCCCCCGACCAGCAGGTAGAAGGGCTCGCGGGATGCGTCGGGGGGCCGGATGCGCTCCACGTCCACGGGGGGATGGACCACGTGTGCCTTGCGGCCGTAGTGACGCTCGATTCGCTCGGCGACCGTCCGTGAGATCGCGACGAAGCGGGTCACACGCTCGGGCCCGCTCGTTCGGCGGTCCCAGCGGCGCAGCCAGGTGGCGAGAGGCATGGCGAGCACGCGCCGCAGGCCGCGTCCCAGATACGCCTCGCGCTGGTCCCAGATGTAGCGCATGGGGGTCAGGCAGTAGCAGAGGTGCGGGGTGCCCGGCGCGCAGCGGATGCCCTTGGCGAAGGCGTGGCTGATCGAGAGGACCAGGTCGTAGCCGTCGAGACGAAAACGCTCGATGGCCGGAGGGAAGAGCGGCAGCAGCCAGCGGTAGTGGCGTGCGACGCCCGGCAGGCTCGAGAGCGGGCTCGTGTGGAGTCGCATGCGGTCGATGCGCTCGCTGCTGGCCCCCGGAACGTGGATGAGGGTGTAGAGATCGGCATCGGGGAAGAGCCCGGCGATCTCGTGCAGGACGCGCTCGCCCCCGCGCATCCCCGTCAGCCAGTCGTGCACCAGCGCGATGCGCACCGTCAGAGCGCGTCCCGCAGCGCGGCGACCACCTCCGCGAGCGCCTCCGCGGGAAGCTCCGGCCAGAGGGGCAGGCTGAGCACCTCGCGCGCGGCCTGCTCGGTGGCGGGCAGCCGCTGCGCGTCCGCGCCGAAGATGTCGAGCTGGTGCAAGGGCCTCGAGTAGTGGGCCACGGCACCGATGCCGCGTGCCGCGAGCGATTCGCGCACGTCCTCTCTGCGCTCGGCCGGCAGACGGACCGTGTAGAGGTTGTAGACATGCTGGGCGTAGTCCGCTTCTTGCGGCGTCCGTACCTCCGGGATCGTGGCGAGCCGCCGGTCATACTCGTGCGCCAGGGCACGACGCGACTCGTTCCAGCGCTCGAGATGAGGCAGCTTGACGCGCAGAACGGCGGCCTGGATCTCGTCGAGGCGGGAGTTGTAGCCGACCGCCTCGTGAAGACCGCGTCCCCGCGCCCCGTGCTCACGAAGGGCCCGCGCTCGCTCCGCCACCTGGCTGTGGGGCGTGGCGAGCAGGCCCGCGTCCCCGAACGCACCGAGGTTCTTGGAGGGAAAGAACGAGAAAGCCGCCGCATCGCCCAGGCTTCCGAGGGGACGGTCCCGGTGACGTCCGCCAAAGGCCTGGGCCACGTCCTCGATCAGCCGGAGGCCGTGACTCCCGGCGAGGTCGAGCAGCGCGTCCATGTCGGCCGCGTGCCCGAAGAGATGCACGGGCAGGATCGCGCGCGTGCGCGGGCTCAGGGAAGCCCGCACGGACTCCGGGTCGAGGCAGAAGCTCTCGGGTGAGATGTCAGCAAAAATCGGCTGAGCTCCGACGCTGGCGATGGCCTCGGCCGTGGCGAAGAAGGTGAAGGCGCTCGTGATCACCTCGTCTCCGGGCCCGATGTCGAGGGCACGCAGCGCGAGAATCAGCGCGTCGGTGCCCGAGTTGACCCCGACGCACTCCCGCACCCCCAGCGCCTGGCTGCACTCGCGCTCGAACTCTGCCACGTTCGGCCCCAGGATGAAGCGTCCGGAGCGCAGCACGGCGTGCAGGGTCGTCTCCAGCTCTTTCCAGAGCGTGTCGACCTGTGCCCGGAGATCGAGCATGGGGATTTTCTGGCTCACGTTCGCCTCGCACCGCGACCGCCTCGCGAGCTCCGAAGAGTACCGCTCGCTGGATGGGGCGGCGAACTCCGTTCGACGATCCCCGCGCCGCGGCGTTATCCTCATCCCCGGAAAGGGCCCTTGGACCTCGGAGGCGGGTGTGTGAGCGGGTACGGGAGGCACGAGCGCTGGATCGGACCGGGCCTGGTCGTCCTGCTGGCCGTCGCCGTGCGCAGCGGTGCCGCGCTGCACGAACCCCTGCTCTTCGACGATGGGCCACGCTTTCTCGAGGCCGCGCGACTCTTCTTCGAAGGGCAGACCCGCAGCGCACTGGCCGAGGCCTACCATCCGCTCACCTCGCTGCTCATCGCCCTCACCGCCTCGCTGTTCCGGATCGACCTGGAGAGCGCCGGCCGGCTCATCTCGATCGGCGCGGGAGCGCTGGGAGCCCTCGCGCTCTACGCTCTCGCGCGCCGGACCTTCGGCGAGCGCGTCGCACTGGTCAGCGCCCTGCTCTTCGCGGTCTTCCCGCGCATGGTCGCAGCGAGCTCGAACGTCCAGAGCGACGGACTGCACCTCGCGTTCTTTCTGGGTGGAGCCTTGCTGGTCTGGCGCGTCCTGGAGGAGCGGCGCTTCCTGCACTCCTTCGCAGCCGGTGTGCTCTGTGGTCTGGCGTATCTCACGCGCCCCGAGGGTCTTGCGGTGGGCCTGGTGCTCGCGACCTGGCTCCTCGTCGACTTGGGCCGGGGTCGCATCGGGCCAGCCGATCTTTTGCGCGCCGCGGGAGGCTTTGCCGCGGCCGCGCTGCTCTTTGGCGGTCCCTATCTCTGGCTCGTTAACCAGTCGGGCGAGGCCTTCGTGCTCAGCCGCAAGAAGAGCCTGCTCTCGCCGGCGCTGAGTGGTCTCTCGCTCGAGGCGCTCGGCGCGGCCGCATGGGAGGTCATGCGCGACTTCCAGCGCGGCTGGGAGCTGCTGTGGGCTCTCGTCGCCCTGGGCGTGCGCCGCGGCCGCCCCTCACGGGCCACGCTCTACCTCTGCTCGTACACCCTGCTCTTCACGGGCGTGCTGCTCGCCGTGCATCTCGAGTCGGGCTACATCAGCCGCCGCCACTGGATCGCGCCGGCTGCCCTCCTGCTCCCGATCGCGGCTCGGGGCCTGCTGACGCTGGGGGAGATCGTTCGAGATCGGCTCGCTCCGACCCGTCTGCAGCCTCGCGCCGTGGCCTACGTCAGCGCGGCCCTGATCGCTTCGCTCGGCGTGTATCCTCTGCTGCGTCCGGTGGAGCACGTCAAGCTGGCGCGCAAGCAGGCGGCGCTGTGGCTCAGCGGGCGAGAGGTTGGGACGCTCGCCGCAGAGCGTCTGCGTACGGTGTACTACGCCGGAGCCGCTCGCTACGTGCCTCTGCCAGATGTCCGGGATCCGCAGGACTGGCTCGATAGGATCCGATCCCAAGGCGCCGAGTTCGTCGTGGCCGAGGAGGAGCGCCTGCCCGTCTTCTCGAACCGGGATCGTGCGCGCATCCGGGAGCTTCACCATGTGGAGTACCCGGGCGGCCGCGTGGTCGTGCTGCAGATCCAGAGCCTGCCCGATGTAGCCTCGCCTCCCGAGCCTACCTCTTCACGAACGCCTTGAGCTTCGCGCGCTTGCCCTCGATCACGACCTTGAGCTGGATGTTCCGGTCTCCGTATTTCTTGCGCAGGGCGGCGGTCTGTCGACGTACGGCGCGAGCGAGCTTCTCGCGATCGACGGCATCAGTGGCCTCGCCGGTCTTGCGCCGCGCCGTACCGAGCTCTTCCGCGAGCCGGTCGAGCCACGCCTCGGCGTTCTGGGTGGGATCGGGCTCGCTCGTCCCCGCCGGGCTCGACGTCGCCGCGCGTGTCTCCCGGCGCTGACGCTCGTGCAGGCTCGCCTTGAAGAGATGGGGCTTGTAGGTGCCCGCCTCGATCTGGCGCAAGGTCCGTCCCCAGAGCTGCCGATAGGACTGGAACCTGGCGTTGAGCTGGTTGAAGCGAAACTTCTGGCCGGAGTTTCGCGGTGCCTTGTTGGTGAAGTAGCTGATGGTCCGCTGGACGCGCGCGCGCAGGTCCTGCGGCTCGCGCTTCAGGACGCCCGCAAAGTACTGCTCGTAGCTGACGCGCAGCCGCGTGAGATTCTCGTCCAGCTTCTGCAGCTTCTCCTCGATCTCGCTCCACTCGTCGGTGTGCGTGGCCATCGCAGGCTCTCTCGGATCGGGCCCGACGAGGCTTGAGTCAGCCGGGTCAGCGGCGCACGGCTCGCGACAGCAGCGCCGCAGGGGGCTCCTTGGCCGCGAAAGGCAGCTCGCCCAGGAAAGGGGAGGGAAGCCGCGCTACGAGTGCGTCCAGATTGGCGCGCTCGTCCCCGCTGAGCTCGGGGGTGTCGTGGCTGACGACGACCCCCGCCACCTCCAGACCGCGGGCCTGTGCAGCCTCGAGGCTGAGCAGGGTGTGGTTCAGGGTCCCGAGGCGGGCGCGAACGACCAGCAGCAGCGGAAGCGAGAGCCGCTCGGCGAGGCCCGCCATATCGAGGTCCGACGTGATCGGCACGACCAGACCGCCGGCTCCCTCGACCAGGACCAGATCCGCGGTTCGGCTGGCCTCGCGAAAGGCGCGCTCGATCTGCTCCGGCTCGATGACGATCCCGGCGGCCCGAGCGGCGACCTCCGGCGCGGCCGCTCGGGCGAGTCGGTACGGGCAGACCCGGTCGAGCTCGCGCGTGTCCTGCGCGGCCACGGCGAGGGCGAGCGCGTCGGCCGGCTGGAGTTCGCCGTCTCGCTCCGCACAGCCCGTCTCGACCGGCTTGAGCACGCGAACGCGTCGTCGGAGCCGACGAGCCGCGCGTGCGAGCACCACGCCGACCGTCGTCTTGCCACAGCCCGTGTCGCTGCCGGTGATGAAGAAGGCGATCACCCGCCGGTGACCTCGACGATGCACTCGGCGAGTGCTGCGACGATCCGGTCAGCCTCGGTGGGCTGAAGCGAGAGCGGCGGCATGAGCACGATCGTGTCCCCGAGCGGCCGGAGCAGCACGCCACGGGCGCGCATCGCCATGCAGACCAGGTGTCCGATGCGTTCCTCGGGATCGAAGGGCCGCCGCGTCTCGCGATCGTGTACGAGCTCGACGCCGACCATCAGCCCGCGCTGGCGGATGTCCCCCACGCTCCGCAGCTCGGCGAGGCCGGCGAGCCGGCGGGTGAGACGGACGCTCAGCTCCTGAACGTGCTCCAGCACCTTCTCCTGCTCGAGCACCTCGAGGTTGGCGAGGGCCGCGGCGCAGCCGAGCGCGTTGCCCGTGTAGCTGTGGCCGTGAAAGAGCTGTCGGTCCGCGTGGACCGGCGCCAGAAAGCCTTCGAAGATCCTCTCCGTCACCAGCGTGGCCGCGAGCGGGAGGAAGCCCCCGGTCATGCCCTTGGCCAGCGCCATCAGGTCCGGGGTCACGTCCTCGTGCTCGCAGGCGAAGAGCCGGCCGGTGCGACCGAAGCCGGTCGCCACCTCGTCGACGATCAGGAGTGTGCCGTAGCGATCGCAGAGCTCGCGGACGCGACGCAGCCAGCCGTCCGGCAGCCGCAGCATTCCCGCCGCAGCCTGGATCAGTGGCTCGACCACCACGGCCGCCACCTCCTCGCCGTGCTGCGCCAGGATTCCCTCCAGGGACTCCAGACAGTGGATCTCGCACTCGGGATGACGGAGACCGTACGGGCAGCGGTAGCAGTAGGCATTGCGGGCTCGGAGCACTTCGAAGACGAGCGGTGCGAAGAGGGCGTGAAAGCTTCCCACACCCCCCAGCGCGACCGCCCCCAGGGTGTCGCCGTGGTAGGCGCCCTCGAGTGCGACGAAGCGCTGCCGACGGCGCGCGGCCGGATCGGGCTGCTGCTGCCAGTACTGGAACGCCATCTTGAGGGCAACCTCCACGGCTGTGGATCCGTTGTCACTGAAAAAGACACGTGTCAGTCCCTCGGGCGCCACAGCGACGAGCTTCTCCGCCAGCTCGATCGCCGGAACGCTGCCCAGGCCCAGGAGCGTGGAGTGGGCGAGCCGGTCGAGCTGCTGGTGCAGCGCGCCGCGGATGCGCGGGTGATCGTGCCCGTGCAGGGTGACCCACATGGAGGAGATCCCGTCGAGGTAGCGCCGGCCCGTGGTGTCGATCAGGTAGTTCCCCTCGCCGCGCTCGATTACCAGCGGACGGGAGTCGAGCCAGTCCTCCATCTGGGTGAACGGATGCCAGAGTGTGCGCTGATCGCGCTCGGCCCAGTCCGTCACGGAAGCGCGTCCCGAGCCGCGGCCAGGACGTCCAGAGCGTGCTCGACGTCGTCGCGAGTGTGGCTGCACATCGGCGTGAAGCGAAGCCGCGCGCTGCCTCGGGGAACCGACGGGTAGCGGATGCCCTGCACGTAGACACCCTGTTCGAGCACCCGCTCGCAGATCGCCATGGTCCTGACGGCGTCCCCGAGAAGCGCCGGAACGATCTGCGTCGTGCTCGGCCCTGTGTCGAAACCCCGCGCTCTGAGACCGGCCCGGAGCTCTGCGGCCCGCGCCAGCAGTTTCCGCCGTCGCCACGGCTCTGCGTGCAGGACATGGAGCGCCTCGCGGGCCGCCGCGGCCGCCGCGGCGGGCAGGCCGCAGGTGAAGATCAGGCTGCGCGCGCGGTTCACGAGAAGCTCCCGCAGCGCCCGGCTTCCCACGACGTAAGCGCCGAAGCTTCCCAGCGCCTTGCCGAGGTTTCCGATCTGCACGTCCACCGTGACCCCCTCACTCTCGGCGACGCCGCGGCCCGTGGCACCCAGCACGCCGAGACCGTGGGCGTCGTCGAGGACCGTGACCATCCCGTGCTCCCGGGCCAGCGGTACGATCTCCCGAAGGCGCGCCACATCCCCGTCCATGCTGTAGACGCCATCGAGCACCAGAACGCGGCGGCGAAATCCGTGGAGCTTCCGTAGCACGTGCTGCAGATCATCGGGATCGTTGTGGCGAAACACGCGCGTGCCCGCACGGCTCAGTCGGCAGGCATCGATGATGCTCGCGTGGTTCAGGGCGTCGCTCACGATCACGTCCTCGGGCCCCGCCAGTGCGGTGAGCACGCCGAGATTCGCCATGTAACCCGTGCTGAACAGCAGGGCCGCGGGCCGGCCGGTGAAGTCCGCGAGATCCTGCTCGAGCTGCTCGTGGAGCTCGAGGTTTCCGCTGATGAGGCGCGAGCCACCGGCGGCGCAGCCCGCGCGCGCCGCGGCCTCGTTCGCGGCAGCGATCACCCGGGGATCACCCGCGAGGTCGAGGTAGTTCGCGCCCGCCAACATCAGCACCCCACGCCCGTCGACGTCCATGCGTGGCCCGGGCCGGCCGCTGATGCGTCGCGTGTGTCGGTAGAGGCCCGCCGCCTGCAGCGAAGCCAGCTCCGCGTGGATGGACGCCTCCAGCCCCTCGGCGCGGTGCTCCTCCCGACGCCGTGAACTCCGATTAACCTGTGGATTTATCAAGGTTTTTCTTGTCGCGTGCTTTGACATCCCGGGCGCCGCTCGGCTAGACTGCGCGCACCTGACCCGCGCTGCAAGATGGCTTCGGTCCCCCGAGGAGGCTGGCCCTGGAGTTTGACTCTATCACCTCGCTCGTGCGGGAAGATCTCGAGTCCGTCGAGCGCGAGCTCCGTGTGGAACTTCGCTCGGTCGCCGAGCGCATCCCCGAGATCGGGGAGCATAGCTTTGCTGGGGGCGGCAAGCGCCTGCGTCCGCTGCTTGTGCTGCTCGCGGCGCGGCTCTGCGGCTACCGGGGACCCCGCGCGCACCGGATCGCCGTGGCCGTGGAGTACCTGCACACGGCATCGCTGCTTCACGATGATGTGGTGGACGGTGCGGCGCTCCGACGCGGCCGACCCAGTGTCAACGCGCGCTTCGGCCCGCGTCTCGCGATCCTGGTGGGCGACTTCATGTACGCGCGCGCCTGCCAGATGCTGGTCGAGGATGGCAATCTGGAGATCCTCGCGCTCTATGCGGGCGCTCTGAGGGAGATGACCGAGGGCGAGGTCCTCCAGCTGGCTCAGAGCTTCGATCCCCATATCAGCGAGGCGCTCTACCGCAAGGTGATCGGACAAAAGACAGCGAGCCTACTCGCCGCCGCTTGCGGATCGGGAGCGATCGTGTCCGGCGCGCTGCGCGGGACGGTCCGCGTGCTCGAGCGCTACGGCTGGGAGCTCGGCCTGGCTTTCCAGCTCGTTGATGACGCGCTCGACTACTCGGGCGTCGGGGAGCAGCTCGGCAAGCAGCCCTTCCAGGACCTGGGCGAAGGCAAGGTGACGCTCCCGCTCGTGCTTGCGCTCCAACGCTGCAGCACCGGCGAGCGGGATGCGATCTCGGCCACGCTCAAGAGCCTCTCCCTGCGCGGTGCCGCCGATCCCGAAGCCGTGGCGCATGTGGCCGACTGTGTGGAGCGCCACCGGGGCGTGGAGCAGACGCTCGAGCGGGCCCGCGCCCACGCGGCGGCCGCTCGCTCACGGCTCGATCCGCTCGAGGGAAGTCCGGCCAAAGACGCGCTGCTCGCGCTCTGTGATTTCGTGGTTCGGCGCCGCCGCTGAGCCGAGTCTCCTACGCCTCGCCCCATCACGAGAGGGAGGATGCGCGCATGCGTAGCCGAGCCCAATGGAGCCTCGTGGCCGCGCTGGCCATGCTGCTCTTGGGGAGCGCCGGAGAGGTTCTGGCGGATCCCCCGGACACGAACGACGCCCCCGAGACCCGCCTCGTCGGCGTGGTCAACATCAACACCGCGAGCAGCGAAGAGCTGCAGCTCCTGCCCGGCATCGGCCCCGCCCGGGCGCGTGCGCTGATCGCCTACCGCAAGGAGAAGGGGCCCTTCCGCGACGTGGGAGAGCTGGTGCGGGTCTCCGGGATCGGCGAGCGGGCGCTCGCCCGGATCCGGCCCCATTGCGTGCTCAAGGGGAAGAGCACGGCACGGCTCCGGTCGGGCAGCGCCTCCGTGCGCTGATCGGGGGGAGTCGCACAGCGTCCGCGGGGGCGCGCCGCGGTCGCGGCCGTGACGCGCCCCCATTTCCGCGCGAGCGTCCCGGGGGGAGCCTGGGATAGGGCAAGCTAAGATCCCGGCTCGGCTCCGCTGTGAGCGGGATCGAGTCGAGAGGATGCATGTGGGTGCCACGCGGGTTCTCATCGTCGCCGCCTGCCTGTGGGGGCTCGTCGCTTGCGGAGATCCACCCCCGGCGTCGTCCGTCGCCGCATCCGGAGAGCGTCGGATCGTCTCCCTGTCCCCGGCCCTGACGCGAACGCTGCTGGTGCTCGGTGCACGCGACGAGCTGGTCGCGGTCGATCGCTACTCCCGACGTCTTCCGGGGCTCGCCTCGCTCCCCTCTCTGGGCGGCGTCTTCCACCCGGATCTGGAGCGGACGCTGGAGCTTCGTCCGACACTCGTGCTGGGGGTGGCCGGGGTGGAGCAGAGGCCCTTCTTCAATCGTCTCCGGGAACAGGGCATCGAGGTCCGAGAGATCGCTGCCCAGACGCTGGCGGAGGTGCTCGCGAGCTTCGAGCGCGTGGGTGCGGCGCTGGGGCGGGCGCAGAGTGGGGCGGAGCTCGCCGCCCGTGTGCGCGCGGAGCTCGGGGCCATCGAGCGGTCGACGGCGGGACGGCCGCGACCCCGTGTGGCCCTGGTGCTCGAGCGGGACCCGCTCTACGTCGTGGGCAGAGGAGCCTTTCTCGGCGAGCTCATCGGGATCGCGGGCGGAAAGAACGTCTTCGCCGACCTCAGGGCCCCGTACCCCCGTGTGTCGCTCGAGGCGCTGGCCGAGCGGAGGCCCGACGTGATTCTCGACAGCTTCATCGACCCCTCCGACCCTCAGGGCTCCCGATTGGACCTCGCCGCATACTGGGGCCGCTTCGCCTGGGCGGGTCGCGTCGAGCCGCTGACGGCGGACGCGACCCAGCCGGGGCCCGAGCTGGCCCGGACCGCGAGGGAGCTCAGGGCGCGCATCCATCCTGACCTCGACGCGCCATGAGTCGCGGTGGCCGTGCGCTCCTGACGCTGATCGGCCTCGCCACACTGCTCGTGGCTTCCCTCGCTCTGGGACTGGCGCTGGGCTCGGCCGAGCAGCCGAGTCGGATGATCGTTCTCGAGATCCGATTGCCGCGCGTTCTGCTCGGCGCCTGTGTGGGCGCGGGCCTCGCGGTCGCGGGCGCGCTGCTCCAGGCGCTGCTCCGCAACCCGCTCGCCGATCCCTACGTGCTGGGCATCTCGGGTGGTGGGGCGCTCGGGGGGGTTGCGGCTCTGGCGCTCGGTCCCTTGCTGGCTGCGGCCGGGGAGCTCGCGGTGCCCGGCTTCGCCTTCCTGGGCGCCCTGGCAGCGACCGCACTGCTCTACTCGATCGCCGGCTCCGTCCACCGCGCACCCGCGCAGAGCCTGCTCCTCACGGGTGTCGTCTTCAACGCTTTCGCCTCGTCCCTGATCGTACTGGTCATGACGCTCGCGGATCTCTCCCGCCTGCGGGGCATCTTTCTCTGGCTGATTGGATCCGTGCGCCTGGTGGACCTCTGGGCCGTCGGGATCGTGGCGCTGCTGCTCGCGCCCGGTCTCGTCATCGGCCTCTACCACGCTCACGCGCTCAACCTGCTCAGTCAGGGCGACGAGAGCGCCCGACATCTGGGGGTCGAGGTCGAGGCCGTGCGCCGCCGGATTCTTGTCGCCTGTGCGCTGATGATCGGAGCCGCGGTGGCCTTCTCGGGCCTGATCGGCTTCGTGGGTCTGATCGTTCCCCATCTCCTACGCCTCGCGATCGGTCCCGACCACCGTCTGCTGATTCCCTCGGCCGCCCTGCTGGGCGCGGCCTTTCTCGTGACCGCGGACACGCTGGCACGCACCCTTCTCGCCCCGAACGAGCTGCCGGTGGGTGCGATCACCGCGTTGCTCGGTGGCCCGCTCTTTCTGCTTCTGCTGCGTCGCGAGCTCGCAGGGGCCTCCACGTGACGACGCCCCTCCTGGAAGGTCGGGCGATCACCCACTGCTTTGGCGGCCCGCCCGTGCTCGATGCGGTGGAGCTCACGCTTCGGCCCGGAAGCCTGCTCTGTGTGCTCGGGCCCAACGGATCGGGCAAGACGACCCTGCTGCGGGTCCTCGCTGGCGTGCTCTCGCCGCTCGCCGGTGAGGTGCGGCTCGGGGGTGAGCAGGTGGACGGGCTCTCGCGCCGAGCCGTAGCGCGCAGGCTCGCCGTGGTCGCACAGGAGCATCAGGTCCCGTTTCCCTTCCGGGTTCGGGAGATGGTCGCCATGGGGCGGGCACCGCATCTGGGTCCCCTGGGTCTGGAGGGACGCTCCGACCGTGAGGCCGTGGAGGGG
Organism: Myxococcota bacterium; assembly: GCA_046754285.1. Classification (GTDB taxonomy): domain Bacteria; phylum Myxococcota_A; class UBA9160; order SZUA-336; family SZUA-336; genus JBHHVJ01. Next base: position 9,241 of record JBHHVJ010000047.1, on the reverse strand, counting down.
GCCCTCGGGGCACTCGGGCTGATCCCGCTGGCGGAGCGGACCTTTCCCACGCTTTCGGGCGGGGAGAAGCAGCGCGTCATGCTCGCGCGCGCCCTCGCGCAGGACACCCCCATTCTGCTGCTCGACGAGCCGACCGCGCACATGGATCTGGGGCACCGCCTCCACACCCTGGAGTGGCTGCGGTTCTGGATCGCGCAGCGACCGAGCGAGCGCGCCGCGCTGCTCGTGACGCACGACCTCGTGCTCGCCGCACGCTTCGCGGACTCGGTGCTGCTGCTGGAACGAGGTCACGCCGTTGCGCAGGGCCCCCCCTCCAAGGTGCTCAGCGCGGACCGAATCGCGCGCGTCTACGAGGTCGAGGTCGAGATCTCTCACGACGCTGCGGGCCGACCGGTGATCGTCGCCCAGCGCTCGCGGATCCGGTACCCTGGCTCGGCCGATGCCCCGAATCGTTGAGATTCACGCGCGCGAGATCCTCGACTCGCGCGGCAACCCCACCCTCGAGGCCGAGGTCTCGCTCGACACAGGGGCGCGCGGACGCGCTGCGGTGCCCTCCGGCGCCTCGACCGGCCGCCGCGAGGCCCTCGAGCTTCGCGACGCAGAACCTCGCTACCGGGGCCGAGGCGTTCGGCGCGCGGTCGGCCACGTCCGGGGCGAGATCGCGACGGCGCTGCGTGGGCAGCCGGTCGGGGGGCTGGCCGAGCAGGCGGCGCTGGACCGTCGGCTGCTGGAGCTCGACGGAACCGAGAGCAAGTCGCGGCTGGGTGCGAACGCGTTGCTCGGGGTGTCACTGGCTGCCGCCCATGCGGCCGCCGCCGAGCGGGGCCAGCCGCTTTACCGCTGGCTCACCAACGGCCACGACCCTCTGCTTCCGCTGCCGATGATGAACATCCTTAACGGCGGTGTGCATGCCTCCAATCGGGTGGACTTCCAGGAGTTCATGATCCTGCCGAGCGGCGCTCCGAGTTTCGCCGAGGCCCTTCGCATGGGTGCGGAGATCTTCCACGCGCTGCGGGACGTGCTCCACGAATCCGGTCAGATCACCTCGGTGGGGGATGAGGGAGGCTTCGCGCCCGACCTCGCGTCCAACCAGCAGGCCGTGGAGATCATTCTGAAAGGAATCGAGCGGGCAGGCTACCGGGTGGGTGAGGAGGTGGTTCTGGGGCTGGACGTGGCAGCGAGTGAGCTGGCGAGTGAGGGGCGTTACGAGCTCCCGGGTGAGGGCCGATCGCTGAGCAGCGACGAGCTGACGCGACTCTACGAGGACTGGATCACGCGCTACCCGATCGTGACGATCGAGGACGGCTTGGCCGAGGATGACTGGGACGGGTGGAAGGCTCTCACCGACGCGCTCGGCGCACGCGTTCAGCTCGTGGGGGATGATCTCTTCGTGACGAACCCGCGCATCCTGCGTCAAGGAATCCAGCGCGGCGTCGCCAATGCGGTGCTGATCAAGCTCAACCAGATCGGAACCCTGAGCGAGACGCTCGAGACGCTCGAGCTCGCCGTCGGGGCCCGCTACGCCACCGTAATCTCCCACCGTTCCGGGGAGACCGAGGACACCACGATCGCGGACCTGGCGGTGGGAAGGGCGGCCGGCCAGATCAAGACCGGCTCGCTCTGCCGCTCCGATCGTGTGGCCAAGTACAATCAGCTCCTGCGGATCGAGGAGGAGGTCGGTGCGGACTCTCGCTTCGCCGGCCGTGCGCCGCTCGCGTCCTCCTCGTGAGACGGGCGTGCTGGACGCCTCTGCTGCTCGTTCCGATTCTGCTCGGCTTCGTGCTTCCGGCCGAACGCATCCTCGCCGAGCTCGCCAAGCTGCACCGAAAGGCCACGCCGCTGCGCGTCGAGGCACGCCTGAGAGGGATCGGAGCGGACTGGCCGGACCGCATCACGCTGGAGCTGCATCCGGATCTTGGACAGCGGGTCAGCGACGGACGGGGCGGACGCTGGCTGATCCGGCACGGTCATCTCCTGGCCGGCACGGGCGCGCGACCGCCGATCTGGGTGCCGCCCATCGAGCTGCTGGTCCTCCGGGAGGAGGCGGATCTCCGGACCTGGCTGCACGCCCTGCGGATCCCCGCGCTCGACAATCGCCTCGCGCGCTGCGCCGCGACGGACTGCTTCGTGATCGGTGGCCCCTCGCCCTCCGGGGAGCTGTGGCTGGACAAGGATCGTTTCGAGCCCCTGGACCTCGTCTGGCCAGACGGCCGGCGCGTGGAGCTGCGCGGCTACCGTGACTGGCAGGGGCGGCGATTTCCCAGCGAGATCAGCATCCTGGACGAGCACGGTGCACTCGCGACGCTTACCGTGGAGCGTGTGTCACCCACCACGCTCGGCGACGAGGAGTTCTCTCCGCGTTGGGTGGGGCCTTCTTCGTCCCGGTAAGCTGATTCGCCACGAAAATTCTTCTTGTCTTTCGCGTCGCGACGCAATAGGGTGCACCCAGAGCGGAATTCCCGGGGGCGGCGGAGGGCTTCCGCGTGGCGCGCACGAGGCAGCTTCGAACTCTCGTGGTCGATGGCGAGGAGGAGACGCGCCTCGGCCTCAAGGCCCTCCTGAGTCAGGAGGGCTTCAACGTCACCACGGTGACGGGCTCGCACGATGCCCTCCTCGAGGTCAAGGAGGGTCGCTACCAGATCGTTCTGCTGAGCCTCGAGATGCCGGACGTCGATGGCATCTCCCTGCTCCACCAGATCCGGGCGCTCGACTCCGAGCTCTGTGTCATCACGATGACCCGATCCCCCTCGATCGAGCATGCGGTCGAGACCATGAAGGCCGACGCCTTCGACTATCTTCGCAAGCCCTTCCCGGCCGAGAGCCTGAACCAGGTTCTACAGCGCGCCATGCGCGAGAAGGGCCTTGCCTCGGACCCCGAGGAACACCTGAACCGGCAGATCGGGCAGCGCCTTCGCCAGCTTCGCAAGCAGCACGGGCTGACGCTCCGGCAGCTGGGAGCGAAAACGGCACTCTCGGTCAGCCTCATCTCTCAGATCGAGCTCGGAAAGAGCGCGGCCTCGGTCACCACGCTGCGCCGGCTGTCGCTCGCGCTCGGGGTGTCCCTGGCGGATCTCTTCGAGGGCATCTGATCCTCGGAGTTCAGGCGTCGGCGAGGCGGCTCAGACCGTGCGGAAGGCGCGCCTCCGGCGGGCTCGTACGCAGCTCGATGCGCGTAATCCGACCGTCGAGCCGCACGCGAGCGCCCTCGCTCTCGAGCAGATGCTGCCCGACCAGAAAGGCGAGCGCATCGGGCTCCGCACCGGGTCCGCCGCTCTCGATCTCGATGGCCACCGGATAGCCCTCGTCGTTGCCGGGCGCGACGCGGATGGCCAGCCGACTGCGGTCTCCGCAGCACGCACCGCTCGCGCGCAGGATCTCTTCGAAGGCCGCACGGGCGCGCTCCGGATCCACGTGCACCGGCTGTCGACTCGTCAGGCTCCAGGAGATTCCGACCGATCCATGACGCAGTGTGGGGACCCGCTCCGCAGCCTCCTGCAGCAGAGCCATGGGTGCGGTCATCTTCGCGTACATCGGACGTCGCGGGAGTGCGAGCATCCGCGCCTGCCATGCGATGTGCTCGAGGCGCTCGAGCGCCTGAGGCGGCAGACGCTCCGCGCGCCGGAGCTGCCGCAGCGGGTCCCGCAGGGCCCGGGCGATGAGGGAGAGCTGATGGCTCGGAGGGGCCTCGGACCCCGGGTCGCGGGGTACCGGATCCAGAGCGGAGTCAGGCCGCGCGGTGTCCTCGCCCCGTGAGGGCGGCATGCGCGCGCGTGAAAGCGGCCTCGTCGCGGGAGGCACGGCTCGCCGCATGCGCAGCCCCGCGAGCACGCTCAGCGCGGCGATCAGCACGAGCGGCGCCAGGGTCGATGCGCTGATCCAGTCCAAGGCTTCCAGGTTCGTGCGGCTCCCGCGCAGCCCGAGTCGGGCGCGCTCTGGGGGTCTCTAGCGGCGGGTCCCGGGCGCTCGACCTGGGTCCACCCCCATGCGTCCCGGGGGTGTCGCCGCGCGCAACGCCCTCCTCGTGGCGTGGACCACGACCCGCGAGTCGCCTTCCACCAAGACGGGGGCGTGCTCGCTCGCCGCCCCTTCCCGCTCGGGAAGAAGTGACATGGCCAGGGCCACATCCCAGGGGAGAACCCCCTCGGTCCTGCGGCCCTCTGGATGACGAAAGTGAATGCCCCGGCTGTCGAACCAGATGCGTACGGTCTCCCGCCCCACGCGGAGCTCCAGCGTAGGGTTCCTTCCACCGTGCACATCCGCGCCTGCGTGCGGTGCGTCGGAGATCATGTCGGCCCTCGCTCTCGGGGGGGGAGATTCGCAGGGAAGCTAGGGGGGAAGCTCGCAGGAGAGCATAGCGTGATTGGGTCCGGCTGCGAAGCATTTTCGCAAGCCGCACTTCGCTCACCGGGTGACGAGGTGCGGACTGGCCGCCGGGCTCGAGAGTCCGCAAGATCTCGGCCTTGCGGGGGGAGGACCCGAGGATGGGCGAGCGCGGCGAGAAGATTTGGAAGGGCCGGGGGCTCGGGATGGTTGCGCTCGCCACGCTGATCGCGTGTGGCGCTCCGGAGAAGGAACAAGGGAGCGCGACGGGCGCCCCGACCGACGAGGCGGCCGCCGCAGCGACGGCCTCGGAGCCCGAAAGGCCGGCGCGCGGGGACTGGCTGGTCCTTCACCTGCTCTCCGATCCGGAGAGTCTCAACCCGGTCACATCCAACGATTCTGCAGCCAGCACAGTGCTGCGTTGGATCTTCGCGTCGCTGCTGCGACTCGACAACGAGACGCTCGAGCAGCGGCCGCTGATTGCACGGGCGCTTCCCGAGGTCAGTGAGGACAAGCTGACCTACACGTTTCATCTGCGGGAAGACGTGACGTTCTCGGACGGCACGCCGCTCACCGCCGAGGACGTGGTCTTCGCGTTGAAGGTGATCAAGAACCCGGAGGTCCTCGCCCCGCACTCGCGGAACTACTACCAGCCCGTGCGCGATGCGGTGGCGCTCGATGCGTACAGCGTCCGAATCGACATCAAGGAGCCCTACTTCCTCAACTACCTGATCTTGGGCGGAATCGATCCGTTGCCCCGCCATCACTACGATCCCGAGGGTCTCCTGGACGGGCTCTCGGTCCGCGACATGGACGAGCTCGAGACGCTGAGCGAGGAGAAGCGGGAGCGCGCCCGGCGTTTCGGCGAACGCTTCAATCGGGACTTCCACCGCCGTCCTCTGGGTCCCGGAGCGTATCTGCTCGCGGACCCCGAGCGCGACGTGGTGACCGGCGAACGCATCGTGCTGCGGCATCGCTCCGATTTCTGGGCCCCGAACGATCCGGAGCTGGGCGACGGCTGGGTGGACCGGGTCGTATTCAGGATCATCAACGATCGCGAGGCGGCCCTGGTGGCGTTCAAGGGCGGGGAGCTCGACGTGATCGGGCTCACGCCGCTCCAGAATCAGAGGAGGGACACGAACAGCGAGCGCTTCCTTGGGCGCTTCGCCAAGCGGGAGCATCTCTCTCCTGGGTACACCTACATCGGCTGGAACCAGAAGCGCGTGATCCTTCAGGATCGGCGTGTCCGCCAGGCCATGGCTTTCTTCGTGGACAAGCAGAGCATCATCGACAAGATCCTCTTTGGGCTCGGCGTTCCCGTCGAGTCTCCCATCTTCATCGGGCGTCCGGAGTACAACCGCGAGCTCCCCCCCCACGTCTTCGATCCCGAGCGAGGCAAGCGCCTACTGGCCGAGGCGGGCTGGTCCGACAGCGATGGGGACGGAGTCCTGGACAAGAAGATCGACGGCGAACGGGTGCCGCTGCGCTTCGAGATCATCTCGAACTCGGGAAACGACACGCGCAAGGCTGTGGGTCTGACGGTGATCGACGAGATGAAGAAGGCGGGCATCGATGCGAGCTTCCGTGAGATCGACTGGAGCATCCTGCTCGAGCGGGTCAAGAGCTTCGACTACGACGCCGTGATTCTCGGCTGGGCAATGAGCGTCACGCCGCCCGACGCCTACCAGCTCTGGCACTCCTCGCAGGCCGTGCCGGGGGGCTCGAACCACGTCTTCTACCGGAACCCCGAGGTGGACCGCATCCTCGAGGAGTACCGGAGAGAGTTCGATCCCGGGCGACGCAAGCAGCTCTATGATCGCTTCCAGGAGATCATCTACGAGGATCAGCCCTACACCTTTCTATTCATGGGCAAGGCGATCACGGCCTGGGATCGACGCTTTCGGGGCGTGCGATGGTACCCCCACGGGGGCACGGACATGCACGAGTGGTGGGTCCCGCGTGCCGAGCAGAAGTACGGACGCTGAGGGAGGATGGGCCGCTACCTGATCCAGCGCAGCTTCCTGCTGGCGCTCACCTTCCTGGCGATCACCGTGATCGGGTTCTCGATCGTCCGCCTTGCCCCCGGCGACCCGGTCGACCTCTTCTTTGCGGGGGGGTTGGCGGCGGGGACCGAGGGGATGAACCCCGAGCGCCTCGCCGAGCTCGAGAAGGCCAAGGCCCAGCTCCGGCACCAGCTCGGGCTCGACGCTCCACTTCCCGTTCAGTACGCGCGCTGGCTGGGCCGTATCCTGCGCGGGGACCTGGGTGAGAGCTTCAAGGATCACCGTCCGGTCTGGGACAAGATGCTCGAGCGCATGCCGCTGACCATCACGCTCAACTCCCTGGCCATCCTGATCACCTTCGCCGTCGCGATCCCGCTGGGTGTGCTCTCGGCGATTCGGACCGGGACCGTGGCGGACCGCGTCTCGACCCTGGTCGTGTTCATGCTCTACTCGTTGCCGTCCTTCTGGGTCGGCACGCTGATCATCATCTTCTTCTGCGGCGGTGACTTCTTCGCCTGGTTCCCCGCCGCCGGCCTCCACTCACTTGACTACGAGCCGAGCTGGTCCCTGGGTCGCCGCCTGGGGGATTACCTGCACCATCTCGCCATGCCTCTGCTGGTCACCACCTACGGGACCTTCGCCTTCCTCTCCCGCGTGCTTCGCTCGACCATGCTCGAGGTCAAGGCTCAGGACTACGTCCGCACCGCGCGTGCCAAGGGTGTGTCGGAGCGGGTCGTGATCTTCAAGCACATCCTGCGGAACTCGATCATTCCGATCGTGACGAACATCGGCGGGCTGCTGCCCGCCCTGATCGGCGGATCCGTGATCATCGAGACGATCTTCTCGCTTCCGGGTCTCGGCTACCTCGGCTACCAGGCGGTGCTGGCCCGGGACTATCCCGTGGTGCTCGCGCTGCTCTCGGTCAGCTCGGCCCTCACCCTGATCGGGATCCTGATCTCGGACCTCGCGCTCGCGCTCGTCGACCCGCGCATCAGCTTCGAGGCGAAGCCCGCGTGAGCGCTCCGGCGCTGCGCGCGGGCGCGAGCTACGGTGCCCGCGTCTGGCAGGACTTTCGCGCTCGAACGAGCGCCTTCTGGAGCCTGTGCCTCGTTCTCCTGCTGGCCGTGCTCGCGCTCGGAGCGGACTTTGTGGCCAACGACAAGCCCTACTATATCGAGCTCGAGGGGCGTCGCTACTGGCCGATCCTGATCGACTACGGTGTCCGCCTCGGGGTGCGGAGTTGGCCCGCTTCGCTGCTCAACGCGGACTACCGGAGCCTTCGCGAGCGCGGCGAGCCCGGCGAGTGGCCGCCGATTCCGTACTCGTCGACGGGCGTGGACATTCGGGGCGAGGTCTTCGAGCCGCCGTCCGGGTCGCACTGGCTCGGAACCGACCGTCTGGGTCGGGACGTGGCCGCGGGGATGATCCACGGCACGCGCATCTCGCTGACGATCGGGCTCGTCGTGGTCGCCATCCAGGCCACGATCGGGATCCTGCTCGGTGGCCTGGCCGGCTACTACGGCGGCTGGGTGGATGTGGGAATCTCCCGGTTCATCGAGATGATGCTCGGCATCCCAACCTTTTTTCTCCTCATCACGGTGGCGGCGATCTTCCCGCCGTCGATCTACCTGATCATGGTGATTCTCGGGCTCACCGGCTGGATGCCCATCGCGCGGTACGTGCGCAGTGAATTCCTGCGCGTTCGTGCGCAGGACTTCGTCGAGGCTGCACGCGCGCTGGGCAGCAGCGACCTGCGCGTCATGGCGCGGCACATCCTGCCGAACGCGCTCGCCCCGGTCCTCGTGTCGATGTCCTTCGGCGTGGCGAGCGCGATCCTGGCCGAGTCGGGGCTCTCGTTCCTGGGCATCGGGGTTCCGGCGCACCTGGTGACCTGGGGCTCGATCCTCTCCGCCGCACGCGCGAACACCTTTGCCTGGTGGCTCGCGGTGTTCCCGGGCGCGGCGATCTTCGTGACCGTCACCGCGTACAATCTGCTCGGCGACGGGCTACGCGACGCCCTGGACCCGCGCGTCACGCGCGGCTGAGCCAGCTATGTGCGCTGGACGGGTAGCGAACAAAGAGCGAAACTCTGGGGATGCGCGAGGGCGGCATCCAGCAGCGGATCGGCGATACGCTCGGGGAGCCCGCCGGGGCGCGGATCCGCTTCACGGAGCTGCGGGCCCGGAGCCTCCTGAACCACTGCCAGAGCCGCCGGATGCCGGACTGCTGGACGATCAACCCCTACCGGGGCTGCAGCTTCGGCTGCACCTACTGCTACGCGCGCTACACGCACTCGTTCCTCGGGCTCGAGGATCCCACGGCCTTCGAGCGTGAGATCTTCGTCAAGCGCGACGCTGGCACGGTGCTGCAGCGTGAGGCGACGGCCGCGCGGCTGCGAGCTCGACCGATCGCGATCGGCACCGCGACCGACCCCTACCAGCCCGCTGAGGCCCGCTACCACGTCACCGCCGACATCCTGACGGTGCTGGCCCGCTACTGGGGCCTGCGCGTCTCGATCACGACGAAGTCCGCGCTGATCGTTCGGGACCGGGTGCTCCTGCAACGCCTCGCGCGGCGATCCACGGTGCGCATCCACGTCTCCCTGGCCTGCCGGGACCGGGCCCTCGCGCGTCGTCTCGATCCGGGGGCGCCGACGCCCGAGCGGAGGCTGCACACCGTGCGGGCGCTGGCCGAGGCCGGCCTGGCCGTGGGGCTCTCGGCCGTCCCGATCCTGCCTGGCATCAACGATTCCGAGGCCGCGCTTCGAGAGCTCTTCGAAGCGGCTCGAGGGCAGGGTGTGGGCTGGGTGCAGGTCGCTCCCCTCTTCCTGGCCTCGGCCAGCCGCCGGCACTTCCTGCGCTGGCTCGGGGAGTCGTGTACGGAGCTGCGGCCGCGCTACGGCGAGCTCTTTTACAGTT
>JBHHVJ010000046.1:0-27562 GCA_046754285.1 Myxococcota bacterium | reverse complement strand
CCCCGCTTGGCGCCTGCATCCCGCGGGCGCCGTGCCTTGGCACGCTTGTGGCATGGGCCGGGGGGCGGGATCGGCCCCGGTGGGCCTCATCTGCAAGCGGAGAAGAATCGATGGCAGGACAGCAGGCGCCCAATGAGCTCGGTATCAGCTTCGAGGATCTCGGCAAGATCATCCGTCGGCGGTTCCTCTGGCTCGCGCTGCCGGCAGGCATCGGCGTCGTGCTCGCCCTCGCTCTCGCGATCGGCCTGCCGCCCCGCTACGAGGCCGCGTCGGTCATCGCGGTTCAGCCCCAGAGCATTGCTCCCGAGCTCGCCCGTCCCAGCATCCCCGAGGAGACCGAGGCGCGTTACAACCACCTGCAGCTCCAGATCCTTTCGCGGGAGAATCTGAGCGGCGTGATCGAGGACTTCGACCTCTATCCCGCGGAGCAGGCCCCGCGCGAGGAGCTGATCGATCGGATGCGCGAGGCGATCACGATCGAGCCGCTGCCCCCTGCGATCGTGGATCCGCGCAAGCCAGCCACCCTGGAGTCGTTTCGCATCGCCTTTCGCGACGAGCGCAAGGCGATCGTCGCCGACGTCGCCAATCGACTGACTCGCGACTTCCTCGCCGCCCACATCGAGGGGCGTGCCAAGCAGGCGCGCAGTGCGAACGAGTTCGTGGAAGACGAGCTCGCGAAGGTGCGCGTGGAGCTCGAGAAGACCCGCCAGCGAATCACCGCCTACAAGGAGGAGCACCAGGGTGAGCTCCCAGAGGAGCTGCTGCTGAACAGCCAGCGCGTCGAGCGGCTGCGCAGTGACCTCGCGGGGGCCCGCATGCATCTGGCGATCTCGAAGGACCAGGTGAAGCGCATCGAGGCCGAGCTCGCGACCCTGAAGCTCTCTGCCACAACGGACGAGAACGATCCCGTGAAGCGGCGCGATGCGCTCGAGCTCATGCTGAACCGGCATCGCTCCCTGGGAAAGACCGACAAGCATCCCGACATCGTGCAGACGATCGCCGAGATCACGGCGCTCGAGTCGATCATCGAGGAGAAGGCGGCGGGTGAGAAGCCGTCCTCCACCTCGCCGGCGATGGCGAATCTTCAGCGCGAGCTCCGCAATCATCGCACGAACATCAAGGTACGGACCCAGGAGGTTCTCGAGCTCGAGCGGCAGCTCGCCGATGCGGAGCGTCGCATCGCCAACACGCCTCGCCACGCGGCGGAGCTGGACCGGCTCGAGGGCGTGGCGCGCGGCCTCAACGAGTCGCTCAAGGACCTGGAGCTGCGCCGCGTGCACGCCAGCATCGGCGTCGAGCTCGAGACCGACCTGCTGGGCGAGAAGTTCGAGGTCGTCGAGTGGGCGGTTCCGCCGGATTCTCCCACGAGCCCCAACCGACCGCTCTGGTTCATCGTCGGCTCGATTCTTGGGGTGCTGGTGGGATTCTCGAGCCTCGCGTTCCGCGAGATGACGGATCGCAGCTTCCACTCCGTGGCAGAGCTGCAGCGCGCCGTCGCACTTCCAGTGCTGGCCTCGGTGCCCCGAATCCGCCTGCTCGCCGACGAGGCGGCACGGCGCACGCGCCTGCGCCGCGTCGGGATCTCGGGCGCCGCGCTGCTGCTTGTGATCGGTGCTACGTTGGCCTTCGTGCTCTACGAGCGTTCCAACCCTGCGGACCCCGTTCCGGCCAAGACGGTGAAGGCTGAGCGCGGAGATGTATAACGACTTCTTCGGCTTCGACGCGGAGCCCTTCCGCGTGAATCCCGATCCGCGCTTCCTGTATTTTTCGGAGAGTCATCAGGAGGCGCTGTCGACGCTGATCTACGCGGTCCAGCAGCGCAAGGGATTCATCGTGCTCACCGGAGAGGTGGGCACCGGAAAGACCACGGTGCTGAATGCGTTGCTGCAGAAGGCGGCCCCCGGCATTCAGTGTGCGTACATCTTCAACACTCGGCTGACGTCCGACGACTTCTTCATCTATCTGCTCGAGGAGCTCGACCTGCCTGCGGTGGAGCCCTTTCGCAAGAGCATCGCGCTCCAGCGTCTCAACCATCACTTGATCGATCGCCTGTGCGAGGGCAAGCAGACGCTGCTGATCATCGACGAGGCGCAGAACCTCTCGCTCGAGCTGCTCGAGGAGGTCCGCATGCTCTCGAACCTCGAGACGCCACAGTCCAAGCTGCTCCAGATCATGCTGGTCGGCCAGCCCGAGCTCGATTCGAAGCTGGCCCGGCCCGAGATTCGCCAGCTCCTGCAGCGCGTCGAGCTTCGCTATCGCATTCGTCCGCTCTCGACGCAGGAGACCCGTGAGTACGTCCGCCAACGCCTGCTGATCGCGGGGCACGAGAGTGGGGACGTGTTCACGGCCTCGGCCCTGCGCAGCATCCACCGCTACACGTCGGGGATCCCGCGCGTGATCAACGTGCTCTGCGATGGCGCGCTGCTGATCGGCTTCGTCCGAAGGTCGCCACGTGTCTCGGCGCGGATCATCAGCGAGGCGGCTGGGGAGCTGGGGCTGGGAATCGAGCCGCCGGCGCCGGTTCCCGAGGCTCAGCCGACGCCCCGCCCCGAGCCGCAGCGCGAAGGATTCCTTCGTCGGCTGCGCTGGAGGCGCCGGGCCACGGGGCAGACCGGTGCTTAGGGGGGCGCCCGAGAGTCGCGCGACCGGCGGCCCGGCGTGCTCGGCACACCGGTGCGCCGCCAAGACCGCCGCGAGTCAGGCCGGGACAGTTTCGTGAGCCGGGCTCACGGTCAGGGAGGTTCGCAGGATGGGTAAGATTCACGATGCACTCCAGAGGGCTGAGGAGGAGCGTGCCCGCCAGGGGGCTCCGCCGGCGGGGGCCGCGGCCGAGGTTGCCGCCAGCGCCGAGCCCCAGAGCCGGCGACGGGCCGTGGCGGAGCAGCGCAAGCGCGTGCGCGACTCACGCCGCTCGCGGATCATCATGGGGGACGTGGAGTCCGACGTGACGGAGGAGTACCGCACCCTTCGGGCACGCATTCAGTCCATCCGGCGTGAGAACCCCCTGCGCAGCCTCGTGGTCACGAGCACGCTCCCCGGTGAGGGGAAGACCACGACGGCGGTCAACCTCGCGCTGTCCTTCGGCCTTGAGCGCGAGGGAAGAACCTGCTTGATCGATGCGGATCTGCGAACCCCGGCGATCCACCACGGCTTTCACGAAGATCCACCGTCGGGGCTGGCGGAGCTCCTCGAGAGCGATGAGAAGCTCGAGGACACGCTGGTGGCCGTCCCCGATACCCATCTCTCGGTGCTGATGGTCAAGCGGCTGCCGGAGCACCCCGCCGAGCTGCTGGGCTCTGCACGCATGCGCGAGCTGCTCCAAGAGCTGACCAGCCGCTTCGACACGGTGATCCTGGACGCGCCGCCCGTCCTGGGACTGCCCGATGCCACGACGCTCGTGGATCTGTGCGATGCGGCGCTGCTCGTGGTGGCCAAGGGAGCCTCGGGACTCGACGAGGTGGAGTCCGCGCTCGAGCGAATCGACACGCGCAAGCTGATCGGGACGGTCTTCAATCGCAGCGACGATCCGCCGCGCAGCTACGGCGCGGCCTACGGGAGAGGCTCCACCTGATGGTCCAGCGGGCGCCTCGGACCGCGCCCGAGCCCGAGGAGGTGACGGCGCCCCGCCTCGAGGACTGGATCCTCGTGGCCGTGCTCGCGGGGTTTCCCTTCGTTGGGCTTGTGCTGGCGCGGGGCGATGGTTTCTCGCTGGCGGGCATTGGTGTGCTGATCTGGACCGCTCAACGTGCGCCCGTCTCCGCCCCGATCCGGCGCGGGCTGCGGGTGCTGGGCGTCTGCGTCACGCTCGTGATGCTCGGCTGCTTCGTGCCGGCTCTGGCTGGAGACCCGGCCGGCGGTCGGGTGGGACCGGGTGTGGCGACTCTGCTCCGCGCAGGCCTCGTCGCGTGTCTGCTCTGTGCCGCGCTCCGGCACCGGCGGAGCTCCCGCGACTGGATGCGCTCCGCCGACCGACTCACCCTCACGGTGGCGGCGGCGGCGATCAGTCTGGGACTCTGGCTCGGTTGGCTCCACGGGTCCACACCGGCGCACAGCGTGGTAGAGCCCGTACTCCTGATGACGGTCGTCTACGGCGTCTTCAGACTGCACCTCCTGCACAGTCGTGCGCTGCCCCTTCTGACGCACGCCAGTCTCGCGGGCCTCGCCGGCGCGCTGATCGTGGCCGGGCTGCGATGAGGCCGACGCGGTGACCACGTTCGCGCTCATCCTCGTGATTCCCTGGCTCATTGCCCTGTATCTGACGCCGCTGGTCGAGCGCTGGGCGGCGCGCCACGGCTGGATCGATCGTCCTCACGGGCACAAGCGGCACACCGAGGCGACACCGCTGCTGGGGGGAATGGCGGTCTTCATCTCGGCGAGCCTCGGTCTGGGCGCCTGCATCGCGCTCTCGCCCGCGTTGCGCGCCGGCCCGTCGGGTCCGGGCTCGCTGCCCGCGCTCGCTCTCGGCCTGGCTCTGATCCTGGGACTGGGCGCCTACGATGACCGCCGCGATTTGCGCGCCGGTTACAAGCTCGTCGGCCAGATCCTGATCGCGGCCGGGACCTGGGCGCTCGGTTTCCGCTGCGGGCCTGTTGAGCTGCCTCTGGGCTGGATGATCGAGGACGCTCTACTTCCCTCGTTTCTCGTCACCATCCTCTGGATCGTAGTGGTCACCAACGCGTTCAACCTGATCGACGGTCTCGACGGTCTCGCGACCGGCCTCGGGCTCCTCGCCTGCCTCACTATCTTCGTGCTGGCGAGCAGCAACGGCACGAGTGTTCCCGTGATCGGAACGCTGGCGCTGGCCGGGGCCCTGGCGGGCTTCCTCCGCTACAACGCGCCGCCGGCGCGCATCTTCCTCGGGGACGCAGGCTCCATGGGCATCGGCTACGCAATCGCCGTGCTCTCTCTCGGGTCGTATCAAAAGTCACCGACGGCTGTCGTTCTGAGCGTCCCCTTGATCGCCCTGGGCCTGCCCCTGCTCGACACGGCCCAGGCGATTCTCCGACGCACGGTCCGCCACGTCGAGCGCGAGGGCCCCGGAGGTCTCCACCCGCTGCGCATCGGCCGGGCGCTCCTCACCGCAGACCGTGGCCACGTCCACCATCTGCTCGTGCGCACGGGCTGGACGCCGCGTCGCGTTCTCTTCTCGCTCTATGGGCTCTCCGGCGGGCTCAGTGGCCTGGCGCTCTGGACGCGTCGGGCCAGCCCCGAGCTTCGTTGGCTCCTGTGGCTCTCGCTGATGGCGGGTGGACTGATCCTCCTGCGGCGTCTTCAAGCCCGCGTCGAGCGTAGCGAGCGGACCGATCCGTCGCTGGCTGCGCCAACGCGGCGCAGGCAGGCAGTAGGCTGAGGAGGCGCGGATGGTGGAAGAGCTTCGACTTGCCCTTGTCCTGCCCGCCGTCGCCGTCGCGGTTCTCCTCTTCATCCGGCCGACTTGGGGATTCCTCGGCCTCGTGCTCCTGATGCCTTTTCTGCCCCGCTTCCTGCCGCGAGCGGAGCACGGCCTCAACGGCGAGACGGTGCTCTTCCTGGTCGGTGTGCTGGCGGTCTGCGTACGGGTGCGGCCGGTCCTGCCGCGCCTGAACGTCGTGGCGCCCTTCATCGCCTACTACGCCTGCGTGCTGGCGGGCTTCGCGATCCTCATGACCTGGTACGGACTACGTCCCAGAGGAGGTGCGACGCTTCTGTACTGGGCCGAGAGCCTCAAGAGTGAGCTCTGGCCGACTCTGCTGTTTTTCCTCGCGTACGCCCTGGCCGCGAGCGTGGGCCTTCGCCGGCGTGTTCTGGACTGCATCATCGTCGGGTTGGTGATCTACAGCGCGAGCGGTCTCTTCGACTACGTGAGCGGGGCAGGGACCGCTGCGGGGGCCACATCGTACCGGGCGGCGGGCATGCTGGCGGCCAACCCAAACCATCTCGGAGGTCACCTCGGTGCTTTTGCCGTGCTCCCGCTGATGGAGATCTTCCGGCGGGGAGCGTCGCCCCTCCGACGGTGGCTCTGTGGGGCAATCTATGTCTTCGCGGTCGGGGTGCTGCTCCTGACGCAGTCGCGCGGTTCCTGGCTGGGGTTCCTCGTGGGGCACTCGATCTGGCTCTTCTACACGAATCGTAAGCTCATCCTGCCGATCACCACTGGCACCGCGGTGCTGCTCGTTGCGTTGTACAACCTCTCGCTTCTCCCCGCGGTTATCTCGGAGCGAATCGACGATACGTTTACGCCCGGGCACAACTTCTATCGGAGCCGTGTCAGTGGGAGCTTCGATAGCTCTGTGGGGATTCGTCTGGCTCTCTATCAGATGGGTGGCGAGATGTTTCTGGACAGCCCACTCTGGGGCCATGGCTATCAGGCTTTCCGGTTGCTCAATAACAAGTACGGGCTCAAGCATGGGGTCTGGAGCCTTCACGGCTCGGGTACCGTAGCGGAGAGCGTACTGATCAATGTCGCGGTCGAGAGCGGGCTGATCGGCCTGGCGATTCTGGCGTGGCTCAGCTTTGTGCTGCTCTCCCACGCCCTTGCGCTCGTACGCGGCCGCGGTCCCGAGGCGACGCTGGGTCTGGCCTTCCTGGCGATCTCCCTGGCCATCGGAGTGGAGAGCCTCACGCAAAATGCGCTCAGCGTCCACGAGATCTCGCTCGCATTCTGGACCACTGCCGGTCTGACGCTCCGCGCCTTCAATGCTCAGCGCGTGCGGGCTCTCCGTGCACCGACACGGCTCGGGCAGATCTCGCCCGGGCTGACACGCCGCCTCCAGCCTACGGGCTGAACTCCGCGGTGTTGTTATCCTCGTTCAGCTCTGGAATCTCGTCGTTGGGGTCGATCAAGACCGTAATCGATTCATCCGGGATGTCCGTGAATACCAGGGTTCGTACCTGGGGCACGAGTTCGAGAGGCGCTGCGATCTCATCAAGTCGTTTCTCTGCGAGTCGCTCGCCATTCGCCTTTATCAGGTGGACACGGATGCCCCGGGCTGTCGAGCTGCCGAGGTTGTGCACGCGGAGCGAGAGTCGTCCCCCCTCTCGCCGAGACGTGTCTACGGAGACCGCGAGATCTGGTCGCTTCCAGTAATCGTCTTGGGTCTTCGCAAGCAGCCGGATCTCGAGAGCGATCAGCCGTCCCGGGAGGAGCGACTGCGATAGCCTTTTTCCCGGAAGGAGCCGCACCTCGCGTTCCTGGGCGGCGTCCGGGTGACCATCCGCGTCGGTATCTGGGCCAACACGGACCCGGTAGCGTCCGGGCGGCACCCGCCAGAAGTGCAGTGCCCCTTCCTCAGGCTTCGACGCGAAGCTGTACAGCCAGATCCGGAGACCTGCCGGCGAGTGATCCAGAACCCACGCGCTGAGGTCCGAAAAGCCGGAGTAGCTCACGTGATGACGCGGCCAGAGCTGGTTGCGTTCGTGTGAGATCTCGCCCTGCATCATCATCAGAAGTGGTGCGATGGGCAGCCAGATGCGATCCGCGATCGGCTCGGCCCATGTAAAGGCCTCGTAGGTCAAGCGCATCTTGCGGATGCACGCTTCGAGCGCCTCCTCGGCGGCCGCACGATCGCCGACCAGCTCCCATGCGAGGTAGCGTTGTCGTGCTCGTGTGCCCAGGTCGTCTTGGCTGGGGCGGTCGAGATCGGCCGATTCGGCCCAGCGGATCAGCGCATCACGGTGTCGGTTGCGATCGATGAGGTCCAGTGCGGCCAGGTCCCACCTCCCTCCAGAGAGAAAGTGGCGTGGGTCGTCCTTGTGGACCCAGAGCCCTGCGGCCTGCCGGTATCGCTCCATCCCCGTGAGCGCGTACAACCCGTTCACCGCGCTCACGAAACCGAAGCCGCGCGCATGCCGACTCCAGCGCAGCACACGCCCGTCTTGGTGGATCCTGACCGGAAACGGCTTCCCGGGTGGGTGCGACCCATGGCGGTCTGGGCTCCGTAGATCCCGGAGCCATCCATCGAGCCACGACGTGACCAGGTGCAGTGCCCGTGGGTTCCGGTTGTAGCGCGCGAGTAGTAACGCGGGATGAAGCAGCACGGCGTGGTCCAGGGAGTCGTAAGCCCAATCGCCCCTCTCGCGTAGCTCGTCATGGCCGAAGTAGCCCGATCGAAAGCGCAAACGGCCTCGGGCGTCCGGCGTCATGTAGCGTGAGCGCGTGCTCCGTACGGCCTGCATCAGGCGCTCGAGGTAGAGCGGATTGCCGTGCTCGATGAGCGCCATGGCGGTCTGCGCATTGATTCCTTCCTCGTATGCGTGCAGGGGACCCATGGGCCGCACGTTGATCCCGTCTTTCATTCGCCCGGACCGATGGACGCCTTCGGCCAAGATCCGTGCCGAGCGATGCAGTCGCCCACCCGGGTCTCCGAGTAGCACGAGCGCGGGAAAGTTCTGCATCAGATCGGTGTCGTCTCCCCAGCCGTCGCCGAACTCCCCGTTTGGAGCCTGCCTGTTCTCGATCCACCAGTAGAGAACACGACGGCACCAACCGAACAGCTCTCGCTGAAGCAGGGCCCAGCGAGGTGCCGCGGGGTGTCCGGCGACCCGCGTCGGCTCGATCAGCCGCTTGTCCTTGATTCGCTTATGCGTCCAGTACCAGATCGCACGCACACGTGGATCCTCCGGGGCGAGCTTCCAGAGCGTCTGGAGTGGACGAAACAGCAGTGTGGCTCTGCGGTTGAAGGCCGTCAGCTCCCGCTCGGGCGCCTCGAACCATCCCCACGGTCGAGGCTCCGAAAGGGATCGAAACCGGCTCTTGACGAAGCCGAGTTCGGCAGGGAGGAACTCACGGCTCACTTCGTCGTACTCCGCCTCGAGCAGTTCGAGCCAGGAGCCCCCATCGGGTCCGCCAAGAGCAAGCTCGACGTCTTCCCTGAATACGAAGCAGATCCACAAGGGTCTCCCGGCTGGCAGCCAGCGATCCGCCAGATCCAAGACGAGCTCGAGCAGGCGGGAGCCATCGCTGCTGGCGAGATCGAGGTCGATGGCGAAAAGTCGCCGGCCAGGGAGCAGGGGATCCCGGAGCTCGAAATGCACCGCGTTCTTTTCGTTCTGGCCACGCAGACGCAAGTGGAGCACGAGCCCAGTAAGCCCCCAGCTTCCGCTGCGTGAGGGGATCAGCAGGTGTCGGTAGCGCAGACCTGCCAGTCTCGTCGAGACGGACTTGATCTCGGGAAACTCCTGCGCCGAGAGCGACTCGCGGTCCGCGGGATCAAAGAGGCTGTGGAGACGGACGCGAACGTCCGGGGGAAGCTCCTTGCGTGCGGCGGGGGTCAGGAAGACCTTCTGCGTGCGGTGCGCCACCGGGGCCACGGAGTTGAGTTTCAGCAGCGCGAGCTCGACGATCCGGGATCGTGAACGTTCCCCTGGTGGGCCCCAGCGGAACTGGAACCACCCGGATACGGATCGGCTGGGACGCCAGTAGCGGACAAAACCTGTGGGACGGGGCTGCCACAGAGGCGACCCACTTCCCGTCGTGGCCAGCGGTCGTCCAACGTAGAGCTCACCTCGAAAGCGCCCTTCCAGTCGCAGCCGGTCGAACGGCTCGGGCGCGCGAATCCCGAGCACGTTGCCGTTCTGAAATTCGTAGGAGAATCGCATGGGCCAGCCCTGGCCCAAACGACCGTCGATGACCTCCGTTGCGTCCTTGAGGAGCGCGCGGGTCTGATCGGGCAGGACTTGACGCACGACGAGCCCATCGGGTTCCTGAGCTGCGAGATCCAGACGCGGGCGCCACGGGTCTTTTCGATCCCACCCGAACTCGGAGAGCCGGTTCGCACGTCGTCGCTCGTCAAAATGGTCCACGGGGAGCTCTTCCGCGCTGGGCGCCTGATTGCGACGGTAGAGCCGGCGGATCTGCTCTGGGGGAAGCGGGCGATCGAAGATGTAGAGCTCGTCGTAGGCCACTCCCTGGTCCCAGGCCAGGCGGATCTCGGCCGGATCGACGCCGCGGCTGATCCACGACTGCTCGCCCCACGACGAGGCCACCTTCTCGCCGTTGACGTAGAGCTCCAACCCCCAGGCCTGATCCCAGATCAGTGCGATGTGAGTCCAAGTGCCGGGCCGGAGCCGTCGCGTAGGAGGGGCTTGCGTCTTCCGGATGCGAAACGCCTCGTTCGCAACCCAGGCAGCCAGGCGTTGTCCCGCATAGGAGACGCGGAGGTAGCTGTCCCAGTAGTACGCATCGGTGGTCAGGATCCGGATCGGATCGAACCCATACGGAGCGTCGGGTGGTCGGACGAAGAAGCACAACGTCCCCCGCGTCGGCATGAAGTTGCCGAGCGCATCGAACGATCCTTCGACGTGGGTCATTCCATTGCCGAAGACACCCGGAACGGAGTGTCCCGTTGGCCCGTTGCGCAGAGGATTCCGTCTCTCCGCGAGCCCCGGCAGATCGGAGCCCCGTGCGTACTCCGCCCGTACACCAGTATCGAAGGAGGCATGGAAGAGGAGCCCCGGAACCACCGCGGCGCGAGCCTCTGCCCGGACGGTCGGGCCACCCAAGGCCGCGGCCACGAGCATCAGGAGTGGGATGGCTCGTCCGGGGTGGCTCAGTTGCGTGAGGGCCATGTCCAGAGCCTGGCGCGCATCGGTCGACTGGAAATCCAAACCCGCGTAATGGCGGACCAGAGGGGAGGCGGGATGGTCTGAGTGATTCTTGCGAGCAGGCGCCAGCGGAACGGCAGCTCGGGCCCAAAGCGCTCGATCACCCAGCCCGTTGCGCCGCGATCCCCCGCACGAAGCGCGTCACGCAGAAAGTGGGTCATCCACCGGATCAGGTAGCTGCGGAAGCAGGGATCGTGAAGGCGCCCGTGTGTCGCGGCGCTGTGCTCGAAGCGCTGGGCCAAGCGCTGGGCCGCGGCGAGGTCGAACAGGCCACGCGTCACGAGCGAGCCAGGTGTGCTCCAGATGATCACGGTCGCCTCTGGACAGTAGCCGATCCGGGGATGTTCCAGAGCGATGCGCAGCCAGAGATCAATGTCCTCTCCCGTCGGGAGCGAGGGGTCGAATAACCCTATCCGAAGAAGTGTCTCTCTACGGACCACCATGGTCGGGGTGTAGCACGTCCAGCTTTGAGCTGCCTCCAGATAGTCCTCGAAGTACCTGCCGTCGATGAGCCGAGTGGCCTCGGGTCTGGGTTTCCACACTCTTCCATCTCGCTCGTGCTTCTCAAAGGCTGCGCTGAACCAGTGGAGCGTAGACTCCGCGGCGAAGGCGTTCGCGGCTCTTGCCAGGTGTTCCCGCCTCCACTCGTCGTCTGCGTCCAGAAAGGCGATGTGCGTGCCACGGGCGCTCAAGATGCCGAGGTTCCGTGCCGCTGCAGGGCCAGCTGGGGCTTGGTGCAGCACGCGAACCGGAGCACCAAAGCTCTCCGCGACGCGTCGCGTGTCATCGCTGGACCCGTCGTCGACGACGAGGATCTCGAGCGGGGCCCATTCCTGCTGCAAGGCCGATCGTAACGCACGTGGGAGTAGAGGCGCCGCGTCCCGGGCGGGTATGACCACGGAAAAGCGGATCGCGTCATCCAGCAAGCTGCGGGTCGACCTCCCCCCGATGCGTCCAGGCGAACCATCGCTGAAAGCAGACCAGGCGCCAAACCTCGGATTCCGCCTGTGGCCCGCCGCGCCGGGCGACAGAGAGCATCGAGACTACGGCAGCGGGATCGAGATTGCCCTCCTCGGCCAGTCGTGCGGGAGCCAGGTACGTCCGGATCCACTCGTCCAGATCCCGATCGAGGACGGTACGAATCGGAAAGGCAAATCCCTGCTTCGGGCGATCGAGCAGTGCCGCGGGTATGCGCCGATCGAGCAGGGCGCGAAGTGGGGCCTTCAGCCGTCCCCCGTGGTGGAGGGCTGTGGTCGGAAGGCCGAAAGCGAAGTCGACGACCCTGGGATCGAGCAGGGGTACGCGGGCCTCGAGCCCGACAGACATCGTCGCGCGATCGAGCTTAATCAGCACGTTGTCGCAAAGGTAGGTGCGCGCCTCGGCATACATGGCGCGCCGGAGCGGGGAAGATTCCGGGGCGCTGCGGAAGAGCTCCTGAAACAGCGTCGAGTTTCCACCGGAGTGCCCGCTGGCACGCGCGAGCAGCTTGTCGTCAAAGCTCGCGTGGAAGCTCTCGGCCAGATCCGCCTCGTCATTCGCCCGTACTACCTTCGCAAGTCCGTTGCGCAGGCTGGAGAGCGGAGCCCAGCGGGCGGCGATCTGAAGGAGTGGATCGAGCTGCTGCGGGAGTCGCAGGAACGGTAGCAGGCGCTCCAGCTTTCGGTAACGTGGGTAGCCTCCGAAGAGCTCGTCTCCCCCGTCGCCCGAGAGGGCTACAGTCACGCTCTTCCGCGCGAGCCTTGAAAGCAGCACGGTGGGTACGGCGGAGGGATCCGCATGAGGCTCGTCGTAGAGAGTCGGAAGCTCGTAGGCCACTCGACGAGCCTCCCGAGTGCCCACGTAGAGCTCGGTGTGGTCGGTTCCGAGATGCTCGGCGACGGCGCGAGCCCAAGGCGCTTCGTCGACCGTCTTTTCTTCGAAACCGATCGAGAACGTGCGGACGCGTCGCCCCGCACGCTCCTGGAGGAGCGCAACGACGGCGCTCGAATCCACTCCCCCCGAGAGAAAGGCGCCGAGGGGCACATCCGCGATCAGGCGAGCCTCTACTGCATCGCCCAGGATCTGCTCGAGCTCCTCGACGCAGGTGTCGAACTCGAAGGCTCTTCGTTGAGGTGCGTGATCGGAGAGCCGCCAGTATGGCTCGATGCTAAAGCGGCCGTGTTCCCAGCTCAAATAGGTGCCAGGGGCTAGGCGGTAGGTGTCCGCGTAGATCGTCTGTGTTCCGGGAATCCACCCGTAGCGCAGGTAGGCATTCAGTGCGGCACGGTCGATCGATGGCCTGAAGCTCGGCTGTGCACGCAGCGCGTGCAGCTCGGAGGCAAAGCTGAGCCCGCCGTCCGTGATCCGATAGTGCAGCGGCTTGATTCCCATGCGATCGCGTGCGAGCACGAGCCGAGCTGCATCGCAGTCCCAGACAGCCAAGGCGAACATTCCGTTGAAACGCTCAAAGGCGTGGATCTTCCATTGGCGGTAGGCCTCGAGCACGACCTCGGTGTCGCAGGAGGAGCGAAAGCGGTGGCCGAGCACCTCGAGCTCACGGCGAAGTTCGCGGTGGTTGTAGATCTCCCCGTTGTAGACGAGGACCGTGTGGCCATCCTCGGAGTGCATCGGCTGATGTCCCCGCGGGGAAGGATCCAGCACCGCCAGGCGCGTATGTCCGAGGGCGACGCCGGCCTCTGCACCACTCTGGCCAGCCGGTGAGCGCCAGACTCCGCGGTCATCGGGACCCCGATGATCGAGGGACCGCGCCATGGCCTCGATCTCGCCGGCGCCGGTCTCACGACTGGGCCCGACCACCCCACAGATACCGCACACGCTTTGCGTCAGCCTCCCGTCAAGCTATCAAGCCCGGGGGGTCGTAGGGTGCTGCGATGAAGGAGGGCAGCCGGGGAGGGGCGAGCCTCACATCATCGGGGGGGTACCACGTTGCGCGGCCGTGCAGACCGTCTCGAGCTCCGGGCCGCGCCCGCTCAGGACGCGTGAGAGGACCACCGCATCGACGATATCGCACTCCTCCGCCCCGCGGACGCTGCAGCGGGCCTCCACGGCCAGAGGCGCGGAGCCCGTGAGCCATCTGCGGATCTGTAGAAGATCCACGTCGTCGACGACGCCATCGCCACTGACCTCCCCACACTGGCAGGCATCCCCTCGGCCGTCGCCCAGCGAAGAGGAGAGGCCGCCTGAATCCTCCTGCAGCGGGTTCGAGGCAAAAGCGCAGTTGTCCTCCGCGTCGAGGACTCCATCTGCATCGTGGTCTAACTTGTGCAGGCATTCCTCTATCACCACACCCGGCATGCAGAAGCTGCTCACGCGATGGTTCGCTCGCTCCAGGACATAGAGGATGCGGAAATCCGGACTGAACGCCAGATCGGCCGGCTCGCGAAACTCCCCCGCCCCAGATCCACGCTGTCCGAGCATGCCGAGGAAGCGCCCATCGGGTGTGAACTGCTGGATCCGATCGTTGAACGTGTCAACGACATAGACGTTGCCATCACCGTCGGTCGCGATCCCACTGGACTCGGAGAGCAGGAGCTGACCCGGGCCGACGCCGGGGCCACCCCATTGCCCGAGGCTCTGGCCAATCGAATCGAAGTGATGGATCAGGTTCGTGCCCGCGTTGGCTACGTAGAGAGCCCCCGAGTGAGATGCGATCCCCGCAGGTCTCGTGAACCCCCCGACTTCGCGCAGCAGCCGTCCCTGTAGATCGAGCTTCTGCGCCCGGCCCAGTCGTGAATCGGTGAGCCAGAGGTGGCCGGTCGCGTCCTCGAAAGTGATGTGCCGGATTCGCTCGAAGTACAGAATTCCGGCCATCCCTGTGCGAAAGAACGAGAGAAGGTGTCCTCCATACGGATCGAATCTCTGAAGGTACTGAAGGTCGGGATCGTCTCCGTAGTGGATACCAACCAATCCAAGCCAGATGTTGGCGTTCGGATCCACCGCAATCGCACTGGAAATAAAGGAGCCGATCAGTCCGGGTTCCGTGAGATCGATGCGAAGAGATCCCCCAAACTCCGCGAGAAAAGCACCCCCAGGGCTCGTCCGTTTGATCAGGAAGTTGCCACTGTCAAGAATGTAAACGTCCCCCTCTGCCGGTGAGACTGCGATTCCACCTGGTCGGAGAAGATAGCGTCCGGCCGTTTTTCTTCCGCCAAACGATCCGACAAAATTATTCTCTGCGTCGAAGCGGTCCACTCGAGCTGCGTAGGCGGCAAGGGCGTACCTCATGCCGGTGACCCGATTGATTGCGATATCCCGCGGATGAAACGGTCCAGCCGTACGCGAATGGGGTCCTTGTAACACTCCGAGCCACTGGCCGTCCGCCCGAAAGATCTGGATCCGCTCGTTGTCTGTGTCTGCAACATAGACGTTCCCGAGACCGTCCACTTCGACCGATCGAGGCCAGCGGAATGATCCGGCCTCACGGCTCGGGAGGCCACTGCCCAACTGCATCCTGGGGCTCCCAAACTCGTCGAAAGCAAGCACGATGTGGTTGCCAGGGTCGGTCGCCCAGAGTGTTCGTGCAGCCGGATCGAAAGCGAGGCCGACCGGTGCACCCCGCGATGGCGAAAATCGGGGATCACGGATCTCACGCTGGAATATGCCGCTGGAGCTAAAGACCTGAACTCGCCCGTTTCCGGTGTCTGCCACATACACGTCGCCCGAAGCCGAATCCACCGCCAGCCCGAAAGGATTGTCGAGCTGGCCCGCACCATCGCCGAAGGATCCCCAGGTTCGAATGAGTACGCCCTGATCATCATATTCCGAGATCCTGTGCGTGCGGGTGTGACTCACG
Organism: Myxococcota bacterium; assembly: GCA_046754285.1. Lineage (GTDB taxonomy): Bacteria > Myxococcota_A > UBA9160 > SZUA-336 > SZUA-336 > JBHHVJ01. The sequence goes on along the minus strand of JBHHVJ010000046.1, from coordinate 12,189 downwards.
TAGACGTTATGAGAGACCGGGTTCACGGCAATTCCACTGCAATTACAGCCCCAACTCCGAAGAATGATGCCATTCGGATCCCACTGCTGGACTCGGAACGGCTCGACCGTGTAGACACGGCCGGCGGCCGAGTCCACCGCAATGGTCGTGGCGATCTGAAAGCTGCCTGGAGGGAGAGGCGTCTTCTCTCCCCAGCTGGATAGAAAGACTGCGTCCCCGACGTTAGCCACCAAGTTCCCCGGAAGGAGCAGAACCAGGATCGCGGGGAGGAGCTGAGGCAGTCGGTGAATCGCCATATCCAGTCTCATGAGGCGAAGATCGTGGTATCCGTTCGGGTCGGCCGTCAGGGGAAACGTGCTGGCGGTCCCGTCCGTCGCCGTCCAGGCCTCGGTCACTCACTCTACCATAGTGTCGTGACTGCCCATGTGCTCCACGCTCTTCGCCACGAGTTCTTCATATTTCCCGAAAACTTGTCGAAGATCGCTGGGGACGTTCGCGTCTGGAGTCATCCGCGCATTGCTGGCTCGGCTTGCGTCGAGCGAGCTTTGTCCCGGATAGATCGGGTTGTGCCGAAAGCCTTCCAGCATGACCGAGTCAAACCGAAGATCCAAGAAGCTCGAGATCCCGCGCATGGTCCTCTCCGGCTCGCGGACCAGGCTCTCGTATGCAACGATGAGGATCCGATCGGGGACTTGCTGAACGAGGCTGTTAAGGATCTCGATGCCTCTGGTCCATCGATAGATGGCTTCGGCACGGCTTTGCTTCCCGCGACGCATGATGGAAGCCACTACGTCATGTGGGTTTCTGATAATCCCGATGATCTGAGAGCCTTCCAGGCGAAGATGCTCCATGATCGAGTAGCGGGCCGTCGGCCAGCGAAGAGAGAACCCAACTTTGTTGAGGATTCGCGTGAGAAGTGTCGCACGCCTGACCATCTCGATTTGATTGGGAACACAGAGCTTATTCCCGGTGACTTGCTTGCCAACAATCGATGTGAACGCCAACGTGACATCCTCGATCAGTATCGCAGCGTCCGGGTGCACGCCGATCATCGACGCGAGGAGGGTCGTGCCGGAACGAGGTACGCCGATGACCAACAAGTGTCGCCTGGGGACCATGTCGTGCTGACACAGCGTAACAAGTAGCGGCGCTCTTCACTGCTTACCCTGGCGCAGCGGATGGGGAGGGTCCCCATGGGCCCGCGGGCGGTCTCCGAGGGCGAAGAAGTGTGCGCCCAATCGGTGGGCAGGGGGTCTGATGTTCTAGCGGCTCGGGCTGTGAAAGGGAGGTCTGGTCTCGCTAGTCTGTTGCGGGCCGGGGGTGGAGGGATGTGTGAGCCGAAAGCTCGGCGTGGGGGACGTGGCGATCTTGGGCCGCTCGAACGGCCTGGCGGGAGAGGACCCGATTCTGGGGGGTGCCCCCAGGTGGCCCGATGCCTTGCGGCGACCCAAACGCCCCGCCGTGAAGGAGGGCCCCTGGTTCGTTGGCGAGCTGCCAGAGCCCAGTCTGATCGAGCGGTGGGAGTGCACCGTCGATCTCGATCCCACAGAGGAACACTGACTGCCGAGATCAAACCTGGTCTTGGGTCTGCGCGTCGACTGTGAGTTCGAGCTCGCCCGAAGCGCCGAATGGATTTCTCCAGCTGGGGACTAGAGCGGTTTCGGAATCGTGCTGAAGGTCAGGGTGGATCACGACGGGACGGGAATGGGGGTGCCGGTCCACGCCCGGGCCGCGCTGCGCCACGGCGTCCGCGTTGCGCGCGGCGCTGTCGGGGGTCTGTGATGGCGCTGCCCGACGCGCCGCCGATAGCCCTGCACGGGGACCGTTGGCTCGTGACGGGAGCCGCCGGCTTCATCGGCAGCCATCTGATCGAGGCTCTGCTGTGCTGGGGCGAGTCGGTTGTCGGCCTCGACGACCTCTCGACCGGCACACGGAGGAATCTGGATGAGGTCCGTCTGCGCGTGGGGCCGGAGGCCTGGGGGCGATTCGACTTCATGGAGGGCGATGTGGCTGATCGGGATCTGGCCCGTGAGGCCTGCCGCGACGTCCGCACGGTTCTGCACCAGGCTGCGCTCGGCTCCGTACCACGCTCGCTCGACGATCCCTGGGCCACACACCGTGCAAACGTCGATGGCTTCCTGCGGATTCTGATCGGTGCACGTGAGGCCGGCTGCGCGACACTGGTGTATGCGTCGTCGTCGAGCATCTATGGCGAAGGGGGACGGCTCCCTAAAGTCGAAGGGCGAATCGGTGCGCCGCTCTCGCCTTACGCCGCGAGCAAGCGGATCGACGAGATCTACGCGGAAGCCTTCACACGTGCGTACGGAATGACGCTTGTGGGCCTGCGCTATTTCAACGTCTTTGGGCCGCGCCAGGACCCGGCAGGGCCCTACGCGGCAGTGATCCCTCGCTGGATCGACACTCTACGGAGAGGGGGCGAGCCCGTGATCTACGGTGACGGCCAGACCACGAGGGACTTCTGCCCCGTCCCGAACGTCGTGCTCGCAAACCTTCTCGCTGCACGGCGTGGTCGCAGGGGTCGTCACAGGGTCTACAACGTGGCTCTGGGGCAACAGACCTCGCTTCTCGATCTTCTCGGTCTCCTCCGGGAGGCCATGGTGGAGTACGGCTTGGACTGCCGTCATCTCGAGCCCCGCTTCGAGGCATCTCGCCCGGGGGACGTCCGACACAGCCTTGCGTCAACGCGCCGAGTTTGTCGTGAGCTGGGCTACCGCCCTGTAGTGGATATGGAGGAGGGCCTCGCCGCAACGGTGGACTGGTTCCTGGCACGTGGGTCGGCGCGCTGATGGCCGAAGTCCTCTTCCTGGTCCACGACGGAGCTTACTTTCTCCGAGACTATCTTCCCCTCGCCCGCCGTCTCCTCGACGAGGGCTTCTCGGTGGCGGCCGCGGTTCCCGCCGACCCCGAGACCGAGGGCCGGTTGGTGGCCGAGCGGATCCGTCCCGTCCATGCAGACTTCCTGGCCGCGTCCAACGCCACGGCTGTCCTCTGCGGCGTCGGGGCGGCCCACCGCCTTCTGCGAGATGAACGACCGGCACTGGTCCACTGCGTCTCCATGCGCTCGGTTCTGATTGGCGGGCTGGCGGCCCGTCTTCCGGCCAGCTTCCCGGTGGTCTTTCTTGTCACGGGCCTCGGCAACCTCTTCCTCGCGCCACGGCCCGTGCGGCGCAGACTCGGTGAGCTCGCCCTGCGCATCGCGCTCCGCCGCCCCCGCTCGCGAGCGATCTTCCAAAACGAGGCGGATCGCTCCTTCTTCCTCCGCAGGGGGATTGTGTCTTTGGAAGCGGCTCGCCTGATCCCTGGCACGGGTGTGGATCTGGATCGATTCCGTCCGACACCACTGCCCGATGGAGAGCCCCTGATTCTGTTTCCCGGGCGCATGATCCGGGAGAAGGGAGTTCTCGAGCTGCTCGATGCGTGCTCGGAGCTGCGGCGCCGGGGGCATCGCTTCCGTCTGGTACTCGCTGGGGCGCCCCATCCGGGAAACCCCAGCTCCCTGAGTGTGGAGGAGCTCGAGAGGTTGAGCCAGCGTGACGGGTACGAGTGGGTGGGCTGGCAGCCGGACATCCGGCCCTGGCTCGCGCGCGCGCACATCGTCTGTCTCCCCTCCTGGCGCGAGGGTCTGTCGGTCGCGCTGCTCGAGGCGGCCGCGGCGGGCCGGCCCGTCGTGACCACCGATGTGCCCGGATGCCGGGACGCCATCGTGCACGGCAGGACTGGCCTGAAGGTGCCCCCGCGCGATCATGGCGCGCTGGCGGCTGCTCTTGAGACATTGATGCGCGACGAGGAGCTTCGTTGCTCCATGGGCGAAGCAGGCCGACGCCACGCGGAGCGGGAGTTCGGTCGAGAGCGGATCCTGGACCAGACCCTCGATGTGTATCGCGAGCTGCTCTGAGTGAGCGCCCGGGATCGATGCGCGAGACACTGCGGATCAGCTGCCGCTGCGCAGGTGGCGGAGCAAGTCGAGACCGCGGCTCAGCTGCTCCCGAGCCCGCACGCGATCGTCTGGGCGCAGGCCCACGCGCCACGCAAGCGCGGCGTAGATCGCAGACGAGCCGGCTGCCGCCACGGCAAGCGTCGCACCGGTGCCGGGGAGGTTGAGCTGCTGCAGCACGGCCGCGCTCAGCGCTAGCCCACAGAGGGAGAGCGAGGGGCCGAGCAGGGAGCGGCGAAGATAATCTCGCCACGCCAGCCCAGCCAGCCGGGTGGCGAAGATGAGCCAGACGGCCGTGCGGACGGCCTGTCCGACCAGGACCCCGAGAGCGATGCCCACTGGACCGAAGCCGAGGCTCCCCACCAGAAGGACCGCGACCGCGACGTTCAGCGTGGCCAGGGCGGCGGCCGCGCGCGCAATGAAGCGATATCGCCCGGCGGCGATGAAGAGCGGGAAGGCTCCGCCGGTTGCTGAGTGGAGCAGCGCCGCGGCGCACCAGACCTGCAACGTCCTGGTGGTGTCCTCGAAGCCCTCCCCCAGCCAAAGCTGCGTGATCTGCGGAGCGAGAACCGCGACCGCCACGGCGGCTCCACCGGTGAGCAGCAAGCTGTAACGGGTGCTGCGTATGAGGGTCCGTCGGATTCCCTCGGTACGGCCGTGAATCCACGCCTCGGTCAGGATGGGGTGGAGCTGGAGAAGAAAACCGCTCGAGAGTGTCAGCAGCGTAAGGCCGATGATCTGGGCGGGGTGGTAGTGTGCGACGGCGACGGTGCTCAGAAAGAATCCGAGGATCAATGGGCCGCTCTGATTCGTGAGCCACTCGGCGAGCTGGGCGACCGAGGTGTAGCTGCCCGAGGTCGCCAGGTCCCGCACCCCCCTGCGCGACGCGAGCCTGGAGGAGAGCTCGAGAGAAGGACAACGACGGTGGGCTTGAGAACGTTGGAGCAGGAAGGCGAATGCGGAGGACGCCAGGATGCAGGCGCCCCAGAGCTCGAGGCGCGGCGTCCAGAGCGAGAAGGCGAGCAGCAGCAGAATCAGGCGCGAAGAGGCCTCGAGCACCGTAGCGAAGTGCTGGATGTCGTAGCGGAGGCGCGCGATCAAGGCGGAGGAGTAGGGCGTGGTGACGAGGGAGAGCACCACCGAGCCTGCGGCCAGCAGGAGCGCTCCCCGTCCCTCGCGCATCAGCTCGACAGGCACGCGAACGGCGGACAGGAGCGGATCCGCAAGGAGCGTGAGCCCCGCGAGTAGAGCGGCACCGAGCAGCAGCGAGGCGACGAGAGTCGTGCTCGCCAGCTCGTTGGATCGTCGCAGCTCTCCGGAGTAGACGAAGCGCGAGAACTCACGGGACGCGGCCGGCCGCAAGCCCAGCTCGATCAGCACAGCCAGACCGAGGATCGAGTTCACCAGGCCGATGATCCCGTAGCGGCTCTCTCCCAGCTTCGCGAGCAGATAGGGGACCAGGAGGATCGTCGTGCCGGCGCGCGCGGCCCGCGCCACGAAGGAGAGCAGTGTGTTGACGACGACTCGGCTCTCGCGGTCCACGAAGCTCCGCCGGCCCCGAGCCTAGCGGCCCGCTCGTTCAGGCGCGGCGTAGCCGAGGGCGTCCAGCATCGCGCCGCATTCTCGGAGCATCGCCTCGACGCGCTCCGCGGGGAGGCTCCGCCAGCGCTCCGAGCGGCGCAGGAAGCCCCGCGACTCTGCGGCCTCTCCGTCCTGGAGACCGATCCAGTGGTCGTGCGGCTTCTCGTGGAAGCGCAAGACCTCCGGCTCCCAGGGCTCACTCAGGAAGCGGAAGATGGGGCGAAGTGTGGGCTCCGGATCCTCGACGAGCGCCTCGTAGCGGATCACGTGACAACGATCCGGATGAGCGTCTCGGAAGGCCAGCAGCTTCGCGCACTGCGTGGACCAGTAGCGGGCGGCCCCGGCGTGGCGATCCCCTCCGCAGGCCTCGATGTGAGGCACGACTTCACGGATCTCCATCCGGGCGATCGAGGCTGCCACGTCGAGGCCGTGTCGGAGGATGAGGAGGTAACGACAGCCTGGCGCGAAGAGCGACTCGATGAAACCGAGGTGATCGATGTACGCCGGGGTCTTGTCCGCCCAGCGAGGCTTTCCGTGGGACGCGGCGTAGGTCTCGAAGAAGTACCCGGAGAGCTCCCGCAGCCTGCCCAGAACGTGCGCCTCGTCGAAGCCCATGGCCATCAGGCCTTCCCGGGACTTCGGGTCGGAAAGGAGGCCCTCCAGGGCTCCGAGGAAGAACGACTCCGGCGGGCACGCGATCCGTGAGTGAGTGTCGAGAATGAGCCGCAGCAGGGTCGTCCCCGAGCGGTGTACCCCCAGCACGAAGATCGGCGAGGAACAGGCGATACGCGACTCCGGAGCGACGATCACGCGGCGCGTCCGGCGAAGCTCGTAGACGGCCGTGGCCAGCCAGCGGCGGAGCGTCCGATCCAGGGAGGCGAGCCGCTCTACATTCAAGGTCACGGGTCTCCGTTACCGTAAACTATGGGCTCGTTGAGCGGGAGGGACCGTGGAGCCGTCGCGAGTATATGAAAGCAAGCGGAGCGCGTCCAAGTACGGGGCGGAGTCGTGGCGTGCGACGCGGGTGCCCAGGTTCCGGAGACTCGCGGCAGCCGTGCTCGCGGTTCAGCCGGCCCTTTCAGGAGGCCCCATTGGCCTCAATCGCTATCGTCAGCCGATGATGCCCTTCGTCTGCGTGCTGGCGGGAGCGGGTTGGCGGCGCCCCACGAGGCCGGGCTGATGCAGAGGGTGCCCCGAGCTCCCGCTCCAGCGGTCTTCAAGCTCGCACTCCTCGCGCTCTCGGTGTACCTGAGCCGTCCGGGATTCCTGGAGCGTCTCCAGACGCTGGGGGGAAGAGAAGCGCTTCCAGAGCTCCTGGCCTTCCTCGCGATCTGGGTGCTGGGCCTCGTCGCGCTCGTCGTCGTCGCGTTCCTTCCACGGCTCTGGATGCGTGCCGTCTGGGCCGTGCCGATGGCCCTATCGACTCTGCTCGGCAGTGCGGTGCATCGCCTGACGGGCGCGCAGCTCGGCTTCGTCGAGCTTCTCCTCTACTGGAGCGAGCGTGCCCACGCACTGAGCCTTCTCGAGGTCTACTGGCGCTGGCTCCTGCTTCCAGCGGCCGCGGTGGGGCTCGGAATCCTGGCGCTGCTGCTCCCCCCGGGGCGCGCGCGGCTGAGTCGTGGTGCGCTCCTCGCGGTTCCACTCGCGCCCTGGGTCGTGATCCTCGCCCTTCTGGAGCTGGCCGGGGGCCGGGGTACGGCGGGCCTCCCGGAGCAGTTCCGGGGTTTCGCCATGGCCACTCGGCTCGTCTCGGAGAATCTCTCCGGGCCCGTGACGGTGCGGCGCATGCCCGTGACGATTCCGCTCGCGCGCAAGCCCCTCGCGGAGAGGATCGTGCTCGTGGTCGACGAGGCGATTCGCGGCGACTTCATCGATCTGAACCGTCGCCGCGGAACCACCCCCGAGCTGCTTGCCCGGGCCGGAGCGATCGCCAACTTCGGCTACGCCATCTCGGGCGCGAACTGCAGCCTCGTCAGCCATCTGATCCTACGTTACGGTGGCCTCCGGGAGGCGCCCGCACGTCACCTGCGCAGCGGCGCATCGATCTGGGATTACGCCCACGCGGCCGGCTACCGGACCGTCTACATCGACGGTCAGCAGGTCTCGGGCAGACTCCAGAACGGGATGACGCTGGTGGAGCGCAGTCGCATCGACGAGTTCATCCAGCTCGACGGTGTCGACCAGGTGCAACGGGATCCGGCGATCGCGTTGCGCCTGCGCGAGCTCCTGCAGCGCCCCGGCCCGCTCTTCGTCTACGTGGTCAAGTCGGGGGCGCACTTCGCGTACGAGCGGCGCTATCCACCGGAGGCGAGCCACTTCGAGCCGCATCTCCGGCCCGGTGAGCCGGTGGGAGACAGTCGGGCGCGTCTCGTGAATTCGTACCAAAACGCGGTCCGCTGGAGCGTCGATGGCTTCTTCAGCCGCCTGCTCGATGGCTTGGACCTCAACGGGACCCTGCTGCTGTACACCGCGGACCACGGCCAGAACCTGATGGACGCTCCGGGCGTCCTGCACTGCAATCCCACGGATCCACACCCGCTCGAGGGGGTCGTGCCGCTGCTCGCCCTCGGAGACGAGGCCCTCCTGGCCCGCTGGTTCCGATCCGTGGTGGGGGTGAACCGGGACCGAGCGACCCATTTCGAGATCTTCCCGACGCTGCTGACCCTGTTCGGCTTCGATCGGGCGCGAGTCGACGCGGAGTACGGCGAGAGTCTTCTCGGTTCGTTGCCGCAGCGGGCCCCCGGCTTCGTCTTCGGGCCGTTGTTGCGGCCGGGAGGAGGTGCGCTCCGGCGACGCGAGGTGCCGCCCGAGCTCTTGCGCGCCCTCAGCGCGGGAGCCCCGGACCCTCGCGAACCAGCTCCCGGTAAAGCGCCGCGTAGCGGGTAGCCATCCGCGCGAGCGAGAACCGCCGCTCGATGCGAGCCCGCGCACGCCGACCCAAGGCCTCGCGCCCCGCCGACCCGATCGATCGCAGCTCGAGCCACGCGGCCGCCATGCCCGCGGCGTCGCCGGGCGCCACCACCCGCCCCGTATCCCCGACGATCCGGGCGCAGTCGCCGACGTCCGTGACGACGCAGGGCGTGCCGCTGGCCATGGCCTCACCCACGACGAGGGGGAAGGCCTCCGCATCGGAGCAGGAGGCGAGCACATCGAGCCCTGCATGGATGCGTGCGATGTCCAGCCGCGGCCCAAGGAGATGCGTGTGGCCGTTCAGGCCGAGCTCCTCGATCCCGCCGCGCAGCCCGGGATTTCCGGCGTCCACGCTCGTTCCGCAGAGCACGAAGTGGCAGAGTGTGGCGCCCTCCACCTGGTCCAGGAGCTTCCGGGCCGCCCGCAGGAACAGAGCGTGGTTCTTCACGGGCGCCGGGCGGGCCACCATCCCCACGAGGAACGCCTGGGGGGCGAGCCCGAGCTCTGCGCGGAGCTCCGCCCGCGCCGTGGGAGTGGGCCGGAACGTAGCGGTGTCGATCCCGTTGGGGATGACCCGAATCTTCTCTCGCGGATACCCAAGCTCGCGATGGAAGCTCACCCCCGCCTCCGAGCAGGAGACGACGCAGGCCGCGAGCCGCGCCAGGGATCCTCCCACGCGGGCCACCACGCGCGTGCTTCTGCGTGAGAGCCCCGAATCGAGGGACGCGCTGTGCAGGCCGCAGATCACCGGCAGGCGTGTGGCCAGCCCCGTGAGAATCGCGACGAGGTTGGCGTGGTACATCCAACCGTGCAGCAGGTCGGGACGGAAGCTGCGCAGGACGCGAGTGAGCCGGGCTGGAGCCCGTATCCGCCCCGACCAGTGCTGAAGCTCGAGCGTCTCGACGCGCACGCCCCGTTCGACGAGAGTGGCCCCTACCACGGACCGGCCCTCCAGCGAGATCACGCGGTGCTCGAACCCGTCGTCGAGGGCCCCGAGAAGCTGTGCCAGCAGCGTCTCGGCACCTCCGAGTCCGAGGCCCGTGCTCAGGTGGAGCACCCTGAGATGTCTGCCCGGGGTCTCCTCCTGGCTCATCGTCCGCGCGGCTCCCCCCGTCTCGCGGCTGGACGTCTCCGCTCTCAACCCCCGCATGCTTCCCGGTAGCTCTCCCAGGCAGCAAGGAGCCAGCGCCGAGCGTGATCTTCGGCGGCCTCGGCCTGTGCGGCCGAGACTTCGCCCCAGACGAGGAAGAGCGTCATCGGGCTCCGACCTCGCAGGAGCTGTGCGGGGGCGGACCGGAGCTGGACCAGGGCCCCGTTTGCGACGGGCCGACCCTGGTAGGTGAGCAGGTAGCCGACCATGCGGCGTGGCCCCGCTCGCGATGGGATGGCATAGCGGGAGTGGTGGATCGGAAGCGGGACGCCCTCCGTGTCGAGCCACTCGATCTCGCGGCGCTCGGGTGAGCCGCCCGAGAGCAGCCGGTCGTCGGGCCGGTAGTAGAGCCGCTTGGCGTCGAGGGAGCGGATCACCACGTAGCGGAGCGCGGGAGCCTGCGGGGTGGGATCGAGAGTGCCTTCCCACCACTCCTGTGCCGCAAAGCGCTTCCGCATCCGGCGGTCTCGCCCGGGATCGGGAGGCGTGGCACCGGCGTATCCGATCAGGGCCTCCGGCTCGCGGCACTCGTCACGCCGCAGGCCCGCGTACGAGTGAACGGCGACGGGGATCAGCGTCAGCAGCAGCAACACGGTGAGCGGAAGCTGGTAGCGGCGCGAGGGAATGGTCATGCCGAGGGAGCCTTCCGGACGCTGCCCCGTCCGACCAGCGCAAAGAGCAGCACCAGCACCACACCGAACGTGAGGATGCCCGAGATCTCGTGAGCCGGTGTCGCGAGAAGATCCACGCCGCGGTAGTGAACCAGAATCGCGAGAAGCGTCACGCGCAACGTGTTGCAGAGCAGCGAGAGCACCAGCGCGGCGGCAACGAGCACGGCACCCCAGGCCAGGGAGCGCCTCCAGTGGGCGAGCACGAGCGCCGTCGTCAGCGCCGCGTAGAGCGTCGAGAATCCGCTGCAAGCGTCTGCGACGAACAGGGTACTGTGCGGGAGCTGGAGCACGGTCTCATGGGCATGGATCGGGATTCCAAAGAGCGGCACGAGATGGAACGCCCCCCAGGTCGCCGCGTGACGGAGCAGCAGATGCAGTGGCGCGACGAAGCCCGCGGGGATGGGGAGCATGAAGGCCGCCAGAATCAGGGGAAAGATCAGGCGGCGGGTTCGCTCTACGCCCAGCAGCAGGAGTGCGAGGCCGGGGAGCGAGCCCACCAAGCCCACGGCCGCGAGAAGCTGGGTCCCGATCGCACTGTCGAGCGCGATCAGCAGCAGGCTGGGGACCAGGAAGAGGAACCCCCAGGCGGAGGCCTGCGGCTCGCCCCTCGGCTCATCCCGGAGCTGCTCGTACACGAGGAAGGCGACCAGCGGCGGGATCACGATTCCGTGCCCGTTGTACATGATCCCCTGGGTCCAGCGCTCCCACAGCCAGGCGCCGGTCGGTGCCGTCACGAGCGCGTAGAGTCCGAGGCAGATCCAACCCCGCGGCAGGGGCCCGCGGGTCGTGCGGGCCGATCGGTCTGCAGGGGTCTGCGCGGCTTGTGTCATGGAGGCTCGGCTCGGCTTGGGGACCTCCCGGGCGGCTCCCCTGATCGCAGAGGTTAGCCCAGGAGAGCCCCGAGGATCCCTCCTGGATCGGTAGGTCCGCAGAGCCCGACGCGGGACGGCGATGGGGTTCGACGCACTCGGCCGCCCCGGAATCGGATCTCCGCCTGGGGCACGGGGGGCCACAGGCACTGCGATACCGGACTCGATCTCCTAGCAGGACCCGCGCCAGCTCGTGGGGCTCCGGCAGGGCGGCCCCGGAATCCATGGGAAGCGTGCTACCACTTCTGGGTAGACGCCTGCCTCCCAGATGGGTCCCGGGCGGCTCCGGGTGGATGCCGGCTTCCGCCCCGGACGGGAGCGAGCCGTATTCGGCCGGAATCCTGGCACGGATGTGGCAGAAAGCAGGGGCCAGACTTCATCCAGCCCGAGGGAAGCCCCCCATGCGTGCCTACCGACTCCTGATCGTGGACGACGACCCCGCCGCGCGGGAGTGGCTCGTCTGCTTCGGGGAGAGCCTCGGGTATGAGGTGGCCCAGGAGGAGAGCGGGGAGCAAGCGCTGGAGCGTTTCGAGCGCGAGAGGCCGGATCTGGTCACGCTGGATCTGCTGCTGCCGGGCATGGACGGCCTCGAGACGCTCAAGCGCATGCGATCGATCGACGCCCGCGTCCCCGTGATCATTCTCTCGGGCCATGGCGAGACCGCCGTGATCGTCGAGGTGCTGCGGGCCGGGGCGGCTGAGTTCCTTCGCAAGCCCTTCCACCCCGAGGAGCTCGAGCTGGCCTTCCGCAAGGCCCTGGATCGTCGCCAGCTCGAGAGCGAGGTCGCCCGGCTGCGTGAGCTGGCCCCGCGCGCCCGCCAGACGCGCCCGAGCTTTCTGTTCAGCGACACGCCCCGCATGCGCGCCATCGATGATCTGATCGATCACGTGGCCGACACGGACATCACCGTGCTGATCCGGGGCGAGAGCGGGACGGGCAAGGAGCTCGTGGCCCGCACCCTCCATGAGCGCTCGGCGCGACCGGACGGGCCGTTCATCAAGGTCAACTGCGCGGCCCTGCCCTCGGAGCTGCTGGAGAGCGAGCTCTTCGGCT
>JBHHVJ010000045.1:0-27714 GCA_046754285.1 Myxococcota bacterium | reverse complement strand
CGATCGACAAACGAAGCGGGCTACGATCCCTCGTGAACGCTTATTCCAGGGCTAGTGTGCCGACGCGCGTCGCGAGCTCGCTCCCCTCGCGCTCACATCTGGCTCTCTCAGCGTGGCGTCGGTCGGAGTACGCCGGACCGCTCGAGCGCCCGGATGCGCTCGTCGTCGAGCCCGAGCAGCTCGCGCAGCACCTCGGCATTGTGCTCGCCCTGAAGTGGTGCGGGTCGCTGTGGCTCGCAGGGAGAGCGTGAGAAGCGCAAGGGTGAGCGCACGACGGGCCGCGTACCGCCGCGACGATCGTCGACGTGAAGCAGGAGCTCGCGCTCGCGTGCGAAAGGACCGGTGAGCGCCTCGTGCAGCGGCGCCACGCGGGCGCAGGGCAGGCCGGCCCGGTCGAGCTTCTCGAGCAGCGCCTCGACCCCCGGCTGCTTGGCCATCCAAGCTTCCATGGCCTCGTGACGCAGCCGCGCCTTGGTCTCGAGATCCGCCCCGGTCGGGGTCGGGTCCTCCAGCTCCGGGAAGGCCTTTCGCATCAGCGCCCAGCCGTGCTGGGGAGGGCCGGCGACGGCGATCCATCCGTTCGGGCCGGCGTCGAAGGGGGGCGCCTCCTCGCGCACCTCGCTCCCCTCGAGCAGCTCGTGCGGGCTCTCGCTGTAGCTGGCCAGCACGGCATCGTACATGCAGAGCTCGATGTGCTGCCCCTCCCCGGTCCGCTCGGCGATCCGCAGGGCGGCCAGCAGGGCGATCACGCCGTGCAGTGCCGTGGTCATGTCCGCCCGCGCGTCCGCCAGACGTGCCACGGGGTGGCCCGTCGCACGAGCCTGGTACTCGAGCAGTCCCGTGGCCGCCTGCATCGTCGGAGCGAAGGCGCCGCGATCGCCCAGGGAGGAGCCTGCCCCATAGCCGGAGATCGAGAGCATGACCGCGCGTGGCCGGGCCCGATGCACGTGCTCCCATCCGATGCCGAGTCGATCGGCGACTCCGGGACGGAGGTTCTCGACGACCGCGTGGGCCGTGCGCACCAGCTCGAGGACCAGCTCGGCGCCGCCCGGCTTGCGCAGATCGATGCACACGTTTCGCTTGCCCAGGTTCGCGTAGGTGTACAGGCCCGATTGGCCCCGGTCCTTCTTGGCGGCGATGAGTCGCGACATGTCTCCTTGCGGGGACTCGATCTTGATCACATCGGCCCCGAGCTCGGCGAGGATCCGTGTGGCGTAGGGGCCGGTCAGAACGTGCGAGAGATCGATGACGCGCACGCCCGCGAGCGGGACGTGCGCGTCCCGGGTCCGGGAGGGCATGGCGTCAGGCAGAGCTGGCGCGGCTCAGCAGGGCCACGTAGCCGGGGGTTCGCGGCACGTGCTCCAGCACACCGCGCTCGAGCAGCAGACGCCGCAGGCGGGGCAGGTGGTAGTGGGGCACGGCCATGATCAGATGGTGCTCGAGGTGGAAGTTCACGCGATTGGGTGCGAGCAGAGCCCGCTCCCAGAGCGAGGCTTCGGTGGTCCGGGCGTTGAGCAGCTCATCGGCCGGATCGCCAGGCATGGAGTGCTCCGCGATGGCGCGGATGCGCATGGCGAGGCTGTAGGTCGTCATCCAGGCCACGGGCCAGAGCAGGTAGAGCTCGGGCCACCCGAACGCCCAGAGCGGCGCGAGGATCGCGGCGTTTGTCACGACGACCGGGACCAACGTGCGCCATCCGACCTCGTTCCGTCGGGAGGTCTTGCCCTGCGAGCGGCCGAAATCGCGGCGGAGAATCGCACGCACACGCTTCCATCCGGTGCGACCGGAGAGGTCACGCCAGACCTTGCGCGCGAGACTGGCGCGCGTCACGGGAAACGGACGGGCGAGGTCGAGATCCGGATCCTGCTCCGTCCAGGTGTGGGCATGGTGCCGGAGGTGGTAGCGGCGGTAGGGCTTCATCGCGGCCCAGACGGGGTAGGCGCAGAGCCAGTCCCCGACCCAGTCGTTGAGCGCACGTCGACGCAACAGGGTGCGGTGTGAGGCCTCGTGCATGAGCACCGCACAGCCGAGCTGGCGGCCGCCGATCACGAAGAGCGCGACGAGCACGGTCAATGGATGCGGCACGGCACCGACGAGCGCGAAAGAGCCGAAGACGAGCCCCCAGTTGACCGCCAGCGAGGTCCAGGAGCGCAGATCGTGCAGCGCCAGGAGCTCGCGCAGCTCCTGCGGCGAGAGTGCGTCGAGCCAGTGTCGGCGCTCGGCCTTGCGCATCGCGGGCAGTCTACTCCCGCGTGTCTGATCTTCCAATGCGGAGCCTTGTCGATCGGAGCGTTCGCTCGGATCCGGCGGGGGTCGTTGGTCCCCTCCTGGGCCGTTCGCGCACCCGGATAAGCTCCGCGTCGATCATCCCCGTCGGGGCGGTGAGGATGCGCACGAGGCTGCCGATCTCGTCGTCGGGCCGCCCGAGCACGAGCCCGGCGGCTCGTCCTGCAGTCAAGGCTCTTTGCATGCCCGCGTTCCCTTGGTCTCCATCCCGTGCAGAGACGAACCGAGTCAGTGGACGCCGTGGGTCTGCACGAGCGTGGACGGATCGACGCCCAGCGAGCGCATCGCGGCCTCCCACATCTCCTCGGCCGGTGTGCCGAAGACCAGATCCGCCGTGGCTTCGGCCACGAGCCAGGAGCCCGCGGCCAGCTCGGACTCGAGCTGGGACGCCCCCCAGCCCGAGTAGCCCATGAGAAAGCGGATGTTGGTGGGAGGATGAGCGGCCAGCACCTTGAGGCGCTCCGGCGAGGTCGAGAGCACGATGTGCTCGGTGACCGGAATCCTCCCCTCGCCGCTGGCGAGCTCGACCGGCTCGTGCAGCAGCCAGCCCGTTCCGGGCATCACAGGACCGCCCGTCCAGACCGTGGCCTCCGGATCGCCGCCCCACTCCACGCCGAGGTTGATCAGCACCTCGGCCACGGGAATCAGCGTGGGGCGATTCACCACCAGGCCGAAGGACCCGTTGCGTGTGTGCTCGATCATCAAGACGACGCTCCGTGTGAAGTTCTCGTCCTGGAGCTGGGGCATGGCCAGCAGCAGCCCCGGTGCGATGGTCTCCGTGGTCACGGCTCCGGCCTCCCTCCGGAGACCCAAACGTACGCGATCGACGCGGTCTCCCTCAAGCGGTTCCGCGCTCACGGTCCACCTCGTCGTGGATGGCCTGTGAGAGCGCGCTCACGGCGCGGACCCCGACCCGGGGCTCCGTCAGTCCATTGGCCAGGATGCAGACGGCGAGGTCCTTGCCGGGATCGGCCCAGGCCGTGTTCACCAGGAAGTGGCCGCCGTGGCCGAACGTGCCCGGCGTCGCGCTGCGGCCGCAGTCATCGAGGGCGGGTCGCACGTGCTTGAGATGGAATCCCAGCGCCCACGGGATGTCGCGCAGGAACGTCCGGTCGATCATGCCGACCACGTGCGGGAAGGTCGCGCAGCGCACCATCTGCGCGGAGAGGATCCGCCCGGCAGGGCCGCGGCCTGCATCGAGCAGGGCCCGGTAGAGCTTGATCACGTCCCGCGCCCTCGAGATTCCGCCCGCACCCGGGATCAGCGCCGCGTGCGTGCGCGGATCGTTCCAGAAGCTCGCCTCGGCCGCGGGCGGTGCCGCCCGTTCCTCGCGGGTGGTGATCCGCATGGGGGGCTGGCTCAGCCGCCCGGGCTCACCCAGCGAGAAGGCATCGTCCGCGATGCCCGCAGGATGTAGCACCCTCTCCCGAAGCACCTCGGCCAGTGGACGTCCGTCGAGCCGCTGGATCAGCTCGGCGAGGATCAGCCAGCCGGTGAAGGGATGGTAGCCGCGCGCCGTACCGGGCTCCCAGCTCGCCTCGAGCTCGAAGACGAAGCGCAGCGCCTCGTCGTAGTCGCGCAGCATTCCGAACAGCTCCCGGCGCTGCGCCGGGCCGAAGCCCGGGAACCCGCCCCGATGCGTGAGCACGTGCGCGATCGTCGCAGACTCCTTGCCGCCTCGTGCGAACTCGGGAATGTGCTTGGCGATCCGGTCGTCGAGGTCGGCCCTACCCTCCTCGATCTGCTGGAGCAGGGCAACGGCCACGAAGGGCTTCGTCGAGCTCCAGAGCAGGTAGCAGGAGTCCGGCGACACGCCCTCACCGCAGGCCTCGTCGAAGACGAGTTCGCCGCGCCAGTCGACCGCCACCTGGATGGACGGCCGCAGCCCCGAGGCCACCTGGCGATCCATCTCCTGGCGCAGCGCGGTAAAGCTCAGAGCGTCTCCCTCCGTCGGCTCAGCCGGACCACTCGCTCGAAGGTCCAGAGCACGGCCCGGGGTGTGGCGCGCTTGAGGTAGTAGAGCAGCCAGGCGCCGGATGTGACCGGGACGACGGCCCGATTGCGTTGAATCGCGGAGAGGATCTTCCGGGCCACGAGCTCGGGAGGCGAGGAGAAGCGGCGTACGGACTCCGTCGTACGCTGCCGGATCTCTTCGTCGGAGGCCACGCCCCGAAAGCGGGCCCGCTCGGAGATCGGCGTGTCGATGAAGCCGGGACAGATCACCGAGACACCGATGCCGTGGGGGGCGAGCTCTGGCCTGAGCGCCTCGGAGATGGCGAAGACGCCGAACTTCGTTGCCGAGTATGCGATCAGCGTCCGTGCCGCGAGGAACCCGGCCACCGAGGACACGTTAACGACATGCCCTCCCTTTCCGCGTTCCACCATCCGCGGGACAAAGAAGTGCAGGCCGTGGATCACTCCCCAGAGGTTCACGCCCACGATCCAGTCCCAGTCCTGGAGCGGACAGTCGAGGAAGTCGGCCATCACCGCGACGCCGGCGTTGTTGACGAGAATATCGACGGCCTCGATCTCGCCGTGGACCCGCTCCGCGAAGGCCTCCATGGAGCTGCGCTGAGAGACGTCGACCTCGTGGACGAGCGTACGTCTTCCCATCTCCCGCAGCTCATGCTCCAGGGACTCGAGGCCTGGCTTCTCGATGTCACAGAGCACCAGGTCCGCGCCACGTGCCGCCAGGGCCCGCGCCGTCGCCCGGCCGATGCCGCTGCCGGCACCAGTCACGAGTGCCCACCTTCCCGACAGATCGTGCGTATCCATGCCGGGAGTCTGGCACAGATGACCGCGAAGGGGGCGGCGGGCTAAGCTATGCGGAGCGTCGAGCAACGAGGAGAGCGGCCATGCGCATTCCCTTCTACTACGACTACGCCTGCCCCTGGGCCTACCTCGGGAGCTGTCGGGTGGAGCCCTACTTCCAGGAACTGGGCGTCGAGATCGACTTTCGCCCCGTACGCCTCGCCCAGCTCGCGGAGCCGAGCTCGGGCAAGCCGCCCGAGCCGGGCGAGCGGAAGAAGCGGAACTACGTGGCGGACCTCAAGCACTGGGCGGAGATGATCGGTGCCGAGTTCTACCCGGACGTGCGCAAGCGCAAGCGTCCCGAGACCCGCCTGCTGCTCCAGGCCGCACTCGTTGCGAAGAAGCAGGACCGTCTGCGCGAGTTTCACTACCCCGCGTTCCGCGCACGCTGGGCCGAGGGGCTCGACGTCTCGTCACCCGAGGTCGTTCGCGACCTTCTGGAAGGCGCCGGGCTGGACGCGGATGCGGCACTCGAGCGAGCGCGCTCCGATGAGCTGGCGCAGCATCTGGAGCGCGAGACCCGCGATGCGATCGCGCGCGGAGTCTTCGGCGTACCGACGATCTTCGTCGGGGACGAGATGTTCTGGGGCAACGATCGCTTCGAGCTGGTCCGCTACTACATCCAGAAGCAGAGCCCTTTCTGAGCGTCCCTTGTCCGCCCTGAGCCGCGCGCTCGTCCTTCTGATCCCGCTGCTCGCGCTCGGCTGTGCCAGCCGCGGACGGCCCTTCAACGTCGATGCCGTACCGCTGATCCGCCCCGGCGTCACGGACGAGGCGCGGCTTCTCGAGCTCTTCGGCGAGCCGACCGGTCGCCGCGTGCGAGGCACCGGAGGCTCCGAGTGGACCTGGTTCCACGAGGAGACGACGACCCGCGATTCGCGCATGCTCAGCAAGATCGGACGCGCGATCGCATCGGTCCTACGCGTGCCCTTCTTTCTGCCCCCCCTTGACGTCCGATACTCGACCTCGCGCACCCACATCCTCAAGGTTCAGCTCGACGGCATGGGGACCGTCCTCGACTACAGCTACGAGGTCCGCGAGACCCCATCTCGCAAGGTGTACTGAGGTCCGCTCTCCGGGCGCCCGTCCCTCAGACCAGCGTGCCGTCCCGGCCCTCCCAGTAGCGTTCCCGAAGCTTCCGCTTGAGGAGCTTCCCGGTGGGCAGACGAGGCAGCTCGTCGACGAAGTCCACGCTCCTGGGGCACTTGTAGTGCGCAATGCCGTCACGGCAGTAGCGGATCAGCTCGAGCTCGAGCTCCCGACCGGCCTGGGCAGAGGGTGCGGGAACGACGACCGCCTTGACCTGCTCACCCATCTCCGGATCCGGGACGCCGATCACGGCCACGTCGGCGACGGCAGGATGCGTGATCAGATGGTTCTCCGTCTCCTGCGGGTAGATGTTCACACCTCCCGAGATGATCATGTGGGATTTGCGATCGGTCAGGAACAGGTAGCCCTCCCCGTCGACGTATCCGACATCCCCGAGCGTGAAGAGGTCTCCGCGGTAGGTCTCCGCGGTCTTCTTCTCGTCCTTGTAGTACTCGAAACGTCGGTCGGGCATGGCCTCGAAGAAGACGTTCCCTTCGGCCCCGGGCGTGCCGATTTCTCGGCCCTCGTCGTCCAGGATCCAGATCTTTCCACCCGCCCAGTGGCGCCCGACGGAGCCGGGGTGCTCCAGCCACTCCTCGGAGCGGATCAGGGTGCCACCCCCCTCGGTGCCTGCGTAGTACTCCACCAGAATCGGCCCCCACCACTCGATCATCTGCCGCTTGACCGGGATCGGGCAGGGGGCTGCGGCGTGCACGGCCACCCGCAGGCTCGACACGTCATGGCGGCGCCGAACGTCCTCGGGAAGCTGGAGCATGCGAGTGAAGTGCGTCGGCACCCACTGCGACGTCGTCACCCGCTGGTCCTGGATCGTACGCAGAGCCTCCTGGGGGTCGAAGCGGGGCATCACGACGACGGTCGAGCCCATGCGATGCTGTGCGCTCGAGAATGTGAGGGGGGCGGCGTGGTAGAGCGGCGCGGGACAGAGGTAGCGGTCCCCTTCGCGCATTCCGAACAGGGACATCAATGCCACGTGTCCGAAGGCGGCCTTGGGATCGCCCGCCGGCAGGCCCGGCATGGGATGGCGGACGCCCTTGGGGTAGCCCGTGGTTCCGGAGGAGTAGAGCATCATCGATCCCTCGAGCTGACCGTCGAGGGGCGCGTCCTCGGGGACCTCGGCGAGCGCATCCTCGAGGCGCAGGAAGCCCTCGATCTCACCGCCCACGGAGAGCTTCATGCGGACTTTCGAGACGTCGCGGCCCACGCGGGCGGCGAGCTTCCCGAACTCGGCCGAGGCGACGAACAGGCTGGCATCGCAGTTGTCGACGATGTAGCCAACCTCGGCCTCCGCGAGGTGCCAGTTCACTGGCGTGATGAAGAGCCCGCTCCGAAAGCAGGCCCAGTACACGTCGAAGAATCCCTCTCCGTTTCCGAGTAGCACCGCCACGCAGTCGCCCGGCTCGAGGCCCCACTTGCGGAAGCCATGGGCGATGCGCCGCGAGCGAAGCTCCAGCTCGCCGTAGGTCTCGACCGACCCACCGTTCCCGTAGATGACCGCCGGGCGATCCGGACTCTTCTCAGCAAAGCTTGCGACCGTCGTCAAGGCATCCTCCTTCCCCGTCCGCCAGGGCCGCGAGCATTCTAGCCCGAAACGCAGCGGCTACGGCGACCGGCCGGGCGCCCTTGGTGGGAGCGCAGCGGTGCGGCTACTTTCTCGAGGATGACGGACCCGGTGCGGGATCTGCTGACCTTCATCGATCGGTCGCCCACGCCCTACCATGCGGTCGCCGAGTCGGCGCGCAGGCTCGAGGCGGTGGGCTACCGAGCGCTCTCGGAAGCGGAGGCCTGGAGTCTCTCGCCGGGGGACCGCCGTCACGTTGTTCGTGGGGAGGGCAGCCTGATCGCGTTCGAGGTGGGCCGCGAGTCTCCGGTGCAGGGGGGCTTTCGCGTGATCGGGGCTCACACCGACTCGCCGAACCTCCGCCTCAAGCCGCGGCCGGACGTGACCGCCACGGGCTACCGGCAGCTCGCCGTGGAGCCCTACGGGGGCCTGCTGCTTCACACCTGGCTCGACCGCGATCTCTCTCTGGCGGGGTGTGTGAGCGTGCGCGCCGAGGGTGGCCCCCGAACCCTGCTCATCGACTTCGAGCGGCCGCTGCTGCGCGTGCCGAACCTCGCGATCCATCTCTATCGGGAGCTGCGCGAAGAGGGTCTCAAGCTCGATCTCCAGAAGCACAGCGTCCCGGTTCTGGGGCTCGAGGACGCGCCGCCGCTCCGCGAGCTTCTGGCGCTCGAGCTTCGTGCGCGCGATCTGGCGCATGTCTCGGCGGAGGACGTGCTGGCCTACGATCTCATGCTCCACGACACGCAGCCGTCGGTCGTCAGTGGCGCGCGCGGCGAGTTCGTCCACGCGCCGCGCCTCGACAACCTGGGCTCGTGTCACGCGGCCCTCACGGCCTTGATCGACGTCGGCGAGTCTCCGGCTCCGCCGTTCGCCCGCATGATCGTTCTCTACGATCACGAGGAGATCGGAAGCCGGACGGCCCAGGGAGCGGCGGGGCCCTTCCTGCTCGAGACCCTCGAGCGCGCGGTCCACGCCTACAAGGGGGGCGAGCCCCAGGGGCTGCCGCGTGCCCTGTCGCGCTCGGTCATGATCTCCGCCGACATGGCCCACGCTGTGCACCCAAACTACGCGGACCGCCACGACCCCACCCACCAGCCGGTGATCGGTCGGGGTCCGGTGATCAAGGTGAACGCCAGCCAGTCCTACGCGGGCGACGCGGAGACGGCCGGCCTCTTCTCGGCCCTCTGCGCCCGCGTCGGCGTCGAGCCGCAGCATTTCGCCAGCCGTGGCGACGTCCCCTGCGGGACCACGATCGGCCCAGTCAGCGCGGCACGCACGGGTCTGCGCACGATCGACGTCGGCAGCCCGACACTGTCGATGCACTCCTGCCGCGAGATGGCCGGCAGCGCGGATATCGAGCCCATGATCCGGGTCTTTCAGGCCTTCTTCCGGGGCGACTGAGCATGGCGCGGCGGCGAGCGCCCGCCCCCGGAAAGCCGGGCCGCGCCCGCAAGGCGACGAGAGCCAGCGCCGCCGTCGGAGCAGAAGGGACTGGGGGCTTCTCGCGGCGGCTTCCCGATCCGCGGGCGGGTCGTCGGGTGCTCGCGCTGCTGCTCCTCGCCGCCGCTCTGCTCTACGGATGGAACAGCTACACGCTGCCTCCGATCATCGGCTACGACGCGAAGTTTCACGCCGAGTACATCGAGACGATCGTCCGCGAGGGTCGTCTTCCCGATCCGCTCGAGGGCTGGTCCACGTTCCATCCGCCCCTTTACTACCTGCTCGGCAGCCTCGTCTGGCCGCTGGTGCGTCCCGACGACATCCACGACGCGCACCAGGTCTCGATCTGGATGCTCGGCCTGCGCTCCATCAGCGGCCTCGCGCTCCTGATCGTCGGCGCGGTGAGCTTTCACTTGGCGGTGCGGAGGACCGGCAGCCTGGCCATCAGTGCGCTGACGACGGCCCTCGTGCTCTTCGTGCCGTGCTGCCAGCTCTCCGCCACGATGATCGGCAACGAGGCGTGGGGCGTGGCGATGGGCGCGCTCGCGTTGCCTGCGCTGATTCGCCTCCAGGTAGACCCGGGGGATCGCCGCGCCGCCGCCGCGGCCGGAGCTCTGGCGGGCCTGGCGCTGGCGACGAAGTACTCCGGGGCCTTCGTCGCGGTGGCCTGCGTCGTTCCGTTTCTGCGTGCGCGCCTCGACCGGCGCATGCTGCACGCGATACTCGTCGGGGCCGTTCTGGGAGCGGCCATCGCGGGACCTGTCTACGTACGCAACCTGCGCCTGACCGGATCGCTCCTTCCCATGACGCGAACCCTCGAGCCGATGAAGAGCGCCGAGGAGAAGTTCATCATTCGCGAGCGCAGGATCTCGGACTACCTCTGGTTCAACCCCGCCGTGCTGCTGCGTCCATCGCTCTACCACGAGGCGGGCAAGCCCGGCTCACCGGCCAACCGCAATCCCGCGATGACGAACATCTGGGGACTGACCTACGTCGGCATCTGGTACGACGCCTTCGGCCACCGTGTGCCCGGAGCGCGACACGCAGACGGCGAGTACGCCGGCACCGTGCTCGCGTTTCTGGGTCTCGTTCCCACCTCGCTCGTGCTGCTCGGCTTCGTGCGGGCGCTGCGCGACTGGCTTCGGCGCGGCGCTGCATCGCCCGAAGCCCCGCTCGTCGCCATGTCTTTGGCGGGCCTCGTGGCGTTCCTCGCGTTCACCTGGCGTGCACCGGCGGCCGTCGCGGTCAAGGCCACCTATCTGTTGCCGCTGGCGCCGGTGGCCGCAGTCTTCTACGCCCGCGCGGCGCTCGAGCTGGCGCCCCGGCTGCGCCGGACCGCCCTGGTCCTGTCGGGCGTCGCGGCGCTGGCGTCGCTCTACGTCTTCGTGAACGGCGCGCACTTCCCGCTGCTTCGGCCGCGCCCGCGCTGAGCCCGGCGCCTATTCCAGGTAGCCGAGAGCTTCGAGCCGCCGACGATCCTCCTCGCTCAGGCCCTCAGGTCCTCGATGGAGCGCGCCGAGCGATCGAGCCAGGGACTCGACCCGGGCCGTGTGGCGATCGACGACCTCGGGAAAGCGCGCCGTGACATCGAGGGTCTCATTCGGATCCGCCTCGAGATCGACGAGATGGACCTCGCCGGTGCGCCGGTTGCGGTAGCTCTTGAAGCGGTCGTCCCGATACGTCTGCCAGCCCATTTCCGAGAGGTATAGCTCCTCGCACGCGAGCTCGGGCGACGGAGGCTCTTCCGCGCCGGCGAGGTGGAGCAGCAGACCATGGATCTCGGTGCTCCGAAGCAGCGGTCCCCCGGGTGGGCCCGGATCCGGAACGACGATCAGCGGAATGCGCAGCACCTCCTCGAAGCTCGGGTTGCCGCGATGGCCCGGCCGGCCGTGGACGAGGTGCCGCTCCCTGAGACGCTCGCCGTGGTCCGCCGTGACGACGATCGCGGTGCCTTCCAGAAGCCCCTCCTCAGCAAGGTCATCCAGCAGCGCGCCGATGGCCGCGTCGACCCGCTGCACCATCGTGGCATACGGCTGGTGCCAGAGCAGGTAATCGTGAACGTCCATGTAGTGGAGGTAGAGGAAGAAGCGATCGTTCCTCCGCGCTGCAAGCGCCTCGCGCACGGCCTCGCGTACCCTGGCGGCCGAGGCGGAGCGGCGGATGGGTCGGCGGCCCAGGCCGGGCCGCGCCTTTGCCTTCGGATCGCGAAGCTCGCGCCAGATGTCGAAGCCCCGCTCGAAGCCCGCGGGCGCGAAGAGCAGGGGGTTGGTCACGATTCCGATCGTCCAGTACCCCGCCCGTCGCATGCGCTCGGGAAGCGTCGGCACGGCCCGAGGCAGGCAGCCTGGCTCGCGTCCCGGGGTCGCAAAGCGCGCCAGTCCGCACCAGGTGCGTCCGTTCCAGGGGATCACGCCTTCCGCTGCGCCACGATCCAGGCTCGGTGTGTGTCCCGTGAACAGTGCCCCCATCGACATCGTCGTCTGGTGGTAGGAGGCCAGCACGTTCTCGAAGCGTCGCCCCCGTGTCGCCAGGGCGTCCAGCCGCGGCGTGGGCGTGTCACCGCCGTAGCTCGAGAGATGATCCCGCCGCAGCGTGTCGACGACGATCAGCACGATGCGCTCCGGGGTCGCTCGCTCGGGAACCGGCCAGAGCCAGAGCGTCAGCCCTCCCAGGACCAGGGCGGCGGCGAGCGGGATCACACGCGGACCGCCCGCCGGTCTTCGCTTCATGCCGCTCGTCGCTCGCACGGCTCCCGGCAGACCGCCAGCAGATCGAGGCAGGCCTCGTGCACGGGCTCGATTGGAAAGTCACGCCAGGTCGCCTCGGGCATGCCGTTCCCGCCGCGGATTCCGCGTCGGACCACGATGGCCAGGATCCCGAAGAGCCGCTCGACGAGTGCGCGAGGAAGGCGTCGCCGCAGGCCCAGCGGATCGAGGCGCGTGATGCGGCGGATGCGCTCCAGCCGCGCCTCGAAGTACGGGGCCACCGTGGGACCGGCCGAGATCCCCAGAAGCTCCACGCGACCGAAGTGGTTCGCGAGGAGCTCGGCGAGCTCGCTGGCCTCGTACTCGTGTACGTGGAAGGGGTTCTCGCGATCCGACGTCAGCAGGTTCGGCGTCGTGAAGAGAGCCACGCCGTCCGGGCGCAGCACGCTCGTAGCCGCGCCCAGGTACGGTTGGGGATCCTCGAGATGCTCGATCACCTGAAAGCTCAGGACCACGTCGAAGGACGCGTGCTCGAGAGGAACCCGATTCAGGTCCGCACGGATCCAGTGGGCCGTGCTCCGGCGTGCGGCGGGATCCGGCGCGACGCGATCCAGACCCACGATCGTGCCCGCCGCCGAGGAGAGCTCTGCGGCGCCGTAGCCGGTCCCGCAGCCCAGATCGAGAACGCGCCGGCCCCGCACACGGTCTGCGGCGAAGCGATAGGCGGCGCGGTGGCGCGCGAGGTCCACGCCAAAAAGTGCGTTGTCGGCGTGCAGCCTCTCACCCGTGAAGGGGGGAGCGCTCATGCAGGCTCGTGCTCGCCCCGCACCGCCTGCAACGCCTCGCGAGCGAACTCCCCGGAGAAGATCAGGCCGAGCCCACCGCGGAGCAGGATCAGACCGAAGGAAAGCACCAGGCTGCACGCGAGCAGGGTCTCTTCGTCGGCCCAGTGGCGGAAGCAGTAGAGGAATGCAGCCTGGCTCGTTCCCAACCCGGCCACGGCGATCGGCAGCGTCGCGATCATCGCCACGATGGCGATGTTCACCATGGCGTCTATGAACGGAACGGAGACCTCGAAGGCCATGAGGGCCGCCCAGGCCACGGACATGAAGCTCAGCACGAAGACCAGCCGGAGCAGACCGAGCTCGACGAGCTTGCGCGGCTCCGTCGTCCGTGCTGCACGAAAGAGCTCGAGATTGCGCAGGCGCTCGAGCGGCCCGAGCGGCCGGGGTGTACGGAGAAGTGCGAAGCCGCCCAGCAGACCCGCGGTCAGGGCCGCACCGGCGCCGCCGATCCAGAGCACGGGGATGTCGTCGGCCCCCGTGGTGAGCAGAGTGGCGCTCAGTCCCGCGAGCACGAGAAGCATGCCCATGTCGAAGAGCGACATCAGGATCACGAGGCCGCTCGCATCCGAGATCGAGAGCCCCGCCCGTCGGCGCAGCAGGACCGCCAGAGCTCCGGCCCCGAGTGCGTAGTTCAGGATGTAGAGCGGATAGCTCGCCGCCTTGACGCGCGCGGCGGTCCACTCGCCAAAGTGTCGCGTGTGCGACTCGGGGAGCAGCCGCACCAGGCTGACGGCCTCGATCCACAGGCTGAACGCGCCGTAGGCCACGAGCGAGGGGAGGAAGACCGCCAGCACGTGGAGGTCCACCTGTCCCGCCGTCCGACTCATGTCGTACTGCGAGAGCAGGTACCAGAGCAGGCCCGCGCTCACGGCGGGCGGCACGATCCACTGCAGCAGGCGCTTGATCCACATCATCCCGTTCTCCACTCGAGTCCCGGCATTTCCCACTTGGCAAAGAGCGTCCCGTAGCTGAATGTCGCGGCGGAGAGCCCCGCGGCCAGGGCCAGCGCGGCGAGGACCAGATGGGAGCGCGCTCCACGCCCCCGGGTCCAGTCCGCCAGGACCTCACTAGAGTAGTACGCGAAGGGCAGCGAGAGGCCGAGCAGGTAGCTGCCCTTCACGGCCACGAACCAGGGGTTCCGCCAGGTGAACAGGACGTACCCCCCCAAAGTGAGGGCGACGATCAGCAGCAGCGGCAGATCGGGCCCGGCCGGGGTGCGGAGGGAGCGCCGTGCGCCGCGGCCGAGGCCCACGATGAACGCGACACTCGGGAGCAGCCCGAGCACCAGCAGCGCTCGGCCTGCGCGCTGGATGCCGCTCCCCTCGCGCGGCACGAAGGTCCGGTGCCCGTCGAAGAAGACCGTCACGTAGGTGCTGCCCCAGACCGATCGGAGCAGCCCAGGAGCCAGGAGCTGGGGATCGGTCCAGGTGGCCGGCGGTACGCGCAGGTAGTCCGCCACCTGGCGCTCCCCCGGCGGCATCGACCTCATGATCCGGTGAGTTTCCAGGCCGTGGGGGTAGAGGTAGCCGTAGCGGAGCTGGTTGCGGGCGTAGAACCAGCCCCCCGCGAGACCCGCGCAGCCGATCACCAGCGTAACGTGAAGCGCAGCCGGGCGGAGGCGTCGCCGGGCCAGACCTCCCGCGGCGTAGGCCGCAGCGGAGGTGAGCACCACGATCGCTCCGCTCAGCTTCGTGAGCAGCGCGAGGCCGCCGACGAGCCCGATCGCCGCCGCGCGCCAGCTCTCGCGGCGGTCCGGCAGGGGCCGGGCCAGCGCGAAGACCGTTCCGGTGAGGGCCAGCGAGGTCAGGCTGGCCGCCAGCATCTCCTCGTTGAGCATGGCGCTCATGTAGATGTGCACCGGCAGGAAGAGCAGCGCGCCCGCCGCGAGCCCGACGCGCCGGTCGCAGCCCGGGGCCAGACGCCGCACCAGCAGGACCGCGAGGGCGACGCTTCCGAGCCCCGCCGCGGAGCTCAGCAGGCGAATCGCCAGCACGGTGCCCTCCGTCCCGGGCGTACCGAGCAGGCGACCGAGCCCGGCGCCCAGGTAGTAGAAGAGCGGGGGGTGTGAGCTCGCCCAGAGCTCTCCGGGCGCTGGGAGTGTCCAGGCGCTCATGAGGTGCTCGATGTACTCCCAGTTGAAGCGTGCGTCGAAGCCCCAGTTGGTCGGGTAGCGCAGCGCGTTGTTGACGCGGATCGCCACGCCCACGGCTGCGAGCGCGATCCCCGCGGTAGCCGCGCTTCCGAGTCGGCCACGAGCTCTCACGGCCGCCTCCGAGCGTCCTCGAGCGCCTCCGCCATCAGAGCCGCTGCGCTGTCCCAGTCGAAGCGCCGCGACCACTTGCGACCGCCCTGCGCGAGACGTGCAGCCAGCGAGGGATCGCGGAGCAGCTCCTCTGTGGTGCTGGCCAGCCGCCGCACGAAGGCTTCGGACGGTCCATCCTCTACGAGCACGCCGGTCTCTCCGTGCCGGACCGCGTCGCGCAGGCCCGGCGCATCCGTCGCCACGACCGGCACGCCCAGCGCGCTCGCCTCGATCACGGTGATGCCCCAGCCCTCCTTCACCGACGGGCAGACGCAGACGCGCGCCTCGCGCACGAGCGCATCGCGCTCGGCGTCGCTGACGAAGCCCGCAAAGCGCGTTCGGCTCGCCAGGCCGAGCTCGCCGGTCAGTGCCTCGAGGCCCGGCCGCGCCGAGCCGCGACCGACCAGCACGATCTCGAGCTTGGGAAAGCGCTCGGTCAGCGAGGCGAGAGCCCGCAGCATCAGGTCCACGCGCTTGTAGGGCTCGAGTCGACCCAGGTACGCCACGCGGCAGGGGCGCTCCGCCCAGGGCATGGGCTCGAGCTCCGGAAAGTGGATTCCGTTGTGAATGAGCCGGATGCGATCGGGCGGCAGGCCCCGAGCGATCAGATCGTCCTTGGAGCTCTGTGAGACGGCGACGATCGGTACGTTGCGGTACACGAGCGGAATCAGCTTCTCGATCGATACGACCGTCGCCGCGATCGGCCAGGCGACCTGCTGGAAGGCGCTGCGCCCGAAGAGGTGGTGGTTGATCGCGAGCACGGGTGCGGCGGAGTACAGTGCCGAGCAGAAGGGAACCTTGTTGAGGTGCTCGACGACCAGATCGAAGCGACCCTGCCAGGTCTCGTTCGCGCAGGTCCAGAGCACGCGCGGGTAGTACTGGGCCAGCCCCCCGAGCCGCCAGACACGCATGCCACGGACCTCATCGCGTGCGGGCGCCCCCGGAAAGCCGACCGCCGCCAGGGTCACCTCGAACCCCCGCTCCGCGAGCCGGCCGAAGATCTCCGCCACGTGCACCTCGGCGCCCCCGGCCGACGGATGCTCCGGATCTCGCTCGTTCAGGACGAGGACGCGGCAGCGGGCGGGCATTCGCTCACAGGCGCCCGAGACGATCGGCGATGCGCAGCCACCACACGACCCAGAAGGCCTCGAGCCCGATGCGCAGCGTGAGCTTGGAGGCCCCGCGCGTGCGGTCCAGGAAGAAGAAAGGTATCTCCTTGATCCGGGCCCTGTGCTTGACGAAGCGGTAGTTCAGCTCGATCTGGAACGCGTAGCCGTCGGAGCGGATCCGCTCGAAGCCGATCCGCTCCAGCAGCGACCGCCGCATGCAGCGAAAGCCGCCCGTGGTGTCGGAGATCGGCAGGCCCGTCACGCGGCGTGCGTACCAGTTGCCGAAGTAGCTGATCAGGATCCGCTCGATGGGCCAGTTGACCACGGTCACGCCGTTCAGGTAGCGCGACCCCAGGACCACGTCGTGCTCCTCGATCGCCGCCAGCATCTCCCGCAGCGTCTCGGGGGGGTGGGAGAAGTCCGCGTCCATCTGCACCACGAAGTCGGCTCCCATGTCCAGCGCCTCACGCAGCCCGGCGCGATAGGCGGGCCCGAGCCCCTCCTTGTTGGAGCGGTGAAAGACGTGAATCCGCGACTCCTTGGCAGCCATCTCGTCCGCCAGCTTGCCGGTCCCGTCCGGAGAGTTGTCATCGACCACGAGCACCTCGAGCCGGGGGTCCTGCTCGAGCACCCGCGGCAGGAGCAGGGGTAAGTTCTCGATCTCGTTGTAGGTCGGAATGACGGCGACGACTCGGCTCACGGGGGCACCTCGACAATGATTAGCCTACTACTTCCAAGAACTTAGAAGCAAGCGGCCCGGCGCTCAGGGGCGCCCCGGGGGTAATGCGATGCGTGGGCTCCCCCACCACGTGAATGTGTCGCGCCCGAAGAGGGATTCGGGGCGGGCTTCGAGGCGGAGCGTCACGCGCTGGCCGCCCCAGCGTGCGAGATCGACCTCGACGGGCGTCCAGCGGCGGCTGCCGCCCGGCGAGTCGTCCACGGGGACCTCGGCCAGGGTCTCGAAGCGGCCGTCTCGACCGATCGACACGATCATCGTGGCTCCCCTGGGATGCACGTGGAAGTCCCGGAGCGAGACCATGCCCCTCATTCCGATGCCGGCCTGGAAGACCGCCCGTTGTGGGAGCTCGAGCTCGAAGTCGATGCCACCCCCGAAGGGACCGAGCTCGACCGCCAGCGGGCGCCGGATCTGGCGGCCCGCCACGCGCGGCGGCTGGCGCTCGATCGGCCGCATCACACCACGGATGTTGCGGATCCATCTCTGAGCTCCACTCGCCTGGTCGAGAAGATCGATGGCTGTGGGGCCCCGGTCCGGGCCGCGCTCCACCACGATGATCCAGCTTCGATCGTCGATCCTGAAGTCCTGCGGAACCCGGTAGTACCGTTCCAGGTAGGCCTGCACGCCGGGCAGCTCTTCGGAGTAGTAGGTGAAGATCGGCTGATCGATGTCGCTCATCACCACGTAGCGGACCAAGCGCAGGGCGGCGAGGATCTTCTCTTCCTGCTCCTCGTGCAGGACCGGCAGCACGCCACCGAACGGTGTAGGGTTGGTCGTGTCGGTGGCGAAGTAGAGCAGCGGCTCGGAGCGTGCCACGAAGATCGGCTCCCCGGGCGTGGTCTTCTCGCGCAGGTAGGTGATCACGCGCGGGACCGAGAGGGTCCGGTAGATCTGGCTCACCGGACGCAGCGGCACGCGCGGTCCCCAGTATGAGGGAATCGCAAGGGCGTTCAGCGCCTGATGCACCCAGAGCACGCCGACCAGAACGCCGGCGGCGAGCACCCCGGCGCCGAGCCACGCGCCCCAGCCCGCGCGACGGGCTCCTGCCGAAGATCCGCGCGGGATCCCCGCCAGCAGCGCCACCTGGAAGAGGGCAGGCGGCAGGGCGAAGACCAGATGCCCCCAGTCGGCGCGCGGGAAGGAGTTCGCCACCATGGCCCCGAGCAGCGCCGCGTTCAGCCAGAGTGCCGGGGGCAGGGAGTGGGCCAGGCGGGCCAGTCCGGTGGCGACCAGCGCGGCGAGGGGGAGCGCGTAGAGGAGCTGCGTGAACAGCACGAGTTTGCTGCCGACCTGCGTGAAGATTCCATAGGCGATGAAGAAGATGTTCGGCAGATACAGGACCTTGTTGGCCAGGATCTCGGGTGCCAGCTCCCCCGGTGGCCAGAGGTTCAGATAGGGCGTGCTGTAGCTCTTGCCGAGCGAGAGCGGCACGACGACGAGGCAGCGCAGCATGTCGTCGAGCGTCCCACGCAGCGCGTACAGGCCGATCGTGAGCGCGGCCGCAGTCGCCCCCCCGAGAAGGACGGCGCGTGCGTGCGCGACCCGCCGGCCCGCCGGCGAGCACCCCACGAGGGCGGGGACCATGCCCAGCGCCAGGACGACTCCCAGGCTCTGCTTGCAGAGCGCCACCCCCGCCACCAGAGTCCCCGCTGCGAAGGCCCAGCCCGCCGAGCGAGTCCCACGCAGTGCCACATAGACCGTGATCACGCCCAGGTAGAGCGCGATCGTCGTGTACCAGAAGACCGAGAGCAGCGAGAAGAGCAGGATCGGAACCGCCGCCAGAAACGCACCGAGCGCGTGGGCCCAGGGCGCCGAGACCGTCCGCCGCGCCACGGAGAACCCCAGCCCCGTCGCCAGCGCGTGCAGCCCGACCATCGCCCAGCGCCCCACCACGAGCTCCTCCCCGAACAACCGGAAGAGCCCCGCCAGCAGCTCGAACGGAAGCGGCCCCGAGAAGAAGATCATGTCCCGGTAGAGCTGCTCCCCGTGGACAAGCCGCTGCGCAAAGTGCACGACGAGCCCCTCCTCCACGAGGTTTGGCTCCAGCCCCGCCACGCGCCAGCACGCCACGGCCCCCAGCACCGCCCAGAGGAGGGCTTCGGCCAGCTTCAGGGGGGTCGGCTTCGTGGGGACTCGCATCGGCTGAGAGAGCTAGCGATCCCCGAGCTTTTCCGGTACGGAAGGCATCCCCATTTCCCGTCCGTCGCCAAGCGTCTCAGTACTCGGTCGGTCATTCACATCGGCCCGGCGCTCCAGTGTGATCACATCCCAACTCAGCCGGACACCCGATCTCTTTGCGACCTCCGCAATGGCGTAAAGATCGCGTGCAACGCGAGCCCTGATCGCGGGATCGCCTCGAGCGGAGCGACGCTCATGGAGCATGCTATCCATTCGCCCACGCAACCCAATCGCGTGGTGCTCGGGGCGCTCTGGGCTCGACGTCGGCCTTCTCTCCCAAGCATATTCGAAGCCCCGCTTCCTGATGGCCTCCTCGCTCCGCCGGCTGTGCATCCTCGTGCAGATCAATCGGTAGAGCCCTAGGGTGGAGGGCCAGCGCGTGGATCTTGCCGCGCCAGTTGGCCGCGACGAGGTCCTCCTCCGACCAGTTCCACGCATTCTTGATCCTGACCCAGATGATGGCCGCCTTGGGATGGGAGCGGCTCACGTACTCGCGGATTCGTGTGCAGGTCTGCGCGGTGTTCATTCCGGGCATCGCAAGATCGATCACGAACCATCGCCCGGCCTCCCGCTCGTTCAGGAAGGAAGTCCACGGTAGAGTTTCGAGGCAAGCCAGGCGAGACTCCGTCTGATGACCGAGAAGTCATCGGCTTCTCCGCGTGTGGTCCTGATATCCAGCCCTTAATCACGTCACCTCGGAACATCCAGGAGGCCCGTCTGATACAGCCACTTCTCTACCAGGTCGGCGACTACACGGTGTCCAACCGCTGTGAAGTGATCGTGATCCATCAACACAACGCTGGCGTCATACCGGCGAAGGTGGGGCAAGGTATCCAGGACCGCGATTTTCTCGGTGCTGCAGAAGTCGGCGATCTGGCGCTGCGGTAGGTCGAGGTGTTGCTTCTGCAGCTGGAAGCGGAAAGGGAAGAGAACGACACCGAATCGGTCTCCGTGTGCACGGGTTGCCTGCGCGAGCTTTCGAAACTCCTCGATCGTCTGGGACATCGCGAGCCGTACAGCGGGCTCGTCGGAGCGGTACACGAGATCGGCTCCGGCACGCAGCTCACGAAGCCGGGGATCCAGGCTCTTCGCGTAGGCCGTCTTTGCGAGTGCGCCCGTACTGCTGTGCTCGGCTAGCCAGTTCAGTACCCGAATCATCCTCATCCCCGTCTTCAAGCCTACCTCGAGGAGTCCCCGGTGAATCTCGGTTACGTCGTTTAGAACGAACCCGACGAGGACGACGTCGGGATCGAGATCGTCGGCGTAGCGTTCGTAGAAGAGCCGTTCCTGGTGGGTCGACCAGCCGGGAATCCCGGCGTTTAGCACCTCGACTCTTGGGAGCCTTCTTGCCAGGCGGCGCTCAAGCTTCCGGACGAACGTCGCCTCGAGCGGCTGGCCGTGCCCAAACGTCACCGAATCTCCCAAGAAGAGAATGCGTCGCCTCCCGGGAGCCCGGTGCGGAATCTCCGGCCCCCGGAGCCCGTAAGAATTCGCTCGGACGGGGTAGTTTCCTCTTCGTGTTCGCCACGTTGCCCCGGGCTGCAGGAGCCAGAGCTCTCCCTGGTCTCTGGTCCAGGAAAAGAGCGGATTCACGCGCTTCTCCGGTGCGAAGCCGAAACCTCTGAGAACGCCTTCGATCAGGACAATTGCAAAGCAGATGCTCGCGATGGCCAGAGCGATCTTGAACGTGAGTAGCTTCAACGGTCCCGTACTCGCGATCGCCGGTCAACGGGATGAGTCATTCCAGGTACCCGAGTCCTCGGAGCTGCTCGATGAGCCGCTCCTCTGCGCCCGACGCATCGCTGGAGACGCGCGCGATGGGCTCGGTGTCATAGGTGGAGATCCGTTTAACGGACACGTTTACGAGGAAATCAGCCGGCCGACCATCCATGTCTTCTGCGACCGGGAGCCCGAGCCATGCGAGAACCGTCGGTGTGATGTCGTGAATCGTGACGGACCCTGCGGGTCCTGGGGGTCCGATGTTCGCGCCCCGCGCGAAGAGAACCCCGTCGATCGCGTTCTCCGACTCGTGAACACCCGTCAGACTCATTAGCTCGACTCCCGCCTCGAAGCCGTGATCTGAGACGACCAGCACCAAATCCTGCCGGTCATATCGTTCGAGCAGAAGGCCAATGAGGGCATCGGTGTACTCGTAGTAGGCCCGGATCGCGTTTGCGCCCGCCTCTCGCTCGGCCACGGTCGGTCGCAGCCTCGCCGGGTATAGGTCGGGCGGCTCGAGACAGCCCCATAGGAAGTGGGAAATACGATCAATGCCGGGAAGAAACACCATCAGCAGATCTGGCTGGATCCGGTCTTCGATCTCGAGCGCGATCCTGATGGTTAGCCCGTCTTCCGAGAACCGCTTCTCGAGCCTCTCAAGAGATCTCCGGACCCAGCGCGGAAACCCGGCGTCGCTGCGGAAAGGGTTGGGAACGGTAGTCAAGGGTGCATCGATCCGCATAATGTGCGCGATGCGATCGCGCCACGACTCCGGGAAGACCACCGATGCACGGGGGAGTTTTTTCGCTCGCGCGAGGCGCATTCGTGCCTCGACCTCGGCGGGGATCAGATGGTCGGAAACGATTACTCCATTGATCCGCGCCGGAGGATATGTGTTCCACCAGTTCACTACGCCGACGGTCAGACCCGCATCCGATACAATATTCCAGAGCGCGTGCGTCTTGCGATCGCTGCTCAGATAAAGCTGCGGTGCTCCATCCTTGCCGGGATGAGCAAAGGAGATGATGCCGTGCTTCTCGGGGATCTTTCCTGTGGATATCGTGTTCCAGATTCGAGGAGAGGCGAGGGGAAGCGCAGAGCGCAGTGGCCCGGACACGCCTTCGGCGGCGATGCCTGCGAGATTGGGAAGCTTGCCGGAAGCAAGAAGTGGACCGGCGACACGGAAGGTCGCACCGTCGATCCCAACGACAAGCACACGAGGCGTACGCGGCCGATCTCCTCCACAAGAGCCTGCCCCCAGTGCCACCAGGACCACGAGTGCAGTGAGTCCCCTGGAGAGCCAGACAAGCATCAGGGAGATATGTCCTTCATAGGACCTCATACTCGACCTCATACTCCGACATCGCGAGCTCGTCTGTGGCCGGGGCGATGCGTGTGGGCTCCTGGGTAGGTCTAGGACTCATGGGCACCCCGGAACAGGCTCAGAGGCAGCCAGATCACCGCTTCGGCCCTCCCGCCGGAGCCGTATCGCCCGGTCGAGGCGCCGTGCCTGGC
The DNA here is from genome assembly GCA_046754285.1 of Myxococcota bacterium. Lineage (GTDB taxonomy): Bacteria > Myxococcota_A > UBA9160 > SZUA-336 > SZUA-336 > JBHHVJ01. The sequence goes on along the minus strand of JBHHVJ010000045.1, from coordinate 5,397 downwards.
AGGGATCCGGGACGATCTCACTCGCTGGATCTCCCCATGTTGCGTATTGCCGCATGCGCTCCCGCACGACTCGGGTCGGGTTACGCAGGTTGTCGCCGATCACGTACGTGAAGATCGAGAATCCAAAGCCGGAACCGACGAAGCGCGGAATCGAGAAGTCGACAACCGTTCGGTCGTCCACAACGGCGTCATACTCATCCACCAGCGCACGCACGGAAGAATCCCCGAGCAGGTAGAACGAGAGAAACCCGTAAGCATTTCGGAGTCCCATTCTCTTCAGGTCGTTCCGCAGTCCCCTGGAGCGCAGGCGCTCCTCGACGTCGTCTACGTCAATTGAAAGAGGTCTTTCCGAGCCCAGAAGAAGCAAGGTGGAGCTTCGGAGCTGCTGCCACAGGGTGACGTGGGGGAAGGCATCCGCGAACGCTCGAATGAGCATCTCACGATCCGACCTCGAGAGTTGAATCGTCGGTAGCCACTGCTGCATCAGACCGCCCGGCTTCAGATGAGAACGCGCGACATCGTAAAACTCTCTTGTGTAGAGATTCACGACACCGGCAGTGTAGATATTCGGAGGCTCAAGACTGATCACGTCGTACATACGCCGAGTGCCGAGCAAGAAGTTGCGTCCGTCCTCGATGATGAGGTTCACGCGTGAATCGGCGAGCACGTTCTCGTTCGTCCAGAAGAAGGCGGAGGCATCGCGCACGTGTGGACTCAGCTCGACTGCGTCAATCCGTTCGGGGGCATGGCGCGTGAGAGCCAGGACGGAGTTACCGGATCCGTAGCAGATGTGCAGGATCTGCTTGGGTTCTGGGTGCAGGAGCGGTGCGAGATGGCCCAGGTAGAGATTCCAGCGCAAGGTCGAGGTGCCCGCCGCGCCTCGGCCGTCGGAATAGATCAGAGTTCGATCGCGCTGCTTCGGTCGCTCGACGACCGCCACCGTGTCGCTGGCTCCCTCTGCGTAGAAAACGATCTTGTTCTGGGGCGAGGTGATCGACTCGTAGAACAGTGTCTGAGATATGCCGAGGTGTATCATCAGAACGGTGGCGATGGCCACAGCGGCCACGGTCAATCGCCGAGCAAGGGAGAGAGACGGACGCGCGAGCAGAACAGCCGCGAGCGCCAGATTGACGGATATGAGGGCGATCAAAGAGTGACGGACGCCGAGAATGGCGATCAGGAAGAATCCGATCACGATTGAGCCGGCGATGTTCCCGGCTGTGTTCACGGCATAGAGCGTTCCGACGCTGCCTGCGACGCTCTGCGGTGGGCGGTGGTAGGCCGCTATCCCGAATGGGAACATCGCGCCCATAAAAACTGTGGGTGGAAACAGGACAATGAATGCTTGAGAGCTCATGAACGCGACGGCACGAGCGAAACTGTCTATCCGCCGAGAGCCGATCGCCGTCATTCCAAGTTGCCGGAGCTCGGGGAACAGGTACAGGCCCGCAGCAATGGTGACGGCGATGCCGATCTGACAGACCGCAATCGCATTAAGAGGGTTGCGGATACGCGCGACGATCCCTGAGGCCACCGCGCTACCGAGGGCAACGCCAAGCAGATAGACCGAGAGCATCAGACTGAAGGCATAGGTGCTGGCCTTCAGATGCACCAGCAGAGCACGGGTCCAGAGTACCTCGTAACCAAGAGCCGCGAAGCCAGAGAGAAAGAATACAGCAAGGACCAGAATCGACGTACGATCCAGCGGTTCCTGGGAGCCTCTTGGGGCTGCCGGCTCTGTCTCATGAATCTGCTGACCTCGGGAGCCAAGCCATACGGCAGCGGCAATCCCCAGATTCGTAGCTGCGGCAACGTAGAGAGAGTGTCGCACACCAAGATGGCTCAGCAACACGAAGCCACCGAGGACGCAGCCGACTACGGCGCCCATGGTGTTCACCGCGTAGAGAACCCCGGTGCCCGCGGCTGCCTCGTGGCTCCAGCGGCCGATGACACGAGAGAGAAGCGGGAGGGTCCCCCCCATGAGAAACGTTGGGGGCAAGAGAATAAGCATGCTCAACAGCACACGGAAGGCATTAAGGCCGAAGCGATCGAAATGGGGGAACGCCCAAGCATAGATCGGTTGGGCGAGCTCGAAGATCCAGGGAGTCAGGGCTGCATAGAGACCGATCAGAGCCTCGAGAATGCCGTATGCGAGGAAGGAGTTCCGCCATCGCTCCGCATGTCGGCCGAAGAAGTGGGATCCCAGGGCCAGGCCGGTCATGAACGTGCAGATCACGGTTGTGATCGCGAAGATGCTGACACCGATCACGAGTGTCAGCAGCCGCGACCATGCCACCTGGTAGATCAAGCCTGCCATGCCCGACAGAAAGAAGACGGCCAGCAGGAGGTTGATCCGGGGCGCTCGGTCGTGCGTTGTCGTGCTCATACCATGATCCTGAACAGCTTCTCCGGGAGCGCCGGTGAGCCAAGCAGAGCGGTAGCTTATCAGATCAGCCTCTCCCTAATGTATCCATGGACGACAGGGGTCCGGATCGGTCGGGCGGGCCTCGTTGGCTGGGAGTGGGCAGAGCAGAGGGAGCGGGGAAAGGGGTTAGGATGCAGCCATGACGCGTCGACCTTGGGCAGGCCGTGCAGCTTTCCGGCGCCTTCTGTGCAGCGGCGTGATCGCCATCTGTGGAGCCGGCTTGCCTTGCTTGGTCGGCTGCGGTCTTGGTCAGCCTCTCCGGGATCGTGTTCTTCTCATCGGAATCGATGGCGCGACCATGAGAATCGCGAGACCCCTAATCGAGCAGGGGCGCCTGCCGAATCTAGGGCGGCTGAGCCGGGAGGGCGTAGCGGATGTGCTGCGATCGGCGCGGCCGATCGAGTCGCCGCGCATCTGGAACACGATCGCCACCGGGAAGCAGCCGGCGAAGCACGGGATCCTGTCGTTTGCGCATGACGGGCCCGACGGCAGACCCCTGCTCTACCTGAGTACGGACCGGCAGGTTCATGCGCTGTGGAACATCGCGTCCGACGCGGGGCTCACGGTCGGGGTGGTGAACTGGTGGAACACCTATCCGCCCGAGCGGATCCAGGGGGTGATGGTCTCGGACCATCTGCTCGCCTCCGAGATCGAGGAGCGGCAGCGCATGACGCAAGCCGAAGAGCTTCCGATCAGGCCGCTCGTGTATCCCCAGAGCTGGCACCGGCGACTGATGCGGCTGGTCCGTGAGAGCGGGCCGCTGACCCGTATCGTCAATCCTTTCGATCGGTCCGAAGGCTTCCCCCACTGGGTTCGCGCCGCGATCGGCACGCTCTCGCGCAAATACTGGGAGGACGGGCTGGTCACGCGGATTGCGCTCGAGACCGAGGAGGAGCTGGAGCCGGATCTGCTGATGGTCTTTCTGGCCGGCATCGACCGGGTCTCGCACCATCTCTGGGGGATGGTCGAGCCACCGGAGAGCTATCCACCGGAGCTGCGTGCCTCGGAGTCGGAGCGACGGACGGGTGCGGCGGCGCTGCGGAGCTACTACGAGTACACCGACGCCCTGATCGGCCTGCTGATGGAGCGTTACGGACCTGAGGATCTGATCCTGGTCGTCTCCGACCACGGCTTCGAGGCGGGGGTTGAGATGATGGTGCTGACAGGCGTGCACGAGTCCGAGGCCGCGCTCGATGGGGTGATCTTCGCACGGGGCCGTGGAATCGAGGCGGGCAAGGCTCCGGGGCCGGTCTCAGTCGAGGACGTCACGCCGACGATCCTGGCGTGGCTCGGCCTGCCGATCGCCCAGGACATGGACGGCCGACCCGCGGGGTTCCTCCGGGCCGCCCCGCCCGAGACCATCGCGACCTACGACACGACGCCGGTCGAGCGGATCTCGCAGGCTGCGTCGGGCTCGGAGCAGCGGATCATCGAGCAGCTCCAGGCCCTCGGATATCTGGAGTGAACCCGCGCCTGCACCGTTGGGTGGCCGGGGGCGCGCCCGTGCTCGGGCTGCTGGGGATCACGCTCTGGCTCCTCGCTCCGCTCTCGCTCGAGCCCGGCTCACGCCTGTACGACGCCAAGACCTTCAACGGCTGGTTCCTCAACCAGCCGGATGTGTGGCTCAACGCCTGGATCCTGGCATGGGACACGCATGCGCTCAGCTCGGGACAGGTCCTGCAGCTCTTCGATGCGAACATCTACTACCCCGAGCGGGGTGCGCTCGCGTTCTCGGAGCACCTGCTGGGTGTCCTGCCGTACTTTGCGCCGGTCTATTTGGCGACAGGGCGCCTCGCGCTGTCCCTCAACCTCTGGATCCTCTTGACGTTCGTGCTCAGTGGTCTGGCCATGTACTGGGTCGTGTGGCGTTGGCTCGGAAGCCGCCTCGCCGCGAGCGTGGCCGCGGTGACCTACGCGTTCGCCCCCTGGCGCTTTCTCGAGCTCTCGCACGTTCAGCTCCTGAGCGTGCAGTATCTTCCGCTCCTCGCCTACGCGATCGTACGGACGGGTGTGCGCCGTGATCGTCGAATTTGGCTGGCGATCTTCGGGCTTGCAGCGATGCAGTCGCTGAGCTCCTACTACCTGGGCTACATGGCCTTTCTGGTCGCGGGTGCGTGTGCGCTTCTGGCGACCCTGCTCGCGCGCACGGACCGATTCACGCGTGTGCTCTTCGTGGGCAGTGCGCTGGCGGCCGCGGCACTCGTGATGATCCCCTTCAGCCTGCCCTACCTCGACCTCGGGGCACGAGACACGTTTCGGGCCAAGGTGGATCCGTCTTTGGGCTGGTGGCCGTGTGTCTACTACCTGTTTCCGAGGCTGGGAGACTCGATGGCGGAGGCCTGGCGCACGTGGTTGCTGATTCCACCGCTGGCCCTGCTCGGCGCGCTCCTTGGCGTGTACCGGCGCGGAAGCCGGGCGCTCACGTCGGGGATGCTGCTGGCGGGGACGCTGGGGTTTGTGCTGGCGCTGGGCCCGCGGGCTTCCGTCTTCGGTCTGGACTTCGGTTTCCTCGATCGGGCAGCGAGCGCGCTCGTCCCAGGCTGGCAGGCCGTCCGGGTCATGAACCGCTTCGGGATCGTCTGTTGGCTCGCCCTGAGCCTCCTCGCTGGGCTCCCGTTCGCCCTGGGGCGCGGCGGACCGCCGTGGTGGCAGGCGACGCGGCGCCTCCTGGGGAGCGCACTGATCGCCGCATTGATCGCCTCATCGGCCATGCTGGAGCTGCGCACCATGCCCTCGCCGGAGCAGGCGCGGGATCTCACACCCTACCGCTGGCTCGCTACGCACGGCGGGGGAGACCCCCTGGTGGAGTGGCCCCTGCGCTCCTCCCACTGGAACGCCGAGTACATGTACCTGAGCACGCTCCACTGGCTTCCACTCGTGAACGGCTACAGCGGCTACCCACCGCCCAGCCACGAGCTGGCCTTCGCGCTCGCCGAGGCCCTCCCCGAGCCTGCCGCCGTACGAACGATCAG
>JBHHVJ010000044.1:0-29312 GCA_046754285.1 Myxococcota bacterium | reverse complement strand
CTCCTCTCGCGGCGCCGGTAGCCCGGCCGCTCTAGCTCCACCGTCGCCGAGAACTCCGCGACCCTGGGCGCCGGCGGGATCGAGGTGATCAGTGCCTCGCCGGTCCAGATCGCCAACACGATCGTATCGGGGAACGTGCCCACGGGCTGCCTCGCAACCGGGCTCAGCTCGCTCGGGCACAACCTCGACGACGACGGAAGCTGTCCGTTCGGCGCCAGTGGGGACCTCTCTGCGCCCGCGGGGCTCGGCCCGCTGGGGGCCAACGGGGGTCCCACGCGAACGCATCCGCTTCAGCCGAGCAGCCCCGCCATCGACAGCGGGGACGAGGCCCTGTGTCCACCGACGGATCAGCGCGGTCTTCCGCGTGTCGACGGGGACGGCGACTCACTCGTGCGCTGCGACCGAGGGGCCTTCGAGTTCGGTGCGGGTCCGACGATGCCCGTGCCGCTCCTTCCCCATCCCGTGCTGTTCGGTGCGCTTCTGCTCGCCTTGGCAATCGGGGGCGTGCGGATCGCGGGGCGTGTCGGCGGGCGCGGCTGAGCGGGCCTGCTACCCTCGCGCGCCCATGAGCACTTCTCCCGCGGCGGCGCGCTTTCCCGAGCTTCCGCCCGAGCGCCGCGAGCGCTGGCTCCGCTTCCCGCGCCTGCCTGGCCTCGACCGCCCGCTCTTGCCCGCGCACCTGGGCCTCGTCCTCGAGGAGGTGCGTCTCGACTACGCTCGGATGCGGCTGCCGTACCGCCCCGAGCTCGACCAGCCACTCGGGGTCGTGCACGGAGGAGCGATTGCCGCGCTGATCGACACCGTGGTCGTGCCGGCCATCGGCAGCGCGTACGCGGGCCCCGCTGGCCTGCTGACCCTCGACATGCAGATCCAGTACGTCGGTGCGCTGCGCGAGGAGGATGCGATCGCGGAGGGCTGGGTCGAGAAACGCGGCCGCTCGATCTGCTTCTGCCGGGCGGAGGTCCGTGCGGCCTCGGGAGACCTGGTCGCTCTCGGCATGCTCACGTACAAGGTGCGCCCCCCCACGGACGGGGCCTGAGCACCGAGCGCTCAGCCCTGGCGGACGACGCTCAAGAGCTCACGGCCGTAGCGCTCGGCCTTGACGGGTCCGATCCCGTGCACGTGCTCGAGCTCGGTGAGTGTTTGCGGACGCGCTTGGGCGATCTCACGGAGCGTGCGGTCGCTCGCGATCACGTACGGCGGCACGCCCTCGCGCCGCGCCCGCTCGAGGCGGTAACGCCGCAACGACTCGAAGAGCTTGCGCGCCATCTCGTCGAGCGCATCCGAGGCCGGCGCCATGGTGCGAGGTGACGCCGTGCGCGTCCCCTTCGATCGCTGCACCCGCTCCGCGCGCGGTGAGGTCCGGGTCGCCGGAAGCAGCAGCCGCGCCGGCCGCTCGCCCCGCATCGTGCGCAGCCCCTCCTCGCTGAGCGCCACGACGGGTCGCTCGGTTCCGTGAAGCTCGATCCAGCCGGCCGTGATGCAGCGCCGCAGCAGGCGCGTGAGCCAGTCCTCCGAGTGCCCACGGAGCGCACCGAAGGTCGGCGTGCGCTCCAGACCCGCCCAGCGCAGCCGAGGGTCGTCGGTACCGCGGAGCAGCCGAACGGCCGCACCCAGCCCGAAGCGTCCGTGCACGCGGGCCACGGCACTCAGCGCACGGCGGACGATCTTCTCGATCTCCTCCGCTGCCAGGGGCTCTTCTGCCTCGGCCAGGGCCCGACACACGTCGCAGCGGCCGCAGCCTGCAAGCGTCTCCTCCTCGTCGCCGAAGTAGCGAAGAATCGCGTCGTGCCGGCAGCTTCCGCCCTCGGCCCAGCGCATCAGCTCCAGAAACAGGCTCCAGCGATGGCGCAGGACCTCCGGGTTCTTCGGGCCCTCGTGCGTGTTCAGCTCGAGCAGCCGTCGTCGCAGCGCCATGTCGCCGGGTGAGATCATGAGAAGCCCGAGTGCGGGAGCACCGTCACGCCCGGCCCGGCCGACCTCCTGGTAGTAGGCCTCCAGAGAGGCGGGGGGAGCGAGGTGGATCACCGCCCGCACGTCGGCCCGGTCGATCCCCATACCGAAGGCGTTCGTCGCCACGATGACCTCTGCCTCGCCACTCGAGAAGGCCTGCTGAGCGAGCTCGCGCTCGGCGGGTGCGAGACCCGCGTGGTAAGGAAGCACCCGCCAGCCCGGGCGCTCGAGTCGCGTGCTCTCCTCCTCGGTGGAGCGGCGCGTCGGCCCGTAGACGATCGCCGCGCCGCGCGCGCTCCCCGGGGCTCCGAGCGCCTCACGGAGAGCCTCGTCCACTCCGGCCTCACGCTCGCGTCGCCCACGAACCTCGCGCGCGCGTAGCGAGAGGTTGGGCCGTGCGAAGCCGCGCACGAGCTGAGGGGTCGAGACCTCCAGCCCCAGACGCTCCAGAATCTCGTCACGCACGATCGGGGTGGCGGTGGCCGTGCACGCCAGCACGCGCGCCTCATGCATCTCGGCCAGCAGCTCGCCGATGCGCAGGTACTCCGGCCGGAAGTCGTGCCCCCACTCGCTGATGCAGTGCGCCTCGTCGATCGCCACGAGCGCACAGTCCAGACCGCGGAGGATGCTCCGGAATCCCGGATCGCTCAGTCGCTCGGGCGCCACGTAGACGAGCTGGAGATCCCCGCGGGCCAGCCGCGCCATGCGCTCGTGGAGCTCCCGCACTTCGAGCGTCGACGCCAGATAGCTGGCCCGCACGCCGCGCGACTCGAGCGCCCGGACCTGGTCCTGCATCAGCGAGATGAGCGGTGAGAGCACGAGCGTGGTGCCCGGAAGCACGCTGGCGGGAAGCTGGTACACGAGGCTCTTGCCTCCGCCGGTGGGTGCGACGAGCAGCAGACGGCGTTCCCGAAGCAGGATCTCGACGGCCTCGCGTTGTCCCGGACGGAAGTCCGGGTACCCCAGCCGTCGCAGCCCCGCATCGATGTCGATGCGTGCGAGCATCTTCCTCTCACCCGGGACCCGAGGAGCGAGCCGGGCCGAGACACTAGCACGCGCGGACCGTGTCGCGCAGGACGGGCCCCGCGAGGGAGGCTATCCTCCGCCCCCTCATGAAAGGACCCCGCAAGGAGATCCGCAACGTCGCGATCATCGCGCACGTGGATCACGGTAAGACCACACTTCTCGACGGTCTGCTGCGTCAGACCGGGGCCGTGGTCGAGCATCGCGAGCTCGAGGACCGTGTCATGGACAGCGCCGACCTCGAACGGGAGCGCGGCATCACGATCCACGCCAAGGACACCGCGATCGAGTTCGAAGGGGTGCGCATCCATCTGGTCGACACGCCGGGGCATTCCGACTTCGGTGGGGAGGTCGAGCGTGTGCTCGGCATGGTGGACAGCGTCCTCCTGCTCGTCGACGCGGTGGAGGGCGTGATGCCCCAGACGCGCTTCGTGCTGGCCCACGCTCTCGAGCACGGCCTGCCGCCGATGCTCGTGGTCAACAAGATCGACCGACCTCGGCATCGCGGAGAGGAGATCCCCGACGAGGTCTTCGATCTGCTGGTCGAGCTCGGCGCGAACGATGAGCAGCTCGATTTTCCCGTCGTCTACGCCTCCGCACGTGAGGCGAGCGCGGTGCTGGAGCTCGACGGGCCGCGGGAGGATCTTCGGCCCCTGCTGGAAATGATCCTGGAGCACGCTCCGCCGCCGCAGGTGGATCCCGAGGGGAGCTTTCAGCTCCAGGCGGTCACGCTCGGGTGGGACGAGTACCTGGGTCGCCTGGTGATCGGACGCGTGGAGCGCGGCAGTGTGGAGCGCGGGGCGCTGATCGTCCGCGTCCCCGAGCACGGCCCGCCCGAGCCGTTTCGGGTGAGCAAGCTGCTCGGTGCGCGCGGCCTGCGTCGCGTCGAGCTGGAGCGGGCCGAGGCGGGAGAGCTGGTCGTGATCGCGGGGCTCGATCGGATCGAGATCGGAGACACGCTCTGTGCGTCCCAAGCGGCCGATCCGCTGCCTCGCATTCGGGTCGAGCCGCCCACCGTGCGCGTCCGCTTCTCGACCAACACCTCGCCCTTCAGTGGGCGTGAGGGACGCTTTCTGACCAGCCGTCAGCTCGGAGATCGGCTGCGCCGCGAGGCGCTCTCGAACGTGGCGATTCGCGTCGAGGACGCAGGCACACCTGATGCCTTCGTCGTCTCGGGTCGCGGGGAGCTCCAGATCGCGGTGCTGATCGAGACGCTGCGCCGCGATGGCTACGAGTTCAGTGTCTCGCGTCCCGAGATCATCGTGCGTGAGATCGACAGACGACGCTGCGAGCCCGTCGAGGACGTCGTCGTGGACGTGCCCGAGTCCTGCGCTGGAGTCGTGCTCGAGAAGCTTGCGGCCCGCCGGGGCCGGCTCCTCGCGCTCGAGCAGCGCGGAGGGCGTGCCTGCTTGCGCTTCGTCGCTCCGAGCCGAGGTCTCTTCGGCTACCGCTCCGAGTGCCTGAGCGATACGCGCGGAGAGGGCGTGCTGCACCGCACGGTGCGGGGCTATGAGCCGTGGGCCGGGGACCTGCCGGGGCGTTCCGTGGGTGCGATCGTCGCGAGCGAGACAGGGCGGACGACGGCTCACGCGCTCTTCGGTATCCAGGAGCGGGCCACCTTGTTTGTGCACCCCGGCGTCGAGGTCTACGAGGGCCAGATCGTCGGGGAGAACCGACGCCTCGGTGACATGAACGTCAACGTCTGCCGCGGCAAGAAGCTCACGAACGTGCGGGCGGCGGGAAAGGACGAGGCGGCGATTCTCACGCCGCCCCGCGAGCTGACGATCGAGCGTGCGCTCGAGTGGATCGCAGAGGATGAGCTTCTCGAGGTGACTCCCGAATCACTTCGTCTGCGCAAGCGAATCCTTCCGGCCAATCTTCGCAAGCGAGGCTGACCGCAGCGCACCCCTGGGGGGAGCTCCGGACGCGGACTTTTCCCGACGGGCGGGCTACGATTCCCCTGCGCAAGGTATCGGGTGCGGGGAGCACGAGCGTGAATCTTGGCAGTGGCGAGCGCATCGTTCCGGGCTTCTCGGGGCGACCGGCGATCGCCGTGCTGCCTCTCAGAAACGGGAGTGGCCGCAAGGACGAGGACTACCTCGCGGACGGGCTGGCCGAGGATCTCATCGCGCGCCTCTCGACCTGGCGCCATCTTCCGGTCATCGGTCGCGGGTCGAGCTTCCTCTACCGTGAGGCCGCGGACTTCCGCGGTATCGGTCGGGAGCTGGGCGTCGGCTACCTGGTGAGCGGGACCGCGACACGAGGACCCGCTTCCATCGCGATCGAGCTGAGCCTGATCGACGCGGTGAGCGGCCAGCTCCGCTGGCGCGACTCGCGCTCCTGCCCACGGGAGGAGATCTTCAAGCTGCTCGAGGATCTCGTCGAGTGCCTGATCACCGCGGCGGATCCCGACGTCGGCGCTCACCCACCGGAGCGTGCGCGTGACCTCGATCTGGGGAGCTTCGCGGCGTGGGACGATGCGCTGCGCGGTTTCTGGCACCTGGGTATGCTCGCGCGGAGCGAGACCGTCAAGGCTCGGCAGTGTCTCGAGCGCGCCCAGCTCCGCGAGCCGCGACTCCCGCTGGCGATCTGGGGCCTGACGCTCACCCATTACTACGATCTGATGTACGAGTGGACCGAGTCGCCCGAGGGGACGCTCAGCGAGGTCATGCGTCTGGCCGACGTCGCGAGCACGCTGGACGCCCGGGATCCGCGCGGTCACTTCGCCGAGGCGATCGGGCAGATGCTATCCGGCGAGCCCGCGCGGGCGGTGGCCGCCCTCGACCTCGTGCTGAAGCTCAGCCCGAGCTGCCATCTCTCGGCGTACCTGCTGGGGTTCCTGCTCGCCCTGGCGGGAAGACCCGACGAGGGCCTGCCCTTTCTCGAGCTGGCCATGCGGCTCAGCCCCCTGGACCCCGAGATCTGCCTACGCCTGAACGCCGTCGCGGTGGCCCACTTTGCGGCGGCGCGCTACGAGGAGGCCGCCGTCTGGGCGCGGCGGAGCATCGAGCGTCGTCCGGACTGGTCCCCGGCGCACCGCATCCTCGCGGCCAGCTACGGGCATCTGGGGCGGACCGAGGAGGCCGGGATCGCGGTGCGACAGGGGCGCAGGCAGCAGCCCCGCTTCACCGAGTCGACCACCCGCATGCTCTCCGCGGGTACGAGCCCCGAGTTCATGCGGCGCTTCTTCGAGGGGCTGGAGCGAGCCGGCTGGAAGGACTGAAGCCTGCGCGGTCCCACAGAACCGGGGCGTTTCCCAAGCTCGCCCGTGTCCGATAGGCTGGGGCCATGCTCGAAGAGCTGAGTCGTGAGGAACGGATGCGCCTGCTGCGCTTCATCTGCGCCCTCGCCTGGGCGGACCTCGAGGTCCAGAGCGAAGAGCGGGTGTTCATCACGGAGCTCGTCAGCCGTCTTCAGCTCGATCCGTCCGAGATCGCGCAGGTCGAGGCCTGGCTCGAGGTACCCCCGCCCGCCGAGGAGGTCGATCCCACTGAGATCCCCCCGGCCCATCGCCGGCTCTTCCTCGATACGATCCGCCAGCTCGTCGACGCGGATGGCGCGCTAGCCAGTGAGGAGCATGCGAGCCTGGCGCTGATCGAGGACCTGCTCGCGCAGTCGTAGGGGGCCGGCTCTGCGGAGGGATTGCGCTCTATCGAGCGGTGCCCGGATCAGGCGCTCAGCTCGATCTCCAGGAACGCGCGGCTTTCGATGCGCCCCGCGAGGCGTGAGAAGAAGTCGAGAATGCGCATCTGCAGCCCGTACTTGGCCCGGAGCGCCTGGCGGGCGCGCGCGATCGTGTCCGGGTCGTTCAGAATCCGGACGCGCGCCTCGCACCACTCACCCCGAAGCCGACCCCGGACGTTGCACGGCGCCACCCGGGCGCGCGATGAGTTGCGCAGCCGCTTGACCTTGCCGGCCTCTCCCTCGCTGAACGCGTAGAGCTTTCCGTCGAGCTTGGCGAACCAGACGGGCGTCTCTACGGCCCGCCCGTCGCGGCGAAAGGTCGCGAGGTTCAGGTACGCTTCGCCTTCGAACACTACGCGAAGTGCCTCAGCTCGCGCCGTGCGATGACCATCTTGTGGACCTCGTCCGGGCCGTCTGCGATGCGGAGCATGCGCCCGAAGCGCCACATTCGTGCCACGGGCGTGTCGTCGGAGACGCCGAGCGCACCGAGCACCTGGATCGCCCGATCCAGCACGCTCATGTACATGTTGGCGGCGACGACCTTGATCATGGAGATCTCCTGGCGGGCGGCCTTCTTGCCCATCCGATCCATCTTCCAGGCCGCGTACAGGGTGAGCAGACGCGCCTGCTCGATCTCCATCTTCGAGCTCGCGATGAACTCCTGCACGAACTGCTTCTCGCCGAGCGTGCTGCCGAAGGCGCGCCGCTGTGCCGCGTGGGCGACCATGATCTCGTAGGCGCGCTGGGCACCGCCGATGGCGCGCATGCAGTGGTGGATGCGACCCGGCCCGAGGCGTGCCTGGGCGATCGCGAAGCCGGCCCCATCCTCGCCGAGCCGGTTCGCGGCGGGCACCCGGCAGCCCTCGTAGCGCACCTCGCAGTGGCTCATGGGGCCGCGCGAGTGGCCCATCACCGAGATGGAGCGCACGATCTCGAAGCCGGGCGTGTCGGTAGGCACGAGGATCTGGCTCATGCGAGCGTGGGGCGGCGCGTCGGGCTCGGTGACGGCCATGACGATCGCGAACTCGGCGCCGAGCGCGCCGGAGGTGAACCACTTGTGACCGTCGATGACGTACTCGTCCCCCTCGCGCCGGGCGGTGGTCCGCAGGCCCGTGGGATCCGCGCCGGAGACCTCGGGTTCGGTCATGGAGAAGCAGCTTCGGATGCGTCCCTCGAGCAGCGGCTCGAGGAATCGCTTCTTCTGCTCGGGCGTGCCGAACTCCGCGAGGATCTCCATGTTGCCCGTGTCCGGCGCGTGGCAGTTGAAGATCCGGGCTGAGAGGACGCTGCGCCCCATGACCTCGCAGAGCGGGGCGTACTCCAGGTTCGTCAGCCCCGGTCCTCCGAGCTCTGCGCCGAGGAAGAGGTTCCAAAGGCCGATCGAGCGCGCCTTCTCCTTGAGCTCGCGGAGCAGGGGTGGCTCCGTGGCCGGGTCGCAGGCCTCGATCGCGTCTTCCAGTCGCTGCTCGTTCGGGTAGTACTCCTCCTCTAGGAAGCGCTCGAGCTGCTTCTGGAGGACCTGGACCTTCTCGCTGGGCTCGAAATCCATGCTGGCTCCCCGGGGCTGTGCCGAACGGAGTCACTCTAGCATCCCGCGGGAGGGCCCCGATTGACGCGAGCGCGCTCGATCTGCAAGCTCGCTGCGCCGTCGAGCTTTGCGAGGAGAGAGCATGGCCCGCCTTCCCTACATCGATCCCGGCACCGCAAGCTCGGAGGTGCGGGAGACGCTCGGGGCGCTGCCCGCGAGCCTGAACATCTTCCGGATCGTGGCGCACGCCCCGACCTGCCTTCGCCCCTGGGTCCGGCTCGGCGGAGCCATTCTGGGTCGGCAGCAGCTCGACGGCGCCCTTCGGGAGCTGGCGATCCTGCACGTGGCCCGGCTCTCCGGAGCGCACTACGAGTGGGTCCAGCACGTCCCCATCGCTCGCGCCGCTGGCGTGGGCGAGGACCGGATCGCGGCGCTGAAGCGGGACGAGACCGATGCGGCGTGCTTCACGCCCCTCGAGCGGAAGCTGCTCCGTTTCACGCGCGAGGTCGTGCAGGAGGTGAAGGCGTCCCAGGAGAGCTTCGACTCGCTGGCCCAGGAGCTCTCGCCGCGCGAGATCGTCGAGCTCCTGCTCGCGATCGGCTTCTACATGATGGTCGCGCGGCTGCTGGAGACCACCGAGACGGACCCGGACGCGCCGGCCGGGGCCACGCTCGTCGAAGGCATCCGCTGAGCCCACGCCGCGGCCCCTTTCTCCGCGCCGCGAACCTGTTAGGTTTGCGCGCACCCGAGCCGGGGCAGGGGAGAGAAGATGGGTACCGCCGAGCGAGCGGAGTCTTCGGACTTCATCCGGACCCTCGTGGCCGAGGACGTCCGGCGGGGAAAGCATGGCGGGCGCGTGGTCACGCGCTTTCCTCCCGAGCCGAATGGCTACCTCCACGTCGGTCATGCCAAGTCGATCTGCCTGAACTTCGGCCTCGCCTCCGAGTACCCGGGGGGCGTCTGTCACCTGCGCTTCGACGACACCAACCCGAGCCGGGAGGATACGGAGTACGTCGAGTCGATTCGCGAGGACGTCCGCTGGCTGGGCTTCGACTGGGGCGAGCACGAGTACTACGCCTCCGACTACTTCGAGCGGCTCTACGAGTTCGCGCGGGATCTGATCCGCGACGGCCACGCCTACGTCTGCGACCTCTCGGCCGAGGAAATCCGAGCCTACCGCGGGACGCTCACGGAGGCGGGCCGGGAGAGCCCGTACCGCGGCCGCAGCGTCGAGGAGAGCCTCGAGCTCTTCGCCCGCATGCGCGCGGGGGAGTTCCCCGATGGCTCCCGGGTGCTTCGGGCCCGCATCGACATGGCCGCAGGAAACATCAACCTCCGCGACCCGGTGCTCTACCGCATCCAGCGAACGCCGCACCACCGGACGGGCGACCGCTGGTGCATCTACCCGATGTACGACTTCGCCCACAGCCTCTCCGACGCCATCGAAGGCATCACGCACTCGCTCTGCACGCTGGAGTTCGAGGATCACCGTCCGCTCTACGACTGGGTGCTCGATCACGTCGACGCGCGGTCGCACCCCCAGCAGATCGAGTTCGCGCGCCTCAATCTGAGCCACACCGTGCTCAGCAAACGCGTGCTTCGGAGGCTGGTCGAGGAGGGGCACGTGTGCGGCTGGGACGATCCACGCATGCCGACGCTCTGCGGCCTGCGCCGGCGGGGCTGCCCGCCCGGTGCGATCCGTGCCTTCTGTGACGCGATCGGCGTGGCCAAGCGGGACAGCACGGTGGCGCTGGCGCAGCTCGAGCACTTCGTCCGTGAGGAGCTCAACCGGACCGCACCGCGGGCCATGGCGGTCCTGCGGCCGCTCCGCGTCGTGATCGAGAACTACCCGGAGGGTCGCGTCGAGAGCCTCGAGGCCGTGAACAACCCCGAGGATGCCTCGATGGGGACGCGCCCGCTCCCCTTCTCGCGTGAGCTCTACATCGAGCGAGACGACTTTCGCGAGGATCCGCCTCGCAAGTACTTCCGCCTCGCGCCCGGCCGGGAGGTGCGTCTGCGCTACGGCTATCTGATCACCTGCGTGGATGTGCGCCGCGACGAGGCGAGCGGCGAGGTGACCGAGCTGCGCTGCACCTACGACCCCGAGACGCGCGGCGGCCAGGCCCCCGACGGCCGCAAGGTGCGCGGCACGCTGCACTGGGTCTCGGCGGCGCACGCGATCGAGGCCGAGGTCCGCCTCTACGAGCCGCTGTTCCGGGACCCCGAGCCCAAGGACCTCGCCGAGCAGGAGGCGCTCCGGGCCGCCCTGCGGCCCGACTCCCTCCAGGTCCTGCGGGGCTGCCGCCTGGAGCCCGCGCTCGCGAAGGCCTCGGCAGTGCGCGCCGTCCAGTTCGAGCGGCTGGGCTACTTCTGCGCCGACCCTGACGGCGGGCCGGATCGACCCGTCTTCAACCGTACTGTCCCGCTCCGCGACAGCTGGGCCCGCCTCGAGAGCCGGGCTGGAGGCCGCTGAGGCCTCTCCCGGGCCCCCGCAGCCGGGGACCCGCTTGCCTAGAGTCCCTTGGAATCGCTAATCTAGCTTTCAGAATTCAGATTCTAGGTATCAAAGTGAGTGTTTCACAAGATCACTCGCCCCGTGAGCAGCGTCGTCGGCAGGCTCTGGCCCGGCGCCGAGAAGACGTGATCGCCGCCGCCTCCCGCGTCTTCGCGGCCAAGGGCTTTGCGGGGGCGGGGATGGCCGAGATCGCGTCCGCGGCCGAGCTCTCGCTGGCGTCCCTGTACGGCGTATTCCGTAGCAAGGAGGGCCTCTACCAGGAGGTGATCCACAGCGCTGCGCGCGCGGTTCAGAAAGCGGTCCAAGAGCGTGTGGATCGTGAGACCCGGCCAGGCGAGCGCCTGCTCTGCTTGATCGACGCGCTGCTCGACTGCTTCGAGGAGAATCGCGACCTGCTGGGCATCGTCTTCCGCGGCACCCACGGTCTGCCATGGCGTCTTCGCGACGCCATGGGACCTCCGGCCGAGGACGTCGTGGCGGAGTTCGAGGGCTGGGTCGTCGAGCTCGCGCGCGAGGCGCACGGGCACGGCGACCTCACCTGTGCCGACCCCGAGGTCTTCGCCCGCGCACTTCTCGGGGCGGTGACGAGCACCGCAGCCCACTGGATCGAGATGAGGCCCTCGCGGCCGCTTGCGCCCGTCGCCGGCGATCTGCGCCGCATCTTCGCGCGGGCGCTCGAGGGGGGGGAGGGATGAGGGCGCACGGCGCCGCCCTCGTGGCCGTCCTCTTGCTGGCCTGTGAGTCCGCGGACTCGCCGCCGCCCGTGAGCGCCAAAGCACCGGCCCTGCGCATGCACAGCGTCGAGGTGAGCCGCGTTCCCATCGTGGACACGATCCTGGGCACGGGGACCCTCGCGGCCGAGAAGACCACAGAGATCGGCCCCCGGGTCGACGGCATCATCGAGGAGATCCTCGTCAAGGTGGGGGACCGTGTGGACGCGGGCGCGCCGCTCTTCCGCACGCGAGACACCGACTACCGCATCCGCCTGCGCGATGCCGAGTACTCGCTCCGGCTGGCGCGTGCGCGTGCGGAGCAGACGGCGCGCGAGCTCGAGAGGGTCGAGGGTCTGCACGAAGGTGGCGTGGCCTCGGATCAGCGACTCGACGAGGTCCGCACCGCGCACCGGATCGCCGTCGCCGAGCGCGGTCGTGCGGAGGCCGCGCTCGACCGGGCTCGTCAGGAGCTCGAGGACACCTTCGTGCGCGCACCCTACCCGGGCGTGATCACGCGGCGCTACGTGGACGAGGGAATGATGATGCGCACGATGATGAGCCGCGGCACGGCCGTCGTTCAGCTCATGAAGACCGACGTCATCGTGGCCATCGTACAGGTCCCCGCCATCCATCTGCCGCGCATCCACGTCGGCACGCCGGTGCGTCTCCACGTGGACGGTGTGGTGAGCGAGTACGAGAGCACGGTCCGGGTCGTGAACGATCGCGTGGATCCCACGACGCGTGCCGTCGAGGTCCGCATCGCCGTGCCGAACCCCGAGCTCGAGCTCAAGCCGGGCCTCTTCGTGCGCGCTGAGCTCATTCCCGAGCCCCGCGCAGCCGTCGTGGTCGATCGCATCGCCGTGCTCGGCACTTCCGGTGCGCGCTACGTCTTCGTGGCGCGGGAGGGCCGAGCCGTGCGGCGCCCCGTGCGTACGCGCGACCTGGACGCGCGCCGGGTCGAGGTTCTCGAAGGACTCGCGCCGGGCCAGCGCGTGCTGACGGGTCCGGAGCTCGCTCGGCTCGAAGACGGCACGCCAGTGCGCCTGGAGCACGACGATGTGGCTCTCTGACGTCTCGATCCGGCGTCCCGTGATGGCGACGATGCTCATCGGGGGGCTGCTCACCCTGGGTTGGCTCTCGCTCGGTCGCGTGGGCGTCGACCTGTTTCCACACGTCGAGTTTCCCGTCATCACCGTGACCACCGTGCTCGAGGGCGCGACGCCGGAGACGGTCGAGAGCGAGGTGACCGAGGTTCTCGAGGAGGAGATCAGCAACCTCTCCGGACTGAAGGAGCTGATCTCGGCCAGCTCGGAGGGGCTCTCGCAGATCTTCGTCTGGTTCGAGCTCGAGGTCGACGCCGACGTGGCCGTGCAGGACGTGCGCGACAAGGTGGCGCTCGCGCGCCGCCACCTGCCGCCGGAGGCGGAGCCCCCGCTGATCGAGCGCGTGGACCCGGACGCGGCTCCGATCCTCTCGATCATGGTGGCCGGCGATCGTCCCGTCCGCGAGCTGACGCGCTTTGCCGAAGATGTGGTGAAGGAGCGGATCCAGCGTCTGGAAGGCGTGGGATCGGTGCGGCTGGTCGGGGGTCGCGATCGGGAGGTGCGCGTCTGGCTCGACCTCTACCGCCTGCGCGCCTACCGACTCACGGCTGACGACGTGATGCGAGCCGTCCGGGAAGAGCACGCGGAGGTCCCCGGAGGCCGCCTCGAGGTCGCCGGGCGCACGGCCGAGTTCTCGTTCAAGACCAAGGGCGAGGTGACCTCCGTCGAGGAGTTCAACGATCTGGTGGTGGCGTTTCGGGATGGGGCGCCGACCTACCTGCGGGACGTCGCCCGCGTGGAGGACGGGCTCGAGGACGAGCGGAACTACGCGGAGCTCGATGGGACGCCGGGCGTCTCGCTGGAGGTGCGGCGACAGTCCGGGCGCAACACCGTCGAGGTGGCTCGCGCGGTTCGCGAGGAGATCGAACGGCTCCGCACCAGCGCGCCCCCGGGGGTACGCATCGCGGTGTCCCGGGACGTGTCGCGCTTCATCGAGGTGGCCGTGCGCGAGGTCGGCGAGGACATGATCCTCGGCGGCCTGCTCGCCATGCTCGTGACCTTCGCCTTCCTGCGCAGTCTGCGCACGACCTTGATTGTCGCCTCCGCGATTCCGACCTCGATCATCGCCAGTTTCTTCTTCTTCTACCTCGCGGGCTTCACGCTGAACATCATCAGCCTCATGGCCCTCGGAATCTCGATCGGGCTTCTGATCGACGATGCCATCGTCGTCCTCGAGGCGGCCTACCGCCACGTCGAGGCGGGGGAGGCACCGCTGCGGGCGGCCGCGCGTGGCTCCTCGGAGGTCGGGACGGCCGTGGTGGCCGCGACGCTCGCGATTGGCGCGGTCTTCGTTCCGATCGCGTTCATGCAGGGGATGATCGGGCGCTTCTTCTACGAGTACGGGCTCACCGTGGTCTTTGCGGTGGGCGTCTCGCTGCTCGTGGCGTTCACGCTCACGCCGACCCTGTCGGCGCGTGTGCTGCGACGGGTCGAGCGAGAAGGCCCAATCTACTCGGCTCTCGAGAACTTCTACGTGCGTCTCGAGGCGGTCTACGAACGTCTGCTCGAAGCGGCGCTGCGTCACCGCCCCACCGTCATCGCGGTGGCGCTCGCCTCCGTGCTGGCCGCTACCGCCCTGGCCCGGGGCATTCCGCTGGAGTTCACCTCGCACGTGGATCGCAGTGAGTTCGAGGCCACGGTCGAGCTTCCGCTGGGCACGGGAATCGAGGAGACCAAGCGAGTCATCCACCGGGTTTCATCGCAGATCCTGGCGCACGACGACGTGACATCCGTCTTCTCCACCGTGGGCGCCGGTAGCCGTGCGCGAGTCAATGAGGCGGGGCTCTACGTCAAGCTGCGGCCCAAGCAGGAGCGTGACGTGGAGATGGTCGAGATCATGGACGAGGTCCGCGATCTGCTGCGCGCGGGTGTGCCCGAGGCCAAGCGCATCGGCGTGAGCGAGATCCCCTGGATCCGTGGCGGCGGCTTCTCGGGCTACAACGTGCGCTACTCGCTCCAGGGTCCCGATCTCGACCGGCTCGCGGCGCTCGCCGAGCAGATCGCCGACCGCATGCGGAAGACGCCGCTCTTCCGCGACACGAACCTGAGCTACGAGCTCGGACGCCCGGAGGTGCGCGTGGAGGTGGACCGGAGTCGCGCGGCCGATCTCGGCGTTCCGTTGCGCTCGCTCGCCCTGACGCTGCGCGCGATGGTGGGGGGTGTGGACGCCGCCACATACGAAGAGGGCGGAGAGCGTTACGAGGTGCGCGTCCGGCTCGAGGAGGAGCAGCGCGATGAGCTGGAGGAGATCGGCCTCGTCCAGGTCCGAGGGCGTGAGGGCGCGCTGGTGGATCTGGCGAGCGTCGCAGAGCTCCGCGTCGCGAGCGGGCCGGTTCAGATCGATCGCGAGGACCGCAGCCGGAAGGTCGAGATCTTCGCGAACACGCCCGCCGGCGTGGCACTCGGGACCGCGGTGGAGGCGCTGGACGAGATCGTCGCCGAGGTGGGACTGCCCGAGGGCTATCTCGGGCGGCACCGGGGCTGGGGTGAGCGGATGCGCGACTCGGCCCAGGCCGTGCTCTTCGCGTTCTGGATCGCGTTGATCGCCCTCTACATGGTGCTGGCCAGCCAGTTCAACAGCTTCGTGCAGCCCGCCGTGATCATGCTGACAGCGCCCCTCTCGTTCTTCGGCGCCTTCGTCGCGCTCGAGATCGCCGACGCTCGGATGAGCATCTTCGCCCAGATCGCTCTGCTCGCCCTGATGGGTCTCGTGATGAAGAACGGGATCCTGCTCGTCGACTACGCCAACCAGCAGCTCGCCGAATCGGGTTCGGCGCGTGCGGCCATGCTGCGTGCCGGACCCGTGCGCCTGCGCCCGGTCCTGATGACGGCACTCTCCACGGTCTTCGGCATGCTACCCGTAGCGCTCTCGCGTGCGGACGGCGCCGAGTGGCGCAACCCGATGGGCATCCTCGCCGTGGGGGGGATGCTCTCCTCGACGTTTCTGACGCTGCTCGTGGTGCCGGTGGCCTACACGCTGGTGGAGGATGCACGCGTGGCGATCCGGCGGGCGCTGGTGCGGGTGCCGACGTGGCTGCGCCGCGTCGCAGGGACGTCTCCGGGCGCCCCTTGACCGGCTGAGGCGGATCGTGTCATGACGATCCCGCCCCGGGCGGCGTCGAGGAGTGCGGGATGGCGGGTCTATCGGAGTATCGGGATCGTGTGGCGGTGGTCACCGGGGCCTCGAGCGGCATCGGCGCCGAGCTCGCACGCGAGCTGGGGCGGCGGGGCTCTCGTGTGGCGCTCGTGGCGCGCAGGCGCGAGCGCCTCGAGCAGCTCGCGGGTGAGATTCGTGAGGCCGGTGGCCGGGCCTCTGTGCACGTCTGCGACGTGGCTGAACGCATCGAGGTCGCGAAGGCGGCCGAGGCCGTGCTCGCGGAGTGGGGAGCAGTGGACCTGCTGGTCAACAACGCGGGCTACGTCCGGCACGTGCTGTTCAAGAATCACGACGTCGACGACATCGAGCGCATGATGCGCACGAACTATCTCGGCGCGGTCTACTGGATCAAGGCCGTCCTTCCCCAGATGAGCGAGCGGGGCTCTGGCTGGATCGTGAACATCTCGTCCTTCGCGGGGATCATCCCGCAGCCAGACGAGGCAGCCTACGCCGCCACCAAGTTTGCGCTCACTGGCCTGTCCGAATCGATCGTGTACGAGCTCGAGCCGCTCGGCATCCACGTGCTGGCCGTGCATCCGGTGCTGGTCCGCACGGAGATGTTCTCGCCGGAGGTGATCGCGCGCATGCCCCCCGCGGGGCTGAAGCAGTTCATCGAGGCACCCGAGTTCGTTCGGGAGACCGTGCGGGCGCTCGAGCGGGGTGAGCACACGCTCGTCGTTCCCCGCCGCTTCCGGGCCGTGCACGTTCTGCGGACGCTGTTTCCGCGAAGCGTCGGTCGCACGATCGCACGGGTCAAGCTCAAGGCGTTGCCCGACTCGCCGCAGCGCGCGCGCCGCTCGGACTGATCGCTCTCTCGCGCGGCCCCGGCGTTTCTACCAGGGTCCGCAGACGCAGCCTCCGTCCGTGTTCCGGCAGACGGGAGCGTCCGGCGGGCAGAGACCGAAGCACATCGGCGGTCCGAAGAGCTCACCGCAGCCGAGCCCCGTAGCCCGGATGCACACGCACGAGCCGTGGAAGTTCGTCACGCAGAACGCGCCCTCGGGACACGCTCCGTCACAGACCGGAGCTTCGGCCTCGCCGCAGGCGGTGGGCGGGGGAGGGGGCGGCGTAGCGCACTCGCAGCCGGCCCCGTCGGGCGTCGGCTCACAGAGGTCGGATCCGAAGAGCTGGTCGATGAGTGTGCCGTCGAGGGTTGGATGCGGGCAGAGGCCGCCGCACTGCGGGAAGGTCTCGCCGCACGGCCTCGGGCGTGGAAGCGGTGCACACTCGCAGACGCCCTCGAGTTCGCGGCAGACCGGCCGATCGAGCGGGCAGAGGCCCATGCACGTCGGGGGGCCCGACACCTCGCCGCAGGCGAGCCGGCGGGGCAGGCAGAAGCAGTGTCCGAAAGCCCCCTCACACGAGAAGCCGTCGGGGCAGGCTCCGTCGCACATCGGTGCCGTGGCGTCGCCGCAGCGCAGATGGTCCACGGGTCGGCACGCGCATGCGAGGCCGCCCTCGACCGCGGCACACTCGTGTCCCGGCGGACAGAGCCCGCCGCACTGGGGATGGGTCTCCGCGCAGCGCAGCTCGCGCGGGGGGACACATTCGCAGCCGGCGCCATCGTGCGTGGGTGCACAGATATGGACGTCGGACCCGAAGGTCTGATCGAGCAGGGAGAGGTCCGTCTCGAAGCCGCCGGGGAGGACCTGGCCCGGGCAGGTCCCCCCGCAGGTCGGGAAGCTCTCACCGCAGGTGGGCTCGCAGCCCGCGATGCACTCACGCAGCGCCGCCGTGCAGCGCCGCACGCCGGCGCCGACGTCGCCGGAGCAGTCATGCAGGCAGGTGCCGAGCGTGTGGAGGAGCAGACGCTTGCAGCTGCGTCGCGCGTCGCGGTCTGAGAGCGCGCGGCAGCTCTCCAGATCCCGCTTGAAGCTGTCGCGACAGCTCCCGAGGCCCTTGAGGCAGGCGCGTCGGTCGAGATCGGTACCGCGCAGACACTCGTAGAACCCGGCGGTGCACGTAGCTGGGCAGGACGCGTCGATGACCCGTCCGCAGCCCTCGCCGCAGAGCCGATTGTCGGCCCGACAGAGCTCGAGAGTGCTCAGCCGTTCGGCTGCACAGCCCGCGTAGCAAGCGAGCTTCTCCATACGGCTGGCCGCCGCCGCTCGGCACTCGCGCTTGCAGCTCGAGAGCACGTGCTTGGCCGCACGGGCGCAGGCGCGCCCGCCGTCGTCGCAGAGCCGGCAGTCGGCTCGTGCGTGGCCGAAAGGCGCCAGCAGCAGCAAGGCGAGCGTCGCCGACACGATCCATGCGCCCCGGTGGAACAGTCCCTGCGCCATCGTCGGTCCTCCCCGGAACGGGCCGGCGGCCCCACGGGGTTAATTTCTCACAAGGGGTCCCGGCTTGTCCATGAATTCGTGGAACAGGAGGACGGGTCACGGGCGTGCTCGGAGACTTTTTGCCGCGGCCGGGGGTGCGATTCGCGCGAGCTTCGCGGGCGTGGTCACCGTGGCGATCAGCCGCACCTGACCCTTGGGATCCAGAGCGACCGAGGTGACGAAGCGGCGCGGCCAGCCCGGCCGGGGGCTGGCGACCTCTCCCACGAGGGCTGGCAGCCCGTTGATCTCGCGCAGCTCCACGCGCGGTAGCGCGCCGGCGCTGCGCGGGAGGTTGCGGTAGAGACGAGCGACCCGGGAGCGACCGTGAACGGGGATGCGTGCGGCGAAGTGCTCACCGGCGCTGTCGGTCAGGCTCACGACGCCCTCGGCCAGCAGGCGCTCGATGGCGTCGAGATCGCCGGTCGCGAGGCCCGCGAGAAAGCGCTGGAGGTGCTCGCGGGTACGCTCGCGAACCTCAGGCGTCACGGGGGCTCGCCGTTGATCGTACTCCCGCATCGCGCGGCGCGCGCGTCGCAGCGTCTGCCGCACGGCCACCTCGCTGATTCCCAGCACGTCGGCGGTCTCCCGCCCGCTGTACTCGAACACGTCGCGCAGGAGGAGCACGGCACGCTGGCCCGGTGTCAGAGCCTCGAGTGCGACGAGGAAGGCCAGCGAGACGGACTCGATCCATTCGTAGCGAGCCGACGTCTGCGCTGGCGGATCGATCGGATCGAAAAGCTCGGAGTCCTCGACGGGCTCTGGGAGCCAGGGTCCCACATAGCGGCGTCGACGTCGGCGCCGCAGATGATCCCGCGCCAGGTTGACGGCCACGCGCACCAGCCACGGCTCCCAGTCCCGGCTGGTATCGGCCGGGGGCCGGGCGAGCGCGCGTGCGAAGGTCTCCTGGACCAGATCCTCGGCATCCAGCGCCGATCCCGTCATGCGATAGCAGAGCCCGAAGAGACGTCTGGAGCTGCGCCCAAAGGCGCGCTCGAGCTCGGGACCCGGAGGGCCCGCGTCGGCTTTCGGTCGCAGTTCCTCGCTCACGAGGGGGGCTGGGCTCCCGTCCAGGCGGCCGCGAGCCGACCCGCCTCCCGGCCGCTCGCCAGGGCCGCATCCGCGAGCTGTCCGGTGGCTCCCACCCAGTCGCCCGCAAGGTAGACGCCACGATGCTCGGCAAGCCGCACGGGGGGACGCCCCGCCAAGCCCCCGCTCGATGCGCGCGGGATCCCGGGACAGACGCAGAGCTCCGAGAGCAGCTTGCGGGTGAGGGTCACGTCGCGCCAGCCGGGCTGCAGGCGATCGACCAGGCCCTCGAGCTCCTCCTGGAGCACGAACCGCTCTGGCTTCTCGTCGGGAGCCAGGTAGCGCGCGACGTGGAGGACCTCGCCGCCCTCCCGCTCGCTCAGTCGCGCCGTGGGCGTGTGGACGGAGAAGTAGGTCGGCTCGTCGATCCCCAGGGCGAAGCGTCGGCGGGGGACGGGCAGCCGCTCCAGCCCCAGCTCCAGGCTGGCGACCCGCGCGGGCAGGAACCGTTCGACGCGCTCGCCGAGCGCCTCGCCGGCCGCGCCCGCGAGCAGTTCCCGGGCTCGCGCGGGCTCCACGGCGACGACCACGGCAGCCGCCTGCCGTGAGCTTCCATCCCGAGTGGTCACCCGGAGCGCGCCCGCCAGAGGCTCGACGTGGCGCACGAATGTACCCCGATGCAGGCGGGCGCCGGAGCGATCAATTGCCTCCAGCAATCCGTTCACCAGGCTCTGCCAGCCCCCATCGAGGTAGAGCACACCTCCGGACAGAGCCATCTTGAGCTGAGCCAGCGCTGCGCCGGCACTGAGCTGCTCGGGGGCGTGCACGTAGGTGCTCAGGCGCACCAGCGCGAGCACCAGCTCTCTGGCGCGTCCGCGCAGCCCAAAGCCCTCCAGCGCCTCGGCCAGCGGAACGGCGTCGAGCTCGGCCGTGTCGAGCCGCGGCAGCGTGGCCAGGAAGCGAGCGGCGGCGCGCTTCTCGGAGAGCCCGAGCAACCCCGTGGTGAGCAGCGAGAGGACGCCCACGGGGAGCCGGTGGAGCTCGCCGGAGTGGCGGGCCAGCGAGCCCGAGAGCGGCGGGGGAGCGCCCCGCACCGGAACGCCGAGCTCCTCCAGGATCCGGCGTCCCGGCCCCTGGGCGTAGAGCGCGTGGGGACCCATGTTGAAGAGGAATCCCCTCTCCTGCCGTGTGCGCGCCCGGCCTCCCGGCTCCTTGAGCGTCTCGAAGAGCTCCACGGCCACGCCGGCGCGGGCGGCCTCGACCGCGGCCACGAGGCCCGCGAGCCCGCCCCCGATGACGATCACATCGGATCTTCCGCTCATCCTGTCGGTCCTCCTTCGTTTCCCGCCCGGAACACGTCCGGGCGGTCTCCGATGTGACGCGCCGGGGCCGCCCTCGCCCAGCGCTGGAGCCGGCTGGGTGAGAACCCGAGCCCTGCCCTATTCTGAGCGGCACGCGGCGGGGGGCAAGCCCGCGCCGTGGGACGGAGCCCAGGGGAAGCTCAGGTGCGGAGAGTCGTATTTAGCTCGCTCACGGTGATCCTGAGCGTGGCGGGTGTCCTGCTCGCCCTTGAAGGCATCGGCGCCGCCCGCCTCCACTACCACCACGGGCGCCACGAGCCGGAGCTCCCAGAGCCCCTGCGCGGGCAGGTGCTGGTGCACGGCCGCGCGATCGAGACCGTTCCCGATCCGTACCTGCTCTTCCGGGTCAAGCCCGACCTGCGCACGGAGCACGTGCAGACCAACCGCTTCGGCCTGCGCAACGGACCGATCGAGATCGAGCCCCGGGGTCTGCGGGTTCTTCTGCTGGGGGGTTCGACGGCCTGGGGATACAGCGCCCGATCGAACGATGAGACGATCGCGGCCTATCTCCAGGCCTACCTCAGGGTCAATGGGGAGCGCGCTCCCGCGCTGCGCGATCAGCCGGTCGAGGTTCTGAACGGCGGCGTGTTCGGCTATGTCTCCTGGCAGGAGGCCCTGGCCTACGCGGTCTACCACCGCAAGCTCCGGCCCGACGTTGTCGTGGTGCTCGATGGAGCCAACGACGTGTACTCCGCGATCCTGCACGGACGGGCCGGCCTTCCGATCCGCTTCGACGCGTCGCGCAAGCCGTATCTGAAGCCGGTACCGGCCCCGCTCGAGACGCTGGTGAGCTGGCTCCGCTACCGTGTGGAGCGCATGCGGTTCGTTCGGGCGCTGCGCATCTCGGCGCCGGCTCAGGCGGCACCTTTCGAGGCCCCCCCGGCGGAGAGGGTGGCAGCCGCCTACCGCGACGCACTCACGAGCCTGGCGGACCTGACGCGTGCCGACGGTGTGCTTCTGCTCGCGGTTCTGCAGCCGATCGCCATCCTACCGGGCCTCAAGCCGTTGACCGCCTACGAGGAGGCTGTCGTCGCGGAGCACGAACGGAAGATCCCCGGGCGCAACGCCTACTACGCGGAGGTCTACGACGAGCTGCGTGATGTGCTCACAGACCTCGCTCGGGAGCGACCCGAGATGCTGAGCTTCGATGCCACCTCGATCTACCGGAACGATACGCAGATCGTCTACACGGACTACTGCCACCTCGTGCCGCACGGCCGCCAGGAGCTCGCCCGGGTGATCGGGGATCGGCTGCTTGAGGCCCTCGAGCAAAGCGGCGTTCCCGAGGCACGGCCCCGCGCCGGCTCGTGAGCACCGCACGTCCCCGACTCGGTCCCGCAGCCGAGCAGGGCCGTCACAGCTCGCTCTTGGCCCGGCTCAGTCGCGAGGGGTGAGGGCCTTCCTCGACCAGCCCTGTCGGAGCCGGAGTGTGGCGAAGCCGACGAAGAGACCGCTCAGCACGAGGCCGGAGGCCAGGATCGCCGGCAGCGGAGTCTCTTCCGGGATGCGACCCGAGACGAGAAGGTAGGCAGTCACCGCGAGCATGAAGGCCAGGTTGCCCACGCAGCAGGCCAGAGCCCAGAGCGGCTGCAACGGCAGCGTCGGCGACGACACCACGTCTGGCTTGCGACGGGACAGCCAGACGTCGAAGCGCTGGTTGGCGCCCACGATCACGGCGCTGGTCACCAGCCATCCCGCGTAGTTGCTCAGGGGAACACCGAAGTGGAAGCCCGCCTGCGCGTACGCGTAGAGATCACCCAGGAACCAGTAGCGACCGAGGTGCGTGACCGGGTCCATCACGGTGTCCATCCAGGTGGTGAGGACCGCGGCCAGGGCGAGGGTCACGAGCGAGCGTGCTCGCGTCGGGCTCTCGACGCGAGCGAGGCGCAGGCCCCGGCCCTCGAGTGGGGCCCGCAGCGTGCACGCCGCGGAGTAGCCAAAGTACGTGAGGAACGCGAAGCTCAGCGAGGCGAAGAGCGGGATCCCGCCCAGCCAGAGCTCCGAGGGAAAGTGCTCCGCGTGGTAGCGGTAGTGTCCGAAGGGGAAGCCCGTGCGTACGCTGCTGAACTCCGCGAGCCAACCCAGCGCCGTGCCGCTCGCGAGCCAGAAGCCGGTTCGTGTCCAGCCGCGCTCCGCCCGCGAGATCACCAGGAACGCGATCAGGAAGGCGACGACGTAGGGGCGCTGCGTGAGGAGCGTGAGGAGCGCATCCATGGAGGGGCCTTGCTTGACAGCGGCGCGCCCTCGCGGTTGCCTTGCACCAGAGCACCCGCCTGGCTTCGCAGGGTAGCGCCTCGGGGTCGCGGAAGGGAGGAGCGTGTCGATACCGCTTGCCGCGCTGATCGTTGCCACAGCTCTCCTGGCTCCCGCCTGCGCGACGCGGGACTGGAGCGCGGAGGGACGCACCCCCGAGCAGGCGCGAGCGGATCGCAAGACCTGCCGAGCGGTTGCCCTGAAGGAATCCCTGTTCCGGCGGGGCCGGATCTTCGACGCCTGCATGCGCGAGCGCGGCTGGTCGAGCTCACCCGAGGAGCTGGAGCGGCATGCGGCCGCCGGCTTCTGCGAGCGCTGGAGGCGAGCCGATGCCAAGGGGCGCGAGAAGCTGCTCGAGGCGCTCTTCGTGGAGGGAATCGAGTGCGAGGGGCCGTGCACGGCCTCGGATCTGATGCGACTGCCCCAGCACTGCCTCGTCGATCAGTTCGAGCGCGAGGCGGCACGAATCGGTGCGGCGTGCGAGAGCGGAGGGGACTTCAGCGCGGGCTTCACGATGGGAACGATCGCGATCCGCCGCGAGGAGGTCTGCTTCGGACGTGGCGCGCTCGCGCCACTGGACTAGCCCGCGCGCAGCCGGGCGGAGGAGGAATCCCATGCTGTCACGCTTCGATGACTTTCCGGTACACCAGGTTCCCGAGCCCATCGCCCACGCGGCTTCGAGCGATCGCAACGTCTACGATCGCTACTGGTTCAACGGGTACGCGCGTGATGCGGAGTACTACTTCGGGATCGGCATGGGCCTCTACCCCAACCGCGGCATCCTCGACTGCGGCTTCAGCATCGTCCGCGACGGGGAGCAGCACGCCTTCCACGCGTCGCGCCGTGCTCCGGCGGACCCCTCCGAGACCCAGGTGGGACCCTTCCGCATCGAGGTTCTCGAGCCGATGCGGGAGCTCCGCGTGATCCTCGAGCCGAACGAGACGGGCCTCGAGTGCGATCTCCACTTCAGGGCGCGGACGGCGTGTCTCGAGGAGGGACGGCAGACGCTGCGCAGTGGCGGCCGCGTGATCATGGACGCCACGCGCTTCGCGCAGCTCGGCCGCTGGCAAGGGGTGATCCAGTACGCGGGACAGCGCCTCACGCTGGACCCCGCCCGGGTCTACGGGACCAAGGACCGGTCCTGGGGCCTCCGTCCGGTTGGCGAGCCCGAGACGGGCGGAGCCCCGCCGCAGTCCCCGCCCCAGGTGTTCTTCCTCTGGGCACCGATCCACTGGGAGACGCGCTGCACGCACTTCCTGATCTTCGAGGACGCGGACGGCGTTCCCTGGCACGAGGACGCGATGATCGTGCCCGCCTATGCGAGTCCGGGAGACCTGCCCGGGGTGGAGGACCCCGCCACGGAGCACCTGGTCGGGCTCGAGCACCGGCTGGAGTACGAGCCGGGCACGCGCCGTGCGCGCCATGCCGAGCTCCGCATGGTCTCCCGCGCTGGCGAGCGCTATGAGATCGAGCTCGAGCCGCAGCTCTGCTTTCGCATGAAGGGGATCGGGTACACGCACCCCGAGTGGGGTCACGGGCGCTGGCAGGGGGAGCTGGCCGTGGCCGGCGAGTCCTGGAAGACCGAAGCCCTGGATCCGCTGGCGCTCGAGAACCAGCACATCCAGCAGGTCGTGCGTGCCCGCATGCGCGGCGAGGAGGGCGTCGGGGTTCTCGAGCAGCTCGCCTTCGGTCCCCACGCCCGCTACGGCTTCACCGAGTTCCTGGACGGTGCGCGCTGAGCCAGCGGCCGTGGGCAGAACGAGGGGGGAGGGCGTGAAGCGCGCGAGGAGCCTACGGGGCCGCCGCGCAGAGATCATCGAGCTGCGCGGGCGATACTACATCTTGGCTAGCTCGTCCCTGGCCGACGACCGGACGCGGGCCCTCAAGCATGGCGAGACCTTCGCGGTCTTCGACCGGAGCGGCGACGTGCATCCCACCGGTCGCGGGCAGCAGGGTCTCTATCACGAGGGGTCGCGGTACCTGAGCCGACTCGAGCTTCGCATCGACGGGGAGCGTCCCATTCTGTTGAGCTCGACGGTCACCGAGGAGAACGCCCAGATCGCCGTGGATCTCACCAATCCGAACCTGGTGCTCCCGAGCGACGTGATCCTGCCCCAGGACTCGTTGCACATCCTGCGCTCCGCGGTCCTCTGGCAGGGCACCTGCTACCAGCAGATCCGCATCCGGAGCTATGCACTGGAGCCGATCGCGTTCGGCCTTGCGCTGCTCTTCGATGCGGACTTCGTCGACATTTTCGAGGTGCGTGGGGTCGAACGGGCCCGCCGGGGAGAGCGGCGGACACCGGAGGTCCGCGAGGGTGAGCTCCGCTTCGCCTACGTCGGCCTCGACGGGGTGTCGCGACAGACGATCATCCGCTTCGACCCCGTTCCCACCTCCCTCGAGACGGGCGAGGCACGCTTCGGGATCGCGCTGGGCCCCGGCGGCGAGGCGCGGCTGGAGCTCGAGGTCGTCTGCGACCCCCGAGCGCCGCGGCCGGATCCGCCGCGCTACGAGTTCGCCGCACGTGCGGCTCGTGTGTCGCTCATCGAGCGGTCGCGGAGCGCCTGTCGGATCGACAGCGCGAACGAGCAGTTCAACGACTGGCTGAACCGCTCCACCGCGGACCTGCGGATGATGCTCACCGAGACGGAGCATGGTCTCTATCCGTACGCCGGGGTGCCGTGGTTCAGCACCCCCTTCGGGCGCGACGGGATCATCACCGCGCTCGAGATGCTCTGGGTCGATCCCTCGATTGCCGCGGCCGTACTGCGCTTTCTGGCGGCTACGCAGGCGCGCGAGGAGCAGCCGGAGTCCGACGCGGAACCTGGCAAGATCCTCCACGAGGCGCGCTCTGGCGAGATGTCGGCGCTGGGCGAGGTGCCCTTTCGCCGCTACTACGGAACGATCGACGCGACACCGCTCTTCGTGTTCCTCGCGCACGCCTACTTCGAGCGCAGCGGCGACCGGGCCCTGATCGAGGAGATCTGGCCGAACCTGCTCGCGGCCCTCGAGTGGATCGAGCGCTACGGCGACCGCGACGGTGACGGCTTCGTCGAGTACGAGCGGCACTCGGCGACGGGTCTCGTCAACCAGGGTTGGAAGGACTCCCACGACTCGGTGTTCCACAGCGACGGCCGACTGGCCGAGGGGCCGATCGCGCTCTGCGAGGTCCAGGCCTACGTCTTTGGCGCCTGGCAGGCTGCAGCGCAGCTCGCCGAGGTGCTCGGGGAGTCGGAGCGGGCGTGGAGCCTGCGCGGGCGCGCCGAGAAGCTGCGGCGTGCCTTCGAGGAGAAGTTCTGGAGCGACGAGCTAGGCAGCTACGTGCTCGCGCTCGACGGACACAAGCGCCCCTGCTCGGTTCGCGCCTCGAACGCGGGCCACTGCCTGCTCACCGGCATCGCGGACTTCCCGCGCGCCGAGACCCTTGCGACCGGGCTGATGCAGGACGCGTTCTTCTCGGGGTGGGGCGTCCGGACGCTCCCCGAGGGTGCGCCCCGCTACAATCCGATGTCCTATCACAACGGATCGGTCTGGCCCCACGACAACGCGCTCATCGCCGCCGGCATGGCGCGCTACGGTCACAAGGACGCCGTGCTCCGAATTCTTACGGGCCTGCTCGACGCCACCCTGTTCCTGGACCTGCACCGGATACCGGAGCTGTTCTGCGGCTTTCGGCGGCGCCCCGGTGAGGGCCCCACGCTCTACCCGGTGGCCTGCGCCCCCCAGTCCTGGGCTGCGGGGACGATCTTCCTGCTCCTGCAGGCGTGCCTCGGCCTGCGGATCTCGGCGAGCGAGCGGCGCATCCTCTTTGCCACTCCGGTCCTGCCCCCGTTTCTCGACGGGGTCCGTATTCGAGGGCTCTGCGTGGGGGACGGCTGCGTCGACCTGGAGCTCCGGCGCCATCCCGACGATGTCGGCATCCAGGTCGTGCACCGCCAGGGTGACGTGGACGTCGTCGTCGTCAAGTAGCCCCACCGGAGGTGGGGCGGCGGCGCTCAGGCGGCCACGACGCTCGTCTCGGCCACCGGTCTGCGGGACGGCCGCCACGGGCGCGTGTGAGAGGTCTCGAGGATACGCTCGTAGGCCGCGACGTAGTCGTCCACCATGCGGGGTACGTCGAAGAGACGCTCCACACGCTCGCGGCAGTCCTCGGGCCGGATCCTGTCAACGCGTTCGACGGCCTCCACCATCTCCTCGAGCCGGTCCACGACGTAGCCGGTGACGCCGTGCGCCACGACCTCTGGGGCCGAGCCCCGGCGGAAGACGAGTACCGGCGTGCCACAGGCCATCGCTTCGACCAGGAACAGCCCGAAGGGCTCGTTCCACGTGATCGGCGCGAGCAGCGCGCGAGCCTCTGTGAGCAGCTCCTGCTTGCGAGCCGCGTCGGCCTCGCCCACGTACCGGATCTGGCGCCCGTCGATGCGGGGCAGCACCTCGCGCTCGAAGTAGGGTCGGTCGCAGTCGTCGACGTTGCCGGTCACGATCAGGGGGCGGCCGCTGCGGCGGGCGACCTCGATCGCCAGATGCGTCCCCTTCTCGGGCGAGATCCGGCTCAGGTAGAGCAGGGCGTCTCCGCGCGGGCCCGGGTTGAAGGGATAGCTCGCGCAGTCGATGGCGTTGTAGATCACGCCCGCGAAGCGGGGCTTGTTCGGGAGCAGCCGCTTCGCGGAGTGGCTGATCGTGTTGTACCAGCCGCGGTAGCGGTCGAAGAGGAGCAGCCAATCCCCCTCGAGGCCTCCGTGCAGCGTGCTCAGCACGGGCGTCTCGATGAGGCCGGCCGTCGCGAGGCCCTCGAGCGTCGTGTGGTTGTGGAGGATGTCAAACTCGGATGCCCGCTCGAGGCAGCGGGTCACGTTCAGCAGGCTCAGCACCGCCCTGTCGCGATCGGTGCCGCGCAGGAATCGCTCGCAGCCGGGCTCGAGCTCCGCGCTCGTCTCCGAGTCTCCACTGGCGAAGAGGGTCACCTCGTGGCCCCGTCGCACCAGCTCCTCCGTGAGCAGGCTCACGATCATCTCGGTTCCCCCGTACGCGTGCGGTGGAACGCGTATCTCGAGCGGCGAGATCATTGCGATGCGCATCGTACTGGCGTCTCCCTCCTTTCCGGCTCCCCGGCGACGGACCGGCGCGCCCCTCGTCGATCCGACCTGCGAGGCGCGACGGCCCGCCCGGGGAGGATGGCTCTCTTGGATGATGGGCCCCACCCTCCGGTGGGGCCCTCCGACTGGCCACCGGGGGCCCGCGAGCCGACACTGGGCCGAGCTCGCCAGACCCCGCGGCTACTTGCTCCTGACCTCGATCTTGTGCGCCTGGCGCCGTGCCGATGGGGCCTTCTTCAGGGTCACGGTGAGCGCCCCGTTCTTGTAGACGGCGCTGGCCGAATCGGCCTCCACCTCGCAGGGGAGAGGCAGCACCCGGCGGAAGGCACCGTAGCTGCACTCGACCCGGTGGACCTCCTCACCCTTCTGCTCGTACTCCTGCCGCTTCTCGCCCTTGATGGTGAGGACGTCGTCGGCGAGCGACAGCTCGAAGTCCTTCTCCTCCATGCCAGGGATCTCCGCCGTGATCCGGATCTCGTCGTCCGTCTCACGGAGGTCGATCCGGGGCGTGAAGGCCCCCAGCTCCTCGCCGGAGAGGCTTGGCCAGGCGCCGAGTCCGAGGTCAAACGTCCGAGCGAAGTCCTCGAACATGCGGTCAACCTCCCGCCTCAGGCTCCAGAAGGGATCCTCCCGGCGGCGGGGGGCCAGAAGCGACCGCTTCCGACTCCACGGAATCAGCTCGCTGAAAGTCATGGCTCATCCACCTCCCTTCTTCGTGAGATCCTGGAGGGACGGCGGGACGGGGGAGGAGGGGGGACCCTCGCGGGATCGCCTCACCCCGATCCGCGCCCCTTCCGAGCGCGTAGCTAAGCACACGCCGAGGCGTGTCAAGCGCGCCGAGGAGGGGAATTCTGGGCCGCCAGGAGGCCCGTCCCGGCGGCCGTGGAGCGGGCCGGCTCCGCTACCGGCAGCGAATGCTGCTGCTGACCACGACGGTGCCGCCCCACCTTCTAGACGTCCTAAAGCGGAAGCGGCGGTGCTCGTCCGGGCTCTCGAGGCGCGCCGCGTCCGGCGACTCCCGCCCCCCGTTCCTGGTGATCTCCCAGACCCACCCCGGTGCCACAGTCAGGTCGACGATCGACGAGTCCACGGCGAGGCCGTCCCCCGGGGGTCCCGGGCTCCCGCTCGTCTCCCCGGGAAACTGCACCAGCAAGATGATTAGTACCTGGGGTTAATTTTCCTTCTTCGTGGGTCCCATCGGCGTGGTATAAGGTCCCGATGTGTCGGCTCACGTTCGGTGGAAGCCGAACGAGAGGGCCGTCTTGGTAGCGCGGCCCGACGTGGTGGGCTTTGGCTTCCCCGGGTTCGAGTTCGACCTATCCGGTATCATTTTGTGTGAATGTGGTAACGGCGTATGCGAGCCCGGCGAGGACAGCGCGAACTGCTCGATGGACTGCGGCGGTCCGTGCGATCTGCACGGTGGTGATACCGATGGGGACGGCTTCTGTGATACAGGACCAGACGGTCCTTGCACCGGTAGCAATACGACGGACTGCTCGGACAACTGTGTCACGATCGGGAACGCGGACCAGGCGGATGGGGACGGGGACGCGGTGGGCGATGCCTGCGACAACTGCGT
>JBHHVJ010000043.1:0-31925 GCA_046754285.1 Myxococcota bacterium | reverse complement strand
GGCTGCACGTGGGCCTGACGCGCCTCGGGATGCTGACACTGCGCTTCGGCTTTCCCTACGCGGCACAGGGACGCAAGCGACCGGACCCGCCCGCCTTGCTCGAGCGGACGTTTCGCGCCGCCGCCTCGGCGCTGCTGACCGAGCCCCAGGCCGCCCCGGCTCGAGTCTTCTTGGGGGGGATCGGCCTGGGTGCACAGGTGGCCGCCCGTGTTCTCGCGCAGGGCCA
This sequence comes from Myxococcota bacterium, assembly GCA_046754285.1. Taxonomy (GTDB): domain Bacteria; phylum Myxococcota_A; class UBA9160; order SZUA-336; family SZUA-336; genus JBHHVJ01. Next base: position 31,699 of record JBHHVJ010000043.1, on the reverse strand, counting down.
TGTCGCCGACGGCCTGCTCTGCCTGGCCTACCCGCTGCACCCTTCGGGCAAGCCCAACCAGGCTCGTGCGGAGGCGCTCTACCGGATCATCTGCCCGATGCTCTTCGTTCAGGGCTCACGGGATCCCTACTGCCGCATTGACCGGCTCGAGGCCGTGCTGCGCCGGGTGGGCGCGCCGACCGTGCTGCACGCGGTCGAGGATGCCGACCACGGGCTCGCACCGATCAAGCGATCCCAACGCGAGCTGGACGAGGTGAGAGCGGAGATCCTCAGCACGGTCGAGAGCTTCGTCCGCAAGGCGCTGGGGGGCTAGTGTCCCGTCTCGGAAGTCCGGTCACCTTGCTCGCCGCCGATCCATCCCCGCGGACTGTGTTGCACTCCCTCGGAATATCTACGGATATTCCTCGCTCGTGCGCCTTGTCCGCTGCGCGTCTCGGCACCGAGAAAGGCAACGGGACTTCCGGGACGGAACACTAGGAGACCGACCCGAGAGTCGGTCGACGCGTGTGCGGGCGAGCGGAGCTCGCCGATCATGCGCCAGGATGCCAGGAGCCGGACCGGAGGCTGCATCTCGGGTCGGGCTCCCGGGCGGGCCTCTCGCGCGACGCTCGGGCTCCGCCGGCCCCGCCACCGGGTGGGGGGGGAATGGCCCGGGAGGCTCCCCATGGGTTTGGGCCCCGGCGCGCCGTGGGGTAGAGTGGGCGCCGGATGGCAGGGCCCGGGAACCCCACCGGCGGCGGCCTCCTGGCGGAGCTCTTGCACCCCGGTGGCCGGCTGCTCGAACGCCTGCATGGCGTGTTGCGCTTCGACGCGCAGATCTACGCGGAGATCGAGCGCGACCCGCACGCGATTCCGCAGGCGTTCGCCGTGGTCATCGTCACGGCCGTGCTCGGGGCGCTCGGCCACGGATCCCTGGCGGGGATCTTCCTCGGGATCGCGGGAGCCATCGTCGTGTGGTGCCTGGCCACCGCCCTGGTCTGGGGCATCGGAACGCTGGCGACCGGGGAGCCGGTTCATTTCCCCCGCCTGCTGCGCTGCCTGGGCTTCGCCTATCTCTGGTTCGTGCTGCTGATCGGGGCCGGGCTTCCGTGGATCGGCATCCTGTTCAGCTGGGCCTCGGTCGGACTGAGCCTGGCCTCGGGCGTGCTGGCCATTCGCCAGGTGCTCGGGGTTTCCACGGAGCGTGCACTCACGATCTATGCGGTCTCGCTGGGCATCCCGATCCTCCTGCTGCTGGCGCTGAGCTGATGCTTGACGCGGCTGGCCCGCAGAGGTAACCCGACGCCGTGCCGCAGGATCTCTACATCGAGCAGCTCCAGCTCGGGCCGATGGCAAACTTCGTCTACCTGGTGGGCTCACGAAGCACACGCGAGGTTGCTCTCGTGGATCCGGCCTGGGAGATCGACGATCTGCTCGAGCACGTACGCTCGCGCGACCTGACACCCGTGGCAGCGTTGGTCACGCACTACCACCCCGACCACGTGGGGGGTGAGATCTTTGGACACCAGATTCCCGGACTCTCACAGCTCCTCGAGCGACAGGGAATGAAGATATACGTCAACGCGCACGAGGCCGATGGGCTCAAGAAGGTCACGGCCGTCTCGGAATCGGACCTCGTTCGCGTGGACTCGGGAGACACCCTGCGGATCGGCGACGTCGAGATCCAGTTCCTGCACACGCCCGGTCACACCCCGGGGTCCCAGTGCTTCCTGGTGCGCCAGGCTCTCGTCTCCGGCGACACACTCTTCATTCAGGGCTGCGGACGGGTGGACCTGCCGGGAGGCGACCCCGAGCAGCTCTTCGAGAGCCTCCAGAGGCTCAAGGCGCTGTCGGACGACGTGATCCTCTTTCCCGGACACGACTACGGCGGTGGCCCTCAGCGAACCCTCGGCGAGACCCGACAGGTCAATCCGTACCTCCGCATCCCCGATCGGGAGACGTGGCGCCACATCATGGGGGGCTGACCGAGGGTCAGCGTTCCCCGTTGCAAGCCGCGCCGCTCTGCCGTATCGTGCGGGCCGCGAAGAGCCCCCAGCCGCGCAGACACGCGCGCAGCCGCACGGAGTTCGCCCATGAAGAAAGCACTGGTCTGTCTGAAGCAGGTTCCCCACAAGGACGCACGCCTCGAGGTGCGGGCCGACGGGAGCTGGATCCAAGAGGACGGGATCAAGTTCGAGATCAACGACTACGACAGCTACGCCCTCGAGGAGGCCCTGCGGATCAAGGACGTGGGTGAGGCCGAGGTCGTCGTGGTCACCATTGGACCGGATCGTGTGACGCAGTCGTTGCGCACGGCACTGGGCATGGGAGCGGATCGCGCCATCCATGTCTGGGACGACGCCCTGGCCAGCACGGATTCTCTCGGCATGGCACGCGCTCTGGCCGCCGTGGCTCGTGAGGAGAGCCCCGACATCATCTTGATGGGGCTGATGGCCGACGACACGAACTACGCGCTCACGGGTCCGATGCTCGCCGAGCTGATCGACGTCCCCCACGTGACGGCGGTGGTGAAGGCGAGCTTCGAGAACGGCTCGGTAGAGGTGGAGCGTGAGCTCGAGGGGGGTGCCCTGCAAGTGGTCGCGCTCTCGCGGCCCTGCGTCGTGACCGTACAGACCGGGATCAACGAGGTTCGCTACGCCTCGCTCAAGGGCATCATGCAGGCCAAGAAGAAGCCGCTCGACAAGAAGGGCCTCGGCGATCTCGGCCTCGATGCCGCGGCCGTCGCCCCCAAGGTCACCATCGAGAAGATCTACACACCCCCCAAGGGTGAGGGCGCCGAGCTGCTCGAGGGATCGCCCGACGAGGTGGCGGCCCAGCTCGTCACCCGGATCAAGGAGCTGGGTCTGCTCTAGCAGGCCCGGGGAGGATCGACATGCCCAGGACACTCATTGTCGGAGAGGTGCAGGACGGAGCCCTTCGAGAGGCCACGCTCGAGCTCGTATCCTTTGCACGCAAGCTCGGGGGCGAGATCAGCTCGATGCTGCTCGGCAGCGGCATCCAGGGGCCGGCTGAAGAGCTCGCGAAGAAAGGGGGCGGCAAGGTCCTCGTCGCAGACGCCCCCGCGTTCGAGACGTACACGGCAGACGCATGGGCCGAGGCGATCGCCAAGGCGGTCGAGAGCGAGTCTCCTGAGCTGATCCTGATCTCGAACACGCCCAGCGGCTGGGACTTCGCTCCCAAGGTCGCCGCGCGACTTGACGCCGGCATCGTCAGCGACGTCTTCCAGATCGACGAGGAGGGCGGTGATCTCGTCTTCATTCGCAGGCTCTTCAACGGCAAGTACGACGGACGCTTCCGCATCGCCGGCACCCCCCGCATCGCGACCGTACAGCCGGGTGCCACCGCGGCTTACGAGGGCTCGGAGGCGGGCCGTGTGGAGACGCTGAGCGTCGCGCCCGAGGCGCGCACTCGCGTTCTCGGTACCAAGAAGGCGGAGGCGGGCGGACACGATCTGAGCAAGGCGGAGATCATCGTCTCGGGTGGACGGGGGCTGGGCAAACCGGAGAACTTCAAGGAGGTGCTCGAGCCGCTGGTCCAGGCGCTCGGCGCGCAGATGGGCGCGTCGCGGCCCGTGGTCGACGCGGGCTGGCTGCCGCACGACTACCAGGTGGGAAGCTCGGGCCAGGTCGTTCAGCCCAAGCTCTACATCGCGGTGGGCATCTCGGGCGCGATCCAGCACATCGTCGGCATGAAGGGCTCGAATTTCATCGTCGCGATCAACAAAGATGCGGACGCACCGATCTTCGAGGTGGCCAACGTGGGCATCGTGGGCGACCTCTTCGAGGTCGTCCCTGCTCTCACCAAGGCGCTGACCGAAGCCAAGGGCGCCTGAGCGGGGCGCCGGCGAGCCGGCTCAGCCGCGCAGATCCTCGAGCGCCCCCGCCCGCTCGAGGATCCCGTCGAGGCGCTCGCGGTCCCCGATCGAGCGATAGCGCTCGCGGAGCACGGCGAGCGAGCGAGCGTGGTATTTCTGCGGCGGCTGCCGGAAGCGCTCTCCATCGAGGGTGACCTCGAGCTCCGCTGCGCCCGCCTCCAGCGCCCGGGCGTTCGCCGCTGACCAGGGCAAGAAAAGCCGGCCGATCTCCTGGGTCAGGAAGGGCAGGAGCGTGAGCTCCAGGTCCTCCCAGGCCTCGAGCTCTCCCTCGGTCTTGGGATCGAGCATGCGCTGGGCCCAGGCGAGCACGTGCGGGGCCTCGGAGGCGAGGAGCGCCCCCGGCGTGGGATCGCTGGAGCACTCATAGAGCTGAAGCGCGAGCCCAAAATCGGCAAAGACCGGCCGACGTCCAAAAAGGAAAGGCCTGGAAGAAAGGTGCGCCTCGAGGAGCCGAAGCTGGCGGCGGAAGGATCGCTCGATCACGCCGCGCGTCTCGTCGGAGGAGCCCACGAACGAGAGCCGGGGCACCATGCGTTCGATCAGCATGCGGATCAGACCCTCGATCTCTTCCTCGCTGGCGCCCGGCGCGTTCTCGCGCGCGATGCGCTCTGCCGTCGACCGCTGGTCGGCGGGATAGGTCCAGCGGTAGTGGAACATCGGCTTGTTCGCCCATTCGTCACCGTACTCCTCGATCAGGGCGGAGAGAAATCTCCGTACGGGGTCCGGTGGATGAATCGGGGGATCCGGATGGAGCACCTCCAGTTTCTCGAGGATCGGTGTCGAGTCCTGGAGCGCCTCGTCCTCCGGCGTGATCAGGAGCGGGATCAGCGGCAGCCGAGCCCGCGCCCGGAACTCGGCCATGTTGTTGCGGTCGCGCGTGATCCACTCATGCGGAATGCGCTTGTAACGGAGATAGGCGCGAACCTTGACCGAGTACGGGGAGAGCTCGGACCCGAAAAGGCGATAAGGCTTCGTCATGGGTCCGCATTCTACGCCGCACGAGCCCGGCCACTCAACGCGGAGCGACACGCCGCCCCCCGCGGCGGGCCGTGCCGCGGAGCGGGATGACTGCGGTCATAGGACGCGGATGAGGGCCCGGCTAAAGAGGACAGCGGGGGGGGAGACGGGGCTGAGATGCCGGCCACACCTCGGGGCACGGAGATCGGGCGACGGGAGTTCCTGAGCCTGGCGGGCTCGGGAGTGGCGGGCCTCTACCTCGCTGGACTCCGGCCGCGGACGGGTCGGGCCCGTCTGAGCGGAGCCACCGCCCCCATCCCCTCCTACCAGGACTGGCGGGACCTGTACCGCACCCAACTTCGCTGGGACCGACGCGTACGCTGCACGCACGTCGTCAACTGCTGGTACCAGCGCCACTGCGCCTGGGACGTGTACGTCAAGGACGGCCTCGTCCTGCGCGAGGAGCAGGCGGGCGACTACCCGCAGGTCAGCCCGGACGTCCCCGACTTCAACCCGCGCGGCTGCCAGAAAGGGGCCTGCTACTCCGCGCTGCTCTACGCGCCGGATCGGCTGCGTCATCCGCTCCGAAGGGCAGGGCCCAGGGGCTCGGGGCGCTGGCGACGCGTGAGCTGGGACGAGGCGCTCCGTGAGATCGCCGACCGACTCATCGACGCGCTCGAGCGAGACGAGCCAGAAACGATCGTGCTCGATCCCGGCGGCAACCTCGCTTCGGGCACCTGGCGCGTCGCGCTCGAGCGGCTGATCCGAATGCTCGATGGCATCGAGCTCGATACCAACACGGAGCTCGACGACGGCCAGGGGGGCGCGGCGCTCACCTTCGGTACTCCGGTGGCCTCTCGCTCCGCCGACGACTTCTTCCGCTCCGATCTGATCCTGATCTGGGGCGCCAACCCCGTCTACACGCAGATTCCAAACGCCCACTTCCTGAACGAGGCTCGTTACCACGGTGCCCGCGTCGTGACCATCGCTCCCGACTACTCCGCCTCGTCCATTCACGCCGATCTTTTCGTTCCGATCCGACCCGGGACCGATGCCGCACTCGCACTCTCCCTCGCGCAAGTCCTGCTGGAGCAGGGCCGGATCGACGCCGAGTTCCTGCGCGTCCAGACCGATCTGCCGCTGCTCGTGCGCGAGAACGGCCGCTTCCTGCGGGAGAGTGACCGCATCGAGAACGGCCGTGAGGACCGCTTCTACGCCTACGATCTTCGCAGCCAGAGCGTCGTCCCGGCCCCGGAGCGGAGCCTCGACTGGGGCGAGGCCGAGCCCGCTCTCGAGGGTCGCTTCCAGGTGTGGACCCGGGAAGGCCTCGAGACGGTGCGTCCGGTCCTCGATCGGCTTCGCAAACGACTGGACCGGGACTACACGCCCGAAAAGGCCTCGCGGATCTGCGGGGTCTCCCCGAAGACGATTCGCCGGCTGGCACGATGGATCGCCGACGCACGCGCGCTCTCGGGCGTCGCAGGGTCATCGATACCCAAGCTCTACCACGGCGACCTGATCATGCGCGCCCAGATTCTCGTCTTCCTCCTGGGCGGCCACCTCGGACGTCCCGGCGCGGGCTATGACACCTGTCCGTTCCTCCTTGTCGACGGGCTCTACCGGGTGGGCGTGAGCCAGCTCGACGCCCTCCTCCAGAAACTGCGGCTCGCGCCGCGCTACGTAGCCGGTCTTCTGCGTGGGGAGACACGCGAGCGAATCCTGAGCGAGATCGTTGGCGAGTACATGGAGCGCTCCAACTGGTTCTCATCGGTTCTCTACTGGCGCCGACACGGAGGGCTCATCGACCCCATGGACCGGACCTGGAAGCGCAACCTGCCCCGTCCGGTCGAGGACTACGTGCGCGAGTCGTACGCGAAGGGCTGGCAGAAGGAGCCCCCGCTCAAGCCCCCGAAGGTCCTGCTGATCGCAGGGAGCAACCTCCTGAGACGCCTGCGTTCCGCGGACCTGCTGCTCGAGAAGCTCTGGCCGAAGATCGACCTGATCGTGACGACCGACACCCGCATGTCCACGACGGCGCTGCACTCGGACCTGCTGCTGCCCGGGGCGACATCGTACGAGAAGGACGACGTCCCCAACTGGATCACGCTGCTCTCCCCCTACGTTCATCTCACCCAGGCAGCAGTCCCTCCTCCCGGAGACGCCAAGGTCGAGTGGGAGATCCACGTGCGTCTGGCGGGCTGGATCGAGCGGCGGGCGCACGAGCGCGGCGTAAGCACGTTCCGCGATCGAAGCGGCATAAGGCGTCAACTGGACGACTTCGAGCGGCGCTTCAGCGCCGACGGTCGCTTCGGCAGCGATGCGCAGACCGAGGTGGCGCGGGAGATCGTCGCCCGCACGAGCTTCCTCGACACCGATTTCGACTCGATGCGCCGCCGCGGCTACCGACGCGTGACGGAAATCGGCGGACATCCCGTGAACCTCGGCAACGCCACTCGCGTGTTTCCGGACGCCCCCATCGTGAACCGCGGGCTTCGTGGCTCGTCCCGGGACCCATGGCCGACGCTGACACGCCGCATCCAGCTCTGCATCGACCACCCCCTCTACCTGGAGCTCGGGGAGCAGCTCCCGATCCACAAGGAGCCTCCCGCCGCGGGCGGCGACTATCCACTCATCCTCAGCGGCGGGCACACGCGCTGGAGCATTCACTCGATGTGGCGCAACGTCGAGATGCTCCTGCATCTGCAGCGGGGCGAGGCCGCGGCCTTCGTCGCTCGCAGCGACGCAGAGGCGAGGGGCATCGCGGACGGAGATCGGATCCGCATCTGGAACGACCGGGGCACGTTCGAGGCAAGGGCGCGCGTCTCGAGCGCGGTCCGACCGGGAACGCTCATCCTCTACCACGGCTGGGAGGACTACCAGTTCCCGAGCGGTCGCGGCTACCGCAACGTGCTGCCCAGCCCGCTGAACCCCGTGGAGCTCGCCGGCGACTACGGACACATCCGCCCTCAGCCCGCGACGTTCCAGCCGGGCCAGAGTGACCGCGAGACGCGCGTGGAGATGGCCCGTGCGAGCTGACGCGGATCGGAGGTCCGCCGCGCCGGATCAGCCGCGCATGGAGAGGCGGATCACGGGTACCTCGCCCGGGGCGTGGATACGGAGGGGCACGCCGGTCGTCCCGATTCCGCCACCCACGTAGAGCTGCGCCCCGTCGCGCTCGAAGTGCCCGTGCCAGAAGCCGAGCTGTGTGTGGCGCAGGGGTGTGCGCCCGAAGCACGTGATCTGGCCCCCGTGCGTGTGCCCCGAGAGCGTCAGATCCACTCCGGTCCAGGCGGCCTCGACGAAGAGATCGGGCTGATGCGACAGCAGCACGCAGGGCTCGTCGTCGCGAAGGCCGTCCAGCGCCGCCTCCAGATCCGGAGCCCCGCGCGCGAGGTCGTCGACGCCGGCGAGCCAGAGGCTCTCGCCCTCCCGTTCGAGGCGCCGGCCGCTGTTGAGCAGGACGACCACGCCGTGCTCCTCGAGCGTCGCGTGCCAAAGGGCGAGCTGCGGGTCGGCGTCGCGATCGTGGTTTCCCGGCACGGCGAACACGCCGAGGGGCGGGCGGACCAGCGAGATCGCCTTGCCGAGCTGGAGGATCTGCTCCGGCTGGTTCTCGACGAGATCCCCGCCGAGACAGACCAGATCGGGCTCGCTTCGCGCCACGCGATCGAAGACCCTGCAGAGGTCCGCCTCTCGCATGAACGCGCCCGCGTGGGTGTCGGAGAGGTACGCGATGCGCAGCCCGTGCAGCCCCATCCCACCGCGATCGAGACGAATGTCGACCTCGCGGAAGGCTCGCTGGGCATCGAGGCGTCGTCGAAGCCAGCGGCCGAGGGCACCGGGGTAGAGCGCCCCCTTGAGCGCCTCGACGCGGCGGTTGAAGGCGCAGCGACGCGGCGACGGTGCACGACGGTGCCGGAGGTTCGGAAGCGGCGCGCGCGGCCGTCCCGCAAACCCACGCCGCGCTGGCCGGTAGCGCTGATGCACGTCGCCGCCTCCGTGTCCCCAAAGGGCTCTATCGGCCCCGCGAGCGCGGACGTTGAAGCCAGCGGGCGCGGCACCGAGCCTCTTCTCCTAGCACATCCCCCAGCCCGTGGGGGCTGCCTTCACAGGCACCCGCTGGCGGGGGTGCGGCGGCGGAGACGCAGCAGGCCGAGACCCGCCCCGAGCAGCAGCAGGCCGGCGATCAGGAGCTTGCCCGGACTCGCCAACGGCACGGGCTCGGGGAGCTCCGCGACGACCGTGTAGGCCCAGAAGCAGATCGTGCCCCCCGTGTTCTGGATCCATCCGGCCACATCTCCCTCGACGAAGCCGGGCCAGCCGTCGCAGAGCTCGATGGCCACCTCGGCGAACTCCAGGAACTCGGTCACGTGCCAGGACCAGGCCGGAGCTCCGGGGGCCAGGTGATCCCGATTGATCCCATCGGCGCCCGCGGCGGTCTTGGCCACGACGATTCCGCCGAGGACTGGGCCGGGACCGAGCTCGATCAGCTCGCGCGCGCGGGCGATGTCGTTCGGGTCGCTCAGCGGCAGCACGTACGAGTCGCAGTGGCTGCAGGGCTGTGTGGCCTCAGCAACGAGAAATCGCCGCGGCGCGCCACTGGCGACGGCAGGCGCGCCGAGCAACACCCCCACGAGCACGAGCACGGCACCCAGGCGGGTCGCGACCGCTGAGCGCCCGAGACCCCTCGGGAAGCTCCCCGTCCTTCCTTCCTGCTTCGACTTCAACGCGGCGGGTACGCCTCGAAGCGAGGGATCTGATCCTCGATCTCGAACCATGGGGCTTTCGACGCTACGAAGATGTGCTCGCGAACGCGCCCGCCCGGGTCGTCATCGAGGCTGCCGGCCGGAATGAGGACGTAGCCTCGCGATGCATCGACGCGGGGCAGGCACGAGCCACAGATGCGACAGAAGACGTTCGCGAATCGCTCGGCGTCCGGGAGATCGTACTGTGCGAGATGGGACTCGCCGCGCAGCCAGCGGAAGCGCTCCGGTGAGGCAAAGCCGTTCGTTGCGTGCGCCGCACTGCGCGCCCTGCGGCAGCGCGAGCAGTGGCAGCTCCGGAGCCACGCGAGGCCGCCATTGATCTCGTAAGCGACCGCGCCGCAGAGACAGCTTCCGCCGACGGCGCCCACGCGCGCCGCGGAGCGTGGGCGCTTCGGGACGCTCGGCACCGCCCAGCCGGGTGGGTAGGCCTCGAAGCGGGGAAGCGTGTCGGCGATCTCGTACCAAGGGGCCTTCGATCCCACGAAGATGTGCGCGAGCGCGCGAACCCCGGGGTCCCCTTCCAGGCAGCCGAGCGGAATCGCCACGCGATCCTCCCCAGTCTCGGCAGCCACCACCGACCCGCAGCGCCCACAGAAGGGCCGGCGAAGGCCCGGCGACGACTCGTAGCTGCAGAGGCCTTCGCGGCCCCGCAGCCAGCGGAAGCCCTCGAGGGGCGTCAGCGCGAGCGTCGCAAAGGGCGCTCCGTGCGACTTGCGGCACAGCGAGCAGTGGCAGTGCGAGGTCAGCTCAAGGGGTCCTTTACTCTGCCAGATGACATCCCCGCAGAGGCACCGTCCCTGCATCGCCCCACGATTCTACGACAAATCGACGCCGGGCGGCTCAAGAATGCTCGCTCCCTCCGGCCTGACCGGGCAGCACCGTGACCTTGATCGCTCCGCTGGCCTTCTGCGACGCACAGCGGAACGCCTCGTGGACAGAGCTCAGGGGAAATTGGTGGGTCAGGAGCGGCTGGAGCTCGCTGTGGTAGCGCGGCAGCAGCTCGACGGCCGAGCGGAACTCGGGGCCCCGCAGCGTCGTGCCGTAGGTGTTTGAGCCGACCAGCGAGAGCTCCTTGACGAGCAGCTCGATCACGTTGACGGGCATCGGTCTCGAGAAGACGCCGATCACGATGATGCGCCCCCCCGCACGGCAGGAGCGCGTCGCCTCCGCCAGCGTCTCCGCATGCCCTCCGACGGTCTCGATCACGACATCGGGAGCGTTCTCCCCGGCCCAGGCGTCAATCTGGCTCTCCTCCAGCGCGGTCACCCCCAGACTCTCGGCCAGCTTGCGTTGTTGGGGATGGCGCGCGCTGATCGCCACCGCAGCGGCTCGATCCCGGGCCAGCAGCGCCGACATCAGGCCGATCGTGCCGGCGCCCAGGACGAGCACGCGGCTGTCGGTCTCGAGGCGCGCCAGATGCAGCCCCCGAACGGCGACCGCGAAGGGCTCCGCCAGCGAGGCCACCAGCACGGAGACACGGGGGTCCACCGCGTGCAGGCAGGCCCGCGGCACATCGATCGTCTCCGCCAGCCCGCCGCGAAGCTGGATGCCGAAGATCCGGAGCTGGGGACAGCGGTGCCGGTTTCCCGCGAGACAATCGTCGCAGCCGCCGCACCAGTGAATCGGCTCCACCGCGTAGAGCGACTCCGGCAGCTGCGTGGGCCCATCGGTCGGCCGCCCCACCAGCTCGTGGCCCGGAACGTTGCCCACGAGCGGCGGAAGCTCCCGCCGGAAAAGGTGCACGTCGGTGCCGCAGATCCCGTTGGCGAGGACGCGCAGCCGCACCCAGCCCGGCGTGAGCGGGGGGGGCTTTTCGTCTACGAGCTCGAGCCCGTCCTCCGTCCAGTGTGCACAGCGCATCCCGGGGACAGCATAGCTCAGCGCCGCTCGATCGGAACGTAGGGCCGCAATGCGGGACCCACGTAGATCTGGCGGGGACGCCCGATCACCTGCTGATCTTTGTGAAGCTCCACAAAGTGTGCGATCCAGCCGGGCAGTCGGCCCATCGCGAACATCACGGTGAAGTTGTTCACCGGAATCCCCATCGCGCGGAAGATGATTCCCGAGTAGAAGTCCACGTTGGGGTACAGCCGCCGCTTGACGAAGTACTCGTCGCTGAGCGCGATCTCCTCGAGCTCCATGGCCACCTCGAGGACCTTGTTGTTTACGCCCAGCTTGTCGAGAACATCGCGCGCCGCCTGCTTGATGATCTTCGCACGCGGGTCGTAGTTCCGATAGACCCGATGTCCGAAGCCCATCAGCCGCGAGGTATCATCACGATCCTTGGCGCGGTCCACAAACTGCCGCGCCGACAGGCCCTCGTTCACGATCGCATCGAGCATCTCGATCACCTGCTGGTTCGCCCCGCCGTGCAGCGGTCCCCAGAGGGCATTGATGCCCGCGGAGAGCGAGCCAAAGAGATTCGCTCGCGAGCTCGCCACCAGACGCACCGTGCTCGTCGAGCAGTTCTGTTCGTGGTCCGCATGCAGAATCAGCAGGATGTCGATGGCACGCGAGACGACGGGATCGACGATGAACTCCTCGCAGGGCGTGCCAAAGCTCAAGCGCAGGAAGTTGTCGACGTAGCTGAGGCGATTGTCGGGGTAGAGAAAGGGCTGCCCCAGCGAGTGCTTGTAGGAGTAGGCGGCGATCGTGGGGAACTTCGCGATCAGCCGCTCCACCGATGCCGAGACCTGTGCATCGTCCCCGGGGTCGAGAAACTCCGGATAAAAGGTGGAGAGCGCCGCGATCACCGCCGCACAGACCGCCATGGGATGGGCATCTTTCGGAAACGCTCCGAAGAGTCGCTTGAGATCCTCGTGCAGCAGCGTGTGCCGCTTGATTCCGTCAGTCCATGTCTCGAACTGATCGCGGGTGGGGAGCTCACCGTGGATCAGCAGGTAGGCCACCTCCAGGAAGGTGCTCCTCTCGGCCAGCTCCTCGATCGGAATCCCGCGGTAGCGCAGGATGCCCTGCTCGCCATCGATGAAGGTGATCGCGCTCTTGCAGCTCCCGGTGTTCTTGTAGCCTGGGTCCAGTGTGATCAGGCCCGTCTCGGCCCGAAGGTTCCGGATGTCCAGGGCCCGCTCACCCTCCGTCCCCTCCACGATCGGAAGCTCGTAAGTCTTTCCGTCGACCTCGAGGTGCGCCGTCTCGTCCATCTGCTCTTCCTCTCCTGATGCGGGATCGCGGTTCGCGGGAGCACGCCCGGGAAGCTCGGGGCTCCCCGCTGCACGGCGCACTTCCCATCTCCGAACCCCCAACGGATTCCAGCGCCAGTTCCTGAAGCGCGAAGTGATGGGGATCGCCAGGAACGAGGGGAATTCCCATCGACCACCCTGCCCGGACTTCGCAACCTTCCCCGCCGGACTGATTCCAGAGGGAAAGGCAGGAGCCGGACAGCGAGTGACCGGGAGTATAGCCCTTTTGTCGTGGGGCTGGAGGGCACATCGCGGGGGCTGGGGGTCCCGTTCGGGTCGGGCCGCGACGCCCAGAGGCCCGCGACGGTCGGGTAGAATCCCGCCCATGCGCCGAGCTCTCTGGCTGCTGCCGCTCACACTGATCTGCTCGGCGCCCCGCGCCAGGGCCGAGCTCGTGGCCGAGCGGATCACCGAGGCCAACGTGGCGGCGCACCAGATCGGCGGGCCCGATGCGGTCGGGGGCATCGGAGACTGGTACCTCGCCAACGATCTCATCGAGATCATCGTCGACGACCCCTCCCGCGCCCCCGGCAAGATCAACCACGGCGGGTCGATCGTGGACGCAGGCCTGCGCGACCGCGGTGGAGAGGATCAGTTCAACCAGCTCTTTCCGATCCTGAACCTGAGCCAGCGGGTCTTCGTGCGCTACGACGAGATCCGCGCCGAGGTGAGCGCACGAGAGGGTTGGGCCCGCCTGCTCGTCTCGAGCGGCCAGGGACCGAGCTCGTTGCGCCGCGAGGGCTGGCTGGAGCGCCTGCTCGACCTTCCCGTGCCCGAGCCCGAGGCACTCGCGGACGTGCGGATTGAGACCGAGTACCGCGTGCGCCGTGGGGAGCCCTTCGTACGGATACGCACCACGATCAAGAACCAGGGGACCCGTCCCGCACCCGTCTTCGCCTTCGGGGACGTGCTGATGCGCGGCGCCCGCGGCCCTCGCGCGTTCACCGGAAACACGCTCGCGCCGGAGCGGTCGCGTGGCTTCCACCACCGCTCCTTCGATCGCGGAAACCTGCTCAAGGCAGGGGACGCGATGGCCCCCTTCACCTTCGTGAGCATGCCGGGCCAGGCGCCTTTCCCGCCCATCGGGTACGCGCTCTTCTCACCCGAGCTCGCTCGGAGCGGTGTCCCCTTCTTCGGCGTCACCGACGAGCAGGTCACCCTGCTGACCGTCTTTCTCTTCGAGCACGGATGGCAGGAGCTGAGCCTGATGCGAATGCTTCGCGCCATGCTTCACGATTTGCCGCCGGGAGCAGCCTGGAGCTACGAGCGCCGCCTGCTGATCCGCGGCAGCCGCTCCGTCTCGGCCACCACGGACGTGATCTTCTCCGCACTCGGCCGCATCTCCAGGCCCGGCGGATTGCAGGGTCGTGTGCGGCCGGCGGCCGTTCCGCACGAGCTGCTGGTGGCCGAAGCTGAGACCGGTACTCCCGTGACCTCGGTCCATCCTCGCCCTGATGGTCCGGTTCCCGGAGGGTACGGCGTCACCCTACCCCCGGGAACGTATGAGCTCTCGCTGCGCGCCCCGGCACGCCCGGTCGAGACACGCCAGATGGAGCTGCCGGAGGGTCGGGCGCCCGACGCGCTCGAGCAGCTTCTGCCACCGCCCGGAACTCTCGAGCTGCTGCGGTTGCGGAGCGGTCCTCCGATGCGTGTGGTCGTGCGGGGCATGGACGGCACGCCCGATCCCGTCTTCGATCCCGACCTCACGGACTTTCGTCTCGATGGCGTGCATCCACCCGGGGCCCGTGAGCGGAGCACGCTCCTGTTTCCCGGCGCGGGCCACGGGCCCGAAACGGTCGAGCTGCCTCCGGGCCACTACCGTCTGATCGCGTCCCACGGGCTCGAGTACGACGTCGATTCGGCACTCGTCGAGATCCGAGGCCCGGGCACCCGGACCGCCGCACCTGCGCTTCAGCCGCATCGGGTGATCGAGCTTCCCGGGCTTTTGAGCGCGGACTTTCACGTGCACGCAGAGGCGAGCGACGACACGAATCTCCCCAACACCCTGCGGCTCGATGCGGCGGTCGCCGACGGTCTCGACGTGATGACCGCAACGGATCATGACCATCTCGCTTCCTACGGTCCAGCGCTGCAAAACCACCCCGCCGCGACGCGGCTCCATGTGATGCTCGGCGTCGAGGTGACCAGCGCGGCACCGAGCCCGGTGGCTCCCTACACGATCGGTCACACGAACGCCTGGCCGCTGCATCACGATCCCAGCGCCCACCGCCAAGGCGCGCCGCCGACACAGAACCAGTCCTTGGCGGATCTCTACACACGGCTGCGGACCGAGTACGGGGCCGAGATCATCCAGATGAATCACCCCCGCTCCCGGGGGGTGGGGCAGGCGGGCTACCTCAATCACCTGGGCGATATGGGTCGTCCCTTCGATCCCGAGCGGCCCATCAGCGAAGCGCCGAACAAGAGGCTTCTCGAGCCCGGGTCCGACGGACACACGCGCGCGATCGACTTCGACACGCTCGAGCTGATGAACGGTTCGCTTCTCTCGGACTTTCTCTGGGTGCGACGCGATCTCTACGCACTGCTGCGACAGGGATTCCGTCGCACCGGTACGGCCGTGAGCGATTCCCATGACGCCGATGGGCCCGCTCTTCCTCGCAGCTACGTGCTGTACTCTCAGCGCGGATCGTCGTTTGACGTGCACGCGTTCAACCGTGCGGTACGCGAGGGTCGCTTGTTCTGTACGACGGGACCGCTTTTCACTCGCTTCGAGGTCAACGGTGGAGCCATGGGCGACCTGATCCCCGCGCCGGGTGGCCAGGTGCGGGTTCGGCTGCGTGTCGAGGCGGCCCCGTGGGTGCCCGTGAAGGAGGTACGGGTGCTCGTCAACGGAAAGGTCGTGCAACGCTACGTCGACCTACCGGGACTCGACAGCCAACCCGTGCTGCGCAAGGAGGCCGAGATCCAGCTGCGCCTCGAGCGTGATGGATTCGTCACGCTCGAGGCGGGCACCCCGCTGCCCGACGAGCTCGACGCAGCCTACCCCCCGGTCTCCGGGACTTACGCCGAGATTGCACCCGGCCTGGTGCCCTTGGCGTTCGCCAATCCCGTCTTCGTCGATGTCGATGGGAACGGCCGCTTCGATCCGCCCGGACTTTGAGCCGACGCACCGCCGGGCACTCGCGTCACGGATGACGCCTGTAGTCCGCTCCCGTCCGGTATCCCGCTGACGACAGTGCCCGGGCCTGCTGCGGCGCGTTGGGTTTCTCCACCGCGGCGCCGATAGAGGCGGTCATGGCACGAGAGGAGAAGTCTGCCGCCAAGCTGCGTACGAATGAAGCTTCAGTGACCCGGACGGAGCCCCGCGCACCCCTCTCACTCGGTGAGCTCTTCGAGCTGCTCATGCGGTACGAGCTGATCACGGGAGGCCAGGCACGGGACATCGAAGCCCGGGTCATCACGCTGCGCAGTCGCGTTCTCAAGGATCGCGTGGGATCGGTTCGCTCGCAGGCCGCCGCACGATACGATGTCTCACCCGCGGAGATCCTCGCAGCCGCCATGCTCCCGCATCCCACACGGCCACACAAGCGAGTGGACGAGGACTGCATCGCCGAAGCACTCGCTGGCGCGGCCAAGCTTCCGTATCGCAAGATTGATCCACTCAAGCTCGACAGTGAGCTCGTGACCAAGACGCTCTCGCGGCCCTTCGTCCACAGGCATGTCGTGCTGCCTCTCGAGCTGACCGGCAACTCCCTGGTCCTGGCCATCACGGACCCGTTCGACTCGACGTTGATCGAGACGCTCACGAGCCTGCTCGAGAGAAAGCTCAGCTTCGTCATCGCTTCCAAGCGCGACATCCTCGCGCACATCGATCGCATCTACGGGCTGAAGACGAGCCTCGCCAAGGCAGAGAGCGATCTCGGAGAAGCATCGGAGATCGGGGCCCTCGTGCAGCTCGTCGAGCTGCGTTCGAATGCCGAGCTCACGACCAGCGACGAGCATGTGATCGCGGCCGTGGATTACGTGCTGAACTATGCGTACGAGCAGCGCGCCTCGGACATCCATCTGGAGCCACGCGCCCATGACGCAGTCGTGCGCTTTCGCATCGATGGCATCCTGCACGACATCGAGGTCATCCCCCTGAGCGTCCATGCGGCCGTGACCTCACGCATCAAGGTCCTGGCCCGCATGAACATCGCAGAGCGGCGGCGTCCCCAGGACGGCCGCATCAAGACCCAACGCGCTGACCAGGAGGTTGAGCTCCGCGTCTCCACGCTCTGCACGGCCTACGGCGAGAAGGTTGTGATCCGCGTCTTCGATCCGTCGATCCTGATCGCCGACCTTCAGGAGCTCGGGTTCACCGCAGTGGAGCGCGAAAAGTACGAGCGCTGGATCACGTCACCGAGCGGACTGATCCTCGTGACGGGACCGACCGGATCCGGGAAGACGACGACCCTCTACTCGACGCTTCGCTACCTCGCGGGTCCCGAGATCAACATCACGACCGTTGAGGACCCGATCGAGATGGTCGATTCCCACTTCTGCCAGGTGCAGGTGCAGAGCCAGATCGATCTGAGTTTTGCCAACGCGCTTCGCTCGATTCTGCGCCAGGACCCGGACGTGATCATGGTGGGTGAGATCCGCGATCCGGAGACGGCTCAGATGGCCGTGCAGGCGGCCCTGACCGGGCACCTGGTCTTCTCGACGGTGCACACGCGGGACGCCGCGGGCGCGGTCACACGGCTGAGGGATCTGGGCGTGGAGCCCTTCATGCTCGCCAGTGTTCTGCACGGGGTGCTGGCGCAGCGTCTGATTCGCAAGATCTGCCCACACTGTGCCGTCGATGGCTTCCTGACGCCGGAGCAGGTCCAGTCCCTTGGGATCAAGGTGCCGGTGGAGCGACGCGAACGCCTGGCGGTCCGCTGGGGTGAGGGCTGCGTGGACTGCCGTCACACCGGGCTCTATGGACGCACGGGGATCTTCGAGATGCTCGACGTGGGTCATCGTGTCCGCGGCCTGATTCGGACCTCCCAGGACGCCACGGAGATCACGAGGGCCGCACGCATCGAGGGGATGGAGTCGCTGCGCGAGAGCGGGCTCCGCAAGCTGGCCGAAGGTGAGACCACCTTCGAGGAGGTCGCGCGCATCACCGTGGACGCGGACTGATGCCCTCGCCCCCCGGGATCACAAAGGAGCTGCGGCTGCTGGTCCAGTCGGGCTGGCCGCTGATCGTGCTGGAGAGCTTCGAGGAGGAGCGAGCCCTGGCGATCCTGGGCGCGGTGGCGCGCAAGCTGGATCGTGAGCTGGTGACCTGGACCCTGGCCTCGGGTATCTCGACCGGCGAGGGCGCGGGATGCTTCGACGAGGGATTGCGGGTCCTGTCCACGCATCCGCGTCCGGCACTCTTCGCGATCCTCGACGCGCACCGGGTGCTGGATGAGGCCATCGTGGCCCGCCGGCTGCGCGACCTGCTGCCGCTCTTCTCCGAACGCATGCAGGCGGTCGTGCTGGTCGCTCCCGCGCTGGAGCTCGCAGCGGAGCTCGAGCGTGAGGCGGCCCGCCTCGAGCTCCCCCTGCCCCGCGCCCCCGAGCTCCAGGCGCTGTTCTCGAAGCGCCTCGGTGCGGATCCCGAGGCACCGATCGCCGACGCGGTCCGGGCGGCGCTCGGGCTCACGCTCCGGGAGGCGGAGCGCGTCTTCCGCAAGGCGTGCACACTGGCCGGAGGGCTCAACGAGAGGGCGATCGCCGGAATCGTCCGGGAGAAGCGCCAGGCCCTGCGCCGAACCCCCGCCCTGGCCTTTCACGATGACGAGACGGACCTGGCCCAGGTGGGCGGACTGGGTGAGCTCAAACGCTGGCTGCGCGAGCGCAGGCGAGCCTTTGGCGACGAGGCACGCAGCTTCGGGCTCCCGACGCCCCGTGGGCTGCTCATGCTCGGCGTGCAGGGCTGCGGCAAGTCCCTGTGCGCGAAGGCGATCGCTCGCGAGTGGCAGTTTCCCCTGCTGCGGCTCGATCTAGCTGCCGCGTTCGGCGGCGTCGGCCGCACCCCGGAGGCCACGATCCGCGAGGCCACCGCCGTCGCGGAGTCGCTCGCTCCTGCCGTGCTCTGGATCGACGAGATCGAAAAGGGCTTTGCGGCATCGGGGACGGATCCGCGTGCCAGCCGGGTCTTCGGAAGCTTCCTCACCTGGCTCGCCGAGAAGCACAGCCCGGTCTTCGTCGCAGCCACCGCCAACGACGTCTCGCAGCTTCCGCCGGAGCTCCTGCGTCGCGGCCGTTTCGATGAGCTCTTCTTCGTCGACCTTCCAAGCCTGGCCGAGCGCGTCGAGATCCTGGCGATCCATCTGCGCAAGCGGGGACGCGACCCCCTTCAGTTCGACCTGGAAGAGCTCGCGGCCCAGGCGGAGCAGCTCTCGGGCGCCGAGCTCGAGCAGGTCGTCGCGGCGGCTCTGTACACCGCCTTCTCGCGCTCCGAGGAGTTGACGGACAACGACCTGGCCAATGCGATCACGGAGACGGTTCCGCTCTACGACACCTACGAAGAGCGCATCAAGGAGCTGCGCGACTGGGCCCGCCACCGCGCACGGCCCGCCACGCTCGACGCCCGCATGGTCGAGCTGTTCAAGACCTCGGAAAGCTAGGCGTCTGGGTGTGTGATCGCTGAGCCCAGCTCGCCGGCCCGCGCATCAATCGACTCTCGAGCCGCTCGGTGAGCCGTGACGCCTCGCAGCGATCGAAACGCTCAGCTTTCGCCGGGCTCGTCGCTCCGCTCGGCCGAGCTCCCGATGTGGAAGGCCTTCCGCGCGCTGTGCTCCCACTCCGCGAACGGGATCTCGTTCCGCAGCTTCTTGAGCTTCTCGAGAAGCTCCATCTTGCCCTCACGGTCCGTGGACCACTCCTCGCTGAAGCGGCCGGAGCGAATCTCCTCGAGAACCGCGCCCATCTTCTCGCGAAGCGGCGCGATCAGCGCGGCGAAGCGTGGACCGCGGGTGAGCGAGCCGTACTGGCTCGTGTGCGAGTGGTAGTCCATCTGCTCGAGCATTCCCACCTCGCGGATCTTCTCGAAGGCGTAAACGAGCTCCCCGGAAAGGTAGAGCTCGAGCAGCACGGCCTCGGGCGGATACCCGGCATCGACGAGCGTGCTCACTGCGGCCATCATGACGTTCCCGAACGCCGGTCCGAACGCCTGCTCGGTGAAGAGATCGAGCGTAGCTTCGTCATGCATCGACATCTCGATGCAGCCGGCCCGCGTGGAGCCGATCCCCTTGGCCAGGGCCAGCATGCGCTCTCGGGCCTGACCCGTTGCATCTCGATGGACCGCAACGAAGCTCGGGAATCCCTTTCCCGATAGGTACGTGTCGCGCACGCCCGGTCCGATCATGCGGGGTGCCACGAGCACGACGTCGATCGACGCGGAGGGCTTGATCAGCCCGAAGGCGATGTTGTACCCCGAAGCGAAGTCGAGCAGGTCTCCGGCCCGAAGCTGGGGAGCGATGTGCTCGGAGTAGACCTCGGGCATGACCTCATCGGGTACGAGCAGAAGGATCACATCGGCGCGCGCACACGCCTCGGCCACGGGGAATGTGTCGAAGCCGTCCGCACGAGCCTTCTCGAAGGAGGCATCCGAGATGTTTCCCACGATCACCGTGAGCCCCGAGTCTCGCAAGTTCAGCGCCTGCGAGCGTCCCTGATTGCCGTACCCGACGATGGCCAGCGTCGAGCTCCCCAGGACCCCCAGGTCTGCATCACGGTCATGGTAGATTTGACTCATGACGCCATCATAGACTGAAGGTAGCGGTGCCGTCCAGCGAGGCGGGGGCGCGAGTCGAATCGCTTCCCGAGCGGCTAGCGTTGCGGAAGCGTCCCGTTCAGCGCGATATGAGAGCCGGTCACGATGGCGAGAGGCTGAAGCAGGCGCTCGAGCTCGCTGTTGCGCAGCGACCCTCGGTACGAGTTGAGCTGGGAGAGCAGCTTCGCGGCCGTCTGGTCTGCAAACTGCTCCGTGCAGATGAAGGGGCTCTGGAGCGTGTACACGTTGTGCCGGCCGAGCAGGCTCTCGTCGCGCACACAGACCGCACGGCGGTAGCGACGCGTCATCGGGTCGAAGTCGAACTCCACTCGGACCTCGTTGAAGATGTTGGAATCTCCCCGCACGATGCGCCGCTCTCGCTCCACGTGCCCCAGCGTCCGGCAGCGCGGACAGCTGAAGTAGCTCGCCTGCCGCGGAAGCCGTACGCCGCGCCGGTGATGCAGACATTCGGGTCGTGTGCAGTATCCCACTGACTGCCCAGTGGTCTGGGGCCAGCGCGTGTCCTGACTCGCCGAATCCGAGCTCATCGGGTCCACGGGTACTCAAGAAGCGTGCCAGCGCGGGTGCGAGAGCCGCGGGGTCCCCGCCCGCAGGAACTTCCGGGCAGACCTTCCGCGTCCCTGCGCGGCACGGAGGTGGGTGGCCGCCCCGCCGAAGGCACCGCAGCGCCACAGAAGTGGAGGCGTGCTTCAGAATAGGGGCAGGCCACGGCCGTGACGCGGCTCACGCTCCAGACGGAGCGGCCACGGCGATCCCCAGACCCGCGTGGGGCGGGCAACCGGCCCCGAGCCCTCGCAGCGACGGCTCCAGCCAGCTCCCGCACACAAAGCGGCTTCTCAGTTCCCTCGCACCGGCCCGAAGTAGCGGTCTCGGACCTGCTCCTGCCACGTGCTGATGCGCTCGGCTCGATCCTGGACCCCGGCCGCCCGGAGAATCACGAGCAGCGGATTCCCGATCGCATCGGAGAGGGCCACGTAGGTCCCGCCAACGCCGTCGAGCACGTTGTCGATCCGCGCGCCCGGGTCGTCGTTATCGAGATAGGCGGAGGCGGGCTCAGGATAGCGCTCCAGATCCTCCGCCCGGAGCCCCTCGAGCATGCCGGTCATGGAGTTCGACACTCCCAAGCTCAATCGATGGATCGTCGTGCTCAAGATCCCACGCAGATAAGGGTTGTCATCGACCAGTGCGACGATGTCCCCCATCACACCTCCGAGCCCCCCCAGCACGAGCCCGGTCGCACCACCCAGGTCCCCGAAGGTGTTCAGCGGGAAATCGATCAATGCTTCGACGGCACCGTCGACGTCGGACTGCGCGGCCGCCAGCCCGGGAGCCACGAGCAGGCTCACAGCCAACGCCGACGCACCCAGAGTCTCGATCAATCGTGACATTCTCTCACCTCCATGGGGGGAAGACCCGGACAGCTTAGCGGAGTGTGGCGGGCCTGCACGCCGCAGCCTCGCGATTCTGTGGGCGAGAGCCCGCAAGCCCTCAGAAGTCCGCCTGGAAGCGGGTTTGCCAGACGTTCGTGCGGCCCACATCGTTCAGGTCCGCATTCACGTAGTTGAACATGATCCGCACGAACGGGTTGAGGTACCAGTTTACGCCCACGGTCACGTCGCGCAGGTCCCCACCCGGCAGCCCGGCGTCGGAGAGCTTGAGCATCGAGTAGCGCGCCGCGACCTCCCATGCACCCCGGCCCTTGCCACGCGTGAAGTTCCGTCGCGGTCGCAGTCGCGCAAATGCCGCCTTCGCCGGTTTGAACGCGCGGCTCTCTCCGGTCAAGAAGTAGCTGAGCATGAGGTAGTGGCCGTACAAGTCCGCGTCACGGACTCCGTCACGGTTCACGTCCGCGAAGGTCAGCTCGGCCTGCGCCGAGAACGGCCCCCACACCAGGGCCAGCTCGGGGTTGTAGAGATCGATTGCATCTGCGGCGAAGGCTCCCGTATCGAGGAAGCTCGGGGCAAGGTGTGCCTCGGGCTTGGCCGTGAAGCGCTCCAGATCGTTGTTCCGAAACAGATGGGAGTAGGAGAGCCCGACATGGAGCAGGTGATCTCCCGAAGCGTCCCGGTAGGGGAGAGCCGTCACGCGACCCGTCAGGTTGTAAGTCGAGTCGTCTCCGAAGCCATTTCCGCTGCTGTCCGTCTCGCGGAAGGCTCCCACGGCCCACGTGATGCGGTCCTCTGCCAAACCGCCGTGAACTCCGAGACCCGAGTTGCGTCCGGGGACGAGCACGTTGGGCAGGGAACGTTCCATGAACGTGAGGAAACGGCTGCTGGTGAGCTCTTCGAGCCCGAACGGCTCCTTGAAGTGGCCCACCTGGACGGTACCCACGACGGGGACCTCACGGAAGGTCAGGTAGACGTCGTTGAAGTCCACATCCCCTCCGGCAAAGTCGTACTGGAACTTGAAGTGGACATTCTCCATGAGCTGTCCCTTGGCAAAGAGACGTGCGCGACGAAACTCCGTGCCGCTTCCGATCTCACCGAGAAGCTGACTCACGTCGGAGTCCTCGTGGAAGAGCGCCCAATCCATCATGAATCGGCCGCCGATCTGGAGCTTGAACTGGTCATCCCTCGTCTTCATGTAGAAGCCGTCCTTGTAGCCGACCTCGACCGCGTTGCCGGCCGATACGGCGGGAGGCTGTAAGCGCGCTTGTACCTCTGCATCGGCCAGCGCAATCAGCTCCCGGTACTGCGCATCGCTGATCGTTCCGTCGGCGTGCAGGATCTCGAGGATCCGGTGCGCCACGGACTCCCTGGGAGCCTCAGCCATCGCCCCGCAAGCGAGAATCACGAGAACGGTACAGACCCACGTCGCAGCAAGCTTGCCAAACATGATCGGACTCCCCATGGATTGAAACGGCGCGCAGGTTACTACAACAGAGCGCTCGCGCCTAGCCGTAGGCGCGGACGAGGAACCAGAACAACCCCAGACCGCAGATTGCCGCCGAGCCCAGCTCGGCCGCGGGGCGGTAGCAGCGAGCCTCGCCAAAGCGCACCAGCACGCGCAGGCCCGGCCAGACCAGAAAGACGACGGCGAGCTGGCCAACCTCGACCCCGGCGTTGAAACCGAACAGAGCGGGCAGCAGCCGGCCGGCCGGCAGACCGGTCTCCGCCAGAACCCCCGCAAAGCCGAAGCCGTGCACGAGCCCGAAGCCGAAGGCGACGAGCACGCGCAGCCGCTCCGGGCGAGCGGAGAGCCGAAGAAGTTGAAAGTGACAGACCGTGAAGAGCGTCGTGCCCACCAGCAGGAGCGGCCGCAAGGCCCCGTAGCCGAGCGCCGCGAGCCCGGTCTGGATCCCCAGCATCCCCGCGATGAGCCAGGGCAGCGTGCGATCTCTTCCGGCCAGGATCCACGCGTTCTCGGAAGCCACGAGCGCGATCGAGAATCCGATCAAGGCCTCCACCGCTACAGCGTCGGGCCGCAGCAGGCCGACGGCGGCCAGCCCGAGCGTGACGCTGTGAGCCAGCGTGAAGCCGGTCACCAGTGTGGCGACCTCGCGGAGGCTTCCAGCAAGCAGAAGCAAGGCCAGCACGAAGGCAAGGTGATCCCAGCCCGTCAGGATGTGCTCGATCCCGAGCTCCAGGTACTCGAGCCACGACATGCCCTCGACGGCCGAGCCCGGCCCCGTCGCCGGCCCGGTGAGCACCCACTCCTCCTGTGCGCTCGAGAGTATGCGCTCCTCATCGGTACCATCGGGAAGGATCACCCGCGCAAAGTGCAGATGCGTCGGTCCAAGCACGCGCAGCATCCGGTTGCGGATCACACGGGACTCGCCGGGGGGGCACTCCAGGTCCCAGCTGAAGATCACCCAATCGGCCGTCACCGGCTGGACCGAAGGCGTGCCGCGCGGCTGACAAGGCTCCTCACCCACCAGGAGCTGGAGCTGCCGAGCCACCCGCCGCCCGTCCCGTCCGGTGAGGTTCCGCGCGATCCGAAGGTGAACGCGGGCCCCCTGCGCTTCCATGCGCCAGCTCGAGTAGGAGTGCTGCCGTGCGTGACCATGAGCCGTCTGAGGCAGGGCCATGGCCGCGAGCAGCAGGACGGGGAGCAGCCGACGGATCGTCACGGACGCGCCCCCTCGATGCGGATATCGGCACGCCCACGGAGCTCCTCCAGGTACATACGGAGCGCCTGCTGTCGTTTCCGCTCGGTGAGCTGACGGCGCACCTCCGACTCGACCTCGGTCAGCTCCGCATCACCAAAGCGTTCTCGGTTCGCCTCGTAGAAGGCTCGCACAGCGTCGGGATCGGGTGCCTCGATATCGAGCTGGGCCGCGGCGGCCTGAGCCACCGCCGCGATCAGCGCCGTACGGATGCGCCGATCGTGTCGCACGATATCCAGCTCGACGGCCCGCTGCAGGAGCAGCTCCTCATCGATCATCCGCTCCAGCACGCGCCGGCGGGCGTCCGGCCCCTCGGGCGCCGCCCCGCTTCGGCGCAGCCATTCCAGCTCTCGCTCGAGCGCCTCAGCACCGATCACCTCCCCGTTGACGATGGCGACGGCGTCGGCGGGTAGAGACGCACCCGTGGGCCGGGAGGGCCAGAGCAACCCGACCCCCGCGAGCACGAGACCCGCCAGGGCGCCGAGCGCAAGCAGCGCGCGGGCTCGTCTCTCAGAATCGCGCACGATCGAATCGTATCAGAGCGGCTCAGAAGCCGGGAAATCGCTGCACCCGCAGATTCTGGCTGGTAAACAGATTCGCCGGCAGCTCGGGCTCGGCCATCAGATTGACCAAGCTCAGCACGGTCGTACCCCCGTCGGGGGGGGTCACGATCCGGCGCCGTACGGGCAGCTTCCGTCCATCGTACTCACGGATGTCCGCGGGCGAGACGAGAATGCGTCGCAGCTCGCGTGCCCCGCGGAAATAGCGCGTGCGCAGCGCCAGGCCACTCTCCGGCGAGATCACCAGCTCGAGGCGATCGAAGGCGAGCCCGGCGTGGGTCGGACGGCCTTCCACGAGCTGGCAGCTCCGGCCCTCCACGCTCGCCTCGCCCAGGAGCCGATACTCGAGCTCCCCGGGGGCGATCGGACGGAGGTCCCCGAGGGGGAGGAGCTGGAAGATCACCTCGGCTTCGATCTGCAACGCCGTGAGACGCCGCACCCGTCGCCACTGCGGAACGTAGACGAAGAGGTCATCGGACCGCCGGAGGTTGTGGCGGAGCAGCAGGGCCCACTTTCTGAAGCTGCGCGGGGTCTGGATGTCGATCAGTAGCTCGGCTCGCCCTGCGCTCCAGCGCCGCGCCAAGCCGAAGGCCGTCCGAGCGCGGCCGCGTCGGCTTACGTAGGCCTCGAGGGCATCAAAGCCATGCAGCTGCCGGAAGTAGTCCTCCGCCAGAGCGCGCGGATCGACCGAGGCTCCGGCCGCGGCCGACAGCACCGGCCCAGGGCAGCCAGCCACGAGCCACACACCCATCGCAAAGCGGTGGAGCCACGCCATCCTGCCCAAAGTATAGACACCCACCGGCCTGCCCGCTTGTCGAACCGGGGCTTCCGGTCTAGGCTCCCGACATGCGATTCCGAAACGAGCCACGACGGCACGATGCTCCGCCCTGCGGCCCAGACCGCAGCCAGAGATGATTCGCGGCTGGCTACGCCGCTGGCGCTACGGCAACGAGGTGATCATCGTCTCGGGGCTGCCCCGCTCGGGAACCTCGATGATGATGAAGATGCTCGAAGCGGCCGAGCTCCCGATCATGACGGACGGTGAACGCACACCCGACGAGGACAACCCCAAGGGCTACTACGAATACGAGCGAGTCAAGAATCTGGAGCACGAGGCGGACAAGTCGTACATCCGTGAGGCGCGCGGCAAGGTGCTCAAGGTGATCTCCCACCTGCTGCGAGAGCTTCCCGACGACTGCTTCTACCGCGTGATCTTCATGCGACGCGATCTCGACGAGGTGATCGCTTCACAGAACAAGATGCTCGAGCGGCGCGGGGAGCCGAATCCGGTGAGTGATGCCAAAGCCCGAGAGCTCTACGAGAAACACCTGATGCACGTCAGGTTTCACGTAGGGGAGCGGCCGAACTTCGATATGATCGAGGTCGGCTATCGTGAGGCACTCGATCAGCCCCGACACGCCGCCGAGCAGGTCTCGAGCTTCCTGGGCGGCGGGCTCGACGTCCAGCGCATGGCGGCGGCCGTCGACCCGAGCCTGTACCGCAATCGGCGCGAGCGGCTCTAGCGGTCCCCGCGGCGCAGCTGGGCGCTGGTGTCGGCCTCGTTCTTGATGGCCGCCTCGAGTGTCGCCGTGGCGCCGTAGTGCAGCGCGCGCTTGGCCCCAGCCAGTGCCCCGGGGGAACCCTCCGCGATCGCCGCGGCCATCGTACGGGCCTCGGGAAGCAATGCATCATCGGCAAAGACGCGACTGACCAGGCCGATCTCGAGCGCCTCACGAGCGTCGATGACCCGCGCCGTCAGGACCAGCTCAAGCGCCTTGCCGAGCCCCACGATGCGGGGCAAAAGATGCGTACTCCCGAGGCCAGGCAGCATGCCGAGCCGAGTGAAGGTCAGGCCGAATCGCGCGCTCTCGGCCGCGATTCGGATGTCGCAGGGCAGCGAGAGGGTGACGCCCACACCGATCGCGGCGCCGTTGAAGGCCACAAGGACCGGCTTGGGAAAGACGCTCAGCTCCAAAGGCATGTGCCGTACGAAGTCCTCTTCTCCGATGGCTCGTACGGACTCCCCGCGCGCCCGTCGCGCCTCCTGCTCCTTCATGTACTTCAGGTCCACCCCGGCACAGAAGCCCCTTCCTGCGCCCGTGATCATCAGTACGCGAACTCGAGGGTCGTCTCGTACCTGGGAGAGAGCGTGCACGACCTCGTCGCCCATCTCCGGGTTGTAGGCGTTCAGGACATCGGGGCGATTGAGCGTGATCGTCGCAATCCCCTCGACACTCTCGTAGAGGATGTTCCGGTACTCCATGCCGAGACCGTATCACATCCTCCGGGTCGGCGGCCGGCCGTTGGCGGCGACTTAGTTTCCCAGTCGAGCGGTCGATAAAAAAACCGCGCCGCATTCGACCGGAGGCTGCCTTGGATCTCGCGACCATTCTGGGAATCGTTCTCGGGCTTGGCCTGATCGCTGGCTCGATCATGCTGGACGGGTCGATCATGGCCTTCGTCAATGCCCCGGGGATGCTCGTCGTGGTGGGGGGAACGATCGCGGCGACTCTGATCAATCAGAAGTTCAAGGTCGTGCTGGGAGCCATGTCGGTGGCCATGAATGCGGTCTTCGACCGCGGCGTCCCGATCCAGGAGCTGGTGGACACGATCCAGGAGATGACCCAGAAGGCGCGGAAAGACGGCCTCTTGGGCCTGGAGGAGATCGAGGTTCGCGACCCGTTCCTGTCCCGTGGCACCGTGATGGCCATCGATGGAATGGACCGTGACTTCATCGTGTCGACGATGCAGAGGGAGCTGGCCGAGATCAAGGCGCGACACCAGCGTGGTCAGCAGATCTTCCGCTTCATGGCCAGCACGGCCCCCGCGATGGGCATGATCGGGACCCTGATCGGGCTCGTGAACATGCTGCAGTCCCTCGACGATCCTTCCTCGATCGGTCCTGCCATGGCAGTGGCCCTGCTGACCACCTTCTACGGCGCCGTTCTGGCCTTCCTGATCTTCGGACCCATCGCGGACAAGCTCGAGGCGCGGACGCGCGAGGAGATCTTCCGGGGCAACCTCGCGATCGCGGGCATCGAATCGGTCGTCGACAGCGACAACAAGGTCAAGACCCAGACCAAGATCGCCGCGTTCCTCGCGCCCCGGGAACGCAACCAGGAATCTGAGTAACACGGCATGGGGCAGCCCGAGCAGGACGACCCGCCGGTCCAGGAGGGTGCACCGGCGTGGATGGCCACCTTTGGCGACATGATGAGCTTGCTGCTCTGCTTCTTCGTCCTGCTGCTCTCGTTCGCCAACATGGACATCATCAAGTTCCGTGAGATGAAGGGCTCTCTCGAGGACGCTTTCGGCGTCACGAAGGTCAATCCGGGATCCTACGAGGTACGCTCGACCTCTCCGATCGAGCTCTCCGATTCAGACGCCAAGCCCCAGGTCGATCTCGAGCTGCCGCCCGTACCGCCCGCGGAGCAGCGGGATGAAGAGCTGCTAAAGGCCGTGCAGAAGTTCATCGAGAATCGGGCGCTCGAGGGGATCGTAGAGGCGGTCCCGGGCGACCGCGGCGTCACCATCAGGATCAAAGGTACGCTGATGTTCGAGAGCGCGTCGGACGAGCTGCGCGCCGAGGGACAGCCTGTCTTCGACGAGATCGTCGACCTCGCAGCACGCTTTCCCTACAAGATCGCGGTAGAGGGGCATACCGATGACCGGCCGATCAACACGCCTCGCTTCAAGTCGAACTGGGAGCTGAGCGCTGCACGAGCCGTTGCCGGTGTCCACTACCTGATCCGCCGGGGCGGGATCGATCCGGAGCGCATCAGTGCGACCGGCTACGCGCATACGCGCCCGATCGCGCTGGGAGACACGGAGGAGGCACGGGCGGCCAACCGCCGCCTGGAGTTCGTCTTCTTCCGGGAAGACGACGTCGAGCCCAGCGAATCGGGCGAGGCACCGATCAGCCCCGGTACGTTTCCCCAGGCGCTCGCCGAATCCCCGGCTGCACCCGCAGCGCCGAGGCCGGAACCGCACACGCCATAGCGGACGGCAGGGGGCGGATCGAGAGCCGACGGCCCGTGCAGAGGCCGCCCTCAGAAATAGAAGCGTGGTCGGTGGGGGTCGGTCCAGTCCTCTGCGAACTTTGAGCTCAGGGCGTCGCTCTCTTCGTCATAGGCCAGGACGAGTGGGCGCTGGTGTGCCTTCATCTCGGGCTTACACGAGAACCAGTTCTTGATCACCCGCAAGCCCTGCCCATCGATCAGCCGTCCGACTTTCGTGCGAAATCGGGTCTTGACCGGAAGCACGAGGATGGACATCGGAGGTAGCTTGAGCTCCGGCCGAGGCTCACCGTCGGCCGCAGCACCCCCAGCGTCTTTCCCGGTGAGCTGCGCCTCCGCACGGGCGGTTCCGCTCAACCGGCCGCGACGGGGCCGGTTGTGGAGCTCTCGTCGAACCTGCTCCTCGAGCAGCCGACCGCGCACATTGCTGCACAGCGGAGGGGGCGCGTTGTCGAGGATGAGCACGGGATACCGCGTCTCCTTGCTGGTGAGCGGGTCGTAGTAATCGAGCTGAACTCCGGAGATGTACAGAAAGTACAGACCGACGTCTTCACCGGGCACCAAAGAGCCGAGGGCCTCCTCGAGGACGGAGCCCTTGACCGGATACGATATGTTCCTGGGAAGACCGTCGGTCAGTATGAGCTGCATCGCACTCGTTACATCGGCGCCGCGACTGGATATTGAAGCGGCAAGCGATCGACGTCGGAGCGCTGGCGCCAGCAGACGGCAGGTCGGCCAGCGCTGCCCAGATTTGTCCGGGGCTCCGCATCGCCCGGACCCGAGCTCGACACGCAGCCGGGTGCGGGACTCGGCGGCTGGGCGCACACGGTCCCAGCCCACCCACTCCGGCTAGCGAGGCGCGGCTCGCGAGGCCGCCGCTCGGACGAGCTCCACGACCTCGGCTGGGGACTTCTCGGGCGAGCCACCTGCAAAGGGCGGATCGGGGTCGTACTCGATGCTGAGCTGGATCGCTTGGGCGATCGTGTCGCCAGCAATGAGCTGCGCGAGCCGAAGACCCATATCGATGCCAGCCGAAACTCCCGATGCCGTGATCACCTTACCCTGGCGCACGGTTCTTTCGGAAACGGGATGCGCGCCGAACTCACGGAGGCGCTCCAGCTGAGTCCAGTGGCTCGTCGCGCGGAGCCCCTTCAGGACGCCAGCCGCACCCAGGATCAGGGCGCCGGTGCAGACCGACGTCGTCCACGCGGTCGTCCCGTGGACCGTCCGAACCCACTCGAGAATCTCGCCATCTCGCATGGCGAGACGAGATCCCATTCCTCCGGGAATGACGATCACATCTGGAGTGAGAACCTCACTGAGAGCGCGATCGGCGAGCAGGCCCAAGCCGCCCTCGGTGCGCTGCGGACCCGGTGCCACCGCAACCCAGCGGACAACGGTCCCGGGAAGCCGGGAGAGCACCTCGTACGGTCCCACCGCATCGAGAGCGGTGAGTCGATCGAAAAGGAGTATCGCGATCTCTACTGCGGCAACCCCTCGAGGCGTCCTCGGCCCGGAAATCACGCGACGCCGAAACCCGCGCCACCACGTTCGGCCGCTTCGCCCGTGTCCAGGACCGCCCACCCGACTGCAACACGGACACCGAGCGTGGACGAGAAGGCGTCGCCCCCGAACCCCGCTTGGGGACGCTCGCTCATCCGTCGAGCCCCTCAGCCTGAGCGGGCTCGGAGTAGTGACAGAGGACCCGCCGTACACGACCCGAGGGGCCCAGCTCGAACACCTCGGCCGCGAGCAGGTTGTTCACACTGCGATAGTAGAGCGTGACGCTTCGGACGCCACACAGAACTCCGTAGAGCTCGAACTCCAGCTCTGGGTAGCGACTGAGGCCGTGCTCGAGATACGCGCACACCGCGGCTTTGCCACGAAGGATCCCGGAAGGCTCACCGAGAACCTGGACGACGAATGGAGAGCTCCACTCCACGTCCTCCTCGTAGTGAGCGAGAATCCCCTCGATATCGTGCCGGCTCCACGACTCGATCCACGTAGCGGCGAACCGCTCTGCCTGTTCTCGATCGATCACTCGCGCCTCACGCCTCGAGCTCACACAGTTCTGGAGGTAGCATAAAATCGCTGCGCCCCGCTCCCCTCACCCGTGGCCTCCTTCGGCCGCCAGCCCCTCGAGCTCCTCCCTTGCGTCCCCGAGCTCCATCGTACGGAATGGATTCAGAACCCGATCCATGATCCGCGGCAGGGACCGTCCGAACCAACGGAGCTCCGCGTCAGCCCCGCGCCCAAGAAGAGCTCCTGAGAGACAGCCACATCCACGTCATGCTTCCGCACCCGGTAACGTGGAAGCAGGGGGAGGGGCGGACTCGACGAACCCAGCCGTCGGTCATCAGCCGTGGATCCTGCCCGGACGCGCAGCCAGGTCCAGCTGAACCGCCCCGGGTTCTCCGGAGACCCTTTTACATGAGTCCGGCCGCCATGAC
>JBHHVJ010000042.1:0-32274 GCA_046754285.1 Myxococcota bacterium | reverse complement strand
CCTGCCGTGTGTGGGACCGGCCTGCTCCGCACCCGGAGGCTGCGGCAAGGACTGACGGGTGCTTCCACCCCGGCCGTGGTTACATCGCGTCCGGCATGGATGCAGCACCTGTCCTTGGGGACAGCTCTGTATGATGCTGATGCGCAATCAAGGCGTGCGGATTCCCTGGTGGTCCCAACGGGAGTCGAACCCGTGTCTCCAGGGTGAGAACGCGCTCCGGCGTCCGCGTAAGCCTTCGAAATAGAAGGAGCTCAGGGACTTACGGGACCGCCGACCTCCGCCAAACGCGGCTTTCCGGGCCGCCGTCCCACCAGATCCCCCCAGTTCGGGCTGCCCGTACCGCCGAGCCCCGCTCCGCGGGGCGACTCGCATCACCCAGCCGCGTGCCGATTGGGGCAGCGAGGTCCGGGTGGGGTCCCGATGAGCCACCTCCAACGCTCCAGGACGAATGGATTCGATTCAGGCGTCGGCCGGTGGAGCCGATGAAGCGGACGGAGGCAGAAATCATGGCCAACGTCTTCTCGGTCGCTCCCGATCGCTCCGCAGAAGCACTCGTCCCGGTCCCCTGCCGGAGCGAGAGCCGCGAGCTGCAGGAGCTGCTGGAACGCAATCCCGATCTCCTTCCCGGAAGCCAGATCGAGCCCGACGACCCCCGTCGCTGGCTTCTGGTGCGCCGCGAGCTTCCGATTCCAAGCCCGGCTACGGGTGAAAACTGCTGGAGCATCGACCACGTTTTCGCTGATCAGCACGCGATCCCAACGCTTGTGGAGTGCAAGCGTTTCGCTGACCCGAGGTCGCGTCGCGAAGTGGTCGGACAGATGCTGGAGTATGCGGCGAATGGCCAGTATTACTGGGACGCCGAGAGATTGATGGCCTATGCGGCGGAGGCGGCCGAGGCGGCCGGTCGGACCCTCGATGAACTCCTGGCTGGGCTCGACGGAACGTCGGCCTCCTCGCCCGAGGAATTCTTCGCGGCGTTCGTCCAGAATCTCCGCGAAGGGCGCGTTCGACTGGTCTTCTTCCTGGAAGAAGCTCCGGTTGAGCTGAAGAGCATCGTTGAGTTCCTGAATGGCCAGATGGAGCGTGCTGAGGTTCTCATCGTTGAGGCACGCCAGTACGAGCTTGATGGAAAGCGCATCGTGGTTCCGTCGCTCTTTGGATTCACGGAGGACGCACGACGCGCCAAGCGGCGCACTGATTCCAGTAGGCCCCATCGGACTTGGGATTGTGAGAGCTTCCTTGATCATGCTCGGACTAGGATGGAGGCGGAGAACTTCCGCGCCGTCGAACGGATTCTCACGTTCGTTCGCGAGCAGGGCTTCGACATCAAATGGGGCTCGGGGCAAGATCGCGGATCGTTCAGCGTCGTCGTTCCGGATCTTTGTCGTCGTTCCATCTTTAGTGTGTATTCAGATGGGAGACTCACCTGGAACTTTGGCTCGCTCCGGGAGAATGCGCTGCAACAGTCTTTCCGCGACGCGCTCGCGGACCGTTTGCGGCAGGAGTTGAATCTTGAGGTTCCTGGGGACTTGGAGAAGCGGTATCCATCGATGTCCCTGGGGCAATGGGCTGGCAGCGTGAGCGCACTGGAAGATCTCCTGGTCAGCGTGATCGAAAAGTGGCGGAAGAGCCTACCCGTTCTACCCGAGGCAGCCGAATGACGATCGTTGCTGCGTTCGGAGCAACCTGTTTCGCCTAGCGCACGAGTCTCCCCGAGCGAGACGGATGGTCATGGGCCACTCGCGAGACACCTTTTGTCGGTACAAGCAGGCCGTGGACGAGGGTGACTTCGAGGCCCTGGTCGAGAAAAACTGCCGGAAGCCGAATCTGCGCAACCGCACAGCTCCGGAGATCGAGGCGGCGATCCTGGAGCTGACCTACCGGAGCAGCCCACGTTCGGCCAGGTGCGGGTCAGCAACGAGCTCCGCAAGCGCGGCTATTACCTCTCTCCGGCTGGGGTTGGCTGTTTGTGAGCAAGGCTGTCGAGGACCAGCGAGTGGACGCACCGATCCGGAGAACGAAGGTCGGCAAGGGTAAGAACCTCCCGGTGTGTAATGAGCTTCGGGAATGGATCGATGAGCACGTCGAGCGGGAAGGCCGATCGCAAGGTGCTCCGCTGTTCATCAGCCCACGCACGGGCAGACGATGGTCGCATTCCGCTCTCAGAGATGCGTGGAAGCGTGCCTGCGAGTCTGTGGGTCTTCCGCAGATCCGACTCTGCGGAGGCACCAAGCACATGATGGCCACCGACGCGATCCGATGAGGCGTCTCGGAGCGTGCCCGGCAGACGTTCCTCGGACATCGCGACGTGCGGTCGACACGTCGTTACGCGCAGCTCCCCGAGATCGCACTCTTGTCCGTGATCCAACCGTGCGTGGATGGTTTCGTCGGTGGCTTGTAGGTGGCAGGGGAGCTGTCGAGAAAAAGCGAGAAAAAAGAAGCACTTATGGTGGTCCCAACGGGAGTCGAACCCGTGTCTCCAGGGTGAGAACCTGGTATCCTAGGCCACTAGACGATGGGACCGGAGAGGGGCGCGCAGGGTAGTGGGCGCGCTAGGGGCTGTCAACGGACCGTCAACATGGTTTCCGAGGTCCCGTCAGTGGCGATCGTCGATCCCCGATCATGCGGGATCTTCCTCGGAGGGCTCGTGAGCCGTGTGCATCGCCGAGGCGGCGGATGCCCCCGGGGAGCGGCTCCCCGGGGGTCCGTGCAGTCCGAGGACTGTCTCAGGCGACGCGGCGGGTGCGGCGTCGAACGACGCGCCGCCGGGCGGTGCGTCGAGGGGCCGCGCGCCGCGTGACGCGCCGTCGGGCGGTGCGCCGCTTGGCCGTGCGGCTCTTGGTGGTGCGCCGGACCGTCCGGGTCGTGCGACGGACTCTGCGCTTGGCCACCGAGCGGCGAGCCGGCTTGCGGCGCGGCTTGACGCTCTTCCGGCTGCCCTTGGCGGCCTTGCTCATGGCCTCGTCCATGGCGCGGAAGACGCCACGAACCGCCTTGTGCAGCTCGGAGTCCTTGGGGTAGTGGCTCATCACGTGCTTCGCGAGCTTCGCGAAACGGTTGCGCTGAGTCGCCGTGTAGCATTTCTTGCTGGTTACCTTGATGGTCATTGGGGCTAAACTCCCCATCAGTTCACATGACCGAAGCTTGTCGGTAGAACGCCTGCGAATCGTTAGCACTCGCGTGAGGAGGGTGCGCAGGGGAGGGTGGGAATGAGTGATTCGGCGGCGCAGCCGATCACCGGGCTGCGGCCCGGTGAGATCGGGGAGCACGTCTTCCTCTGTGGCGATCCCGCGCGGGTCGAGCGCATCGCTGCGGGATGGACGGGGGTTCGGGAGCTTGCCAACGTGCGCGAGTACCGCGTAGTCACGGGCGAGCAAGGGGGCGTGCAGCTCACCGCCGCTTCGGGCGGAGTCGGGGCCCCGGGGACCGCGATCCTGATCGAGGAGCTGGCGAAGGTGGGCGCGCGAACGCTCATCCGGATCGGGAACAGCGGGGGGCTCGATCCGGCGCTCGGGGTGGGAGATCTCGTGATCACGACCGGTGCGGTTCGGGACGACGGGACCTCGCGAAGCTACGTGCCCGTGGAGTACCCCGCCGTGGCCGACCACCGCGTGGTGGCGGCCCTGGAGGAGGCGGCTCGGGCGAGGAGCGTCTCGGCCGTGACCGGCCTCACCTGGTCTCTCGACGGCTTCTACGCCCGCAACGCCCTCCTGACCCCGGAGGGAGAGATCGAGCCGATGTGCTTCCAGGGCTACCGACCTCCGGGTCTGGCCGAGCGGATCGAGGGCATGAGGGCGGCACGTGTGAAGAACTGCGAGATGGAGAGCGGTGTGCTGCTCACGCTGGCGAGCCTGTTCGGTCTGTGCGCCGGCTGCATCTGCGTGGTGTCTGACCGCACCCCGTGGCCCGGACCCGCGGAGATCGAGATCGACCGAAACATGGACGCGTGCATCGCGGTGGCGTGCGACGCCATGCTCAGGCTCGCCAAGGAGTGAGCGTCCAGGCCCTCTGGTGCGAACGTGCCCTGACGCCCGAGCGCGAGATCGAGCGCGTGAGGCTTTGCGTCGAGGAAGGTCGCATCGTCGCGCTGGAGGAGAGCTGTGATCCGCAATGGGACGACGAGATCCACCGCCACGGGCTCCTGGTCCCGGGGCTCGTGGATCTTCAGGTGAACGGGGGTGTGGGTGGGGCCTACGATGCGAGCGATCCGGCCGAGCACGTGCGTGCCACGGCCTTCCACGTTCAGGCCGGGACGACGAGCCTGCTGGCCACGCTCGTCAGCGCGCCGCTCGAGCATCTGACCGCGAGCCTGGCCCGTCTGGTCTCCGAGGTCGGACCCGCCGGACCGCTGCTGGGCGTGCACCTCGAGGGTCCGTTCCTCGCCGAGGAGAAGGGCGGAGCGCACGCGCGTGCCGCCCTCCGCGATCCCACTCCGGAGGCCGTGGAAGCCCTGATCGAGGCTGGGGGCTCCACTCTTCGGATGGTGACGCTTGCGCCGGAGCGAAGGGGCGCGCTCGAGGCCGTGGAGCGTCTCGCGGCCTGCGGCGCGATCGTCGCTGCCGGTCACACCGTCGCGCGCTCGGCGCGGCTGCGTGAGGCGATCGAGAGGGGTCTGTCCTTCGTGACCCATCTGGGGAACGCAAGCGACTGGCCCGGCCGCGTCTTCGACGCCGAGAGAGGCTATCGGGTCAGCGA
This sequence comes from Myxococcota bacterium, assembly GCA_046754285.1. GTDB lineage: Bacteria > Myxococcota_A > UBA9160 > SZUA-336 > SZUA-336 > JBHHVJ01. The sequence continues at coordinate 27,579 of JBHHVJ010000042.1, read as the reverse complement.
GCCGGGCGTCGTCGGCAGCTTTCTCTTCGAGCGGAGGCTGCGGGGCAGCTTGATCCTGGATGGACACCACCTGCATCCGCGGCTCGCGTGTGCGCTCGTGGAGCTGCGCGGACCGGAGAGCCTCGCGCTGGTCAGCGACGCCACGCCCGCCGCGGGTCTGCCGCCGGGTCGCTACCGACACGGAGGCCTCGACGTCGAGGTCCGGGCGGACGGGATCGCCACCTCGGGAGAAGGGCTGGCCGGCAGCACGATCCCCCTCGTCGGGGCCCTGCGTGTCGCGGTGCGACAGGGGGGAATCCCCTTGGGCGATGCGCTTCGGATGGCGACGCTGACCCCCGCCCAGATTCTGGGCGTCTCCGACCGGAAGGGGAGGATCGGAGTGGGCGCCGATGCCGACCTGCTCGTCCTCGACGAGGCCCTCGAGGTCCGCGCGGTCTACCGGGCCGGCGCGCGGATCGTCTGAGCGCAGGGGCTCGGGGACGTCAAGTTCATGACGTCCGGCGCCGATGCGCTGGCATGAGCAGGATCTGTGGAGGACCCGGACCGATGTGCAAGCACGTCTCGAGAATCCTGGCGATAGGAGTGCTCACCGCATGCCTGGTTGCGCCGGGTGCGGCCCACGCGGTCAGCTACGAGGACTCCCTGGACGATTGCAGCTACCCCAAGGTCTTCGACGTCATCGTCCTGCGACCCCTCTCCTTCGTCTCGCTCCTGATCGGGACGGCGCTCTTCGTGCCCGTCGCGCCCATCGCGGCGGCGACGGTCTGGGAAGACTTCGGTGAGGTCAGGAGCGGCCTGATTGGCCAGCCCGCACGCTTCACGTTCCAGCGGCCTCTGGGCGAGTGCTCGGGCGTCAAGCTGGCCTACTAGAGACGCGGCTCGAGAGCCGTTCGCCCGGCGGCCGGGTGCGCATTGTGCGCCGACGCACGGGCCCTAGACGATGAGCCTCTACCTGCCCCGGTCCCGAGCCATCATCGTGCACTGCCTGGTGCGCAGTCACTGGGTCTCGGGGCGGCTCCTGCTTCCCACGAACCGGAGCCTGCTCGACTACCTCAATGCAAGAGGAAGCTTTCTCAAGCTACTCGACGTCGTGTTCCCCACCGGCTCCCGACGCACGGCGTCGTTCTTTCTGCTGCGCCGCGATGCGATCTCCTTCATCGTGCCCGAGACGGGAGAGGACGGGATCGTTCAGTCCGTCCCCGAGCCTCACCACTCCGAGGGTGCGGTCTCCTGTCTGTTCCCCTTCGCCGAGATCGAGGGCCGCATGTCGGTACGGGAGGGCGTGCGTGTGTCCGGCGAGATCACCCGCGTGCGCGGGTTCTTCCCCTTGAAGGACGCCCACATCCGTCTCGAGTCCGAGGCCGCGACCCTCCCGATCCCCGAGCACGTCCCCCTGGTGCTCCTCCACGTCGGAACCCTGGTCGGCGTGGCCGACCTCGGAAGCTCCGAAGAGGACGAGAAAGACGCCGGATGAACGCCCGATCCGACGGCCTGGGTCTGGCCTGGCGTTCTGGCTAGCGCTCCGCGTACTTCCCCCACACGCGCTCGGGAATCACGTGCAGCCCGATGGCCCCCACGAGCGCGAAGCCTCCGATCCAGCTCCAGGCGTGCTTTCCGAGGTCGAGCGTGCCGATCCCCTGGAGCCACGACACCGCTCCCAGGCCGAGGAAGAGCGGGCCCGTGAAGTAGCAGTGCAGGCGCCCGCAGCGCAGCGCGTTGCGGACACAACCGAGGCCCATCGTCGCGAACGCGGCCGCCCAGAGCAGACCGCGAACGACGGGCTCCAGGGGCACGAGCGCGCTGGCGACCAGAAGCGCGATCGGAAGCTTCCAGAGCAGAAGAGACGGCAGGCGTTGCTGAACCCAGTCGGCCTCCGGGCCGGAGTCGCTCACGATCCCCACTCGCTGCGCGTCGGCGCGCACGCCGCGCCGCCGACACCCCACGGAGTAGATCGTGATCCCGACAAAGACGGCGAGGGCCGGAAGCAGCACGTAGTCGAGCCAGCCCACTGCAGCAGACAGACCCACCGCCCCGAGCAGGATCACGAGGAGGGGCGTGAAACAGCAGAGCGCTGCGACGACGGTGCCTACCACGCCGATCCGGAGTAGATCGCGATCACTCATCGCCGTGCCAATCTGGCCGAACCACGTATCGAGGTACTGCGGGATCGCGCCTCGCGCGACCGCTACGAGCGGCGTCCACATCGGCGCCGACCCGATCGCGTAGAAGAGAATTGATCGGGACCGTGACTTCGACCGTCTGGGACCGCTGCTTCCCGCAGTGGGTCTCCCCCATCGTGACGCTCCTCGTCTTCGCGGATCGATGAGAAGCTACGAGTTGAACCCCGGTGTAAGGTCAAGCTCCGCAGACCCCACGCCCGTGTGTCGCCGCAGATCGATTAGGACGTTGAGTAACAATACTCAGATTGATGAGTAAATCGACCCATCGAGGCCCGCACGCTTCCGTGCTCTTGCCCCCGTCAGCACGGACTCCGGCCGACGCACCTCCGGATCGAGAGCTCTACGGGCGGAGGCTCAGGTTGGCTGGCGGACTAGGATTCGAACCTAGACTAACGGGGCCAGAACCCGTCGTCCTACCATTAGACGATCCGCCAGCTGGTCGGGGAGTATACGGCAGCGGGAGGGCGCTTCAATCCTGCGTGGGCGACGCTGCGGACGCTGCGTGCGCGGCGGGGGGGATGCGCTCGAGGGCGCTCGCGAGGCGTCGAAGGCTGCGCTCCTTGCCGAGCACCTGGAGCGTCTCGTAGATGCCGGGGCTGACAGGGCGGCCCACGACCGCCACGCGGACGGGCTGGGCGAGCTGGCCGAGCTTGAGGTCGTGGTGAGAGGCGACGTCGTGAAACGCCCTCTCGAGCCGCTCGTCGGTCCAGTCGGAGAGACCCTCGAGCGTCTTGTACAGCTCGCGCAGGGGAATGAGGCGCTCGCGTCGGAGGTGCTTGCGGAAGGCCTTCTCGTCGATCTCGATCTCGTCGCGCAGCAAGAAGCGTGCGTGTGCGGCGAGCTCAACGAGCGTGTGGCTGCGCTCGCGCAGCAGGTCCACGAGGCGGCGCAGCGCGTCGTCGATCTCCACCGGCCCGTCGGCCTCGGCCTCGAGAAAGGGCCGCGCGTGCTCGAGCAGACGCTCCATCGGCAAGGTCTTCAGGTACTGCTGGCTGAGCCAGAGCAGCTTGTCGTCCTGAACCTGCGAGGGGCTGCGACCGACGTCATCGAGCGAGAAGAGCCGGCAGAGCTCCTCGCGTGACACGACCTCGAGGTCGCCGTGACTCCAGCCGAGGCGTGCGATGAAGTTCAGGACGGCCTCGGGAGGAAAGCCCCGATCCCGGTAGCTCTGCACCGAGACGACCGCCTCGCGCTTCGAGAGCTTCTTGCCGCTGGCGTCGACGAGCAGGGGCACGTGCGCAAACAGCGGGGGCTCGAAGCCCAAGGCCTCGTAGAGCAGGAGCTGGCGCGGTGTGCTCGTCATGTGCTCGCGCCCACGGATCACGTGGGTTACGCCCATGTCGTGATCGTCCACGACGACCGCGAGGTGGTAGATCGGTGTCCCGTCCGCCCGCGCGATCACGAAGTCATCGAGCTGAGAGAGGTCCTCGCCGCTGGGACCCGCGACGAGATCGTCCCAACGCGTGCGGCCGCGCTCGGGAAGCCGCAGCCGCACGCAGCTCGGGTGTTCGGGGTCGGCTTCGATGCCGCGGTCGCGGCAGGCTCCGTCGTAGCTGCGTTTGCTCCCGGCACGTCGTGCGGCCTCGCGCAGCGCCTCGAGCCTCTCGGGCGGGCAGACGCAGCGGAAGGCGCGGCCCTCGCCGAGGAGCTGATCGATCCGCGCCCGGTAGCCCTCCAGGCGCTCACTCTGACGCGGCACGGGCGTGGGGCCGGGTGCGGGGTCGTGGTGGATCCCCAGCCAGGCGAGCGCCTCCAGCACCGCCTCCTCCGAGGCACGGGACGAGCGCGCGCGGTCGGTGTCCTCGAAGCGGAGCAGGAAGCGACCTTCGTGGTGGCGCGCGAAGGCCCAGTTGAAGAGCGCCGTGCGGGCACCCCCGATGTGGAGGGCTCCGGTGGGGCTGGGGGCGTAGCGCGTGACGACGGACATGGGGGCAGACTCTAGCCGACGCGGCCCCGCTCTCACCGCCGGGGGCGGCTTGACAAGCCGGAGGCCGCGCAGTATTCCAATCGATGCCCCAAGTCCTCACTGGACAAGGCTTTTTCGGGCGCATGCGCCCGGGACCCGTTTCGGAAGGATCGGAAGGCCCGCATGTCCGCCCTCATCATCCACTTGGAAGACGTCAAGGAGTCGCCGCGGGATTTCCGGCTGACCTACGAGGCCGGCTGGTGGGAGGAGACCCGCGAGCGGCGCCTCGAGCCCGATGTCCCACTGCGCACGCCCTTTGAGCTCCACCTCAGCGGCTACCGGATTGGAGCGCGCCTGCTCTTCCGGGGCGAGGCCGTGGGGGCCGTCGAGTTGCCCTGCGCCCGTTGCGCCGAGCCCTACGTGCACGACTTCCGGGAGCCGATCGAGCTGCTGCTCGAGCCTGCCCGTGCACACGACGTGATCGGGGAGGGAGGCCTGGAGCTCGATCCGGACGAGCCGGGCCTGGCCCACTACGCCGGCGACGAGCTGGACTTCACGCCGGTGCTCCTCGAGCTGCTGGTGCTCGAGTGGCCCATGCAGCCCCGCTGCCGGGAGGATTGCCGGGGGCTCTGCCCGGTGTGCGGAGGGAACCGGAATCTGCAACGTTGCGCGTGTGAGGCCCAGCCAGGCTTGCGTCCCTTTGCGGCGCTGGGCAGCCTGATCGCGCAATCCAGACAGGGGCGGCGCTGAGCCGCGGCCCGGGGCAGTCGAGGGAGATCCGATGGCCGTACCGAAGAAGAAGACCTCCAAAGCGCGCAAGCGGATGCGACGATCGCACCTCGCCTTGAGCCCTCCGAGCCGCTCGGAGTGCCCCCAGTGTGGAGCCGTGAAGCTTCCACACCACGCGTGCGGCGCCTGTGGGCACTACCGCGGTCGCCAGATCTTCGAGGTGGAGCGGGAGGACGAGGTGTAGGCCCAGGCGGCCTGCGCCCTCCATCCAACCCCGATGCTCGCGGTCGTCTTTCCCGGTCAGGGTGCTCAGAAGATCGGGATGGCGCTGGACTTCGCGCGCCACTCGGCGTGTGCACGCGCGGTGCTGGAGGAGGCCGACGAGGCTGCCGGTGTGCCGCTCTCGCGCTGGATCGCCGAAGGGCCCGAGGAGCGGCTGCAGCGCACCGAGGTCACTCAGCCGGCCATCCTCGCCGCCTCCGTTGCGATCTACCGCGTGCTGGAGCCCGAGCTCCCCGCACCCGTCACTTTCCTGGCCGGGCACAGCCTGGGCGAGTACACGGCGTTGGTCGCCGCCGGTGCACTCGAGCTCAGCGACGCGATTCGGCTGGTCCGACGTCGCGGGGCTCTGATGCAGGAGGCCGTACCGGAGGGAGAGGGGGCGATGCAGGCGGTCCTCGGTCTCCCCGGTGAGCAGGTCGAGCGCATCTGCACAGGCATCGAGGGGCTCGTGGCGCCGGCGAACTACAACGCACCGGTACAGACGGTGATCGCGGGGGAACGATCGGCGGTGGAGGCGGCCTCGAACGCGTTGCGCGCGGCTGGCGCGACGCGCCTCGTGCCGCTGCCGGTCTCCGCACCCTTCCACTGTGCGCTCATGGCTCCGGCCATGGAGAAGCTGACGCCGATGCTCGCCGAGACGACCTTTCGCGACGTGCGCGTCCCGGTCGTGTCGAACGTGACGGCCGAGCCCTACCGCGAGGCATCGCGCGCCCGCGTTCTGCTCCGAGAGCAGATCTGCGCACCCGTGCGCTGGGTGGACTGCGTCCGCACGCTCGTGCGCGAGGGCGTGCGCGTCCAGCTCGAGGTGGGGCCCGGTCGTGTGCTCTCGGGCCTCGCCGCGAAGATCGACCGGAGCTTGCGCCGCGCGCACGTCGCATCGCTCGAGGAGCGCGCGCCCGCGCTCGCGTGCATCGGGGAGGCGGCGGCGTGAGCGACCCGAGTCCAGGCCTCGACGGAAAGATCGCTCTGGTGACCGGCGGCTCGCGGGGCATCGGGCGGGCCATCGTGCTGGAGCTGGCGCGCGCGGGCGCCTGCGTCGTGTTCAGCTACCGCTCGGCCCGAGAGGCCGCGGAGGCGGTCTGCAAGGAGGTCGCGGCCGCGGGCGGCGAGGCCCAAGCGGAGGCGTGCGACGTCGCCGCGCTTCCCGAGGTGGAGCGCCTGGTCGGGGCTTTGCTCGAGCGCCACGGACGCCTCGATATCGTGGTGAACAACGCGGGCATCACGCGGGATCAGCTCATCGTGCGCATGAAGCCCGAGGACTTCGATGCCGTGATCGCGACCAACCTGCGCGGCACCTGGAACGTCTGCCGCTGTGTGTCCCGTCCCATGCTCAAGGCGCGCTCCGGCCGCATCATCAACCTCTCCTCGGTGGTGGCGACGCTCGGCAACCCCGGTCAGACGAGCTACGCCGCCAGCAAGGCGGGGATCGAGGCGCTCACGCGCTCTCTGGCGCGTGAGCTCGGCAGCCGCGGGATCACGGTGAACGCAGTCGCGCCGGGCTTCATCGAGACCGACATGACCCGAGCCCTCGGAGACGAGGCCGTCACGCGCCTGCTCGAGCGGATCCCCCTGGGCGGCCTCGGATCTGTCGAGGACGTCGCGCGCGCGGTACGCTTCCTGGCCTCCGAGGACGCCCGCTACATCACGGGCCAGGTTCTCCGTGTCAACGGTGGGATGGATTAGGGGAGATCAGCATGGCAGTCGAGGACAGGATTCGGGACATCATCGTGGAGCAGCTCGGGGTCTCGGCCGAGGAGGTTGTGCCCGAGGCCTCCTTCATCGATGATCTGGGGGCGGATTCCCTCGACATCGTGGAGCTCGTGATGGCGATCGAGGAGGAGTTCGATATCGAGATTCCCGACGAGGACGCCGAGCGAATCCAGTGCGTCCAGGACGCCAGTCGCTACATCGAGGAGCGAACGGCCAAGGACTGAGCCCGAGGGTGACCCCCCGACCAACGCTGCAGGAGCGGTCCGGCCGACGCGTGGTGATCACGGGGCTCGGCAGTGTGAACCCGCTGGGCAACGACGTTCCGACGAGCTGGAGCGCACTGCTCAAGGGCGTCTCGGGAATCGCGCGCATCGAGGGGTTTCCCATCGACGACCAGCCCGTGAAGATCGCCGGGCAGGTCAAGGGCTTCGATCCGCTCAGCGTGCTCGAGCGAAAGGAGGTCCGGCGTCTCGATCCCTTCGTGCGGTTCAGTGTGGCGGCGGCCCAGGAGGCCGTGGAGGACGCACGCCTTCGGCTCGCGGGCGGGCTCGGTGACCGGGCGGGCGTGCTCATCGGCAGCGGCGTCGGAGGGCTGAGCACGCTGGAGTCGACCTGCCGCACGCTCTTCGAGCGCGGGCCCGGTCGGGTCTCGGCGTTCTTCGTCACCCAGATGGCCGCCAACATGGCGAGCGGCCAGGTCTCGATCCGCTTCGGGGCGTGTGGACCGAACAGCTGCGTCGTGACCGCCTGCGCCACCGGGACGCACGCGATCGGCGAGGCCTACCGGCTGATCCAGCGGGGCGATGCGGAGCTGATGATCGCGGGAGGTGCCGAGGCCGGCGTGACCCCGCTGGGCATGGCGGCGTTTGCGGCGATGCGCGCCCTGTCGACGCGCAACGATGAGCCCGAGCGAGCCAGTCGTCCGTTCGACGCGGGCCGCGATGGCTTCGTCAACGCCGAGGGGGCGGGCGTCGTGGTGCTCGAGAGCCTCGAGCACGCACGCGTGCGTGGCGCCCGCGTGCACGCCGAGATCCTCGGCTACGGGATGTCCAGCGATGCCCACCACATCACGGCCCCCCGCGAGGACGGCTCCGGTGCGGAGCGAGCCATGCGCTGCGCGCTCGAGGACGCGGGCCTGGCGCCCGAAGGGGTGGACTACATCAACGCGCACGGCACCAGCACGCCGCTCAACGATCGCGCCGAGACGCGTGCGATCCGAAAGCTCTTCGGGGCTCACGCGGAGCGGCTCATGGTGTCCTCGACGAAGTCCATGACCGGCCACGCGCTCGGGGCTGCGGGGGGTCTCGAGGCCATCTTCACGGCCCTCGCACTGCGCGAGGGCCGCGTGCCGCCCACGATCAACTACGATGAGCCCGACCCCGACTGCGACCTCGACTACGTGCCCAACGAGGCCCGGCAGGCCGATCTGCACGTGGCGCTCTCGAACTCCTTTGGGTTCGGCGGCACGAACGCTACCCTCGTTCTGGCCTGCTTCGACGCGGACGAAGGGACGGACGAGGAGGCCGGATGAGCCTGGAGAAGGTGGACCCCGAGATCTTCGCGGCCATCCAGCGCGAGATTGAGCGGCAGCAGACCAGCTTGGAGCTGATCGCGAGCGAGAACTTCACTTCTCCCGCGGTGCTCGAGGCGATGGGCTCCCCGCTCACGAACAAGTACGCCGAGGGCTACCCCGGCAAGCGCTACTACGGGGGCTGCGGGCCGATCGACGTGGTCGAGTCCCTCGCGATCGAGCGCGCCCGTCGGCTCTTCGGCGCGGAGCACGCCAACGTGCAGGCGCACTCCGGCTCGAGCGCGAACCTCGCGGCCTACCTGGCCGTGCTCGAGCCGGGCGACACGATTCTGGGCATGGAGCTCAGTCACGGGGGCCATCTTACGCACGGCAGCCCCGTGAATTTCTCGGGGCGCTTCTTCGAGTTCGTGCGCTACGGCGTGCGTGAGAGCGATCAGCGCATCGACTACGACCAGGTGCGCGAGCTCGCACGCCGCCACCGTCCGCGCATGATCCAGTGCGGCTACAGCGCGTACCCGCGGACCATCGACTTCGCCAGCTTCGGGGAGATCGCCCGCGAGGTCGATGCGATCCTCTTCGCGGACATCGCTCACATCGCGGGCCTCGTCGCCGCGGGGGTGCATCCAACCCCGATCGGGCAGGCACCGATCGTCACGACGACGACGCACAAGACCCTGAGGGGGCCGCGGGGCGGCCTGATCCTCTGCGATGCCGCGGTGGCCGATGCGATCGACCGCGCGATCTTTCCGCACACGCAGGGCGGGCCACTCGAGCATGTGATCGCGGCCAAAGCGGTGGCGCTCGAGGAGGCCTCGCGACCGGACTTCAAGGCGTACGCGGAGCAGATCGTTCGGAACGCGCGCGCGATGGCCGCGCGGATGCAGGAGCACGGCTTTGCGCTGATCTCGGGCGGCACCGACAACCACCTCTTCGTGCTGGACTTCCGCGACCGCGAGCTCTCGGGCCTGAAGGCCCAGCGCCGTCTGGATCGCGCGGGGATCACCACGTCGAAGAGCACCGTGCCGGGGGAGGCCCGCTCCCCCTGGGTCACCAGCGGGCTGCGCATCGGGACCCCCGCGCTGACCACGCGCGGCATGGGGGAGGAGGAGATGCGACAGATCGCAGACTGGATGGCGGCGGTTCTCGGACGACCCGACGACGAGGCGCTGGCCACCCGGATCCGTGAGGAGGTCGGCGAGCTCTGTCGTCGCTTCCCGCTGCCCTACGGGTCCTCCGCACCGTGAAGCCCTGAGGACGACGCTTGCGCTGTCCCTTCTGCGATCATCCCGACACCAAGGTCATCGACGCGCGCAACCAGCGCGATGCTCCCGTCAAGCGGCGGCGCCGGGAATGCTCCGAGTGTGCCCGCCGCTTCACGACCTACGAGCGCATCGAGGATCTGCTGCCCATGCTCGTGAAGCGGGACGGGCGGCGCGAGGTCTTCGATCGCCGCAAGGTGATCGCGGGCATGCAGAAGGCCTGCGAGAAGCGACCGGTGAGCGTGAACGCCATCGAGGAGGCGGTGCAGCGCATCGAGCGCGCGATGGTGGACCTCGGAGAGCGCGAGATTGCGAGCACCTGGCTGGGCGAGGAGGTTCGCCTGGAGCTGCGCGCGCTCGATCCCGTGGCCTGGCTGCGCTTCTCCTCCGTGTACCTGAACTTCCGAACCATCGACGAGTTCCGGGCCGCCCTCGACGAGCTCGAAGCGCTCCAGGGTGAACGCTAAGCCAGGCTCGGAGCGAGACGCCCGCTGGATGCGCGAAGCACTCCGCTTGGCGCGACGTGGGGCGGGTCGCTGCGCGCCGAACCCCATGGTCGGCGCCGTCCTCGTGCGCGGGGACCGGCGGCTGGCCTCCGGCTATCACCGGCGACTCGGCGCCCCCCATGCCGAGGCCGTCGCCTTGCGGCGGGCCGGCTCAGAGGCGCGGGACGCGACGCTCTACGTGACGCTCGAGCCATGCGCCCACGAGGGCCGCACCCCTCCCTGCATCGATGCCGTGCTGGCCGCGGGCGTGGCCCGCGTGGTCGTCGGCCTGCGCGACCCCGATCCCCGCACCGCGGGGCGCAGCATCGCGCGCTTGCGGCGGGCGCGGGTCGAGGTCGTGGTCGGGGTCGAGGGGGACGCCTGCCGCGAGCTCAACCGCGGCTTCCTGGCCCGCGTCGAGCGCGGCAGGCCGTTCACCCACCTGAAGCTGGCCGCCAGCCTCGATGGCCGCATCGCCACCGCAGCGGGAGAGTCGCGCTGGATAAGCGGCCTGAGCGCACGACGCTTCGTGCATCGGCTCCGCCGTCGCGCGGATGCGATCGCGATCGGGTCGGGGACGCAGCGCGCCGACGATCCGGAGCTGAGCGCCCGATCCGGCGAGCGCGTGGTGCATCGGCCCGTGCGCATCGTCGTGGACTCGCGCCTGCGCACCCCACCCGGCGCGCGGCTGATCGCCGCGGGTCCCCGGGGGACGGCGTGGCTCCTGACCACGCGTGCCGCACCGGCCGTGCGCCGCCGACGTCTCGAGGCCGCGGGCGCGCGCGTGATCGACGCGCGCTCTCGCGGGGGTCGAGTTGATCTGCGCGACGCCTGGCGGCGTCTGGGGGCCTTGGGGGTCAACGAGCTTCTGGTCGAGGGCGGGGGAGCGCTGGGGGCCGCTCTGCTGCGCGCGGGGGTCGTCGATCGGCTCTCGCTGATCCTGGCGCCGATCCTGATCGGTGGGGATGGCCGCTCCGTGCTCGGCCCGCTCGGCGTGCGGCAGCTGTCCCGAGCGCCCGCGGCCCGGCGGCTGGCGCTGCGACGGCTCGGCCCGGACGTGCTTCTCTGCGCGGAGTGGTAAATTCGCGGCGATGCACAGCATCGAGGTCGAGCTCAACGGAAGGGGTCTGCGGGTGGCGGCGCTCGCGAGTCGCTTCAACCACCCGATCAGCCATCGCCTGCTGGAGAGCTGTCTGGCGCGCCTCGAGGAGCTGGGATGCGAGGAGGTGGACGTGATCTGGGTTCCCGGTGCGTTCGAGCTTCCCCTGGCCGCGCAGAGCCTGGCGCGCACCGGCTGCTACCACGCCCTGGCGGCGCTGGGCGCGGTGATTCGTGGAGATACGCCACACTTCGAGTACGTCTGTGGCGCGGTGGCGGAAGGTCTGGGGCGTGTGTCCCTGGACACGGGCGTTCCGGTCGCCTTCGGTGTACTCACGACGGACAACGTGGAGCAGGCCCTCGAGCGGGCGGCGAAGGCCGGAGAGCCGGGCTCCAACAAGGGACGCGAGGCCGCAGACGTCGCCGTGGAGATGGCGCGACTGGTCGGGACGCTGCAGGAAGGGGCCTGAGCAATGGGACGACCCGGCCGGCAACGCAAGGCGCGTGAGGCGGCACTCCAGGTGCTCTTCGCCGTCGACGTCTCGGAGCGGATCGAGCCCCTCTGTGTCGAGCGTACCTTCGAGGGCATCATTCGCGAGTTCGCTTTGCCCGCCCGCTCACGCCAGCGCGCGCTCGATCTCGTGCTCGGCGTCGCACGCAACCTCAAGCGCATCGATGAGGGCCTCAGTGAGGCCTCGCGTCACTGGAAGCTGTACCGACTGGCCACCGTCGACCGCAACATCCTGCGGATCGCCACCTACGAGCTGCTCTTCGAGCCGGACACACCGACGGAGGTGATCCTGGACGAGGCGATCGAGATCGCGAGGCGTTTCGCGAGCGACAGCTCCCCGAGCTTCGTGAATGGTGTCCTCGATGCGGTGGCGCGCTCCTGCCGTGGGAGCTCGCAGTGAGACGCTTCGAGCTCGCGCTCTACGCCGGCTCGGTCATCTACGCGCCAGGCGAGACGATCCTGCTCCCGATTCCCCGCGGCGAGCGCCCCCTGCGGGGCGATGCCGGTCGCATCGACTGGCGCCTGCGCGGTGAGATCTCGAGCAAGCTGCGCTCGGGCTTCATCAGCGGTGTCACGGGGGAGGCCACTCTGCTTCCCGCCCGCGCACCGCTGCGCGCCAAGCGACTGCTGCTGCTCGGCGTGGGCCCGGCGGGGCCGGGCGGGTCGTGCGAGGGGGATCTCGCCAACATCCTGTACGACGCGGCCGTGCGCCTCTCTGCGCTGCGCGCCAGCCACGTGCTGCTTGCCCTGCCCGCCGCGATCGAGCTCGAGCGCGGCGCCCCCACCCTCCTGGCCGCACTGATCGGAGGGCTCGGCGCGACGTCCCAGGGCCTGGCCTTCCGACTCGTGGTCCCCGAGGCCGGGCCGCGGGCGGCGCGGCTCGAGGAGGCCATGGTGGCGTGTCTCGAGCCGGCGCGCCGAGCGGGCTGGGAGCTCGAGGTCGGGTGGGTCACCTCGGAGTTCGACGAGCCCTCGGAGCGGGTCGCGGAGACAATCCCGTAAAGCGGGCTGACCCCACGGCCGATAGCCAGTGGGATCCGTGTGCATGGAGAGCCAGGGGAGGCGCGCTTGGTCGTCGAATGCCCCCAGTGTCGAGCCCGTTTCCGGGTAGACCCCGGAAAGGTCGGACCCCAAGGGGCCCGGATGCGCTGCTCCAAGTGCGAAACGGTCTTCCCGATCGCAGCGCCGGGCGTGAACCCATCGTCGGCGCTGGTCGCCGAAGCGGATTCTGAGGTGGCTCGCGGAGTGGTCGAGCTGCTGACCCGCTGGGGAATCCGGGCCCGCACGGTAGCCGACGGAGCCGCCGCGCTGCTGCATCTGTACCGCGAGCGCCCCGGTGTCGCGATCCTCGGTGGCCGTCTTCCGGGGGTCTCCGCACCGGTCCTGGCCGAGGTCATCCGGCGAACGGCGGAGCTGGGTGCGATTCGCCTGATTCGCGTCGCCACGCTCGATGAGCCCGGAGGCGCCCCGGAGTTCGATGCCGAAGCGATGCTGGAGCCTGGAGACCTGCCCGAGGGTCTTGCGCCCCTGCTCGAGAAGCTCGGGATCGGGAGGCCCCCCGCGCGCGAGACACCCGTGCGCCCGGCTCCCTCCAATCAGGAGATTGCGCAGTCGGAAGGGGCCGCCGCGACTCCCGCAAAGGAGACCAAGAGCTTCGGTGCTCCGCCGGCCAAGTGCAGCGGCCGGAGCCGCCGAGCCGTCTCCTCCGATCCTCAGATCGCCGAGGCCGAGCGGCTCGCGCGGATCATCGTCTCCGACATCATTCTGTACAACGAGGGAAAGTTCGCGAGCGGCGTGCGCGACGGGAACGTGGCGGCTGCGGTGAAGAACGAGCTCACCGAAGGCATGCAGCTCTTCGAGCAGCGCATCCCTCCCGAGATCCGCGAGAAGCGAGACTTTCTGGCTGAGGAGCTCAGCTATCGCGTCGAGCAGATGCGCAGCCGCGAATGACCGCCGTGGGGTGGCCTCCGCGGCCCCCGCAATCGAGTTCGCGGGCCCCAGGGTGGGAGCCTATACTCCCGCGCCGTGAGCATCCTGATCATCGGGGGCGGGGACATCGGCGCCACGCTCTGTGAGCGGCTGGCCGTCGAGGGCAAGGACGTCGTGGTCGTGGAGGCCAGTGAGGAACGTGTGCGCCACCTGCGCGAGGCCGCCGACGTGCAGCTCGTGCACGGCAACGGCGCCAGCCCACGCGTGCTGCGCGAGGCCGGGCTCGACGATGCCGAGATGCTCATCGCCGTGACCAACTCGGACGAGGTCAACCTCATCGCCTGTCTGGTTGCGACCCAGGAGTCGGTGATCCCGACCAAGATCGCGCGTGTTCGCGACCCGGACCTGGCGGCGGCGGTGCCGGGGATCTTCGGCGACCAGGGACTGGACCTGAACATCAATCCCGAGGAGGAGGCGGCGCACGCGGTTCTCAAGACGCTCAAGGCTCCAGGAGCGGTCGGGGTCTTCGAGTTCGCCGCCGGCCGCGTACAGGTCGTCGCCCTCTCGGTGGACGCCCCCTGCGAGGCGGCCGGCGTGGTGCTGGCCGATCTCCGATCACGCCTTGGGATCGAGTGCAACATTGTCGCGATCTCCCGGGATGAGGCCCTGCTGATTCCCGATGGCCGCGCCGAGCTCCGCGTGGGCGATCTCATCTATGCCGCCGGTCGGCCGGATGCGCTCGCGCGCCTCGCGGAGCTGCTCGGCAAGAAGGCCGCCCCGGCCCGGCGCATCGTGATCAGCGGAGGGGGGAGCACGACGTACTACCTCGCGCGGCTGCTCGAGGAGGACGACGAGGTCTCGACCAAGATCATCGAGCAGGACGGTGACCGCTGCAAGTTCCTGGTGGAGCGGCTCAAGCGGGCGGTGGTTCTGCACGGCAACGGAACCGATCCGGCTCTGCTCGGGGAGGAGAACGTCGCGGGCGCGGACGCCTTCATCGCGCTCACCGCCGACGACGAGGACAACGTTCTCTCGGCGCTGCTGGCCAAGCGCGAGGGGGCCGCCAAGGTGATGGCGCTGGTGAACAAGCCCTCCTACGCACCGCTCGTCAAGGCGATCGGGATCGATGCCGTCGTCAGTCCGAACCGGGCGGCCGTCTCCGCGATCCTCCACTTCATCCGCAAGGGAAAGGTGGTCTCGGTGACGACGGTCGGTGAGGAGGCCGCGGAAGCTCTCGAGGTCGTTGCGCTCGAGACCTCGGAGCTCGTCGGCCGACCCCTGCGCGAGGCGGGGTTCAAGGGCGCCATCGTGGGTGCGATTGTGCGCGGGGACGACGTCATCATTCCCGGAGGCGACGATCAGATCGAGGCGGGTGACCACGTCGTGATCTTCGCGCTGCGCAGCGCCATTCCGGCGCTCGAGCGGCAGATGATGGTCCAGCTGCAGTACTTCTAGGCCCATGCGTCTGCGCCTCGTCGTCCTGCTCGCTCCTGTCCTGCTCGCGTGCGGCTTCCGGCCGGTCGACGCGAGCGGGGTCTTCGGGCCCGATGTGCGGAGGATCGAGATCCGGCCGTTCGATAACCCGACGGCCGAGCCGGGCTTCGAGCGCCTGCTCGGCGACTCCCTCGTTGAGGAATTCGCGCGGCGTGCTGTGCTCGAGCCGCTCTACGGCGCTCGCACGTCGGACGGCACTCGTGCCGATCTGATCTTGCAGGGTGAGGTGACGGAGCTCGAGATCGTCCCGAGCGCGTTCTCGTCGGTGGCGCTCACGGTCGAGGACACGGTCATCGTGCACCTCGATGTCGAGGTGCTGCGGAGCGCGACGGGCCGGCGGATCTGGGGCTGGCGGGATCTCACCCTGGCCGAGCGATTCGCGGCCAGCCCCGATCCCCAGACCTACCGGAGCAACAAGAAGCAGGCTCTGCTGCGGCTGACGGCGGAGCTCGCGGCACGGATCCACGATGGGCTCTTCGAAGCCTTCTGAGCCGCCACCCCGCGTCGTGCTCCTGCTGGGGGAGGAGGCCGCCCTGCGCGATGCGGAGCTGGCCCGCCTCCGGGAGGCCGTGCTGTGCGGGGGTCTGGCCGACTTCAATGAGGACCGTTTCGATCTGGCCCGCGCGGGGACCCGTCCTGCGGAGATCGTGGCGGCCGCGCGAACGCTCCCGGTGCGGGCGCCCAGGCGGCTGGTGCGGGTCCGGGGTGTGGACGACCGGCGAGCCGCGAGCTTCATCGAGGCGGAGCTGCTGCCCTACCTCGAAGATCCCGTGGCGACCACCTGCCTGGTTCTGGAAGCGCCGAAGGTGGACCGGCGACAGGCGTGGGTGAAGCGTGTGGCCAAGCTTGGCCGCGTGGTGATCTGCGCCGCCCCGAAACGACCGCCGGACCTGCGCGCCTGGATCGAGGCCCGGATCACGTCCCTGGGCAAGCAGCCCGGCCCCGGGGTCGCGGCGGAGCTCCTCGAGCGCGTGGGCCCGCAGCTCGATCTTCTCGCTTCGGAGATCGAGAAGCTCAGCCTCTTCGTAGGGGAGCGTTCCCGCGTGGTGCCCCGGGATGTCATGGAGGTCTCCGGGGAGCTGCGCGCGCGCGCCCTCTACGAGCTCACCGACGCCATCGGTCAGCGCCGGGCCGGGCCGGCCCTGGCGATGCTCGCCAAGCTGATCGATCAGGGCCAGCCGCCCCTGCTCCTGCTGGGCACGCTGGCGAATCACTTCCGTCGGCTGCTGCGAGCGAGCGACTGCCACCCGCTGGAGGCGAAGGAGGTCGAGCGTCGCCTGGGTGTTCACCCGTACGCTGCGCGCAAGCTCACCGAGCAGGTCCGCCGCTTCGAGCCGGAGCGTCTTCGCAGCTGCCTGGCGGCCATCCGTCGCACGGACGAGGTGCTCAAAGGGGCGCTTCCGCTTTCGCCGCGCCTCGCGATCGAGCGCCTCGTGCTGGCCGTCTGCGCCTGAGGGATCGCTAGCCTGCGCGCCCGACCAGCCGGGAGAGCCGCGAAACGGTGCGTGAGACCGTTCTCTGGTGGAAGACGCCCTTCGAGGACGCCTTGCGCAGCAGCTTTTCGGCCCGCTGGAAGCGCTCGGCCAGATCGGGCGCAGCCTCGGCTGCGCCCTGACGCACGCGGCGGACCGCGTGGCGGACGGTGCTGCGCCAGTGCCGATTCCGAGCGCGCCGGTTCAGGGACTGCCGGTACCGCTTCTTGGCAGACGGATGGTTGGCCATGAGCTCCTCCGAGGAGCGCCGTAGGTACCGCGGCCCGGACCCGCTGTCAACCGAGTCGAACGCGCGCATGGCCCGCTCGGCCGGCGTGGTGGGAGGGGCCACGCTCGCCAGCCGGGTGCTCGGGCTCGCGCGGGACGTCGTGCTCGCGGCGACTTTCACGCAGGCGGCCACCGACAGCTTCTTCGTGGCGTTCATGATTCCGAATCTGCTGAGGCGGCTGGTGGGGGAGGGTGCGCTCACGCTCGCCTTCGTGCCGGTCTTCACGGGCTGGCTGCGCCGCTCCCGGGAAGAGGCCCGACGGGTCTTCAACGCGACCTGGACGCTCTCGGCCCTGATCGGTGCCGTGCTCACGCTCGGAGGGATCGTGCTGGCCGCGCCCCTGGTCCATCTCTTCGCCCCGGGCTTCACCCTCGAGCCCGGCAAGTTCGAGCTCTGCGTCTCGCTGCTCCGCCTCTGCTTCCCCTACATCCTGCTCCTGATGCTGGTGGCCGTGGCCATGGGGGCGTTGAACTCCGTGGGCCACTTCCTGGCGCCCGCCGTGGCCCCCGTGCTGCTGAACCTCTGCCTGATCGGTGCGGCCCTGCTCGCCGCACCGCTCTTCGAGCCGCCCATCCTCGCCCTCGGTGTGGCGGTGGTCGCCGCGGGCATCCTGCAGGTGGCTCTCCAGGTGCCGCCCCTGAGCCGCCGGCAGCTCTCGCCGCGCCCTGTGCTCGCGCCCGGCCATCCCGCCATCCGACGGCTCGGCCGCATCATGGCCCCCGCCCTGCTGGGGGCCTCGGTCTTTCAGCTCAACATTCTGGTCTCGCGCTTTCTCGCGTCCTTCGAGGGGAACGGTGCGGTCTCCAACCTCTACTACGCCGACCGCCTGATCGAGTTTCCGCTCGGCGTCTTCGTCTTCGCCATCGGCACGGCGAGCCTTCCGGCCTTCGCCCGACGCGTGAAGGCCCGCGACCGCAGGGGACTCAGCGAGACCTTCTCCGGCTCGCTCTCGCTCGCCCTCTCGCTGGCGATTCCCTCGACGCTGGGGCTGATCCTGCTCGCGCCGCTCCTCGTCGCTGCTCTCTTCGCCTGGAACGGAGATGTGTTCGGAGCCCAGGCGGTCGAGGGCTGCGCGCGGGCGCTCTTCTTCTACTCGCTGGGGGTGGTCCCGATCACGGTCTCGCGGACTTACGTGAATCTGTGTATGGCTCACGAGAACACCCGCACGCCGGCCCAGGCCGCGATCGTGAGCCTGATCGTGAACACCCTCGCCGCTCTGGCGTTGATCGGTCCCCTGCCCGTCGGTCCGTTGCCCGAGGCCCTGGTTTCGCTGCAGCACGGCTGGGTGCGCGCGGACCTGGGGTATCCGGGGCTCGCGCTCGCCTCCTCGATCGCGGCTCTGGCCAATGCGCTGTACCTGATCGCGGCGAGCGGCCGTCGCTACGGCCGGCTGCTCCACGGGGCGGACCTCGTCGGCTGGGGGCGCCTGGTCCTGGCGGCGGCCTTCATGGTGGTGGGCCTCCGGCTGGGCATGGCCTGGCTCTCGCCTCCTCCATCGGCGTCGCTGGCCAACCTGGCGCGCCTGGCCGTGCTCGTCACGCTGGGGGCGGGGCTGTATGCCGGGGGTCTGCGAGCGCTTCGGAGTCCCGAGCTCGGCGCGCTCGCGTCGATCCTGCGGCGCCACCGTCCAGCGAGCTCCGACGACGGTCTCTGAGCCGCTCCATGCCCCTGCGCGGCTTCAGTGCCCGCAGCCAGCATCCGAAGGAATCAGAGGGATTCCCGTCGTGGTTGCAAACGGAAGGGTTGCTTCGCGCGTATGAACGGACCGCTCCGATCGCTCCCCGCCTGCCTTCTCGTCGTGGGGCTTGCGGGCTCTGCCCCGGCCAAGAGCTTGGAAGCCGAGTCTCTCGAGGTGGTGCGTGGTCCGGGCCCCGTCCCGGAGCAGCTCGCCGACCTGGGCCGCCTGGCGCGCGTGGAGCAGGGGGAGCAGGCGCTGCAGGAGCGCGGCTACACCGAGTTGCCCCACCTGGCCTTTGCCGTGCTCGACGCGGCCGTCGCCGCGCCGGCGGGTCAGCGCGCGACTCTATTGGAGCGTGCGCGGGAGCTGGCGCCCCAGACCCCCTCGGTGCGCTACGCGATGGCGCGCCTGGCGGGGGACTCGGCCGAGATCGGTGCGGCTCTTGGGGCACTGCGGACGAGCCTACCGGGCCTGATCTGGCTGGCGACGATTCTGGGGGCCGCCGTCGGCATCGCCGCGCTGCTTGCGGTGGCCGTCTTGGTGCTCGCCGCCTTCTCCCGGGGTGCGGTGCTTCACGGTCATCGGATCGGGCACGTCTACGGGGAGTCCCCGCCGAGGGCCTGGCCCGGGGTTCTGCTCTTGCTGGGGCTGCTCGCGTGCCTTCCTGCCCTGGGTGCCGGCCCCGGCCTCGTCCTGGCCGTGGCCGGTCTGATCGGCGCGATGCGCTTGCGGGCGCTGGAGGCGAGCCAGGTCTGCTTCGCACTGATCGTAGCGGGTCTGGTGCTCGGGCCGGGCGTCCAGGGCTGGGCTAGGCTGGTGGCGTTTCCCGTCGAGCAGCCCGCCGTCCTGGCGGCTTGGCGCACGGATCGGGCCCAGCCGCTTCCGGAGGACCGGGGCCGGCTTGAGGAGGCGGTGGAGCGTGCACCGGCCAACGCCCTGCTGCGGCTGGCTCTGGCCACGGCGTGGGCCCACGGGGGAGAGCTCTCACGCGCGAGGCAGGTCCTGGCGGGCATGCCCTCGGACTCGCCGCGCAGCCTGAGGGCCCGGGCGGCGAACCTGAGGGGCATGCTGCACGTGGCGCTCGGAGAGGTCGAAGACGGGATCGCGGCCTTTCACGAGTCCAATGCCCTGGAGGTGACTCCCGAGGTCCTCTACAACCTCTCGCAGGCCAGCGGCCGCATCCTCCGCTTCTCGGATCAGTCGGAGTACTTCCAACGAGCGCGTCACCTTGCACCCTCCAAGGTCGCGCAGGCCACCGCGGGCGGGGCCCCGAGCCTGCATCGCTTCCTGCTCCGCCCTGCGATTCCGCTTCTGGCCTACTGGAGCTTCGCCGTCCGCGGAGGTCCGGAGTCGGTTGCGATCGAGCATGAGCTGCATGACTGGGCGCTCGGTTCCCGAGCTCCGGACTGGGCGTGGGTGGTGCTCCCGGCGCTCGGGCTACTGGCGCTCGCGCTTCGCTTCACCGGAGTACGCATCTGCGCGCGCTGTGGAGGCCCCTTGTGTTCGCGCTGTGCCGTCGCTGTGGGCAGTGGGGTAGCGTGCGTGAGCTGTGCCGCGTACATCGCTGCTCATGCGGCCAGCGACCCGACGGCGCGCCGCAGACGCATGGAGCTCGAACGCCGCTGGCGGGAGCGGCAGGCGCGCAGCCGGGTGCTGCTGGATCTGCTGCTGCCGGGGCTCGGGAGCCTGCAGCAGGGGCAGGCGTGGTCGGGTGGGCTTCGAGTCTTGACGGCGCTCGTGGCGAGCGTCCTGCTGGCGGTGTCCGCCGGGGCCCGCACGCCGCTGGCTGGGCTGCTGCCGCCGCCTCTGGAGCTCGGTGCGCTGGCTCCGCCGCTCTGCATGGGGTTTGCGGTTCTGCTCCTGATTCCGCTCTACGTTCAGGCCTTGCACGGGCTCTTCCGGGCGCGGGCCAGGGGTCCCTCCGCGTGAGCCTCCAGGGTGTACTCACAGACTTTGGCCTGGCCGACATCTTCCAGCTGATCGCCCAGCAGCGGAAGACGGGTGTGCTGGCCGTGGAGCGAGAGGGTCGCCGCCTCGAGGTTCGCTTCCGAGAGGGTGCCGTCTTGCGGGCCCTCCCCGCGGAGGCGCGCCCCGACGCCGCGCTGGCCGCGCTGCTCGTCCGCAGCGGGGTCATCTCGGAGCACGAGCTCGCTGAGGCTCTCCGCGTGCAGGAGGAGAGCCTCGACTCTCTGGCGCGTGTGCTGGTCCGTCTCGAGCTGATCGACCCGGCCGTGCTCGCCGACACCCGACGGCTGCTCAACGACGAGACCATCTTCGAGCTCTTCCTCTGGGACGACGGGCGATTCTCCTTCCTCCCCTGTGAGGTGGAGCGAGGCCTCGCCGACGAGCCCGTTGGGGCAGAGATGGTGCTGCTCGATGCGCTGCGGATGCGGGACGAGTGGACGCAGATCACGCTGCGGCTGCCCCGGCTCTCCGCTCCGGTCTCGGTGTGCGGGGAGCACGAGGAGCTCAAAGAGAAGCTTTCCACGCTCACACAGCTGACTGCGCTCTCCGCCGGGAGTCTGGAGCGCGTCTTCGAGCTCGCGGAGGGAGGTCGGACCGCTCGCCAGATCATCGATCTCGCGCGTCTGGGGACGTTCGCGGGCGGCCGCGTCCTCGCGGCCCTGGTCGAGGCCGAGCTCGTCGAGCTGGGTGTGGCGAAGAGCCCCAGCGTGAAGAAGGCTCCCTCCTCGGGGCTGCGCCCCCCGAGGCTCGTCACTCTGGCGCTGCTCCTGGGAAGCGCCCTGCTGGCCGGTACGCTGCTGTGGTTGGGTGGTCCCCCACCCGCCGACGACTACCCGATACCGCCCGGGGGGCTCGAGAGTGCGCGGGAGGCGTACGAGCTCGTCGGGCTCCGCCAGACCCTGGAGGTCCATCGCTGGGCCCACGGCGGCTACCCGACCTCGCTCCAAGCCCTGGCGCCCGGTCTGCGTGGCCCTTTGGCGGCCCCCCCGAGCGACCGGTACAGTTACTTCCGCTCCGCGGAAGGAGCCTACGTGCTCCGACCCCGTAAGCCCTAGACGCAGCCGGCAGGTGAGCCGGCGCGAGGTGCGTTTGGCCGAAGACGACCCGTTGGTACTCGAGGACAACAGGATCGCGCAGATCCTGTACGGGGAGAACGACCGCAATCTGCGGGCCCTCGAGGAGCAGATCGGCGTGGAGATCCAGGCGCGCGGAAACCGCATTCGGCTGCTCGGGCCGGCCCTGGAACGCAAGCTCGCGGAGAGGGTGATCCGGGACCTCTACGACATGGCGGCCTCTGGGGTGGGCATCCGTGCGCCGGAGATCGTGCAGGCGACGCGCATGGCACACGACGAGAGCGGTCCCGGGCTGCAGTCCTTGTTCGATGGCGAGGCGATCGAGGTCGGCCGCCGCAAGCGCATCGTGCCGCGCTCGATCAACCAAAGGGAGTACGTGCGGACGGTGCGGTCCGGGGACCTGACCTTCGGCATCGGACCCGCGGGGACGGGCAAGACCTACCTGGCCATGGCGCTCGCCGTCTCGGCGCTCCAGCGCCGTGAGGTGGCCCGAATCATTCTGACGCGGCCGGCCGTGGAGGCGGGCGAGAAGCTGGGCTACCTGCCGGGGACGCTCTTCGACAAGGTCGATCCCTATCTGCGACCTCTCTACGATGCCCTCCACGACATGATGGATGCTGCGGAGATCGCGCGGCGGCTCGAGCGTGGCGTGATCGAGGTGGCCCCTCTGGCCTTCATGCGGGGGCGGACCCTGAACGACGCGTTCATCATCCTCGACGAGGCGCAGAACACCACGTCGGAGCAGATGCGAATGTTCCTGACCCGCCTGGGCTTCGACTCCAAGGCGGTCGTGAACGGGGACGTCACGCAGATCGATCTGCCTCGCGGCACGACCTCCGGCTTGATCGAGGCCCGAGAGCTCCTCGAGGGTGTCCGCGGGATCGGCTTCGTGGAGTTCACCGAAGCCGACGTCGTGCGCCATCCACTGGTTCAGAAGGTGATCCGGGCCTACCGCCGGCGCGAGGTGCCGGACGACAAGCCCGAGGGCTCGGGGCGCTAGGCAGGTCGCATGGCCAAGCAGGAGGCCAAGCCCCGCAAGCCTGCCGCGCGCGGCGCGGTCCTGAGTGCGAAGCCCCCATCGCCCCGGGAGCTGCTCTTCTGGGGCCTGCTGACGAGCGTCGTGCTTTCCCTGCTCTTGACGCAGGGCGTGCTCCCGCTTCGCTTCGGGCCCGGGATCCCCGAGCCGGGGGACATCGCCGACCGCAGCTACAAGGCGCCCGGGGACATCCGCATCGTCGATCAGGAGGCCACGGCCAAGGTGCGTCGCGCGGCCGCCGAGCACGCCCCGTTGGTCTACGACTTCGACGAACGACAGCGCAGCGTGCTGCGCGAGCGGGTGAGCGCCGCCTTCGCGGCCGCGCGCGCCGCCGCACAGGCGACGACCGGCGGGGAGACGGCCGCCGTGTCCCCAGCCGCTGCCTTCCTGGAGGCGCTCGGCGAGGAGGAGCTGCCCGAGGCGGCGATCCGTTTCCTGGCCGAGCAGGGTTTCTCCCCCGAACACGAGGCTCGGCTGCTGCAGCTGCTCGCGCGGGTGTCCGGCACCATGATCGTCGACGATGCGGCGGAGTTCGAGCGCGCCACGGATCGCACCCTGATCGTTCGTGAGCTCGGCTCGGGAGAGGAGCGTCGGCTCGAGGAGAAGTCGCGCGTGCTCACGCCGGACTCGGCGCGCGAGCTGCTGCGGGAGGATGCCACCAAGCTCTTCCCCAGCGAGGCACGCGCCGAGCGACAGGCTCTGGTCGCTGTGGCCGAGAGCCTCCTGCACCCCAATCTCCGATTCAACCTGCGCGCCAGCGACGAGCATCGCAAGGCGGCCGAGGAGGGCGCTCAGGAGGTCGTGATCACGCTCCGCAAGGGTCAGATCGTCGTGCGGGACGGAGATCGCGTGACCGAGCGGCACGTGCTGATCCTGACGGGGATTCGGGACCAGGAGCGTACGCGCAGCCGGCTCGAGCGCTTCGTTGGCGTCAGCGGCCTGATGTTCCTGCTGCTCGTGCTGCTCTGGCGCTTCGGATCCTCGAGCATCCCGCGCTTCCCGCAGCACCCCAACGACGCGCGCTTCCTGCTCTTCACCCTCGGGCTCGCCGCACTCGGCACGGGGCTCGGGATCTTCCTCTGCGATGCGGTTGCGGAGAGTCCGAACGTGGCCCCCTGGATTGGTCAAGATCCGAGCAGGCTCTACTACGTCATCCCCGTGGCGGCCGCGGCCATGCTGGTGCGTCTGGTGCAGAGCTCCGAAACCGCGGCGCTCTTCTCCGTGCTGGTCTCCCTGCTCGCCGGGCTGCAGATGGGGAGCGAGGTGGGCTTCGCCTTCTACGTCCTGGCGGGGTCTCTGGCGGCCGCCGGCGGCGTCGGCCGGGTCACCCAGCGCGGGACCCTGCTGCGAGCCGGTGTGCGCGTCGGGATCGTCCACGTGGCGGTGATCGCCGCTCTCGGCCTGCTCCAGGGCCAGCTCGTGCTCGGGCCGCTGCTGATCTCGATGGCTCTGGGATTCACGGCGGGGCTGCTCTCGGGGATGCTCGTCTCGGCCTTCGCCCCGGTCGTCGAGACGCTCTTCGCGTACACCACGGACATCAAGCTGCTCGAGCTCGCCAACCGCGAGCAGGTGCTGCTTCGGGAGCTCGAGTTCCGTGCGCCCGGCACCTACCACCACAGCATGATGGTCGGACACCTCGCCGAGAAGGCGGCCGAGGCGATCGGAGCCAATGCTCTGCTTGCCAAGGTCGCGGGCTACTACCACGACATCGGGAAGATGCGGCGTCCTCACTTCTTCGTCGAGAACGTCACCATCCATCGGGGCGAGAATCGTCACGAGAAGCTCTCGCCCTCGATGTCGGCGCGCATCATCCAGGCGCACGTCAAGGACGGACTCGAGTTCGGCGAGAAGTTCAAGCTCGTACCGCCGATCATGCGGGGCATCGCGGAGCACCACGGCACTAGCGTGATCCGCTTCTTCTTCGAGAAGGCCAAGGACGTCGCCGATCGCGAGAAGGGCGAGCTCGTCGAGGAGCACGACTATCGCTACCCGGGGCCGCGTCCGCAGACGCGCGAGGCGGGAATCCTGATGCTGGCCGACTCCGTTGAGGCGGCCTCCCGAACCTTGACCGACACCTCCGGGCCGCGCGTCCAGCAGCTTGTGCAGCGCATCATCAACAATTACTTTCGGGACGGCCAGCTGGACGAGTGCAGCCTGACCCTGCGCGATCTGCACGCCATCGCGCGGAGCTTCATCGACACGCTCTCCGCCATTCGGCACGAGCGCATCGACTACCCGGAGGCGACGGACCCGGAGGGCCGCAAGCTCGACGAGGACGGCGATGAAGGTGTGGTTGAACGGCTCGAGCCGGGGCAGAGGGATCGATCGGAGCGCGCTCCGGAGGAGCGCGGAGGTGGCCTTAAGCGTCTTGGGCTTCCCTGAAGCCGAGCTCTCCGTGACCCTGGCGGACGACGCGCAGATCGCTGAGCTCGCTGGGCGCTACGGCCGGCCACGCCGAGCGACCGACGTGCTCGCCTTCCCTCTGCACGAGGGCGTCGGTGGGTGGCTCGAGCATCCCTGCCTCGGGGACCTCGTGCTCTCGATCGAGCGGGCCGAGGCCCAGGCCCGCGAGCGCGGGGTCTCGCTGCAGCAGGAGCTGCAGGCGCTGCTGATCCACGGCCTGCTCCACCTGCTCGGTATGGACCACCACCGCCCCGCCCACGCGCGCGCGATGCGCGAGCTCGAGAAGCGGCTCTACTGGGAGCTCGCGCAGGCCCTGTGAGCCGGGGCGTGCGCGCACTTTGGGGGACCGCGTTCGCCCTGCTGCTCCTCCTGTGCTTCCCGTTCCGCGCCGGAACGCTGCGTTTCGACGTTGGGGCCGTGGTGGGGTGGCTCGCGCTCGTGCCGCTGATCCGGATGACGCGCGGGCTGCACGCACGGGAGGCCTTTCGCTGGACTCTGACGGCGGCCACCGCGGGCTACAGCGGCGTCCTGTACTGGATCTACGTCGTCGTGCACGTGCACGGGCACGGGGCTGCTCCGGTTGCCCTTCTTGCGGTGGGTCTGCTCGCGCTCTACATGGGTCTGCACGCAGCACTGGCCGCCGCGCTCTGGGTGGGCCTGGCGCCGTGGGCGGGGCGGCTGCGTTTTCTACTGCTTCCGACCGCCTGGGTGGCCGCCGAGCACCTGCGGGGCTTCGATCTCTTCGGGGGTTTCCCCTGGGCCTACCTTGGCTACGCGATGCACGCTGACGGGCCGGTGCTCGAACTCGCCTCGCTCGCTGGTGTGCACGGCCTGAGCTTTCTGCTGGCGTGCGTCGCGCTTCTGGTCGCGGATCGTCGCCTGGTGCCCGCTCTGGGGCTCGTCGCCGTGGTGCACGCCGCGGGCTTCGGCCTCCGCCTGGCCAGCCCGGTGGAGCGGAACGAGGAGGGATCTCGTGCGGCGATCGTGCAGGCGAACATCGCCCAGAGCGAGAAGTGGGATCCCGCGCGGACCCGCGAGGGCTTCGAGCGCCACCTGAGCCTCTCGCGGCTGGCCGCAGCGAGCGGTCGGTCGGATCTGATCGTCTGGCCTGAGACCGCACTGCCGCTCGCCCTGGAGTACGAGCGCGCCTACGCCGAGTCCGTGCTGGAGCTCTCGCGCGAGACGGGAGCGGTCGTCGTCCTGGGCGGCATGGGCCTGCGGCGCCTGCCTCCGGGAGAGCGCGGCCCCGATGGCCTGGATTTCCAGGTCTTCAACAGCGTCTTCGTCGCGACGCCCGAGGGTGGCTTCGTGGATCGCTACGACAAGTCTCATCTGGTCCCCTTTGGCGAGTACGTGCCCGCGCGCCCCCTGCTGGGCTTCCTCAGCGCGGTCGCGGGGGGCATGACGCCCGGCGATGTCACCCCGGGGTCGGGGCCACGGCCGCTGCGCAGCTCGGACGGTTGGCCGGGCGGCCATGCTCCCGCGGCGCTCATTTGTTATGAAGTCATCTACCCCGCCCTGGTTCGCGACGCGGTCCTAGGGGGTGCGCGCCTGCTGCTCAATCTGACCAACGACGCCTGGTACGGAAGCACGAGCGCTCCCCATCAGTTTCTCGCCATCGCGGCAACGCGCTCCGCCGAGCACGGGATTCCGATGCTGCGAGCCGCGAATACGGGGATCAGCGCGATCGTCGACGCAGGGGGAGTGGTTCTCAGAGAGACGCCCATCTTCGAAGCCCACGCGCTGCATGGGCGGATTCCGGGAGCCCGGGCGCGACGCACGCTCTACACGTGCGCGGGCGACTGGATCGTGGGGCTGAGCTGGGCGCTCCTGATCGGAGTTGGAGGAGCAGGTCTTGCCAACGGCATCCGAAGAAATCAGCGTTCGCATCCGGGAGATCCGGATGGAGCTCGAAGCTCTCGCTGCGCGAGCTTCCGAGCTTCGGAGGCATCTTTGACTTCGACGGGAAGCGAACGAAGCTGAGCGAGCTCGAGCGCATCAGTGCGCGGCCGGACCTGTGGGAGGACCCCGAACGCGCACAACGGGTGCTGCGTGAGAAGCGCGGTCTCGAGCGCGAGGTGGTCTTCTTTGACGAGACCGAGCGCCTGCTCTCGGATGCCAGCGTGATGATCGACCTCGCAGAGGAGGCGACCGATGCCGAGGCGATGTGCGAGGCGGCAGACCGGGTGGCCGAGCTGCGCGAGCGGCTCGAGGAGGCGGAGCTCCGGCGGATGCTCTCGGGGGAGCATGACGCCTGCTCGGCGATCGTCTCGATCAACGCCGGTGCGGGCGGGACCGAGGCCTGCGATTGGGCGGAGATGCTCTGGCGCATGTACCACCGCTGGGCCGAGGCGCGGAGCTACCGCACAGAGGTCCTCGACTGGCAGCCCGGCGAGGAGGCCGGCATCAAGAGCGTGACCTTCACGGTGCACGGGGAGTACGCCTACGGATATCTTCGCAGCGAGATCGGGATCCACCGGCTCGTGCGCATCTCCCCCTTCGACGCCCAGAAGCGACGCCACACGAGCTTTGCCTCGTTCACGATGGTT
>JBHHVJ010000041.1:0-32305 GCA_046754285.1 Myxococcota bacterium | reverse complement strand
GGTGGCGAGGGCGAGAGCGGCCAGGAGAGCCAGGGAAGGAGCCGTGCAGCGAGCGTGACCGGACAAGAGCGCAACCTCCAAGGGACGGGGCGAGCTCAGTTCCTCGCGCCGCAGCCGCTACTCTCGCAGACGGACGCGGGGGCTGTCCACCGATCGTGAGAGCACCGTCACGATTCGCGGCTCGGCCCAGCCCGCATCGCGCTCGGCCAGCGGCGCAGGAGCTTCGGTGCAGAGTCGGACGTGCACCCGTCGGCCGCGGGAATCCCCGAGGGGTACCTCGACCCCGTCGCCGGGGGGGCCCGCAGATCGTCGCGTCTCGTGGACGAGCCGCCCATCGACCTCGATCGTGAAGCGCACCGACGGGGGCGGCTGCGGACCCGACCCCCACAGGCGAGGATGGAGAAGGGGCAGAACTACCAGGCGATCCCCCACCTCGACGGCACGCTCGAAGCTCCAACAGGCTGCGCCCCCGGGATCCGACGAGGGAGCGGTCAGCACGCGGTACATCGCCCAGTGTGTGCGCAGCGGCTCCGCGTCGCTCCGGTGGCGTTGAGATGCCGCCCCCCAGAGATCCTCGCGCTCGAGCCCGCGTGGCACCCGCTTGTCGAGGGGCCGAAGCACGAGGGCAGCCTCGCCGAGGGTCCTCACGATGCGGAACTCTCGGGCCAGGACCGCCGCGCTGGCGGGCGCATACTCGGGAAGGGTCAGGGGAATCAGCGGGGACTCCCTGGGGTTGTACAGAACGACGTCGACCTCACGCAGCCGTGCGGCGGTCCATCGGTCGTCGGTCTCGCGCACGAGCCCCGGCAGAAAGACGTCATGGCGCAGGAGAATCCGACGCCCCGTCAGGAAGTAGTAGAGCGGCTCCCCGCGCAGGATCACGATTTTCTCCCGCGCGGGCCGTTCGCGGAGATACGCCAGGACCCGAGCGGCCTCGGCCGCGCGCTCGGGCGTACCGATCAGACGTCCCCGCGGCGTGGAGACGGGAGTGCGGTAGGCCATCAGGACCGCCGCGTAGCAGGCTGTACCCCCCGCGAGCCAGATCGCGAGCAGCCCCGCTCCGCAGAGGTTCCATGGCCGTGAGGCTCGCGCAAGCCAGGCCAGTGCCGTGGCAGAGAGTACGATCAGTGCTGGATAGACGTTCATCAGGTGGGTCCAGTCTGCGCGGTGGAGCGTTCCGGCATACATCGCAGCGCCGAGCAGGAGTGCGATCCAGCGTGCTGACCACCCGAGGCGATCCCGTGGCGACGAGTGCCGCGTCAGCGAAATGGCCGCGACGACGAGCAAGAGCGGTGGAACGTAGTACGCGGACTTGACGAAGAGCTCGACGATCAAGCCCAGCGTTCCGGAGAAGAGCGGCACGCGGCCCTGCCAGCTCAGATTGAAGAGCGGCGCGGGAAAGTACGTGAACGCCTCGTGCCCTGCCCCCTCGGGACGAAGCGACCAGAGCCAGGCCGCGGGAAGCGGCACCCAGTAGCTCGCCCGCTGACCGAGCGCACGCCACAGCGTCTGGTCGAGCAGCTCGCCGCCGCCCCCCCGGGCCGTGTAGTAGACGACGGCGCAGACCATCGGCGTCAGCATCGCTCCCGCCAGCCGCGCGAGCCGGCGTATGAGCTCGCCTCGCGTGCGGCCGGCCTCCCCGCACCAGCTGCCGACGATCCCCCCCACGACCAAACACGCCAGGAGGCCACCGAGGTTCTGCTTGGTCAGCACGGCCAGGCCAACCGCCGCTCCCGCCGCCACCAGCCACGCATCCCGGCGGCTCTCGAGAAATCGGAACATCAGAAGCACCGCCGCAAGGCAGAGGAGAATCGCGAGCTGCGAGTAGTTCACGATCGTCCAGAGGCGGAAGCCGAGCGGCTTGATCGCGAGGACGGCCAGGCCACCCAAGAGCGCCGTGCGGGACCCCGCAGAGCGCCGGAGCAGCGCATGGACGAGCAGTACCACCCCACTGAACACGAGCATCTGGAGGATTCGACCCACCACCAGATTTGGCCCGAAGACCCGAAAGAGCCCGCCCATGAGCTCAAAGGTCAGCGGCGGAAGGCTCGTCACGCGGTCCCGATACAGAACCTCACCGTTCGCGAGCGCCTCCCCGATCGCGAGCATCGATCCCTCGTCATGGAGCGAGATGCCCCGCTCGAGGAACGGCAGCTGGATCAGCAGGCTTCCGACGCCGAGACCCCAGAGCACGCGGCGGGCTCGAGCCTCGCTCACCTGCGCTCCTTGCGTCGCAAGATCCGCAGGTGCTCGCCGAAGGGGTCCGAGATGCGGAACACGACCTCGAACTCGTTCTGGAGCACGTCGTACAGGGCCGGGCCGAACTCAGCCAGCGGCGGCGAGCCGGGGAATACGTAGCGCGGCTGGACCACGAAGCGCACATCTGCGGCGTGCATCTTCTCCACGACATCTCTTCCTCCGTCGAAGGCGATGTTCGGAGACAGGGTCAACGTGTAGCGATGCGGTACCGGCCGGCCGGAGAGGAAGTAGTACATCGGCTCGTGCGGAGCGACCATCACAGCGGCATCGGCCGGAATGTTCTCTCTCATCCACGCGAGCGTCCGGGAGACCGCCGCATGCTCGCGTGGTGCGAGAGCCACGTGGGCGCGCGGGTGGTCGAGTCTCTCGGTGAACGGCATGTGCGCCAGCAGCAGACCGCAAACCACCACCGCGGCACCCGCAAGCACGAGCGCGCTGGCTCGCACGACCCGGCTCTCAGCCTGCTGGAGAAGCAGCGCACCGAGCGGAAGCAGCCCGACCGTGCCCTGCGCGAGGTGTACGAAGTCAGCACGCGGGAACACACCCGCGAAGCTCGCCAGGGCGGCGCCCGCGATCGTCACCAGCACCTCCGCGCTACGGCGCCGGCGCAGCACCGTCCCACCGAGGGCGATCGCGATCACGATCGGGAGCGCGTAGGCCAGGGCCGAGACACCGCGCAGAAGCGGGAGCCAGCGCTCGGCGAAGCCCGGGAAGGGAGACTCCAGGAAGTGATGGGAGAAGAGCGACGGCAGGTAGTGGTAGCGCTCAAGTCCCGTGAGCGCGCGCGGAAGGAGCGGCGGAAGGTAGGAGAGATTCAGCGCGCCGTAGAAGCCCGAGAGGGGGACGATGAACACGCCGCGCATCAGGGCGGGGAGTGCCCCGAGTGCGCCGAAGCCGAGCACGACCGGAACGAGCGTCCCCATCACTGCGCCCGCGAGGATCCAGAGGTCTCCCAGCTTCCGCGTGCGCACGAGCACGCTCACGCCGCTGAGGCCGATCAGCGCCAGCCCGATGTTCTGCTTGAAGAGGAACGCGAGCCCCGCGCTCACTCCTGCCAGCGCCAGCCAGAGCGAGCGAGGCTCACGGATGTGGCGAAGCAGCAGCCAGGCGGTACCGAGTGTGAACAGGACCGCGAACTCCGTGTAGAAGACAAAGGTGCCGAGGGGAAACGCGAGCACTCGCTGCACGAGCATCAGGACAGCCGCAAAGCTGCCCCAGCGCCAGCCCGCGACCTCGGCCGCGATCAGGAAGACCAGCGCCGTCGTGAGCATCGAGAGGACGAGCATCATGACGCGTGTCGCATCCAGGCTTGGACCGCTCAGAGCGAGAACGCCGGCGGTGACCACCCAGACGCCAGGGGTCACCCAGCAGTCGATGTCGCGATAGAGCACGGCGCCGTCCAGCAGCGCGGCGGCCTCGGTGAGGATCTGCCCCTCCTCCGTCATGACGAGGCCCTTGTCGTAGAGCGCGAGCCCGACGAGGAGGTTGGCCACCAGGAGGCCCAGCAGGGCAAGGGTCCGCGGGCGGCTCCAGCGACGCATCATGCTCGGCTCCCCAAGACGACCACCCGGGGGCGGGAGCATAGGCGAAAACTCAGGTCGCAGCGCGGCCTCCCTTGCACGGCGACCGCTCAGGCGCGCAAGACGACCCCGGGCAGGCGGCCCGTGTGCCGGTCCCGTTCGATCGTAACCTCACCGTTGACCAGCGTGTAGTCGTAGCCTCGGGCCCGCTGGGTCCAACGACCCGCGTGCGCGGGAAAGTCGTGCGCGTACTCCGGGAGCTCCATGGCGAGCGCATCGTAGTCGATCACGTTGACGTCCGCGAAGTATCCAGGCGCGAGAAGACCCCGCGACCCGATTCCAAAGGCGCGGGCCGGCTCGGAAGTGAGTTGTGCCACGGCCCTCTCCAGCGGCAGCTTG
Source organism: Myxococcota bacterium (assembly GCA_046754285.1). Lineage (GTDB taxonomy): Bacteria > Myxococcota_A > UBA9160 > SZUA-336 > SZUA-336 > JBHHVJ01. The sequence goes on along the minus strand of JBHHVJ010000041.1, from coordinate 28,127 downwards.
TTTCGCGCCCGGCACCAGTCGCAGAGGAGGTAGGTGGTGAGGCTGGCGTCACAGATCGAGGTCACGTGCGCCCCGTTGTCCCCCAGCCCGACCAGCGCACCGGGAAAGCCGAGCACCTCGTCGATGTGCGCCTCGACCTGATTGCTGGTGGCGTGAACGAAGAGCTGGCGACCGTCCGACTCACGAAAGAGCTCGACGACCACCTCGGCCGGTCGTTGACCCCGCCGGGCCGCCACCCGGGAGAGCTGGCGCTCCGGGTCCAGCCGGTAGTCGCAGACCTCCGGACCCAGCAGATACAGCTCGGCTCCCGCCGACTCCTGCGCCGCTCCCGACGCCGCGACGAGCCGGCGGCGCAGCTCCGCATCCTCGAGGGCAGCCCGCCGTTCGTCGATGGGGCGCGCGTAGAGCTCCTTCCACGCCGAGCCCCGCAGCGGGGAGCGATTCGCAAGCCCCAGAAGAGAAAGCACAGCACGGGGGCTCTGCATGGGCCGTACGTCCGCCCCGGCCGCCCGCTCCCGCCCGGCCTGATCGAGCACGTGTCGGTGGAGCGTGGGCACCCACGCATGAGTGAACATGCTGAAGATCACGGGACGGCCCGAGCTGCGGCTCGCCGCGGCGATGCGGCTCACCTCCCGGCGAGCCTCGGGATACTCCTCGCTCCGGTCTTCCTCGCCGAAGCCCGCGACCCATTGGACAATTCCCTTCCCCTGTTTGCGAAGCACGTCCGTCAGAGCCCGCCTCTCCTCGCCGCGCGCGAAGGATCCCGGGATGGGGACACCCTCCGGGGTGGTGTGGCTGCGGGTCCGCGAGGTCGAGAAACCGAGTGCGCCGGCTGCCACGGCGTCGTCCAGAGCCTGCTGCATTCGTGCGAGCTCGACCTCGCGAGGTTCCCGATGCGGATCGACGCCGGCCTCACCCATCGCGTAGAGCCGAAGCGGGGCGTGGCCCACCAGGCCCGCTGCGTTGACGCCGAGGGGGCGCGCAGCGAGGGCGGCGAGATATCCCGCGTAGCCTTCCCAGCTCCACGTGAAGCTGGCCATGATGGACTCCACCGGAATCTCCTCGACCGATTCGAGCGTGCGCGAGAGCCGTTCACGGTCTGTGGGTCGAACGGGTGCGTAGCTGACACCGCAGTTCCCGAGCACGACCGTGGTGATCCCGTGCCAGCAGGCGGGTGTCGCGAGCGGATCCCAGACGAGCTGGGCATCGAGGTGCGTATGCGGATCGATGAAGCCCGGTGTCACGAGCCGACCCTCCGCATCAATCGTGCGCCACGCCTCAGCGCTCACCTTCCCAACCGCCGAGACTCGCGCCCCATCGATCGCCACGTCGCCCCGGTATGCCAGCCGGCCACTCCCGTCCACGATCATCCCCCCGCGGATCACGATATCGTGCACGTCGCTCCTCCCGCAGGCGCCTCAGAGCGCTCCACGCGGCTCGAGGCCCATCACCCGGCGAACCTCGTGGGCGGAGGCTGGCTCGCGGCCCAGGGCTCTTGCCACCGTCACGATCTCTTCGACGAGTCGGGCGTTCGACGGCTCGCCACGCTCGCGATACGGGTGATCGCCGATCCCCACGCGCACGTGCCCCCCCCGGATGAGCGAGAACGTACAGAGGGGAAACTGATCGGCCCCGTAGACCAAAGGCAGCCAGATGGGCTCCAGGGTCGGAAGTGCTTCCCGCAGACGATCTTCGTAGAAGAGCAGCAGCTTCGGGCTCACGTTTGCGCCAACCAGGAAGAGTTTCACCACCACGGGAGGGTCGCCGATCCACTTCCAGTGGACGAGGTTGGCCAGGTTCTGCACGTGCACCGTGTCGAAGACCGTGAAGTGGGGCTTGAGCCCATGCTCGCGGCAGAATTCGAGCATCCAACGTTGATCCGTTCCGGTGTTCAACAACGCGCCCGTCGAGGGCACGAGCTGCTGCTCGACGGGATCCCATCCGGCGTTCGTGTCGAAGACGCCAAGGTCCACAGGGGCAACCTCGAAGCCCACGCGCGCGGCCACACCCTCTCTGAGGTGAAGCCAACGTTCGGGGGCCGGCGTCCCGATATCGTAGTGATCGAGTACGTGCACCTCGGAGCCGTAGCTCGGGTACGCGATCACGGCAGAGCTCTCCGTGATGCGACGCTGGATCTCCAGATTGATCGCAGGGTCGCTCAGAGCGGGGGTACCTTCTGCCGTGCGCCCGTGGTAGTGCACGATGGCAGCGCCGGCATCGCAGCAGAGTCGCGCGGCCTCCGCGATCTCCCGCGGTGTACAGGGCACATGGCGATTCAGCCGGCGGCTCTGGTTCTCGTTCAGGCCGACCTCGATGATCACTTTGTCGCCCAGGACCGGCATCGACGATCCTTCGCGGTCAGCTCGCGCAGCGCTCGAGAATGTGCACCGCGCAGGCCGAGCCGAGCCCCACCACGTGCGTCAGACCCACACGGGCGTTCATGACCTGGCGCTCCCCGGCTTCTCCGCGAAGCTGCGTCGCCACCTCGAAAATGTTCGCCACCCCCGTGGCGCCGGGCGGGTGGCCCTTGGAGAGCAGACCGCCCGAGACGTTCACCGGGATGCGGCCCCCATGATAGGTCGCCCCATCGTCGATCAGGGCTCCTCCTTCCCCCTCCTTGCAGAGCGCAAGATTCTCGTAGTGGAGGATCTCCGCTGTGGCGAAGCAGTCGTGCAGCTCCACCAGATTGAGGTCCCAGGGACCGAGCGCCGCGCTCTCGTAGGCTTGCTGCGCTGCGAGACGCGTACAGGTGTTGAAGTCGCTTAGCGTGAGGTCCCGCTCCGTATAGGGATCACTGGTGAGAATCGAGGCCGAGATCCTCACGGCTCGACCCAGCCCGAGCTGTCGTGCCTTGCTCTCCGAGGCCAGCACGGCCGCCGCGGCGCCGTCGACGTTTACGGAGCACATCAGCTTGGTGTTGGGGTACGCGATCATCTCCGCGCCCATCACCATGTCCAGGGGAGTCTCCTTCCGGTACATCGCCTTCGGGTTCCGGGTCGAGTGGTGATGATTCTTGACGGACACCTTCGCGAACTGCTCGAAGGTCGTGCCGAATCGCCGCGCATGCTCCTGGCCGGCTTCCGCAAAGACCGCGGGCATCGTGTTCGAGCCCAGCAGACCCTCGGTGGGAATGCCCGCACCGAGCTCGCCGCCGCTCAGCAGGCCCGCACCGCTCATCTTCTCGACGCCCACGACCAATACAAGGTCGTAGAGTCCCGCACGGATCGCGGTCCAACCCTCCCTGAACGCCGTCGCACCAGTCGCGCACGCATTGGCCGAGTTGAAGACCGCCACGCCGGTCTGGCCGATCTCCTTCAGGATCGCCTGACCGACCATCGCGTTGGCCAGCATGACGTTCCCGGCGAAGACTGCTTGGACGTCGTGAATACCCAGCCCGGCGTCGTCGAGCGCCATCAGGGCCGCGTCAGCTCCGAGCGTCGCAACGCTGCGCTCTGGGTAGCGGCCGAAAGTCGTCATCTGCGTTCCCACGAGGTACACGTTCTCGCTCATCTCTTCCCCTCATAGTGCGCCCGCGCCTTCGAGAAGTCCCAGCTGTACACCCTCTCCATCGGGATCCGCAGCACGACGCGCGAGCCCTGCGCGAGCCGCCGCGAGCGGCTATCCGAGAACCAGGCCGGCAGCTCCCCCATGCCGCTGCCGATGCGCTCGTCCTTGATCCGCTGCACCTCCTCGACGCGCGCGATCTCGGTCCGATCTTCCACGTGGACGCAGCGTCCCTCGACGCGCACGCCGCGCAGCTCGAAGTAACTCTCGCCATCCTCGACCAGGGCGCAGACGCGCGGATCCTTCTCGATGTGGCGGTACTTGAGACTGTCGATCCGTGTGTTGATGTAGAGGGATTCCCCCAGCCTCGTGAACCAAAGCGCGTGAGCGACCGGGGAGCCGTCGGGCCGAAGCGTGACGAGAATCAATGTGCGCTGCTCGTCGAGGAACTCGTCGATCTCCTCCCGGCTCATCTGCGTCCCCACGTGTTGCTCCTCTCCAAAGGCGACTCTACGCCGAGCCTTTTTTCCCGGCCGCGCGGCGCTTCTGCACGAGCGCGATGATCGGCGAGGGCTCCGCCGGGTGCCAGTGCGTCTCCTCGGGATCCTCGTGCCAGCGAAACGGAAGGTGGTGGACCTCTCCCGGCTCGGACGCCGCCCCGAAGAGCCGCAGAGCTGCCAGCAGAACCTCCCGCTGCGTCTTGACGTCTCCGACGTCGCCGAACGGCCGACCGAAGGGGTGCTCGATCGCGGCGACCCGCGGCATCCCGACGCGCCTCTGGAGCGGCCAGAGCATGTTCAGAGTCACGGTGGGAATCCCGGTTGCCTCGAGGGCGCGCGACACCAGTCCCACGGACCGGCAGCAGTCGGGTCAGACCGGGGCAAGGAGCGCGAGATCCACCCGTTCGCGGCGCATCTCCTCCGCGATTTCGGGTGCGCTGGTGCACTCGAGCTCGCGGGTGTCGTGGCCCTGGTAACCCATGATCGAGTAGTGGCTGGGGGCAACCTCGCCGACGATCCTCTCGACGGTCAGCTCGTGAAGCCGCTCGAGGGGTAGCGCCACGTTCAGGTCGCGCAGGATGTACCCCGTGTCGATGTGCAGATGGTTCACCTCGACGGAGCCGGTCCGGGCCAGCGCGGGGATGCGGCGCCAGCTCGGATCCCCGCGCAGCGGATTGCGCCGCTCCATCTCCATGTCGAAGGGCCGATCGCCCTTCATCGAGATCCCGGCGGTCGTCACGAGCGCGATGCGGGACTCGGCGACTGGCCGCCTTACTGGCGCCCAGGGGATGGGGGGATGCTCCGGACGCTCCGGGATCTGAGCGGAGAGCACGCGCGTCAGAAAGGGACCGGTAAAGCGCCAGGGATCCACCTCGCGGGTGGCGCTCCCGGGCGGTCGCTGGGCTAGATCCTTCACGGGCCGAGTATACGCCGTGCGCGCAGCGACTGTCCGCCCCCCCCTTCCCGGGATCGCTGATTCATGGGAAGCTGAGGCTGCATGCCGGCCGCCGACGTCTCGATCTCGAATACCCCACCCCGCCGCCCCACCTGCGAGCGCGGCGCGAGACCCGCAGGCTTCGGAGCGCTCGCGATCGGGCTCGTGCTCAGCGTCGTGAGCCCGGCGGGCGCCCACTTCGATACGCCGACCTACACCGTCTCGCAGACCGCGGACGTCGTGTATGGGCACGCGGCGACCCAGGGAGGCGCGCAGAGCATCGATCTGCGCCTCGATCTTTACGAGCCGCAGGGAAATACCGAGCCCAACAAGCCTGCGCTCGTCCTGATCCACGGTGGCGGTTTCACCAGCGGCGACAAGGGAGTGCTTCCGTTCGTGGACCTCGGGAACTACTTCGCCTCGCGCGGCTACGTGGCCGTGTCGATCAACTACCGTCTCGCGGCTGACGATCCGCCCGCGGATCCGGGCTACGTCCTGCTCGGGGACGGACTCGATGCCACCCGCCACGCGGGCATCGTGGATACGAAGCGGGCGGTACGCTGGCTGCGCGCCAACCGGACCACGCTCGGGATCGATCCGGTGCACATCTTCGCGCTCGGCTCCTCGGCCGGTGCCTTTCACGCCATGACGGCCGGCGTGACCGACGACGCGGCCTTCCTGACCGACCTGCCGGGCCAGACGCCCAACCCCGCCAATCATCCGGACGAGAGCGCCGCGCTCGAGGCGGTGATCGATCTCTGGGGAGGCGCCAACCCCGCGGACTTCGACGCGAGCGATCCGCCGCTTCTGATCTTTCACGGGACCGAGGACACGGTCGTGGACTTCGCGATCGCTGAGCTCATGGCCCTGTCGGCGGCCAACGCCGGCATGGAGGTCGAGTTCTTTCCGCTCCAGGGCTGGGGCCACAGCGCCTTCACCGCAGAGATCGGTGGCCGCTCCATCGCCGATGTCGTGGTCGGCTTTCTCGAGCGTCACGTCTTCCACGCCGGGGCGTCGGTCCCCACTCTTGGGGCGTGGAGCCTCGCCCTGCTCACGCTCCTGCTGGGCGCCGTCGGTGCGCGGCTCCTGCGCCAGCGATATCCCGCCTGAGGCGGCACGCAAAGATTTCCGGAGGCTGCAACTCTTGCCGCTCTTCCACCGGCAACGATTCGCCAAGCCCGCCTGAGCGCCGCCGCTGTACGCGGCACGGCCCTTGCTGATCCCCCGAGCAGACAGAACTCGCTACGCACGGCCGGACGCGCCACGGACGCACCGACCGCGACAGCAAGCGACCGTCCGGGGCCCGGAGGGCATCTCCCGGAGGGATCGCGGAGGACGACGACGAATGGGCCGAATACGAATCGTGGGCCTCCTCATCCTCATGGCCGCCTTTGCCAGCCTGCCCCAACGTGCGGGCGCGCAGATCTCCGAGATCGATGCGCTGACCAGCGTGGGGGCCTCGGCGCCGAACATCCTGCTCCTCTTCGATACCTCGGGCTCCATGACGCGCTGCCTGGATGAGACGAAGTGCAGCAAGAACTGCGGGGCGTTCACCTTCAACAAGAAGTGCAACATCGCGGGCTTCGCCAAGTCGGAGACTGCGGCCCAGGCACTCGTCAACGTGCTCGACAAGGTCAACCCTCCCAACGGCGTGAACGGTCGCATCGAGAACGCACGCTTCGGGCTGGGCATCTACAACAACGCTGGCGGCGCCTACATCCTCGTTCCGGTCGGACAGGGCACGACCGATGACATCATCGGCTGGCTGGACAACCCGACCTCGCTTGATCGCATGTGGAGCATCGGCGGCAACACCCACGGCCTCGCCCAGACCGACATGGCACGCTACATCGCCTACCCGAACCAGTTCGGTAACCTGCCCCTCTGGGGCACGGTGGGCGGCGGAGGCGGGAAGCACGACGAGACGAACCCACCGCCCGAAGCGGTCTACAACGCCCCCAGCTTCCTGGACTCGGAGTGCCGCGATACGTTCATGATCATCATCGCGGACGGTCTCTGGAGCTACAAATCGCAAGACACCCAGGATCGTTACGGCACCTGTCCGTCCGGCCAGACCTGCTTCGACGAGGTCGTGGGGGACGCGGACGGGGACGGCGAGATCTGGATGGACGACATCTCCCTCGTCATGGCGAATTACGATTTCGCGCCGAGCGTGCCGGGCGTTCAGAGCGTGCGCACGCACATGGTCGGGTTCAACGTCGACGACCCCTTGTTGGTGGACACCGCAACGCAGGGTGGCGGCACCTACGCGACGGTCACGGATACCGCCACCATGGAGGCCGCGCTCCTCGCCGCCACCAAGAGCATCTTCGACGGTCTGCTCACGTTCAGCGCGGCCACGGTCCCGGCCAGCCGAACGGCGCTCTCCAATGGTTTCTTCAACAGCTATTTCCATGCCAAGACCGACGAGGCCTACTGGTCCGGCCATCTGGAAGCCTACCGCTTCTCGCCCTCGCTCGAGGTTCTCGATAAGAACGGAAACCTGGCGGTGGACCCCAACTCGGGCGCCTTCCTGGAGCCGCGGGCTCCCTACTGGGACCTCCAGACCCAGCTTCTGAGCGCGGTACACCCCCCCCGCAAGCTCTACACGCAGAAGGGAGCCGCGCGTGTGTCCTTCGATGCAGCGACGATCAACGCCGTGGACCTGGCGCTGAGCGCGGCCGATCTGCTCCTGTACCCGAACGACCCCGCCGTACCCTTCGGGAGCACCGAGGATCTCGCCGATGCCCTCGTGGCGTACATCGAGGGCCAGGACGCCTTCGACGAGGATCGTGACGGCAACGCAGTCGAGAAGCGGGATGCGATCCTGGGGGACATCTTTCATTCCACGCCCATCCTGATCGGAGCCCCGGGGATCGGCCTGTCCAGTGAGCCGGGTTTCGGTCCGCTGAACGATGCATCCTCATTCTTGGGCCAGTATCAGTATCGGGATCGCAAGCTCTACGTCGGCGCCAACGACGGGATGCTGCATGCCGTCAATGCCGGATCCTTCCAGTCCGGAGACGACCCCGCGACCACCGAGATCGAGAACGGCTACTACGACTTCGGGACGGGGTACGAGGAGTTCGGTTATGTCCCGGGCATGGTGCTCGACACGCTCAAGTTCATCCCCCGGAACGTCCCCAAGACGTACTTCTACGTCGATGCCACGCCGTCCGCCGCGGACGTCTGGATCCCCAGCAACTCGAACGACACCACCAAGGATGCGAGTGAGTGGACGACCGTGCTGGTCTCGGGCCTGCGGCAGGGCGGAAGCGGCTACTTCGCCCTGGACGTGACGGATCCCACCGCCACGACGGGCGTCCACGGCCCCTACCCCAAGCTGCTCTGGGAGATCGATGAGACGAACCTGCCCCTGGGCGAAACCTGGTCCGAGCCCGTGATCACGCGCGTACGGCTCAAGGCGGGCTCGACCGACTTCTGCGGGCACAGCACCACCGACGACGGCCCCTGCCGCGAGCAGTGGGTGGCGATCTTTGGCGGCGGCTATCGCGCCGATGGCGACCCAAACCTCGGGACGTACGTCTCGGATCCGAACAGCGCAACTTGGACCAACAGGAGCAAGGGCATCTTCATGGTGGCGATCGACACCGGTCAGGTGATCGGACAGGTGCTCTTCGATCCCAACGCGGGCACGCTCCTCAACAAGATGCGCTACTCGATCCCGAGCACGCCCGCGGTCTTCGATCTGGACTTCGACGGCTACGCGGATGTCGTCTACATCGGTGACCTGGGCGGCCAGCTCTGGCGCTGGGACCTCTCGCAGATCGGCGACGACACCGGTGCGACCAACGACGGGATCATGGACAACTGGCCGGTCGGGCTCTTCTTCGAGGCCGACCCCGCCCCGCTCGTCTCCGGTGGAACCCACTACCACAGCATCTTCTTCCCACCCGCGGCGACCTACCTGAACGGGAACCTGGTGCTCGCCTTCGCCAGCGGAGAGCGGAGCGACCTGGAGTACACCGGCGCGGCGACCGATGACGACAACAACCGCATCTGGGTGGCTTGGGACCGTGTTCCGCTGGGGCTCGATCCGGAGGACCCGGCCACGGGGTGGGTAACGATCAAGGAAGGCTACACGACGGTCAACGGCGTGACGCGCGGCCTGAACGACGTCACGAATCTGGCCACGGACCCCCAGCCCGATGATGACGGCTACTACCTCATCGTGCCGGACGGTGAGAAGTTCGTGAACAACCACGTCATCTTCGGTGGTGTCCTGCTCTCGGTCTCCTACACGCCGGGCGCCGGCGGAGGCGATCCCTGCATCAAGGCCTCGGGCTCCAGCAACCTCTTCGCGCTGAACCTCGATGACGCGGGCGGTCTCCTCGATCCGAGCGCTGCGGCGGGGAACGCCCAGCGCAGGGCCTACATCGGACCGGGCGCACCGAGCGATCCGCGGATCTCGGTCTCCAAGGACCAGGTCCTGCTGATCGGCAAGACGTCCACCGGTTCGATCTTCAGCCTCGACGTCCCGTCCAGCCCGCCGCTCCCGGTCGAGCTGGTGTACTGGAGGACGCTCTTCTAAGCACCCTCTGGCATAATCCCTCCCGGCGGACTGGGTGCACGCCGGGAGGGGATGCGGGGTGATTCCGTCGCGATCAGAGACCGGGGTCGGAGGGTGACGGGCGGCCGCACGCAGAGCGCCTTCCTGCTCGGCCTCCTCGTCGGCGTCACGATCCTCTTTCTCACCCTGCTCCGCTCGTTCATTCAGCCGATCTTCTGGGCCGCCATCATGGGAATCCTGTTCCGGCCGGTCCAGCGCCGCCTGGAGCTCCGCCTGCGCGGGCGCCGCTCCCTCGCCGCCCTGCTGACCGTGGCGCTGATCTTCTTCACGGTGCTCGTGCCCGCTCTGCTGGTGGGCTCTGCCGTCACGGCCGAGGCCCTCCGCTTCTACACGCAGGTGCAGGAGGGCGAGATCGACCCGGGAGCGCTGATCCGGTGGCTCCAGGGCCTGACACCACAGGCGGCTGAGCATGCCGCACGCCTCGGCATCGACCTCGACGAGATCCCCGCGAAGCTCTCCGGCGTCGCGCTTCGCGGCAGCCAGTTCATCGCCTCTCTCGCCCTCAGCGCAGGCCAGAACGTCGCGCGCTTCGCCGTCCTCTTCTTCCTGATGCTCTACCTGCTCTTTTTCGTGCTGCGTGACGGAGAGGAGCTGCTCGAGCACATCATTCGTGCGCTGCCCCTCGGCGACGAACGAGAGCGACGGCTGCTCGCGAAGTTCGCCGAGGTGGCGAGGGCCACGATCAAGGGTACGCTCGTGGTTGGCCTGGTCCAGGGTGCTCTCGGGGGGCTGATCTTCTGGATCCTGGGACTGCAAGGACCCGTCTTCTGGGCTGTCGTGATGGTGATCCTCTCGGTGATCCCGGCCGTGGGGCCAGCCTTGATCTGGGCCCCGGCGGCCGGGATCCTGCTGGCCTCGGGTGCCTATCTGAAGGCCCTCATCCTGTTGATCTTCGGAGTCGGCGTCATCGGTCTGGTCGACAACGTGCTGCGGCCGATCCTCATCGGTCGCGACACCAAGATGCCCGACTACCTGATCCTGCTCGCCACACTCGGGGGCCTGACACTGTTTGGCGTCTCCGGCTTCGTGATCGGCCCGATCATCGCGGCCCTCTTCCTGTCCGTCTGGTCGATGTTCGAAGCGGAGCACCGCGCTGCAGGTTAGGCGTCGCCGAATCCGCACATCCCCCCAGCCGCTTGTCGAGTCCTTGTGCGATCCGCTATGCTCCGGCTTCTCTCTCATGGGTCGACCCAGCCGACGCGTTCCGCCCGAAGCCTACGACAAGACCTATCTGCTCAGCGACAACACCGAGGGCTTTCGGGAGTTCAAGGAAGGATCCCTGAGCTTCGTGAAGAGGTCTCAGCTCGACCTGCTTGAGCTCCGGCCGGGACTCCGGCTGCTCGAGGTGGGATTCGGACGCGGCGAGTTTCTCAAGCACTGCGCGCTGCGCGGTGTCGAGGTGGCGGGCATCGACTACTCCAGGGACGCGCTCGAGATCGCTCGCGAGACCATGGCAGAGTTTCCCGAGGCGGATCTGCGCGTTGCGGACTGCGGCAAGCTGCCGTTCGGCTCTGGGGAATTCGACCGCGTCTACTCCGGGGATGTGATCGAGCACCAGCCATTCGAAGACGGCGTGGAAATGCTCGGGGAGATGCTCCGCTCTCTGCGCCCCGGCGGACTGCTCCTCGTGCACACGTCGCCGAACACGGTCTTCACGCGGGGAGTCCTGCCGGTTCTGAAGCCGCTGCTCCGCCGAATCGACGCCGAGACGCTCCGCTCGCTTGAAGAGCACATGCGAGCGAACGCACCCCACCACGTGCACGAGTACAACCTGCTCTCTCTCCGGAAGGCCGCCCGGCAGGCCGGCCTCCGGGGGGCGGAGGTGTGGATCGGAAGCGATCTGCTCCGCTCTGCGCAGCACCGACACACGCGCGCGTTCTCGAGCCACCCGCTGGTCCGGCGAGTCGCAGGCCTGGGAAGGCTCGGAGCGGTGCGCTTCTTCCTGGGAAACGACCTCTACCTGCGCCACCGGAAGTGACGTCGCACCGGCAGCACAGACGCAAGGACGGGGAGCCCGCCGCTCGGCTCTCCCGCTTGAAATCCCCATCGATCAGGCGGAGACCGAGCCTCCGACCCCGCCCGCCGTCTCGAGACCACCGAGAACGTGGTACGATCGGCACGACGACGTCCTCAAGGGCGTCGGCAAGTGGTCCAGCGATGATCCGCGCCCTTCAGAGACGAATCCGCAAGGCTACCTTCTTCACGCGCGTGACTCGGTACCCACGCGCGCTGGAGGTTCCCCTGCCCACCCACATCCAGGTGGAGCCCACGACGCGCTGCAATGCGACCTGTGGAACCTGCTCGCGCGGGAGTCTCGCCAAGGATCAGCTGCACAACGACCTGAAGCCTGCGGCCCTCGAGCGGATCTTGGACTGCTTTCCGGACCTCAAGTCGATTCGCCTGCTTGGCCTCGGGGAGCCGTTTCTCGCGCCCGAGTTCGAGACGATCCTCGAGATCCTCAAGCGGCGAAGGATTCAGGTCTGGCTGATCTCGAACGGGAGCCTACTCGGGAAGACTCGTGTTCGAGACCTCGTTCACGGCTACGTCTACGACCTCGGGGTGAGCATCGACTCGGCAGAGCCAGACGAGTTTCGAGAGCTGCGTCCGATGGGCTCGATCGGCCTCGAGGAGGTCCTCGCCGGAACGCGAGCGCTGATCGCGGAGCGCAACGCCGGACGCTCCAACGCGATCATCGGGGTCAACAGCGCGATCTCCCATACGAACCTGCACAGTCTCGACGCGATCGGTGATCTCTGCATCGAGCTCAAGGTCGACTACCTCGCCGTCGTCGCTGTGGAGAACTGGCTGATCCGGGGTGACCCCGGCTACGAGCCCTCGGCGGGCTTCGTCGCGGAATCCATGAAGCAAGCGCACGCCATCACGCGCCGGGTCTCACGGCTGCGACGTCGTCTCCTGCTGCATGGCATCCTCGTCGGCTACAAGACACCGAAACGGCGGCTCGGCCGATGCCACTGGCCCTTCAGCTCGCTCCATGTGTCTCCGAATGGCACGGTCACGCCCTGTTGCATACGCACCCAGGCCGACCGGCATGGGGTGTTCAATCTCTTCGCGGACAAGCCCTTCGAGGCCCACTGGAATGGCGAGGCCTACAAGGAGCTCAGACGGGATCATCTCACGGGGGATGTCTCGAACCCGATCTGCGGAAACTGCCCCATGTAGGGTGCCCAGGGCTGCCCGGTCAGCTCGCCTCCCGCGCGTCCCTCCAGTATCGGATGACTTCCGCCAGCTCGAGACGGGGACGTCTCGGCTCAAAGCCCAGCGCCTCCCGGATCGCCGAGATGTCCGCAACGGCGTTGCGCACTTCACCGGGTTGTGCCGCCTCGTGGATCGGCTTCAGATCAGGAGCCAGAAGCGCCGTGAGCTCACACGCGATCTCATTCACGGACGTGGCCCGGCCCGTACCCACATTGAGGATCCGCGAGGCCGCGTCACCCTCGACGGTGAGCAGATTGGCGGCGACCACATCGTCGACGTGCACGAAGTCCCGCCGCTGCTCCCCGTCTCCGAAGACCACCGGGGGCTGGCCAGCCAGCAGCCGATTGATGAAGATCGTGATCACACCCACGTAGGGGGTCAGGGTCTGACCCGGTCCGTAGGTGTTGAAGTAGCGAAGCACGGTACCTTCGATACCGAAGTGAGGGCATAGAAGCATCCAGTAGCGCTCGGCCGCGAGCTTCGCGATGCCGTACGGGGAGAGCGGGACTGTGGGATGGGACTCGGGGAGTGGCAAAGGCTCCGCACGGTCCGCATAGACGGCCATCGAGGAGGCCAGCACGGCCTTGCGGACCCGAGCCCTCCCCATGCGCTCCAGAAGGTTCAAGGTTCCCATCAGGTTCACATCTGCGTCTCTCGAAAAGTCTTCGACTGACGCACGGACTGATACGATGGCAGCGTTGTGAAAGACACAGTCCACTCCCTGGAGCGCCTCATCCACGGCGTCTGCATCGCGGACGTCGCCCTCGATGAACCTCACCGCGGAAGGCACGTTCCGTCGTGGGCCCACAGAGAGATCGTCCAAGACGCTCACGGCCCGGCCCCGCGCGAGCAGCTCTCGGACAAGATGCGAGCCGATGAAGCCAGCCCCGCCGGTCACGAGAGCGTGTCGGAGGGTCGAAGTCATCATCGGCAATCGATCAAGGCGTCGGGCGTGACGATCTGGCGCACCAGGTCCGCGGAGCCGGACACGCGAGCTCCGGGAAAGATCAAAGACTCGCGGATCGTCACCGGCTGCTCGACGACCGCCCCGTCCATGATGACGCTCCGCTCGACTCGACAGCCGGGGGGCAGCTTGACCTGGTTCCCCACGAGCTCACGGTCGCCCAGAACCCGAAGATTGATCTCGAGAAGATCGGAGGGGTAGCTCAGGTTCAGATCGTCCTCGATCACCCTCGCCGCTCTCACACGGTGCCCATCGTCCAGAAAGATCTGGATCGCGTCCGTGATCTCGTACTCGTCCCGCATGGCCGTCCGAGGGGTGCGACGAGCGGCGTCGAAGAAGGACAGATCGAAGAGGTAGATCCCACATCCCTTGAGACGGGTCGGGGGATGGTGCGGCTTCTCGATCACTCGTGTGACGTACCCCTCGTCGCTCTCCAGCACCGCGAAGTTTCTCTGGATCGCCTCCACCGAGGGTTCTTCCTTGACGGCCAGTACACCATCCACGTCCTCCCCTCGGAGGCACCGGATCATCGAGCGGAGATCCGTGTGGACGAAGAAGATGTCGCCCAGAAAGAGCAGAAAGGGTCGATCGATATGCTCCTCGAGCCTCGTCACCGCGTGCGCGATTCCCAGCGCATGCTGCTGCTCGACGTACTCGATCGACACCCCCAGGTCGGAGCCGTCCCCAAGAGCCCGAACGATCTCGTAGCCGAGATGGCCGATGACGACGAACACTCGACGGATGCCGAGCTCCCGCATCCACTCCACCTGATATCGCAGCAGGGGTTTCCCGAGAATCGGCAGGATCGGCTTCGGGTAGCGCTCGCTGAAGGGGGCCAACCGCGTTCCCCGGCCGGCCGCGAGGATCACGCCGAGGATCGGCTCGCTCCGATCTCCACCTGCGCTCATGGCTGGTTGAGAATGTCCGAACGATAGAGATGCAGCTTGAGGCGCATGTAGATCAGATAGCGGAGGAACCCCCACGCTGCGTTCCACGTCCGCACCTTGCTGGTGCCCAGCACACGATTGCGATGCCGAACGCTCACCTCACGGATTCGGAAGCCGAGCGCGTGGACGCGGAGGCAGATCTCGGTGGGTGTCGCCCAGCTGGAGGCCTCGATCTCGAGATCGCGAAGCACGTCGGCGCGAGCCACCTTGAGAGCGCAGTTGGTGTCTCGCAGCTTCACGCCGAACAGCGCTCGGACAACAAGGTTGAGCCCATGATTGGCCAGGACCCGCACGGCCGTATCCTGCTTCCGGGAGCGGTACCCCGTGACGAGCTCGCAGCCCTCTTCCACTGCCACCGCGAGCAGGCGCTCGGCGTCCGCAAGGTCGAACTGACCATCGCTGTCGATCGTGGCGATGAACTCGCCTCGGGTGGACCGGAGGGCCGCGCACAGCGCTTGCCCGTAACCCGAGTTCCGCTCGAGTTCCACGACTCGCAAGCGGGGGTAGCGAGACTGGGCTTCCTTGAGAATCACACCGCTGGCATCGGTGGACCCGTCATTGCAGATGACGATCTCGCTCTCAAAGGGAAAGCGGTTCAGGATGCCGTCCCACTCTTCGAGAAGGTCGGCGATCCCCTCGGCCTCGTTGTAGCAGGGTGCCGCGATCGACAACCTGGGCCGCTGGCTCTCGCCACCGCGATCGCTCACGGTCCCGTCCGATTGCGTGAGAAGGCTCTCGCCCTCTCGGCGTGCTCGATGCGTCCCTGGCTCATCCACCGCCTCCGGCCGCAGCATCCGTTCCGAGCCGACGAAATGTCAAGTCCGGCCTCGCGTTGCGGCCCGCTCCGCAACGGCAACGCGCAGAGCATCGGCAAGGCCGTGGCAAGAGCATGCGGGCGCTCGACGGGAGCGCCACGGAGCTCCTCACCGGGAGCCTGGGCGGCGCTCAAGTCGCGTCCTGACCTATCCGATGAGACTGCTGTGAGGTGGGCGCGGTGCCTGCTCCACGAAAAGGCAAACCCGCGGAAACACGGGGACGCAAAGCCAGTGCCCCAACTCGCAACGCTGCGAGCGGGTCGAACGGTTGCCGATGGAAATGAGAACCGCCGAAACCACTTCCGAACGTCGCGGAGCCCCTCGCTACAAGGTCAGCTTGCCGGTGGAGATCCAGGCCGGCGACGCACGTGCCTCAGGAACGATCTGCGACATGTCTGCCAACGGGGTCCGCATCGAGGACACCGACCTCGAACTCGCCGAAGGGCTCCTCATCCACATCGAGTTCTCCCTGTTTCCGAGCTCCTCACGCCTGCGCCTCCAGTGCGAGGTCGTTCGGATCACCAAGACGGGAGGATTCGGGGCATGCTTTCACAACACGCCTCCACGGACTCGAGCGAGAATCCGAGCCGTCCTTCCCCAGGTCGGCTCCAGTCGCATCCGGGAAGATGAGGACGACACGACCTACTCGGGGACGTTGGTTGCGAACCTCGGACCCGATCTTCAACGAGACTGTGCTCTGGCCGCGGAGGTGCAGGGGCTCACGCTCGACTCATGGCTCCAGCAACGCCTGCGGGAGGTCGCCGCACACGACCTGGAAAAGGCCCGCTCCCACGATCCGCAGGATGGTGCTTGTCCGTGCTCGAGCTGCCGGAGCGCGAGCCTGCACTGAGCTGCTTGGTGCCCCCCAGCACAGCTCCCCGCAGAGAAGCGTCCACGGCCCTCCACTCGGCCACGCCCGGGCCGCATTCTCGAGCGATCAGGGGCTGCGCCCATGGCGAGCGAGCTCAGGGCTGGGCGTACGCGAAGCGCGCCCATGGCGACCAGAAAGGCGGTCGCGACCCCCAGCTATCCCCGTTCGACGAGCACCGTCCTCGTCAGATCGTGGTGCGCGGGAGGGCCCTTGTCGAGGGGGCTTCGCCCACCTCCACGGGGCCTCGAGCACCGGCTAGGGAGTCAGGCCGATACAGCCTCCCACGCAGAGGGCCTCTTGGTCGGCGCAGATCCCAAGCGCCGCGTAGTACTGCTTACGACAACCACGCACACAGGCCCGTTTTTCCGTTCCTCGCGCGCACGCTCGCTTGCACACCCCATAGAATCCCTGTTCATCGTGGCCACAGCTCTTCCGCGTGACCTTGCACTGCCGCACACACGCCTCATCGATCGGCTCGACACAAAGGCCCGGACAGTCTTCCCTCGCCGTGGCGCAGACGAGCTTGGCCGCGTCCCTCACGCCGTGTGCTTCGTCTCGGCAGGCTGCTCGAGCCTGGTTGCAGCTCGCCTTGCAGTTCAAGCACGCAAAGGAGCAGTTCGCGAGCTCCGCATCGCAGCCCGCCTGGCACCAGACGGGGTTCGGATCCGTCGCACATGCCGAGGTACAGGTAACGTGGCTGGCGTCACAGTCGGTGAGGCAGACATCAGGCCCGGCAGTCACACAGTCCACCCGGCACAGATCTCGAGTTTCATCGCAGACGGCCTGTGCCGCCTTCTCTCCCACCAGCGCCAAACGCGTACAGGCTCGACGAATCTGGTTGCAGGCGCTCTCACAGGTGTCCGCTTCCGCGGGCGTGACAGCGAGCAGAGCCGCCATCACCGTTGCGCCGATTGCAATGAGGATCTCCCGAGCTATTCGTGCCATGAGATGACTTCCTGCCCCTGCAGGTCGCGGGCTGTTTCCGGCTCAGAAATACCCGACGCCCCGACGCCCGGATCCGCTATGGCGATTCTACCCTATGGGGAGAAACCGGATGCAAGCTTTCTGCTCCCGGGGCCCCGGATCGCCTTTTTCCCCGGCTGGGCAGCCCACTGACAGTCTGACGGTCCGCCCTGCTCGCGGCATCGGGCGGAGGGTTTGAGGGCCTCCCCGTAGAGCGCCGCCTCGCCTCAGCGGGAGCTGGGCGCCTCTGCCCCCGGAGCGAAGCGCTCGCTGTAGAAGGAGAAGCGCTCTCGGATCTCGTCGCGGTCGAGCGCGAAATCCTCCGGATCGTAGCGGTGCTCTCCGTGCTCACCACGGGGATGCGCACGGATCCAGGCGAGCAGTCGGTCCCGCACGGGCGCATCGAGCTCGAGCCCCAGGATCGCGTACACCCTCTCGAGGGTGCGAAGAGGCTCACGCAGCAGATCCGTGAGCTGTACGTCTACGAAGCGTGAGGCCTCGGCGCGCCCGCGGAAGGCAAGCCCGCGGCGCAGGGCTTCGCTCCACAGCGCGACCTGCCTTCGCCCGAGCTCCCGTCGTGGAACAGACTCACTGACCATCCCCCAGAGTGTCGCAACCAGGCTGCAAACCGATGGAATCACCAGCGCGGGATCCCGATGCGTCACGACGAATCGAGCGTCGGGGTAGACGGTGTTGAGCACGTCGAGGAAGAGCAGGTGCAGCGGCGTCTTGAGCTGCCACAGCCGAGGCGGACAGTGCGACTGCAGCAACCCGAGCACGCGATGGTGCATCCGATAGGCGGGCACCATGTCACACCCCAGCACCCAATCCGTGTAGCTCGGGATGTGCGCCATACCATCGAAGTGCGCGGTTCGGAATGCCATTCCCAGTAAATCCTGGCACTCCGTGGCGCCGGTGGCCTCCTCGTAGTGCATGGCCCGGAAGTCGGGGAACGCTGCGTACAGCGCGTCGAGCTCCTTCTGGCAGGCGGCGATGCGAGGGTCCTCGAGCTCGGTGGCCGAGTCGGGCGGAGGGACGGGCGCGCCAGACTCCCAGACACGCAGGGAGCGGATGCGTGGGTCCTGAGCGAGGATCTGGCTCAGTGCCGTCGTTCCCGTCCGCGGCAGACCGATCACGAAGATGGGCGCGCGTACCGTCTCGTCCCCGAGCTCGGGATGGCGCCGGTACCAGTCCTCGACACGCAGCCGGCTGACCAGCAGGCGCTCGATACGACCGTAAACGATCCGCTCGCCGAGCGTGTGGAGCGTGGCCTCCTCCTCGATCGCGCGGACGAGCACGTCGAGGGCCTCGAGCCAGGCCGGATCGGGGGGGAGCTCGAGGCCTGTCTGTCCGTGCGCACGCTCCACGAGCCCGGCCGCGCGCGGGTGCAGCTCAGACAAAGTCCGACCCGCCATCCACGTTGACGTTCGCACCCGTGACGTAGCCGTTGCGCCGTGAGACGAGGAAGACGATGACCGAAGCCACCTCCTCCGGCAGGCCCGCGCGGCCGAGGTCGGCGGGCTGATGGTAGACACGATCGATCCAGCGCATCACATCGCCGGGGTCGCTCGGATCGAGACCCTCGCGCGCGAGGGTCGGCCGCAGCGCCTCCGTGAAGCTCGCCGTCACGATCGTTCCGGGGCTGACGGTGTTCACGAGGATGCCCTCCGGCGCGAGCGAACGGGAGAGGTTCTTGGAGATGCTGGACAAGGCGCACTTCGCGGCCGTGTAGGAGATGAGCATGGGGCTCTGACGCTGGATCGAGTGGGCCGCGACGTTCACGATGCGGGCCCAGTCCGCGCGTCGCATCCAGGGCAGCGCCGCGCGCACGCAGCGTACGGCTGCCAGCGCCCCGATGTCGTAATGCGCGTGGAAGTCCTCGTCGCTCAGCTGCTCGAGACGACCTGCACCGGGACCGACCGTGTTCACGAGCACATTGATCTCTCCCCAGCGCTCCCCCAGCTCCGCAAAGGCCGCCTCGACCCGCTTGGAATCGCCGAGGTCCACGCACAGCCCCAGGACATCGGGGCTGCCGAGCGCGTGGAGACGTTGCTCGGTCTCCTCGAGCGCGGGCTTGCCACGCGCCAGAAGCGCCACGCGCGCACCCTCCGCGGCCAGACACTCGGCGGTGGCCCGGCCCATTCCTTTGGAGCCACCCGTGACGACGGCCGCGGCTCCTGCAAGCTCCAGATCCATGGCGCTCCCCTCCTCCCCTCAGCGGGAAAAGCGCCGCCGCACGTGTGCGCGGCGCACGGCGAGCTGTCTGCTGCGCGTCCTCGAATCCACACGAGCCGTCGAGGCCGGCAGGGCGGCGTCGAGCTCCGAGAGCGAGAGCAGTCGTGTCCTCGGTACGGGAGCCTCGTCGGCCCGGAGCCAGCGGAAGATCATGGGGCCGCAGCTCTGGCCCGTGGTGTCGAGCCAGTTGGCGACGCCAGGATCACGGTGCGCAACAACCGCACGAAACACCCCGTCGGGATCCAGCACGGCCTGGTGACCGTTCAGGCTCGTCTGGTGGTTGGCGTAGTCGAGCGTCTCCCACCAGAAGTTCCCGAGTGAGACGCTCCAGTAGAGCGCCGGAGGTGGCTCCACCTCGATCAGGAGTGCCTCCTCCCCGCCGAGCTGAAAGCTCCCCCACACCGAGACGTTCTCCGCGGCGGCACCCATCGCGGTGCGCGCTTCGGGAGATCGAAAGCGGTTCAGGCCCTGGGCGCGACCGCTGTTCTCCAGATCCATCCAGAAGCGCACGCTGGCCTCGAGGAAGTCGCCGATCGCCGCGAGCTTGCGCGCCACGCGCTCCGGTGTCGGCTCGGGGGGTACGGTGGCTGCACGATCTCCGGCTATCCTCTCGATTTCGAGCTGGGCTGGCTCCTCCCGTTCCCAGTCGTAGAAGAACTGGCGAACGACGAGGCTCCCGGCTCCCGCAGGAAGCTCCATCCAGTTGTCGCTGCGCCGCTCTCCGCCGAGAATGAGCTCGAAGGATCCATCCGCACAGATCTTAAGGTCGTCCGCGACCAGATTGACGGTGCTCGCGATGCCTGACATCACCTGGAACCCCAGGTAGCGCGCGCTCCCTCGATACCCCTGAATGCGATACGTCGCATCCGAGCGGATCGGTGTGCCCGAGTAGAGCGCGTCGGGGCAGTCCATGCCCCACTTGTAGACCTGATCCATCAGCGCAGGCGTGATCTGCGGCTCGTACGGATCGGACCAGCGGAGCGCCTGATCCACCGCGAGGCCCAACAGGCCCAGCAGATGCCGGAAGCCCGCGGCACGCTCCGCGCTGCCCTCAGGGGCTCCCTTCCCCAGGATGAGCTGCCCCAGGCGCGATACGCGCTCGGAGAGCTCCTCCCAGGCGCGGCCACTCAACAGATCCTCCGCGGTCACACTCTGGAGGCGGTCCGACGCCGCAATGAAGTGCGGAAGCCACTTCCACTGATCGTCTTTCGCCAACTTCCCCGCTCCCTGGATCTCCCGATCCAGTGTACCACCTGCCGAGAAGGGTCCGCATGACGACATCCTGACGGACACCTGGACCGAGCTCGTATCGGAGTTCTCTGTTATTTCCGAGGCCCGGATCCACGGCGACCTCATCGCGTACGAGTCGAATCTAGCCGGAAACGTCGACATCTACCTCCTCCGTGTCACCGACGGCGCCATGTTCCAGGTGACGACGGATCCGGAGGACCAGGAGCTAGCGACGATCTTCGGCGACAAGGTCGCGTACATGAGCCACGGCAGCGGCCGGACAGACATCTTTCTTTCGCGTCTGGTGTTCGATTCCTGCGGCGACTCGGAAGGTGACGGGTTCCCCGATGAGGAGGAGCTTGCCGCCGGCTCGGATCCGGACAACCCCAGCTCCATCCCAGCGCTCCTGCCGAAGGACGCGCCGGACTGCCTGATCGAGCTCAGCAAGGGGCTGGGCAAGCTGGCGAAGGTCCACGGCAAGCTCGTCGGCCGGTGGAATGCAAGGTCTGCGAAGCCATCAACGCAGCCGCGAGCCTCGCGCGCGACTGCGACCTGTTCGACGACGGTCAGTCTAACGGCTCCCGCGCGGCTCCCTGAGCCGCAGCTGGATTCCCAGTGGCGTCCCCAACGGGACTCGAACCGCGGCTCGCGCCTGCCCCGCTTCCCCCGCCTCGCATGCCAAACCGGATCATAAGGTTGACGAAGCGCCCGTCTCGCGGCAGGTGCGCGGGACCTAGGCGGCCATCGTGCCATCCGGCGGCGTACGGTCCGGAAGAATCGAGAGCACGGGACGTGGGGCCCGGTAGGGGCGCTGGCGGAGGGCCCGCCACGCCATCTTGAGGGTGATCGTGATGCCCTCGAGCCCCAGGAACGGAAAGGTGATCGGGATCAGCAAGACGTAGAGGGTGAGCGCCAGGCGCTTCATGCGGTGCCGAATGATCCCCCGGAGGAGCGGGCGGATCCAGGCGGGTGCCCTGGCGTAGACCGGGGTGATCTTCGCCAGGGTCTCGGCGAGCTCCTTGTGCGGGTGGTCGAGAATCGACTCGTGGTGGTAGCCCGAGATCCCTTCGCGGACCTTCTGCTGCCCCTCCTCGGTGAGCTGGCCGATCTCGATGGCATGGTCGTGGAGCTTCGTCCTGGGAAAGGGATAGAAGACGTAGGACGAGCTCTGGGTAGGCTGGATTTCCTCCACCATACCGAGGGTCTTGAACATCTGCTCCGACGTCTCGCCCGGGTTGCCGTAGATGCACGAGACCTGGAGCCCGATCCCAGCCTCCTTGATGAGACACGCCGAGCGGTGGATCAGCTGGTCGGTCATCGGGCGTTCCATGATGCGGCGTCGCAACTCGGCGTCTCCCGAGTCCACGCCCATGAAGATGGTCCGGCAGTTCGCGGCCTTCATCGCTTTCACGAGCTCAGGCGTGATCGTGGTCGGGTAGCCGAAGCAGTACCAGGGCAGGTTGACCTCCTTGCGGTAGGCTTCGCAGAACTCGAACACGTAGTCGCGAATGGTGGTGAAGTTATCGTCATGAATCGAGACGATCTTCGGGTCGAAGCGCCTCAGGTTCTCACGGAACTCCTCCATCACATTGGCGACGGAACGCTTACGCAGGAAGCTCCCGTGGCCGCGAAAGAGCGAGCGCTGGTAGTGGATGTTGCAGAACGTGCAGCGGAAGGGACAGCCGCGACCGGTGAAAATCTCGAGGTTCTTGTGGAAGCACCCGTACTCGTACCAGAGATCCTTGTCCGGGAAGGGAAAGCTGTCCAGGTCCTCGACCAAGGGGCCAAGGGGGTTGCGGTGGATCTGGCCCTCCTCGTCCTTCAGCCATAGGCCCGGGATGGTCCTGATGTCGCCCCCCTGCTCCATGCGGTCGACGAGCTCGAGCAGCGTGACCTCGCCTTCGCCCGTGTAGACCATGTCGATGTCGGGATTGGCAAGGACGTAGTCGGGCAGCGCCTGGACGTGGTGTCCGCCGGCCACGATCGGGACACCGAGCTGTTCCTTCAGGAGCCGGCACCACCGCTTCACGAAGGGGTAGAGGTTGGTCAGGATCGAGACGCAGACCAGGTCCGGGGCAAAGGCCCGGGCACGCTCCAGGAGGTCCTCGTGGCGGTTCAGCCAGCGGAGCGCGGGCGCCTTCAGGAAGAGGTTGTCATCGAGGCCCGGATCGAAGATCAGGTCGACCTCGTGGCCGCCGTGCTTCAGCATCGACATCAGGTAGCCGACGCCCAGCGACTCCACCCCACGGTAGTAGAACAGTACCCGCATCGTGCGTCTCTCGCAGCCCCGACCCCTCCCCGCAAGGCCGGAAAAATCAGTATCTCACGTTCGCCGCCCGGGCGCAGGAATTTCCAGCGTGGCGCCCCGCAGGGCTGCAGGCCGAGTCAACGGGCACGACGGAAGAGGATGGAAGTCAGACGGAACGCCTGCTCGCAGCGCTGAATTGGCTGCACCTCGGTAGCCGCCCCGTCTCCGTCGAAGGTGCGGTCCTGTCCCTGCCGAGCGTCGATCGCTGCAGGGCTGCCCAAGCCAGAAACCTCGGCCCGCGCGAGGCGGTGGGGCGGCGGGTGATCCGCAGACGGGTCCGGCCCCCGGCCCCATCGTTGCCGACGTCGGAGTCAATATCGGCCTCGACGCGCTCCTGCTGGCGGGCTGCGTGGGTTCTGCCGGTCGCGTGCGTGGCCTCGGACGGAGCCGCTAGACGCACGAGCGGGTCAGGATACTCTCCCGCCAGGCGCGGCCCGGGACGCTCTCTTGGCCTGTCGACACCGGGTCCCCGACGTGGTTGAGGCCCTCCCAGACCCTGACGATGTCGGGCTGGTGGCGCTGGATCCAGACCCGAAGGGGGTCGCAGAGCCGACGCGTATTCATTCCCGGGAGACCCCGCTTAGGGATCGCGTAGGCCGCGAGGTCGAGGGCGTCGAGCGCTTCCCGGAGTCGGAGCGAGCAACTCTCATTGGGGGCGACCGCTCGCCCCGGTACCTGCGGGAGCTCCGCCGCGGCGCGCGCTCTCCTTTTCCAAAACCACACAGGAGGCGGTGCTGGAGCCACTGGGCGCTGCGCAACACCTGGCTCGCGGCCTGCGCGTGCGTTGACGTCGAGAATCTGTCTGCGAGGGGCCAAGGCACGCGCCCCCGACAGGATGGCGCGCGGGGTGTCAAAGTGCACGCCGCAAGCGTTCCTCGGTCGTGCGGACGCATACTCGACCCGACGCTACGCGCGGCATTTCGGGAGGGAGCTCGTCGCGACGCGTCGGCGACCTCATGCGTCCCGGGCGTCTCCCCAGGCGAACGACGAGGTCTGGACTCCCTTGGATGCGCCACGCAATCTGGCGTCCCCAGCGGGATTCGAACCCGCGTTGCCGGCGTGAAAGGCCGGAGTCCTGGGCCAGGCTAGACGATGGGGACACGGCGGAAGGCCGCGCGAAAGTAGCCAGAGGACAGAGGAGCGTCAAACGGGGCGGGGGTGTCGGTCCCGATCGCTCCTGGACACACGATCGGTCAAGCCGACGCGATCGCAGACCGAAGCGGACGTATGATGCGGCCCTCACCGAGTCACGAGCTTCGCACGCTGATCGTGTCCTTCCATCCGCTGATCGCGATCGAGACGGCGGAGGAAGATCGGGTTCGCTCGATTCTCAGACAGGCCGCGACGGAGCTCAGCATGGGTCTGTTCGAGTGGTCGGTGACGCGGGGCCTGCGCCGTACGGAGCGCGGGGGTGTGCTGGGGGCGTGCATGCTCAAGACCGAGCAGCCGCTTGGGGCCCTCCGACACATCGAGGGCCTCACGGTCGAGGGCATCTATCTGCTGAAGGACTTCGCTCCGTTCCTCAAGGATCCCGCTGTCGCCCGCCAGCTCAGGGAGCTGGCCCAGCACTTCACTCGGACCCGCTCGGCGCTCGTCCTGACAGGCTCTAACGTCGAGCTGCCCGAGGAGACTCGACACCTCTGCGTGTACTACGATCTGGCCCTGCCCGGCGAGGACGAGCTCCGCCAGGTACTGGAAGGCGTCCTCTGCTCACTCGCGGACGGGGATCGTGTGACGGTGGACTTGCTGCCCGAAGAGCAGCAGCAGATCGTGCGGGCGCTGAGAGGTCTGACGCTGAACGAGGCGCGACAGGCGGTGGCTCACGCCGTGTTGACCGACGCCAAGCTGGGCCCTGGCGACGTGGAGGGAATTCTCGACCGCAAGGCTCAGCTCCTGCGCGACGGGGGGCTGCTCGAGTACCACCCGGCCGCCGACAACCCTTCTCGGCTGGCGGGCTTCCCACGTCTCAAGAGCTGGCTGGAGCGGGCGCGCATGGGCTTCAGTCCGGAGGCCCGAGCACTCGGGCTCCGTCCCCCCAAAGGACTGCTGATCCTCGGGGTGCAGGGCTGCGGCAAGTCGCTGGCGGCACGGGCGATCGCTCGTTCGTGGACTCTTCCTCTCGTCAAGCTCGACTTCGGACGCCTCTACGACGCGTACATCGGGAATTCCGAGCGCAACCTCCGGAAGGCTCTTGCCCAGGCCGAAAGTCTGGCGCCGGTCGTGCTCTGGATCGACGAGATCGAGAAGGGACTCGGGGGCGGGACCGGGCCGGGAAGAGCGGACGGAGGCGTGAGCCGGCGGATCTTCGGGTCCTTGCTGACCTGGCTGCAAGAGAAGAGTGCGGAGATCTTCGTCGTGGCGACGGCGAACACCGTGCACGAGCTGCCGCCCGAGCTGCTGCGCAAGGGACGCTTCGACGAAATCTTCTTCGTGGACCTGCCGACGCCCGATGAGCGTCGCGAGATCTTCTGCATCCACCTGGAGCTTCGCGATCAGGACCCGGCGAGATTCGACCTCGACACCCTGATTCAAGCCAGCGACGGATTCAGCGGGGCGGAGATCGAGCAGGCCACGATCGCGGGCCTGTACCGCGCGCTGCACGGCCGAACGGCGCTGACCACGGAGCTGCTGCTCGCCGAGCTGCGCGAGACGCGCCCCCTCTCGGTGTCGCGGCACGAGGACCTCGTGAGGCTCCGCGAGTTCGCTCGGGATCGCTTCGTCCCCGTCGCCTGAGCGCAGCCGTGTCCGCCCGACCGTCTCCGGCGGCTCCCGGCCAGAAGCTCAACTTCTGACTGCAGGGGCCGATACGGTCCCGGGTGTGCGTGCGAGGCGGCAGGGATCGCGCAAGCGCCTCGAAACGAGCCGCATGTCGCGCTCGATGCGTCGTTCGGTGCGTCCGCGTGTCGCGGAGAGGAATGAGGGCATCCCCGGACGCAGTCCGGCGCGTGGGCTCTAGAAGGTGACGAAAGATGGCACTCAAGATCGGAGCGAGCGAGGCGAGCTCCGCGATCCAACGGGCTCGCGAGCGGATCGAGAAGTCTCTGGCTCAGCTCAGCTCAGGCGCACGCATCACGCGGGCAGCCGACGATGCCGCCGGCCTGGCCCTCTCCGAGCAGCTCAACGCCACCGAGCGCGCGTTGGCCCAGGGCCAGCGCAACCTCAGTGATGGAGTCAGCCTGACGCGGACTGCCGAGGGTGCGCTCGGCGAGATCTCGGAGATCGTCACGCGCATGCGCGAGCTCGCGGTGCAGGCCGGCAACGGAGCCCTGGCGGAGGGCGCACGGGATGCCGTGCGGCGTGAGTTCGAGGCGCTTGGAAGCGAGGCCACGAGAATCGCGAATGCGACCGAGTTCGGCGGCCGCAAGCTGCTCAACGGTGAGCTCCAGGGCGCAGGCGCCGTGCTCCTGCGCGATGGGACGGGCTCATCGGGCGCGGTGCAGGTTGCCCTCGAAGACAGCTCCGCGGAGGGCCTCGGCCTCGCGGGGCTCGATCCAGCCGATCCGGCCAGCCTCGACGCACTCGACGCCGCTCTTCGCTCCGTCTCGTCGCAGCGAGGCGATCTGGGCGCGATCGAGACACGACTCGAGTCCGGACTGCGCAACCTGGAAAGCGCACGCGAGAATACGGCCGCCTCACTTTCGCGCATTTCAGATGCCGACGTGGCGCGCTCGGCCTCGGAGCTGACGCGGGCGCAGATCCTGGAGCAGGCCGCCGTGGCCACCCGAGCCCAGGCCAACGTCTCCGCCGCGACCGCACTCGCCCTGCTGCGCTGACCGCACGCGAGCGAGCGGTGATCCCCGCGATCCCCTATGCTTCGCTGCAATGAGCGCTCGGGAGGCGAAGTTCTGCGTGGGTCAGCTCGTGCGTCATGCGCTCTTCGGCTATCGAGGCGTCGTCACCGACGTAGACGGGAGCTTCCAGCTCTCGGACGAGTGGTACGAGCAGGTCGCGCGCACACGCCCGCCTCGCGATCAGCCCTGGTACCACGTCCTCGTGCACGACTCCGATCACGTCACCTACGTCGCTGAACGAAACCTGCACGTTGACCCCGAGACCCGCCCCATCGAGCATCCCATGCTCTCGCAGTACTTCGACCGCTTCTCCAACGGCCGCTACGAGCCCGCCCGGCGCATCAACTAGTGTATCGTCTGTGAAGTCGTGATAACATACTGCCATGTACTCTGTTGGGGGGAGTCATGGCGAACCGAACGCGTCCGATCGTGCTGAGTGCCGATGAGCGCACCGAGCTCGATCGGCTGAAGAGAGCTTCGAGCGCGCCCGCGGGGGTTCACCGTCGAGCCCGAGCCGTCTTGCTGATGGCGGGCAAGCTGTCGGGGGTCGAGATCGCACGCCGCACGGGATACACGCCGGTCCAAATCAGCCGCATCCGACGCCGGTTCGCCGAAGAGCGCCTGTCGGGGTTGGAGGACCGACCCCGCTCGGGGCGCCCGCGAGAGATCGATGCGCGCAAGATCGCGCGGGTCGTTTCCCTCACGCTCAAGCCTCCGCCGCGCGGACTCACACACTGGAGTGTGCGCGAGCTCGCCGATCGCACTGGCCTCTCGCACAGCACCGTTCATCACATCTGGCAGGAGCACGGCCTCAAGCCCCACCTCCTCGAGACCTTCAAGTTCACCACCGATCCCAAGGCCGAAGAGAAGATCCGCGACGTGGTCGGCCTGTACCTGAACCCGCCTGAGAACGCGGCGGTGATTAGCCTCGACGAGAAGACGCAGATCCAAGCCTTGAACCGCACGCAGCCTCTGCTGCCCCTGCGCGAGGGGCTCTCCGCCCGACAGACGCACGACTACAAGCGCAATGGACTGACCAGCCTCTACGCTGCCTTGGATGTCGCGCGGGGCAAGGTCCTCGGAGAGTGCAGCGCGCGCCATACGGCGAAGGACTTCCTGCGCTTCCTCAAGAAGATCGCTCGCCGCTATCGAGGCGAGCTCCACGTCATCCTCGACAACTCCTCGACCCACAAGACCCCCGAGGTCCAGGCGTGGCTCGAGCGGCACCCCCGCGTCCACTTTCACTTCACGCCGACCG
>JBHHVJ010000040.1:0-32850 GCA_046754285.1 Myxococcota bacterium | reverse complement strand
AGTGTCCCCTCGCACTGACCCGCAAAGCGCGGCCAGAGCGTGTTGGCCTCGCCCGCCGCGCAGCGGCCCTTGGGGATGATCGCGAGTCGGCAGGTCTGATTCGGGTTCTCGGCGCAGAGCGTGCCATCGGCGGTGAAGCAGCCGCGCTCGAAGTCACAGGCCTGCGGGGAGACGTCGTACTCGTTGTTGGGTCCGTACGCGCCGACCACCCCGTACACAAACTCTTCGAAGACCACAGCGGGGGCCGGTCGTGCCACACCGGCACCGATAAGCAGAAGACCCAGACCCAATCGAATCGCGAACATTGTCCCTCCCAATGAGATGCGCCCGTGTGAAAAGGCCCCTGAGTCTCTCACAAACCAGGTGTGTCCGTGAAGCCCCATCACCGGTGAATTTCCACCGCCTCCCAGCCCACGGTGAGGGGCGATCGGCACCCATGTCGGGGGCATCCGTGGGGTAAGTAGGCGGGGGAGGCGGAAAGGTGACGGCGCACTGGGGTGCAGCCGACCCGCAGAGAGGGGGCGCAAGTACGCGCATCGTCGTTGAGCGATCGGCCGACGGGGACCCGTCGGCGGGGCTGTGCGGGGCCGGGGCGCACGCGGCCCCGGCCCTCAGAGGCCTCAGAGCTCGGCGAAGGCCTCGAGCAGGCGCTGCTTCGAGGAGTGGCGCAGCTTCTCGATCGCTCGCGCTTCGAGCTGCCGGACGCGCTCGCGCGAGAGGCCAAGCTTCTCCCCGATCTCCTCGAGCGTGTGGTCCTGCTCGCCTTTCATTCCGAAGCGCCAGCGCAGGATGTTCCGCTCGCGCTCGTTGAGCTGCGCGATCGAGTCCTCGGTGGCCCGCTCGAGCCGCACACGGTCCAGACCCTCCAGCGGCGAGTGCGTTCCGGGATCCTTGACGAAGTCCTTCAGGATCTTGGAGTCGGTCCCCTTCACCTGCGTCTCGAGCGAGACGGGCTCGCGCGTCATCTTCTGCAGCCGCTCGGTCTGCTCGACCGAGAGATTGAGCTCGCGCGCGAGCTCCGAGGTCTTCGGCTCCCGACCGAGACGCTTCGCCAGCGTGTTGTAGCAGCGGTAGTACTTGAGCAGCGTGTCGTGCATGTGGCTCGGGATGCGGATCGTCCGAGACTGGTTCTGGATGGCCCGAATCAGGGCCTGCCGGATCCACCAGAGCGCGTACGTGGAGAACTTGTGACCGCGCCGGTAGTCGAACTTCTCGACGGCACGGATCAGCCCCAGATTGCCCTCCTGGATCAGATCCTGGAAGGCGATCCCCATGTTCCGATAGTCCTTCGCGATCGCGATCACGAGCTTCAGGTTGTGCTGCACGAACTTGTTCTTGTGGAACATCAGCCGGTCGTAAGCGAGGTCCACCTTGTCCATCAGCGCCAGGAACTCCGGAGCCTTCATGCCGACGAGCGTCTCGACCTCACGCAGCTGCTTGCGCAGAGCACGGAGCTCTCGATCGCGGCGCAGCCGCCCCTGCTCCGTGCGGGGCGCACGCTTCGGCGAGCGCAGATCGGAGATCTGCCGCTCGTAGCCCGCCATCGTGTCGCGCGCGCTGCGAAGCTTGCGACGCACGCGCTCGAAGATCTGCATCGACAGATCTGCTTCCCGGAGAGCCCGGCGCATGCTGACCTCGACCCGGGCCAGCTTCTCCGCCCGCTCCTTCGACGCACGGGTGGCGCGGAGCAGGTCGTAGCGGGCCAGCAGCTTCTCGACGCGCTTGAGCGCCTTGTCGAGGCGCTCACCACGCTCCTCGCCGTCGGGCGTACCCGAGCCGTAGGCCTCGGACATCTTCGCCGTGACCCGGTTCTCGGCCTGAAGTCCACGCCAGATCTGGACGGCCTCGCGCCAGGTGAAGGGCACGGCCAGGATGCCCGCCCGCATCTCGAACGTGGCCGCCTCCATCTCCTTCGCGAGCATCACCTCCTGCTCCTTGGTGAGCGTGGGGATGCTGGCGATATCGTTGAAGTAGGACAGCAGCGTGTTGCGATTGCGCGCGGCCTCCTCGTCCGGATCCACGTTCGAGTGCTCCGGATCGACGACCGGATTCTCTGTCCAGCGTCCTCCTCCCATCATCTTCGTATCCGTCTCCTCTCCGAGCTCGACCGGCTCGAAATCGGTGCCGACCCCCGCGCTCCCCGCGCCAAGGACCGGCTCCTCCCAGATGTCTTCCCTGCGGCTCACGGGCTCACCCTCCCGCACGGCACGGATCCGCGCGGAGCCCGCCTCACCAATCCCCCGCATCCGAACGCCTCAGAGCCTGGACCTCCCGGCGGACTGCCCGGGCCCCCGGCTCGCCGGCCGTCCTGCGCATCCGGCACCGAAACGCACCGACGCGACGTTCGACGCGGTGTGTCAACACCGCAATAGAAAAAAGAACGCACCGCGCACGCTCCATTCTGCTCCGGCACATGAGCAGCTGGAGGGGGGGTCGTTCCGAACTGTCTCAGGGGGCCCTCAATCGCCCTCTTCTCGGAACGCACCCTAAGCGACTTTAGGGCCGCTGTCAAGAAAAAACCCATCCGAGAAAACCACTTTATTTTCAACAGGTTGAACCGTCGATTCCCCACGAATGAGGCCCGGGTGAGGGCTCACGTGCGACGCGAGCTGCCGGCGCGTGAAGATCCCCCTCCCGGCTGAGCGCCCGGGCCCGGGCGCCTGGGGCCCCGGACACCCCTATGACGCGTTCTGGCAGCCGGGCATTCGAGCGCCTGGCCCTGGCGCCCCTCAGGGGATCCCGACGCCGGCTCCTCCGTCGCGGATGAGCTGCATGAATTCCCCACGCGTCTTGGGGTCGGCCTCGAACTCCCCGAGCATGGCGCTCGTGATCGCCCGGGAGTTCTGCTTCTGGACGCCCCGCATCATCATGCAGAGGTGCCGAGCCTCGAGCACCACGGCCACCCCCTGGGGCCGCAGAACGTTCTGGATCGCTGCGGCGATCTGTTGGGTCAGCCGCTCCTGGACCTGGAGCCGGCGGGCGTAGACCTCGACGACCCGGGCCAGCTTGGAGAGCCCGACGAGGCGTCCATCGGGCACGTACGCCACGTGGGCCTTGCCGAAGAACGGCAGCAGGTGGTGCTCGCAGAGGCTGTAGAAGTCGATGTCCTTCACGATCAGCATCTCGTTGTAGGACTCCTCGAAGACCGCTCCGTTGAGGATCTTCTCCGGATCCTCGGAGTAGCCCTGCGTCAGCGTCTCCAGCGCGCGCCCGACGCGAGTCGGCGTCTTGATCAGGCCCTCCCGACCCGGATCTTCACCGATCGTGCGTAGCAGCTCGACGATGAGCGGCTCCAGTGGACTCATCCCTCCTCCCCCTCGTACTCGACCGCGTTGTTCTCCGTCTCCTGGAGGCGCACCCGGTGCAGCGTGGCGGGCGAGATCTCGCCCTTGAGAGCGCGCCAGATGTAGCGTGCGATGTTCTCGGCGGTGGGAACCCCCCGCTCGAAGGCGGGAATCTCCCGGTCGAGCCAGCGATGATCGAGAGGCTCGAGGACACGCTCTCGGACGACCCGGTCGAGCTCCTCGATGGCCACCACCCGACCCGAGGCGGGATCGATCTCGCCCCGGACGGCCACGTCGAGGACGTAGTTGTGGCCGTGACCCGCCGGGTTGGCGCACTTGCCGTACACAGCTCGGTTCCGCTTCTCGCTCCAGTCCGCTCGCGCGAGCACGTGGGCCGCGCTAAAGCGGTAGCGCCGGGTCACGGTGATCATCGGGAGACCTCGATCCAGTGGTCCTCGTGAGGATGGAGCCGGACCCGCTGCAGCAGGCCGCTGGGAAGCGCTGCATCGAGCAGCTCGTAGATCAGCGTCGCGAAGTTCTCACCGGTCGGCAAGCGGTCCGCAAAGTACGGTGTGTCCTCGTTGAGGTTGCGATGATCGAAGCGCTCGCCGATCTGCTCGTCCATGACCCGCTTGAGCTGCTTCAGGTCCAGAACCATCCCCGACTCGGTGTCCGGCTCGCCGGCCAGCGTGACTTCGAGCACGTAGTTGTGTCCGTGAACGGGCGCGCGGTCGGCCGATCCGACGCGGTGGGCCGCGGAGAACTCCATTCTGCGTGTGAGCCGCATCGCGCAGGCGTGGGACGGGCCGCTAATAGGCGCGGAGGAGCGCCACCACCACCCCCTGCACCTCGACCTCCTCCGCGGGGACTTCGAGGGGCCGCAGACGCTGATTGGCGGGGACCAGCCGCACCTTGCCGCCGTCGCGATAGAAGCGCTTGAGCGTCACCTCCTCGCGGCGGATGAGCGCCACGACCGTCTCGCCGTTCTGGGGCGAGCTGCGCGTCTCGACCAGCACCACATCGCCATCGCAGATGTGATCCTCGACCATCGAGTCGCCGCGCACCCGAAGCGCGTAACACTCCCGCGATCCCACGAGGTGGGCCGGAACCTCGAGCGCGTCCGGCTCGGGGATCGCCTCGATCGGCGCCCCCGCCGCCACGGTGCCCATCAGCGGAATCTCCACGGCGGCCGGCGGCTTGCGGTCCACGATCTCCAGCGACCGGCTGCGGTTCCAGGCCTTTCGCAGCAGCCCCTTCTCGACGAGATTCTGCACGTGCTTGTGGACCGTGGCGACCGACGAGAGCCCGAAGCGGCCCCCGATCTCCTCGAGGCTCGGTGCGTAGCCCTCGCGCTCCAGGTACTCTCGGATGAAGTCGTAGATCTCTTTCTGACGCCTCGTGAGGTGCATCTTTCCCCCCGGTTCTCGGATCGCAGGCCCTGGACGCCGTACGCACCCCCTATGCGGCAGGGTATGCGGCGACGTCTGCGACAGCTCAGGCGCGCAGAGCCATGCAGGCGAATTCTATGCAAGCGGATTCTACAATGAGAGTAGTCGAAGAAAGGGCGAAACTCAATCCGCTTCTTGCTTTGCTGCCGGCACTGGTGGCGGTGGCCGGGGCCCTGTCCTGGTCCCAGCCCGGAGTGGCGGGGTCGGACCTCTGGTGGCACCTCGCCTCGGGGCGCGAGATCTGGCAGGACCTCGCGGTGCACTCCACCGATCCCTTTTCCTACACCTTCGGGGGCCGCGAGTGGCTCAACCACGAGTGGTTCTGGGACGTGATCTACTGGGGGATCTACCGGATCCACACCCAGGCCGTGGCCTGGTTCAATCTGGGGCTGATCGCGACGATCTTCACGCTGGTCTACCGCGTCGGCGTGCGCGAGAGCGGGTCGCGGCTGGCCGCGGGGGCCACGCTCTGGCTCGTGGCCGCGAGCGCACACTGGTTCCTGGACCTGCGGCCGCATCTGTTCACGCTCCTGTTCGTCAGCCTCTTCCTGCTGACACGGGAGCATCCGCGAGCCCCCTGGCTGTGGCCTCCGCTGGTCGTGCTCTGGGCGAACCTGCACAGCGGCTTCGTTTTCGGCGTCGGCATGATCGGCCTCTTCGTGGGGGTTCGGACGCTCGAGGCCAGCCTGCGGGAGCGGCGTCTCGTTCTGGATCGGGCGGCATGGATCAGCGTCGGCCTCTGCGTGCTCGCGATGCTCGTCAACCCCTGGGGCTACCGGATTCTCGCCTACCCCCTCGCCTACCTGAACGCGGCTTCGCCGTTCCGATCCATCATCGAGTGGCAACCGCCGGAGTTCGCCCTCAACCTGCACGAGTTCAACGGGCGCTACACCGCCGTCTGTCTCCTCACGGCCCTCGGTGTTCCGGTCGCGATCCTACGGCGCGCCTTCTACCCCCTGGCGCTGATCCTCGTCACCTTCGCGATGGCCTACACCTCGCGACGCTTCATCCCGCTCTTCGGGGTCACGGCCGCGCCTCTGGGCGCGATGGGTCTGGCCTGGCTGCTGGAGCGACTCGCGGGACTCGTCCCACGGGACGCCCTGCGACCGCGCGTCCGCTCGGCCCTCTGGGGGACGGGGCTCGGGCTCGCGGCGCTGCTCGCGGCGGGCCTCTGGCGTGACGTGCGCCTCTACCCCCGGCTGCTCGAGCGCTGGACCGAGAGCTCGCTCTACCCCGACGCGGCGCTGCGCTACCTGAAGGCCGCGGGCCTGCCCGAGCGCGTGCTCAACTACTACAACTGGGGCGGGTACATCATGCTGCACGCGCCGGGACTCAAGGTCTTCATCGACGGGCGCGCCAACACCCTGTATGACGACCGGATCTACCTCGACTATCTCACCATGCTCGGCGGGCGGCCGGGCACCCTGGCGCTGGCGCACCGCTACCGGGCGGATGTGGCCCTGGTGCCGGCGGGCGGTGCGTTCGCCCGAGCCTTGCGCACGGGCTCCGAGGCCTGGCAGGAGATCTACAGCGACACCGTCGCGCGGATCCTCGTGCCACCCGACTCTCCCTACCTGAAGCGCGAGCTGCCCGACCCGGGCGTCGTGCTGGCGGGGCACCCGGAGCGGCTGCTGCGCCGCTCGGACCGCGCTCTGCGCGAGCGCGACCTCGATGCTGCGCAGGCGGATCTCGAGCGGGCCGTGGCGCAGGACCCGCTGCTGCTCCGGGGCTGGGCGCGCCTGGCCCACGTCCACCTGATCCGGCGCGATCGCGTCGCGGTGGAACGGACGCTGCAGCGTGCGCTGCATGAATCGCCCCGCTCGATCGCCTACCTCAAGCGCGCGGAGGGCCAGATCTGGGAGAGACTGGGCGATCTGGAGCGGGCGCTGGCCGCGTACCGGGACGCGATCCCGCGAGGTCCGTTCAGCAACCCGAGCGGGATGCATCGGCTGGTGCGGCGCCTCGAGCGCCAGCTCGAGCGCGGTCGCAGCTGACCGGAGGCACACCCCGGGGAGGAGGCTGATGAAGGGCGAGTCTGGTGGGTCCTGGGTACGGGTCGAGGCGCTCGGGGAGCGAGCCGGTGAGCTCGTCCGCGTGCGGGGCTGGCTGTACAAGCGCCGCTCCAGCGGCAAGCTGCACTTTCTCCAGGTTCGGGATGGCACCGGGATCGTGCAGTGCCTCGTCTCCCGGGCGGACGTCGATGAGGACGTCTTCGAGCGTGCAGGGAGCCTGGGACAGGAGTCCTCCCTTGAGCTGAGCGGCCAGGTCCACGCGGATGCGCGCGCGCCAGGGGGCGTCGAGATCCACGTCCGCGATCTGAGCGTGTTCCAGAACGTGGAGGGCTACCCCATCACGCCGAAGGAGCACGGGGTGGCGTTCCTCCTGGAGCAGCGCCACCTCTGGCTGCGCTCGCGACGTCCGCAGGCGGTGCTGCGGATCCGCGCGCAGGTGGAGCAGGCCTGCCACGAGCATCTGGAGGGCCAGGGCTTCCTGCGTCTGGACACACCGATCCTGACGCCGGCGGCCTGCGAGGGGACCACGACCCTCTTCGAGACCGACTACTTCGGCGAGAAGGCCTACCTCACGCAGAGTGGGCAGCTCTATGCCGAGGCGGGCTGCCTGGCCTTTGGACGCGTGTACTGCTTTGGCCCGACGTTCCGGGCCGAGAAGTCCAAGACCCGACGGCACCTGATGGAGTTCTGGATGATCGAGCCCGAGGCCGCCTTCCTGGACCTCGACGGGAACATCGCGCTGGCCGAGGGGCTGATCTGCGCGATCGTGGAGCGCGTGCTCGAGCGCTGCCGCGAGGACCTGGATCGCCTCGAGCGCGACGTGGCGCCGCTCGAGACCCTGCAGCGCCCGTTTCCCCGCCTCAGCTACGACGAAGCGCTGGCGCGCCTCGCCCGAGAGGGCCTGGCCCTGAAGCACGGCGAGGACCTGGGGGGAGACGAGGAGACGGTCCTCTCCCAGGGCTTCGACCGGCCCCTGGTGATCCACCGCTACCCCCGCGCGCTGAAGCCCTTCTACATGAAGAGCGACCCCGAGAGCCCGGCGCGGGTCCTGAACATGGACATCCTGGCCCCGGAGGGGTACGGAGAGATCGTGGGGGGCAGCGTCCGGGAGGAGGATCTGGCCACGCTGGACGCCCGCATGCGCGAGAAGGGCGTGGACCCCGCCCCGCTCGAGTGGTACCGCGATCTGCGCCGCTACGGCAGCGTGCCCCACGCGGGCTTCGGGCTGGGGCTGGAGCGTACGCTCACCTGGATCTGCGGCCTGCACCATCTGCGCGAGACGATCCCTTTCCCGCGGCTGATGGGCCGCCTGCACCCCTGAGGGTCGGCGCTTGACCCCCGGCCGGGCGTGATTAGCTTGCCGCGCCGCCCGGACCGGGTCGGGAGCCGGGCCGGCCCTCCGCAGCGGAGCGGCCGCACAAACCGTGGAGATCAAAGGCGTTTCGAGCCCAGCGCCGGGTTTGAACAGGGGAGAGTCAAGGCATGAAAATTCGACCGCTTCAGGACCGGGTTCTGCTCCGCCGCGTCGAGGAGGAGGAGAAGACCGCAGGCGGGATCATCATTCCGGACACCGCCAAGGAGAAGCCCCAGGAGGGCATCGTGGTGGCCACCGGCAAAGGCAAGGTCCGGGAGGACGGAACGATCACGCCCCTCGACGTGGCCGAGGGGGACCGCGTGCTGTTCAGCAAGTACGCGGGGAACGACGTGACCCTGGACGGCGAGGAGTACACGATCCTGCGCGAGGACGACATCCTCGCGATCGTCGGATCCACCGGTAAGGCCAAGGCCCGCAAGTAGCGCCGGATCCTTCCGCCGCATGCCAAGAGGAGAGATCAGTCGATGAGTGCCAAGATCATCAAGTTCGAGCAGCAGGCCGCGGACACCATTCTCCGCGGCGTCAATACGATGGCCGACGCCGTCAAGGTGACGCTCGGCCCCCGGGGCCGGAACGTCATTCTGGAGAAGAGCTTCGGGTCCCCCGTGGTCACGAAGGATGGCGTGACGGTCGCGAAGGAGATCGAGCTCGAAGACAAGTTCGAGAACATGGGGGCGCAGATGGTCAAGGAGGTGGCCCAGAAGACCTCCGACGTGGCGGGAGACGGTACGACGACCGCGACCGTCATTGCGCAGGCCGTCTTCCGAGAGGGGCTCAAGATGGTCGCCGCCGGTCACAGCCCCATCGAGCTCAAGCGGGGCATCGACAGTGCCGTCTTGGTGCTCGCCGAGAGCCTCAAGAAGCTCGCCAAGCCAACGCGCGAGCGCAGTGAGATCGCGCAGGTGGGCTCGATCAGCGCGAACAACGACGAGGAGATCGGAGAGATCCTGGCCGAGGCGATGGAGAAGGTCGGCAAGGAGGGCGTGATCACGGTCGAGGAGAACAAGACCCTGGAGACCGAGCTCGAGGTCGTCGAGGGGATGCAGTTCGACCGCGGCTACCTCTCGCCCTACTTCGTGACCGACGCGGAGCGGATGGAAGCTGTGTTCGAGGACGCACTGATCCTGCTGCACGAGAAGAAGATCTCGAACATGAAGGACCTGCTCCCGATCCTCGAGCAGACGGCCAAGATGGGCAAGCCTCTGGTGATCATCGCCGAGGACGTCGAGGGTGAGGCGCTGGCCACGCTCGTGGTCAACAAGATTCGCGGAACGCTCAACGTCGCCGCGGCCAAGGCGCCCGGCTTTGGAGACCGCCGCAAGGCCATGCTTCAGGACATGGCGATCCTCACCGGTGGCCAGGTGATCGCCGAGGAGCTGGGCATCAAGCTCGAGAACATCACCCTGAACGATCTCGGCTCGGCCAAGCGGATCGTGATCGACAAGGACAACACCACGATCGTCGGCGGGGCCGGCAAGAAAAAGGAGATCGAGGCGCGCTGCAACGAGATCCGCAACCAGATCGAGACGACGACGTCCGACTACGACCGCGAGAAGCTGCAGGAGCGACTCGCCAAGCTGGCCGGCGGCGTGGCCGTGATCCGCGTGGGTGCAGCCACCGAGAGCGAGATGAAGGAGAAGAAGGCGAGGGTCGAGGACGCTCTGCACGCAACCCGCGCCGCCGTCGAAGAGGGCATCGTTCCGGGCGGAGGCGTAGCCTTGATCCGGATTCAGGCGGATCTCGACCAGGCCAAGGCGGCGAACGACGAGCAGCAGGCGGGGATCAACATCGTGCGACGGGCGATCGAGGAGCCGCTGCGGATGATTGCAGTCAATGCCGGTGAGGAGGGCTCGATCATCGTGGACAAGGTCCGGCACGGTAAGGGTGGCTTCGGCTTCAATGCCGCGGCCGACTGCTTCGAGGACCTGGTCAAGGCAGGCGTGATCGATCCCACGAAGGTCGTGCGCACAGCGTTGCAGAATGCCGCCAGCGTGGCGGGCCTGCTGCTCACCACCGACGCGATGATCGCCGAGAAGCCCGAGGAGAAGACGGCCGGACCCGGCGCGGGTACCGGCATGCCCGGGATGTAGGGCACGCGTGGTCTCGACGACGCGGCCGCAACGAAAAAGGGCCGGGGAGGACGTCGTCCTCCCCGGCCCTTCGCGTTTCCGCTCTGGAGGCTATCCGAGCGCCTCGCGGGCGCGCTGGATGTCGGCGTCCATGATGGTCTTGCGCCGCTCCTTCTGCGCGAGCTGACTGGCCTGCTGCGCCAGCCGGCCGATGTAGTCCTCCGCAGCGGCCACCGCCAGCTGTACGGCGGAGCTGGACGTGCGGAGCTCACCCCCATGTTTCGTCAGCAGCCGCTTGACCGCTGCCCCGGGAAGTTCTGCCATGAAAGCCCACCTTTCGTACGCCCGACGGGCGCGCAAGAAGCCCGCCCTGATCGTAGGATTCTCTGCCTGCGCCCGTCAACACCGGCGGACCGTGAGCGGGGGGACCCGGCCGCACAGCCCACGAGCTGCGCCCGAAGGAATTCAGCCGCTGGGCGAGAACTCCCGTCGCAGGTCAACCGGATCCACCGCGGGCCGCCCGGAGCGCCGCATCGTAGACCACGCGCAGCGGAACCCCGTAGAGGCGGGCCGCTCGTGCGCAGGACTCGTACTCCGGTGTGATCTCCGGTTCCCCTTCGGGCGAGCGGGCTTGCTGGAGGGCCACCCGTCCGAAGCGTGTTTGCACCTCGCGCGCCTCGCGCACCTGCTTGAGTCGCGACATCTCCTGAAAGCGGACGCCCAACGCACTCGACCCACGCAGAACGCGACGGGCCAGACGATCCCGGTCAGCCGGCCGCACAATCACGCGAAGCAGCTGTCCCGGTCGTCCCTTCTTCATGGCCAGGGGGGAGAGTGAGACGTCGAGCGCTCCGTCGTCTAGCAGCTGCTCTACGAGGAAGGGCAGATGCTCCGGGTTCATGTCATCGAGGTTCGTCTCGATCACGCTCACCTGGTCAGCCTCGAGCCAGGGCGCCGGCGCTCCCAAAACCGCTCGCAGCACGTTGGGCAGGGGACCTTCACGCACCTCGCCCGCGCCGAAGCCCTGCGCCTCCGGTCTCATCGCCGGCATGGGGCCGAAGCCATCCACCAGCGTCCCGATCAGCGCGGCACCGGTCGGCGTCACGGTCTCCCAGGCCACGCCCGCAGGGTAGGTCGGCACACCCCGCAGCAGCTCCACAGTCGCCGGAGCGGGCAACGGCAGGCGGCCGTGCGCTCCATC
Source organism: Myxococcota bacterium (assembly GCA_046754285.1). Taxonomy (GTDB): domain Bacteria; phylum Myxococcota_A; class UBA9160; order SZUA-336; family SZUA-336; genus JBHHVJ01. The sequence continues at coordinate 21,461 of JBHHVJ010000040.1, read as the reverse complement.
GACGAAGCCGTGGCCGAGGGCGAGGGGCGATGCGGTGACGCGACCGATCCCCAACGCCGAGAGGGCAGCGCAGACCCCGACGATGTCCCCCAACGCATCGAGGGCACCGACCTCGTGGAAGTGGACCTGCTCGGGCACCACTCCGTGCACGCGCGCCTCGGCCTCCGCCAGCCTCGTGAAGACCGCGATCGAGCGCTCGCGGACCGCCTCCTGCAGCTGCGCGCGCTCGAGCAGGGCCCGAATCGTGGCGAAGCGCCGCTCAACCGGGTCGCGGGCCGGGACCGCGAACGACAGATGACCCGCCGCGATCGTGCCCCGATGCACGCGCCGGACGACCATCACCAGCTCCGGCACACCCAGCCCCGCGAGCTCCGCCTCGATCGTGGCGCGTGGAGCCCCGAGCTCCAGCAGGGCGGCGAGCAGCATGTTTCCGCTTGCGCCCGAGAAGCAGTCCAGGTGCAGGGATCGTTCAGCCACGGTTGATCAGCGTCGCAACCACCGCAGCCCCGAAGCCGTTGTCGATGTTCACGACCGTCACATTGGCGCTGCACGAGCTCAGCATGCCGAGCAGCGGGGTGATTCCGTCGAAGGCCGCCCCGTAGCCCACGCGCGTGGGAACCCCGATCACGGGACGCTCCACGAGCCCCCCGACGACCGAGGCGAGGGCGCCCTCCATTCCGGCCACCACGATGAGCACGTGCGCCCGACGCAACAGCTCCAGCGACGCGAGCAGTCGGTGCAGCCCGGCAACGCCCACGTCCTGCAGCCGCTCGACTTTGTTCCCGTAGAGCTCCGCCGTGACGGCCGCCTCCTCCGCGACCGTGCTGTCGGCCGTTCCCGCCGAGACGACCAGGATCATTCCCCGGCCCGACGGACGAGGAGCCTCTTGAACCAGGCTGAGGATGCGCGCCGTTTCGTGGTAGCTGAGCTCGGGAAGCGCCTCCCGCACCGCTCGCGCGGTCTGGGGGTCGATGCGCGTCAGCAGAACGTCGCTGCCCTCCTCGCGCAGCGCACGCGCGATGCGCACGAGCTGGCGGGAAGTCTTGCCCTCGCCGAGAACCGCCTCGGGCAGCCCCTGACGGAGCGCGCGGTGGGTGTCCAGGCGCACCTCGGGCAGGTCGCGAAACGGCAGTGTGGCGAGCTGTTCCAGCAGCTCCGCCTCGCCGAGCGCCCCGCTCCGGAAGCGCTCGAGCAGACGACGCAGTCGCTCACGGTTCATCACCCTAGGATACGGACGCAGCGAGCCCCGTCTACTGATCGGGAATCCACAGGAAGCGAATGCGAAGCGGCCCGTCGGGTTGGACGAGCTGGGTGTCCGCCAGGTAGGCCGGCCGACGATCGTCGACCGAGCCGAGCTCCTCGAGCAAGGTCTCCCGGGACAGATTCAGCCCCAGCCGGGGTACCGAGGGGAGCACGATCCCTCCGCTCAGGTCTCCCATCGCCCCGGCCGCAGCGGAGAGCGCGATGTTCCCCAGCTCTTCGAGGGCGGAGCGTCCGCGCTCGCTGACCTCCTCGGCGGGATGCTCCTTGACGAGCCGATCCAGCAGGCCGTCCACCACGTTGCGCGTCAGCATCAGGCCTGCCCGGCCGGTCACCGCTCCGCTGAGATCCACGAAGATCGCCGTGCTCCACTCCTCCTCATAGATCAGCGCCTCGGACAGGTGCCCGACCTCGAGCCGGTAGCAGCGGGGCGGCTCCATCAGCACCGTGCAGTCCAGCAGCTGGCCGAGCGCGTTGGCGGCGTGCCCCGACCCGACGCTGGCGAGCTCCCGCAGGCGATCCTCGCTCAGAGTCACAGGAAGCTCTCCACCAGCACGCTGAGCTCGATGAGGAAGACCGGGATGCCGTCGGGCAGAATGGCCAGTCCCCCGAGCGGCTGGAGCCCGCTCAGCAGCGGCGGCACCTCCCGCACGAAGACCTCCAGATCGCTCGCCGCCCGGTCCACCCGCAGAGCCAGCCGGAAGCCTCGGGTCTCGCCAATCAGCACGTGGCCCCGGACCGAGCTCGGCTCCGGTGCCGTGGGCAGCCCCAGCCGCTCGGCCAGGTCGAGCATCGGGATCGGATCGTCCTTCCAGACGAAGAACGACTCGCTGCCCGCGCGCTCCACGCTGCCCTCCTCCACCGGAACCACGGCCTCGAGGGGATCCACCGGGAGGGCGATCCGTTCCCCTCCGATCTCCACGACGAGGACGCGTTGGAGCGCGGCCATGGACGAGAGCTCGATCTCGAAGCGCGTGCCCTGGGCCGGCAGGCTCTCGACGCGGATCGAGCCTCCCAGACTCTCGATGGCCCGCTTGACCGCGTCGAGCCCCACGCCGCGGCCCGAGAGCGCGGTCACGGTCGGGCTCGTGGAGATCCCGGGCTCGAAGATCAGCTCACAGACCTGCTCCGGGGTAAGATCCTCGGCCACCTCCTCGAGCAGCCGCCCCCGCTCGATCGCGCGCCGGCGGACCCTCTCGATGTCGATGCCGCGCCCATCGTCGACGAGCTCGACCACGAGCCGGCCGCCCGCGGTCCGCGCGGCGACACGAACCTCTCCCACCGGGCTCTTGCCGGCGGCTTCACGCTCCGCGGGCGCCTCCAGACCATGACCCACGGCGTTGCGAACAAGGTGGAGCAGAGGGTCGGCGAGGTGATCGACGACGGCGCGGTCCGCCTCGCACTCATCGCCCGAGAGCTCGACCCGCACGCGCTTGTCCAGCTCGCGCGCGAGCTCCGAGGCCACGCGGGGGAGGCGCTCGAAGACCCGGCGCAGTGGCGTGGTGCGCATGTCGAGAACACGCCGACGCAGCTCGCGGACGACGCGGGCCATGCCCTCGAGCTCATCGGTGAACTCACGTGGAATCTGCCAGAGCGGAGACTCGCGCTGCAGAGCCTCCAGACGCGACTGACGCTGGACGAGCTCTCCGACCTCGGCCAAGAATCGGTCGACGACGCCCGTGCGAATGCGAACGGATCGCGGCAGGGGGGGGGCCAGGCTCGCGTCGGACACCGAAGGAGACGGCGGCGCGTCAACGGAGGGAGCCGCCAGACGCGCGATGAGATCCTCGCGCGGCACGGGGGGAGCGGCCCCCCGATCCACCTCCTCGACCATTCGCTCCAGGGCCCGGATCACGTCGTAGAGCAGGGGCAGCGAGGCCGCGGGCAGTCGCGCGTCCTCCCGCCGCGGCTCGAGCCAGTCCTCGAGGCTATGGGCCAGCGTCGAGAGGGGATCGTAGTCGAGCGAGGCCGCCATCCCCTTGATCGAGTGCGTCATGCGAAAGAGCGTGTCGATCGCATCCGCCACCGACTCGTGTGCGTCGCTCCGCTCGAGGTGCACCAGCGCCCGGGACATCTCGGCGAGATGCTCAGTCGCCTCATCGACGAAGAGAAGCCTGTACTTCTCGAGATCCACGGCCGCCCTAGCTGTCCGCCGTCTTCTGCAGGGCCTTCGCGATCGTGCCGAGCACCTGATCGGGCTTGAACGGCTTGATGATGTACTCGCGAGCCCCCTCTTCCAGCGCCTGCATCACGAGCGACTCCTGACCCAGCGCACTGCACATCACTACGCAGACGCCGGGATCACGCGCGCGGAGCTCCCTCAGCACCTCGAGCCCGCTCTTGCCCGGCATGACGATGTCGAGGGTCACGACATCGGGGTGGAGCTCGTCGAAGCTGCGCAGCAGGCTCTCGCCTTCTCCGGCCTCTCCGACGATCTCGTAGCCTCCGTCGGAGAGGATCTCCCGCAGCATCTCCCGCATGAATGCCGCATCATCCGCAATCACAACCCGCTTGGACATGGCTTGCCTCCCATCTGTGCCCACTGTCCGGTGAGCAGCTCGGTCGCCCTGAGATAGAGCGCACTCGGATCCACGATTCCGATCTTCTCGCCGCCGTACACGGTCCACCGGACCCAGGCCTCGTCCTCATCGGACGCCTCCGGATCCGAGCGCGGCGCGAGGCCGCGCATGACCCCCGAAACGTGGCTGACCAGCACTCCGAGCCGGCCCTCCTTCCGCTCCAGCACGAGGATCTTCCCGTAGCGGCCCGCGGACTGATGACGGAGCAGCACGCCGCCGTCGAGCACCGGCAGCGGCTCTCCGCGCACATTGACGATCCCACCGAGGTGGATCGAGACGAGCGGAATCAGCCGCGGTGCGACCGCAGCGGTGACCTCGACGACCGACGCCAGGGGAATCGCGTAAGACGACGCCCCCACATCAAGGCAGAGCCAGGCCGCGCTCGATCCACTCATCCGGAGCGCCTCGTGCGGAAGCGCCGGGCCACCTCGTCGAGCCGATCCGAGGTCTCGATCAGCCGCGCCGAGTGGTCCACGAGAGCCTCGATCCCGCGCGTCTGCACCGCGAGCTGGTTGCGCATCTCATCGGTCGCGCCCACGTTCTCGGTGGCGACCTTGGCGATCCCCTCGAACTCGCGAACCATCTCAGCCGAGCGCGCCACCGAACGCTCGGCTTCGTGGAAGATCGCCTCCGCACGACGGGAGGCCTGTTGCACGGCATCCTGGATTCGCGCGAGCGAGTCCTGGATGCTGTCGAGGTCCTCGCGTCCCGCGCGCACCCCCTCACCCATCTCCCGCATGGCGTCGGAGACGCGCGTGGACTCGTGTTCGAGCTGTCCGATCAGATCCTCGATCTGCTTGCCCGAACCCGCGGCGCTCTCGGCCAGGCGGCGAATCTCCTCGGCCACGACGGAGAATCCTCGGCCGGCATCCCCGGCTCGAGCCGCCTCGATCGAGGCGTTGAGCGAGAGCAGGTGGGTCTTCTCGGAGACACTGTTGATCATCTCGGTGATGCGGTGCACGGAGCGGATCTTCTGGTCGAAGCGGAAGACGAGCTGGCCCGCCTGATCGGCCTTCTCGAAGAGCGCCTGCATCTTGGCCAGGGAGTGCCGCGCGACCTCGACGCCCGCGTTGGCCCGCTGGTCGGCCTCGGACACGAAGCGATAGGCCTCGCGGGCCGCCTCCGAGTTCGCGCGAATGACCTCGGCGATCTCCCGCGTGCTGGCCTGCGCGCTCTCGACGTCCTCGCGCTGGCGCACGGCCCCCTCCGCCACCAGCTCCATGGTGGCCGCGATGGCGCGGTTTGCAGCATCCACGTCCGCGGCGGTTCCGGAGAGCTCGCGGGAGGACCGCGTCACCTGCTCGGCGCTGTGCTGCACGTACTCCACCAGATCCCGCAGGCTCTCCAGCATGTCGTGGACCGAGCCCGCGAGGTCCGTGGTCTCATCGGTGAAGCGCGGCCCGGTCTGCGGCAGCACCTCGGTGCTGAGGTCGGCGTTGCGGATGCGTTCCGCGCAGTCGCTGAGCTGCCGGCAACTCTGCGTGAGGGGGCGGGAGAGGCTCCACGAGAGCACCGCCGAGACGCCGAGGACGACGAAGATGGCTCCCCAGATCGAAACGTGGAAGCGCTCCAAGGCCGGCGGCAAGGCCAGGGCGACCACCGCCACGATCACGTGGCCGAGTACGAACCTGTAGCTCAGCTCGAGACGCACGTCCCCCCTCGGGTGCCGAGTCCGCCGGCGGTCTCTCTACTTGTCGGATTGCGTCGCGGGGCGCTTGAAGTGGTCGTAGCCGTGAGCCGTGATCGCCACGCGCTCACCTCGGTGCTCGTAGCGGGCCGAGCGGCCCCGTTCGAGCACAGCCAGCTCCGTCACACGACATCCGAGACGTCGGCCGAGGGCCGCCGCGGAGGGTGCGCCGGGAGCGACCGCGAAGAGCAGCTCGTAGTCCTCCCCACCGTGGAGCGCCAGCGAGAGCGCGTCCAGGCCCAGAGCTGCGGCGTGCGTGTGCAGGCCCGGAGCCAGGGGCAGGCGATCGAGCTCGATGCGTGCCCCCACCCGGCTGGCACGGAGCATGCGATCGAGATCGAGGCTGAGTCCGTCGGAGAGATCGATGGCCGCACGCGCCAGCTTCGCCCGAACCAGGTGCGGACCGACCTCCAGAGGGGGCCGCGGGCGGAGCTGGCGCCTCACGAAAGCGGCCGCACCCTTGCGCCCGGCTCGGCCCCGCTCCAGGAGCGCCAAGCCGAGCGCGGCCGCGCCGAGCGTGCCGGTCACCATCAGGCGGTCTCCCGGGCGCGCCGCGGAGCGCCGCAGGCAGCGACCCCGCGGCACCTCTCCCGTGACGCTCAGCGCCAATGACCAGTGGGGACTCGCGACCGTGTCGCCTCCCACCAGCGGGCAGCCCGCTCGGCGTGCCTCGCCGAGCAGGCCGCGCAGAAAGCCCTCCAGCCGGGCCGCGGGGGCGTCGCCGGGCAAGCCCAGGCTCAGCAGGAAGCCGAGCGGGCGGGCGCCCATCGCCGAGAGATCCGAGAGCGCGCTCGCCAGCACCTTGATCCCGAGCGAGCGGGCGTCCGTCGTGGACCAGCGAAAGTGCACGTCCTCGACCATGCTGTCCGTGCTCAGCACCAGATCATGGCCCGCGCGTGGCCGCAGCACGGCGCCGTCGTCCCCGATGCCGATCCGCCAGCCGCCTCCGGGCGTTCCAGCCCGACGCTGCACGAGCTCGATCAGGCCGCGCTCACCGAGCCGGGCAGGAGTTCCTGCATGCCCCACCCCGCAGACTCTACCGAACCCGCAGCGCTCCGGACCGCCTCAGTCGCGCGCTGGGCGGGCGCGACGGACGGAGAGATCGGTACGGCCCGCTCGCAGGCGCCCCGCTGCGCTGCGTGAAGAACACGCCGCCGGCAGGGGAGACACCAGCGCCAGGTCGAGCACCTCGTCCATGTGGCGGACGAAGTGGAACTGGAGTCGGCGGGCCAGCTCGGGCGGAATCTCCTCGAGATCGTGGCGGTTCGACTCCGGAAGGATGACGCGTCGAATGCCCCGGCGCAGGGCCGCCAGACATTTCTCACGGACCCCTCCGACGGGAAGCACGCGTCCCCGCAGGGTGATCTCACCCGTCATCGCCACCTCGGCGCGGATCGGGATCCCGCTCAGCAGCGAGACCATGGCGGTGGCCATGGTCACGCCCGCGGACGGCCCGTCCTTGGGCGTGGCGCCGGCGGGGACGTGGACGTGGATCTCGTTCCGCGCCAGAGCGCGCGAGAGCTCGAGCCCCTCCATGCGCCAGCGCAGGTAGGAGTGCGCGGCCTGGCCGGACTCCTTCATCACGTCTCCGAGCTGGCCGGTCAGGGAGAGCCCCCGGCCCCGGACCATGGTGGCTTCGACGACGAGAACCTCACCGCCCGACTCGGTCCACGCCAGCCCCCGGGCGATCCCCACCTCGGCACGCGGGGGGATGGCTTCGTCGAGCAGGGGCGGAGGCCCGAGGTGGGCCCGCAGGTTGCGAAGCGTGATCGAGGCGTGCTCCAGCTCCCTTTCTGCGAACTTCCGCGCCAGCTTGCGCAGCAGCCGGCCGAGCTCTCGCTCCAGGGAGCGCACCCCGGCCTCACGGGTGTAGCCCGTGATGACCTGGCGCACGGCTGCGCGGGAGACGCGGACGCGGCGTCCTTCCAGACCGCACTCTTCAATCTGCCGTGGCAGAAGAAACCGCCGTGCGATGACCTCCTTCTCCTCGGGCGTGTAGCCCGGTAGACGAATCACCTCCATGCGGTCGAGCAGCGGGCGCGGAATCGGATCGGTCAGGTTGGCAGTCGCGACGAAGAGCACGTTCGACAGATCGTACGGAACGTTCAGATAATGATCGCGGAATTGCGAGTTCTGCTCCGGATCGAGCACCTCGAGCATCGCGGCTGCGGGATCGCCCCGGTAGTCCGCACCGAGCTTGTCGATCTCATCGAGCATGAAGACGCAGTTCGCGGCACCGGCCTGACGCATCCCTTGCACGATCCTGCCGGGCATCGCCCCGACGTAGGTTCGACGGTGACCGCGAATCTCGGCCTCGTCCCGTACCCCACCGAGCGACATGCGAACAAAGCTGCGACCCATCGCCTGGGCGATCGAGCGGCCCAGCGAGGTCTTCCCCACGCCAGGCGGACCGACCAGGCAGAGGATGGGTCCACGGCTGATCGCATCGCCTCTCAGCTTGTGCACGGCCAGGAACTCGAGGATGCGCTCCTTGACCTTGTGCAGGTAGGCGTGGTCGCGCTCCAGGATCCGCCGCGCCGTCTCGAGATCGAGGTTCTCCTCGCCGGCCGGACGCCAGGGAAGCTCCACCATCCAGTCCAGGTACGTACGGAGGATCTGGGTCTCCGAGGAGTCGGGGTGCATGCGGGCCAGGCGATCGAGCTGCCGAAGAGCCTCGCGCCTCGCCTCCTCGTTCATCCCGAGACCCTCCACGCGTGCGCGCAGCTCCTCGAGCTCAACGCCCCGGTCATCGAGCTCTCCGAGCTCGCTCTGGATCGCTCGAAGCTGCTCGCGCAGAAACTGCTCCCGCTGTGAGCGGCCCATCTCCTCTCGCGCGACGTTCTGGATCTCCGCCTGCATCGATGAGACGGCGAGCTCCCGTCGCAGCACGGAATCGACCTTGCGGAGACGTCGGACGGGGTCGGGGATCTCCAGCACTTCCTGCGCCTCATCAACGCGCAGCCGAAGGTTGGCCGCGACCAGATCGGCGAGCTGTCCCGGCTCGTCCACGCTCGACATGACCGACAGCACCTCGGGCGGCAGCTGCCGGAGCGGAAGCAGCTCCTCGACTTTCTGACGCACGCCCCGCACGAGAGCCTCGACCTCGATCGACCAGCCGCTCGGCTCCTCCTCTTTGATCTCCTCGACCTCGGCCATGATGTGCGGCTCGAGACAGAGGTGACCCGTCACGCGGATGCGGCTCAGCCCCTGGACCAGAACCTTGAGCCGACCATCGGGAAGACGCATCAGGCGCATGATCATCCCGACAGTTCCCACCGCATTCAGATCCTCGGGGCCGGGCTCCTCGACGTCGGGGTCGTTCTGGGTCACGAGCGCCAGCAGACGGTCGCTCTCGACCGCGGCCTCGATGGCATGAATCGACATGTCTCGTGCGACGAAGAGCGGAATGATCATCGACGGGAACACGACGGCGTCCCGGATGGGGAGGAGGGGAAGAGTGTCGGGAAGAGAGAAACCGTGCGTGGGGGAGTCGTCCGCCAATTTCCGCTCCTTCGATGCCCCGTCCGTGGGGCTTCCAGGTCGCGGTTCTAAATCGACGTTCGGCGGAGCGATCTTGATGCGGAGTCAGTCGAGCTCACGAATCTCGCCGCGGCGGACCGTCAGAAGTCGGAGCGTTCGTCTGCTGGCGCCCTCGGCATCGATCGTGATCTGGCCCGAAGCGCCAGGAAAGCTCCGGATGCCGAGCAGGGCGCGGCTCAGCCGCTCCCGCGTGAGCTGCCCGGCGGGATCGATCAGGCTCCGTAGGATGAGCGCAGTGTCGTATCCCTGCGCCGTGAAGAGGTCGGGATCCGCTCCGAACTCGGCGCGATGCCGATCCACAAGATCGGCCACGACGGGATCCTCGCTGCCCGCGAAGAACGCATCGACGAAGACCACGCCCGAGGCGTCGCGACCCGCGATCTCGATCAGCTTGGCGTCGTTCCAGTCGCTGGTTCCGAGGAACTCGACCCCTGTGACGTCGTAGAGACGGAGCTGGGGCAGGATGAGCCCGACCTGGTCGGCGGAGTCTGGAATGAAGAGCGCGTCGAAATCGATGTACGGCGGGAGATCGAGCTGGGCCAGCTCGGCGAGGCGTTCGGCGTTCTCGGCCGGACGACGGCGGAGCTTCTCGCGCTCGGCGATCAGCTCACGCTCCTCATCGGTCAGGTAGTGCAGACCCACCAGCTTGCGGATCTCCGGCTGATGATCCACGGACCCGGGATCGTAGGACTCCACGCCGACGATCTCGCCACCGCGCCGCTCCACCTCCTGCCAGAAGAGATCCTCGAAGCTCCGGCCGTACCGAGCGCGCGGGTAGAGAATCGCAAAGCGACGGTAGCCCTTGCGCTCGATGCCGTACTCGACGAGCGCCTCGACCTGGTCCGCCGGACCCAGCCCGAGACGAAAGACCGTCTCTCCCAGGGGAGCGATGTTCTCCGCCGGGGCGAGCGTCAGCAGAGGGACACGCACGCGCTCCGCAACGGGTGCCGCCGCCGCGGCGACCACGCTTCGCATCGGCCCGAGAATGGCGCTCGCACCGAGCCGTGCCAGCTCGCCCACCGCGGAGACCCCGCGCTCGACCTCGCCCGCCGTGTCCCGAATCAGCAGGCGGTAGCGACTTTCGGGCTCCGAGAAGAGCCGCAGCCCCAGCGTCACGCCGCGCAGCACCGACTCTCCGAAGGGGGCGTAGGTCCCCGAGAGCGGGATGGCCAGCCCCAGGGTGTTCACGACGGTCGTCACGCCCTGCCGCGCACGATCGAGCAGACGCTGGCGCTCGGCGTCGTCGGCCGGACGCAAGCGATCGGGAAGACGCTCGAGCACCTCGCCTGCGGCGGCGAAGTCCTCCCGCAGGAGGGCTCGGCGGGCCCGCTCCAGCCACACGTGGTCGCGCACGGGTCCGGGGGGCAGCCGCTCGGAGAGCACCTCGAGCTCGCCCCCCCGAAGCCGCTCGCGGATCAGCTCCTCGGCCTCGAGGTCGAGCAGATAGAGGTCCTCCGCTTCGGTCGTGTCACGGCGCGCGTACGCCAACGCGAGCAGTGCGTCGGAGTAGTCCCCCTCGGCGCGAGCGAGGTCGGCGCGCAGGCGGTAGAGGGCGACCCGCAGGCCGGTGCTCGCGCGCTCGACGGGAGCGTCACGGATCACGAGGCGGGCGAGCCCGCGTCGACCGAGCTCTCGATACAGGCGTGCGAGGCGGAGACTGGCCTCGGGCGCTCGCCGGCTTCGCCGGTATCCCTCGAGCAGCCGGCGCCACGCGACCGTGGCGCGCTCCCGATCGCCCAGCTCCAGGCGCACCTCGCCGAGCTCGAGCAGCGCGTCTGGAGCGGCGCGACTGCGCGGAAGCTCGCGAACCAGACGCGTCAGGATCGCCTCCGCCTCCTGAAGCTGACCGGCCCGGGCGCGCTCTCGGGCCCGCTCCAGGTCCGCCCGGGCCGCCTGCTCGTAGGGGATTGCGACGCCATCGCGGAGCACCGTCGGACCGGCACAGGCGACGGCCAGAAGGAGTGCGGCTGCGATCCAGCCTCGAGCGGGCGGCATCAGTCGAAGAGCTCGCGCAGCTTGTCGAGGAAGCCGCGGCGACGCGGGCTCACGTCATCGCCCGAGACACGCGCAAATTCCTCCAGCAGCTCCCGCTGCCGCTCGCTGAGCCGGGTGGGAACCTCGACGAAGATCTGCACGAGCTGATCACCCCGTCCCCCACCGTTCAGCCGCGGCAGCCCCTGACCCGGCAGCCGGATGACCTCGCCCGACTGGGTGCCCGCCGGAATCCGCAAGCTCTGCTTGCCGTCGAGACCGGGAACCTCCACCTCGCAGCCGAGCGCAGCCTGTGCGATCGAGATCGGAACCTCGCAGACCAGATCCGCACCGTGGCGCTCGAACAGCGGGTGATCGCGCACCTGGAGCACGACGTAGAGATCGCCGGGCGGACCGCCCTCGTAGCCCGCCTCACCCTCGCCGCTGAGTCGCAGCCGCGTGCCGCTCTCGACGCCGGGTGGGATCCGAACGCTGATCCGCTGGACCGTCTCCACACGCCCCTGGCCGCGGCACGACACGCAGGCCCGTCGCAGCCGCTGGCCCGCACCCCCACAGCCGTCGCAGGTGCGGCTGATGCGAAAGAATCCTTGCTGGAGGTGCACCTGACCCTGGCCGTGGCAACGCGGACAGACCTCTCGCTCCCCGCCGCTCCCCTCGCAGTCGTCACAGCTCCGGTGCTTCGGGATGCGGAGCGTCTTCTCTCCACCCCGCGCCGCCACCTCGAACTCGATCTCGAGGTCGTAGCGCAAATCCGCGCCGCGGCGAGCCGAGCGACGACCCCGCCCCCGCCGACCGAAGAGGTCCGCACCGAAGAACTCGCTGAAGAGATCGGAGAAGCTTCCGAACGGATCGAAGCCGGCGAACGGATCGGCCCCGGCCCCGCCCTCGAAGGCCGCGTGGCCCATCCGATCGTACGCCGAGCGCTTCTCGGGATCGGAAAGCACAGCGTAGGCCTCGGAGGCCTCCTTGAAGCGTGCCTCGGCTTCGCGATCCTCCGGATTCTTGTCCGGATGGTAGCGGTGCGCGAGCTTGCGATAGGCCTTCTTGAGCTCGTCTCCCGTGGCCGAGCGATCGACGCCCAGAGTCTCGTAGTAATCCCGTTTCACGCCGCCTGACCACTCCCGTCCCGCAGGCGCAGGAGGCTAGCAAACCTGTGCCCGGGCGGGCGGATGTCAACCCGCCCGCGACGCCTCAGGTGCCGCCTCCGAGACGTTCGTACATCGCCTCGGTCATGCGGTAGGCGAGGTCCTGGAGCTCCTCCACGGCCTCCCGCAGCTCGGAGCCCTCCTTGCCCTCGAGGGCACGGCGCGTACGCGCGAGAGCTTCGTCGATCTCCTGCCGCTCGCTCGGTGCGAGCTGGTCTCCGTACTCCGCGAGCGTCTGCTCGACCGAGTACACGAGACCCTCTCCGGTGTTGCACAGCTCCGCGTCGCGCCGCCGACGTGCGTCTTCGTCGGCGTTGTGCTCGGCGGCCTCGACGAGCTCCTCGACCGCGTCGGGCTCCAGACCACCGCTGGCCGTCACGCGGATCTCCTGGGACTTGCCGCTGCCCAGATCCTTGGCCGAGACGTTCAGGATCCCATCGGCATCGATGTCGAAGGTGACCTCGATCTGTGGCACACCGCGCGGCGCCGGCGCGATGCCGACCAGCTCGAAGCGGCCGAGGCTGATGTTGTCCTCTGCCATCTCACGTTCGCCCTGGAGCACGTGGACGCGGACCAGGTTCTGATTGTCCTCCGTCGTGGAGAAGACCTGGGAGCCACGCGTGGGCACCGTCGTGTTGCGGGCGATGATCTTCGTCATCACGCCCCCCTGAGTCTCGACGCCGAGCGAGAGGGGGGTGACATCGAGCAGGAGGACCTCACTGGTATCGCCGGCCAGAACCCCGCCCTGGATGGCCGCGCCCACCGCCACGACCTCGTCCGGGTTGACGCCTTTGCTCGGCTCCTTGCCGAAGATCTCCGTCACCTTCTGCGCGACGCGCGGCATTCGGGTCATGCCCCCGACGAGAACCACGCGGTCCACGCTCGAGATTTCCAGGCCCGCATCCTCCAGCGCTGCGCGGCAGGGAGGCTCGAGCCGCTCGATCAGGGGCTCCACGAGCTCCTCGAGCTCGGAGCGCCGGAGGGCTCGTGTGAGGTGCTTGGGTCCGCCGTCATCGGCAGCGATGAAGGGTAGGTTCACGTCGGTCTCCTCGCTCGAGGAGAGCTCCTGCTTGGCCCGCTCACAGGCTTCCTTGAGACGCTGCAGCGCCATGGCGTCCTGCCGGAGATCGATCCCGTTCGATTCTCGAAACTCGTCGGCCAGCTTGTTCACGAGCAGCTCATCGAAGTCCTCACCGCCCAGGTAGGTATCCCCGTGGGTCGCGAGCACCTCGAAGACCCCGTCTCCGAGGCGCAGAATCGAGACGTCGAAGGTGCCTCCACCGAGATCGAAGACGACGACGCATCCAGCGTTCTCGTGGTCCAGACCGTAGGCGAGGGCCGCGGCCGTCGGCTCGTTGATGATGCGCAGCACGTTCAGGCCCGCGATGCGGCCGGCGTCCTTGGTCGCCTGGCGCTGGGCATCGTTGAAGTAGGCGGGCACGGTGATCACCGCATCGTGAATCTCCTCGCCCAGGAAGTCCTGGGCCGTCTCCCGCATCCGCCTCAGGATGACAGCCGAGATCTCCTCGGGGCTGCAGAGCTTGTCCCGCAGCCGCACCCAGGCGTCCCCGTTGTCGGCCTCGCAGATCTCGAAGGGGGCCACCTCGCGGAAGCGCGCAACGTTGGCGTCATCGAAGCGCCGGCCGATCAGACGCTTGACCGCATAGATGGTGTGGTGGGGGTTCGTCGTGGCCTGTCGCTTGGCGATCTGCCCGACGAGCTGATCCCCGGACTCACCGAAGGCCACGACGGACGGCGTCGTACGGCTGCCCTCGCTGTTGGCGATGACGGCGGGCTCTCCCCGCTCCAGCACCACGACGCAGCTGTTCGTGGTCCCCAGATCTATGCCGACGACTCTGCCCACGTTCTCCGATCCCGATGCTCAGCACAGGGGGGGGCGGACTAGCTCGGCTCCTTATCGGCTGGGGTCGTGACGGCGACGAGCGCCGGACGCAGTAGACGATCGTGAAGCTGGTAGCCCCGCTGGAAGACCTCCGCGACGGTGTTCGGCGCCCGCTCGTCGCTCGAAACGCGCCGAATCGCCTCGTGAATCTGGGGGTCGAACTCGCAGCCTTCGGCCTCCACGGGCTTGACACCGAAGCGCTCCAGCACCTTGAGCAGGGAGCGATAGGTGAGCTCCACCCCTTCCAGCAGCTTTTGGATGTCCTCCCCCTCTTCCCCCTTGCGCGCATGCTCGAGCGCTCGCTCCAGATTATCGACCGTCGGCAGGAGCTCCTTGACCAGTGCCTCGTGGGCAAAGCGGCGCAGCTCCTGGTGCTCACGCAGGGTGCGGCGCTTGTAGTTCTCGAACTCCGCGAGCGCCCGCAGGTGGCGGTCCTTGGCCTCTTCGATCTGTCGCTGGAGCTCGCCGACGTCCGTCGCGTCTAGCGCCGCTTCGGCTCCCCCCTCTGCGGCGGGCGTCTCCGAAGCCAAATCGGCCGTCGGCTCTGTGGGGCTCTCGGTGCCCTCGGGGGGCTCGCCGACCTCGGCCTGAAGGTCCGCGGCGAGGTCGTCGGGAAGCTCCAGCTTGGGACCCTTGGGCTCGGGCATGACGCGGAGGCTGCCAAGTCGCCGGAAGCGTGTCAACGTCAGACGAAGCGCAGGAAGACCTCGTCGGCAAAGAGGATTCCTCGTTCGGTCAGACGCAGGTGACGCGCCCGATCCTCGACCAACCCAAGCGTGCGAAGCTCGGCGAACTCGGGCCCGAAGCAGTCCTCGGGCTCCACGCCGAAGCGGCGACTGTAGCGGTCACGGGAGACGCCCTCGAGGCGACGCAGTCCGAGGTACAACGTCTCGCGGCGCTCCTCCTCTTCGCCGAGCTGCTCGCAGCTCGCCAGGGGCCGCACACCCGAGTCGACGGCCGCCTCCCAGCGCGCGCGTGCGCGATGGTTCTGGAAGCGCCGATTGCCCACGAGGCTCGCCGCGGCGACACCGAGCCCCAGCACTGCCTCGCGCAACCAGTAACGCTGGTTGTGTCGCGAGGCATGACCCGGACGGGCGTAGTTCGAGATCTCGTAGCGCTCCAGGCCCGCCTGCGACAGGCGATCGCAGACGAGCTCGCCCATGTGCACGACCGTCTCCTCCGACGGGAGCGCCAGCCGTTCGCGCGCACGAGCGAACGGCGTGTCCGGCTCGATCGTCAGCGCATAGGCCGAGACATGAGGAAAGCCCAGAGCCACGACCGCGTCGAGATCCTGGCTCAGATCGTGCTCGCTCTGCCGGGGAGCGCCGTAGATCAGGTCCACCGAGAGGGAGTCGAAGCCGGCCGCCAGGCTCGCGTCCAGGACAGGCAGGGCCTCGCTCGCCTTGTGCGCCCGGCCCAGCGCCTTCAGAACCGGATCGCGCAGGGACTGCAGGCCGATGGAGAGGCGCGTCACGCCCGCCGCGCGCAGCTCCCCGACGCGGGTCCGCTCGGTCCTTCCGGGGTTGAGTTCGAGGGTGACCTCCTGGGGCGGACCCGGAAAGATCCGCGAGAGCCGCTCGAGAAGCCTCTCCACCGTAGAGGCGCGCAGCAGGGAGGGCGTACCGCCGCCGAAGTAGACGGTCGCCAGGGGCCGTCCCGACAGCGCATCCGCGAGGACCTCCAAGCCGATCTCGAGCTCGCGCTCGAGGCGATCGGCATACGCGTCCTCGACCTCGGGAGCGAGCGGCCCCACGCCCTCGACCGCGAAGTCGCAGTACGGGCAGACACGCTCACAGAAGGGAACGTGCACGTAGACACCCAGATCCTCCGCGCTTGTCGCGGGCCGCATCACACCTATCCTATGCGCCCTCGCAGGCGGGGCAATGCGGGAGAGGACGGGGGACTGGATGCATCGGCTATTCTCGTGGATCGGGCTCGCGGTCTCCTGTTCGGCCCTCGCTTCGTGCACATTGCCGTTCGGGATGCCACCGCGCCCGATCGCGGGAAGGGAGAATCTCTTGCGAGAGACGCTGGACAATGGGCTCGAGGTCGTGCTGATCGAGGATCACTCCGCACCCGTCGTCGCCCTGAACATCTGGGTGCGTGTGGGGAGCGCGGACGAGCGACCCGAAGAGGGCGGCATGGCGCACGTCTTCGAGCACATGCTCTTCAAGGGGACGAAGCGGCGGGCGGTGGGTGAGATCGCCGCCACGGTGGAGGCGGCCGGTGGAAACATCAACGCGTTCACCAGCTTCGACATGACCGTCTACCACATCACGATGGCGAGCCGCGATGCGGCCGTGGGCATCGACGTGCTGGCGGATGCCGTCCAGCACTCCACCTTCGACCCGACGGAGCTGGCGCGCGAGGAGGAGGTCGTCCTCGAGGAGATCCGGCGCAGCAAGGACTCGCCCCAGCGCGAGCTCTCCCAGGCGGTCTTCTCGCTCGCCTACCGGGCCCACCCCTACCGCCTGCCGGTGATCGGAACCGAGGAGCAGGTCGAGAGCTTCACCCGCGAGCAGCTTCTCGACTTCTATCACCGCTGGTACGTGCCCAACAACATGACCTTCGTGGCCGTCGGGGATCTCGACCCCGAGGCGACGCTCGAGCAGATCCGCGCCGCCTTTGCGGAGGCGAAGCCGCGCCGGGATCTGGAGCACGCGCGGATGCCGGAGCCGCCGCAGGAGGCTCCACACTCCGCGGTGGTACGCCGGGACTTCGAGCAGACGCTGCTCGGCCTCGCCTACCCGATCACCGCCTTCCGAGCCGCGGACACACCGTACCTCGATCTGCTCTCACAGATTCTCGGCGGAGGCGAAAGCTCACGCCTGTATCGGAACGTGAAGGACCGCCTGGAAACCGTCCACACGATCGGCTCGAGCGCGTACACGCCGCTCGATCCGGGTCTCCTGCTGATCGATGCCGCCGTCGATCCCGAGGGAATCGAGTCGGGCCTCGAGGCTGTGGCGCGGGAGATCCAGCGCCTGCGCGCGTTCGGGCCCTCGGAGGTCGAGCTCGAGCGCGCACGCGTCAACCTGCTTGCCAGCCAGGTCTACGAGAAGGAGACGATGCAGGGCCAGGCGCGCAAGCTGGGGTACTACGAGACGCTCGGCGGCGGGCTCGAGGCCGAGGCCGAGTACCTCGATCGAATCAAGCGGGCCACACCGGAAGACATCGAGCGAGTGGCCAGGACCTATCTCGCTCCCGATCGTGTCAACGTCGTGACGCTGCTCCCGCAGAAAGCGCGGCCGGACCTCTCCGAAGACGCCCTGCTGGCCTCCTTCCGGATGGCCGCCAGCAGACGGCCCGCGCCCCAGGGTGCGAAGATCGCCGAGAGCATCTTCCGCTACACGCTTCCCAACGGCCTGCGGGTGATCGTCAAGCCGAACCCGACCATCCCGCTCGTCTCGCTCCGCATCGCGTTCCTCGGCGGGCAGCTCGTCGAGACGGAACAGACCCAGGGACTGAGCAGCTTCCTTGCGGACCTGCTCGAGCGCGGCACCGAGCAGCGCAGCGCGGCCCAGCTCGCAGCCGAGATCGAAGGCATCGCGGGGTCGCTCGAGGGCTTCTCGGGCCGCAACAGCTTTGGCCTCTCCGCAGAGTTTCTGAGTGAGTCGCTCGACACGGGTCTCGAGCTCTTTACCGATGTGCTGCTCCACCCGGCCTTCGACGCGCTGGAGCTCGAGAAGCTGCGCACCGAGAGGCTCGCCGAGCTCAAGCGGCGTGAGGACCACCTGTCCCACAAGGCCTTCGAGCTCTTCTCCCATGCGCTCTTCGGAGATCACCCGTACGGCCTCCAGCTGCTCGGCACGCAAGAGTCGGTCTCTCACTTCGAGCGGGAAGCCCTGCGCCACTACTATGAGCGCTATGCCCGACCGCGCAACGGCGTGCTGGCCATCGTCGGTGACGTGGATCCCGATGCGTTCGTCGAGGTGCTGTCTGCCCGGCTGGCCGAGTGGCCCGACGACCGGCCGGTCACGCTCGCGCCGCGGCCCGAGCCGCCGGAGCCCGACGCTCCGCGCAGGGCCGAGCTGGAAAAGGGCAAGGCCCAGGTCCACCTCGTTCTGGGATTCCCCGGCCTCGCGCTCGACGATCCCGATCTCCCGGCCCTGGAGGTGCTCACGCAGATCCTCTCGGGGCAGGGCGGGCGTCTCTTCCTGGAGCTTCGCGACCGACGCAGCCTCGCGTACAGCGTCAGCGCCTTCTCGATCGAGGGCGTGGATGAGGGGGCGTTCGGCGTCTACATCGCGTCGGCGCCGGACAAGCTCGACGAGTCCCTCGCGGGGCTCGAGCGCGAGCTCGCGCGGCTGAGTGAGCAGCCGGTCAGCGCCGAGGAGCTGAGCCGCGCCAAGGGCTACCTGATCGGATCCCATGCGGTGGCCTTGCAGCGCTTCGCCACGCAGGCGAGCCAGCTCTCCCTCAACGAGCTCTATGGTCTCGGGGCCACGCACCATCTGGAGTACGCCAAGCGCATCGACGCCGTGGAGCTCAGCGACGTGGAGCGTGTGCTGCGACGCGTGGTCCGACTCGACCGGCCACTGATCGCGATCGTGCGCTGATCCCCAGCGCGGGCCCCCGGAGCAACCCGTGCCGGAGGCTGGGCTCAGTCGCCGGCGGCACCCGCGTCGCGGCGCGGATCGGCGGCGGCCAGGATCGCGCCGGCTTCGGGATCGTCCAGCACGACGGCGGAAGCCCCGAAGTGAAACGGCGCCACGAAGACGGGGTGCCCCCAGCTCGACAGCCGCTCGACCACGTCGCGGGGGTGCTCCGGCTCCAGGTAGAGCCGGTCCGGGAGCCACTGCTGATGAAAGCGTGGCGCTGCGATCGCGTGTGCGAGATCCATGCTGAAGTCCACCAGGTTCAGCAGCGTCTGGAGCACGGTCGTGATGATGAAGGGTCCCATGGGGCTGCCCGCGACGAGCCAGGGCACACCCTCACGCAGCACGATCGTCGGCGTCATGCTGGAGAGAGGGCGTTTGCCGGGCGCGATCGCGTTGGCTGCATCCCCCACGAGGCCGAAGGCGTTGGGCACGTCGGGCGCGGCTGAGAAGTCGTCCATCTCGTTGTTCAGCACGATCCCGGTTCCGGCGGCCGTTACGCCGGAGCCAAAGAGCGTGTTGATGGTCTGGGTGAGGGCCACCGCGTTGCCGGCCGCGTCGAGCACGGAGATGTGCGTGGTGCCCCCGTCCCGGGGCGGTGTGCCGGGCCGTCGGACCTCGAGCACGTGGGGCCGACCCCAGTGCCAGGGAAGGCGTCGCCAGAAGGGTCGCGGACGCAGCCGCGCCGCCAGCTCCTGCCCGTAGGCCTTCGAGGTGAGCCAGGCGGTGGGCACGTCGAAGAAGGCGGGATCCCCCAGATGAACGGCGCGGTCCGCAAAGGCGAGCTTCATCGCCTCGCTGATCAGGTGGATCGCCTCGCTCGAGTTGGCGCCGAGTCGGGCGAGCTCGAAGCCTTCGAGCGTGTTGAGCATCTGGATGAGATGAACCCCGCCCGAGCTCGGCGGGGGCATGGAGAAGACCGTGAGACCTCGATACGTGCCGCGCAGAGGCTCCACCCAGCGCGTGCGATAGCCGGCCAGATCCACGAGCGTGATCACGCCACCCGCCTCGCGTGTCGCCCGAACGATGGCCTCGGCGATCGGCCCCTCCGTCATGGCTCTTGGCCCGCTGCGCGCGATCGCCTCGAGCGTCCGAGCCAGGTCCGGCTGGCGCAGCCGCCAACCCGTCTCGGGCAGCTCCCCGTCGTCGAGCTGGATCCGAGCCGTCTCAGCAAAGCGCTCGATCAACGGCCGGGCCCTCGCCAGAACCGCACGATGGTAGGGCCCGACGGGCACACCCTCCCGGGCCATACGAATCGCGGGGGCCAGGACTCGGGACCAGGGCAGCCGCCCGAAGCGAGCGTGCGCCTCGTACAGACCCTGCACCAGACCCGGAACCGCCACGGCGAGGCCGCCCGAGCGCGAGGTCTCCGCATCCACCTCCCCGTTCGGTCGCACGAACATGTCCCGCCGGGCGGCGCCCGGAGCCATCTCCCGCGCGTCGATCGCAAAGACCTCGCCCGAGCCTCCGACCCGCAGGACCAGAAAGCCCCCTCCCCCGAGCCCCGAGCTGAAGGGATGGGCCACGCCCGCGGCGAATCCCGTGCCCACGGCCGCATCGATCGCGTTTCCGCCGGCAGCCAGGAGCTCACGGCCGGCTTCGACTGCGGGACCCGCACTGCAGGCAATCGCCCCGTTTTTCCCCCAGGCGAGGGGCACGGCTGCGGCCTCGGCCGGCGCGGCGAACACCAGCAGGGCCAGAAGGATCCACCTGCTCCCCATCCGCTGACTCTACAGACCGCCTGGCGCGCGTGCTAACGTCTGGTGCGTTCTGGACTGGGGAGCACCACGGATGGCGAGATCCCTCGCGGCGGTGCTGGCGGGCATGGGGCTGCTCACGGGGCTTCTGGCCTGCCAAGCGCGCGAAGACGAGACACCATCCGAGGCCGCCGCCCCGGAGACCGCAGCGGATGAGGTGGCCGTGCTCGAGATCCGGGACTTCGGCGAGATCCGCATCCGCTTCTTCGCCGATGTCGCACCCCGGCACGTCGAGAACTTCAAGAAGCTCGCCCGCGAGGGCTTCTACGACGGAACCACGTTTCACCGCGTGATTCCCGGCTTCATGATCCAGGGCGGCGACCCCAACTCCAAGGACGACGACCCCGCCAACGACGGCTTCGGAGGCCCGGGCTACACGATTCCCGCCGAGTTCAACGACATCCCCCATCGGCGCGGCATCGTCTCGATGGCCCGCTCCCGTGACCCCGACTCGGCCGGATCACAGTTCTTCATCATGCAGCAGGACTCGCCCAACTGGGTCAGCGTGCTCGACCACCGCTACACGGTCTTCGGTGAGGTCGTCTCGGGCCTGGACGTCGTGGACGCCATCGCGGAGGTCCCACGCGACCCCCGCGACCGCCCGCTCTCCAACGTGGTCATCCAAGCCATCCGCATCGAGAGCTGAAGAGGCCGCCCTCCTCTCCCGTTGTCCCGACCTTTCCGAAACGCGATAATCGCATCTCCCTGGCGCGGTAGCTCAGTTGGTAGAGCACCTGACTGAAAATCAGGGTGTCGGCAGTTCGATTCTGCCCTGCGCCACCACCGTCGGCGGATTTCCCCGCACCACGAGCAACAGCGCCCGGCGCGCCGCTGCGCGCAGATCCGTGCCGAGCGTGTACTTGTGGTAGCGCGAGAAGCCACGAACCACCTGCTCGACCCAAAGGCAGAGGTCGTAGGCCCGCTTGTAGATCGGCAGGTGCTCCGTTCGCGCCATCTCACGCCCTCTGGATTCTGAGAAAGTGGCCCGCGGCCTCTGGCC
>JBHHVJ010000039.1:0-33268 GCA_046754285.1 Myxococcota bacterium | reverse complement strand
CCCACGTTCACGTGCGGCTTCGTCCTCTCGAACTTCTCCTTCGCCATGCCTTCCTTTCCGCGGGATTTGGGATCGATCTCGAAGTGATGGAGCCCACGCGCGGAGTTGAACCGCGGACCTCATCCTTACCAAGGATGCGCTCTAACCACCTGAGCTACGTGGGCCCGATCCGGAGAGCCACCATCCGAGATGGAGCGGGAAACGGGACTCGAACCCGCGACCCCAAGCTTGGAAGGCTTGTGCTCTAGCCAGCTGAGCTATTCCCGCGTCACTCCTCTTCACTCCCGCCTCTCCCAGAGCTCGCACGCCAGCGCCGCGCTGGTGGAGAGGGGAGGATTCGAACCTCCGTAGCCGTGAGGCAACAGGTTTACAGCCTGCCCCGTTTGACCGCTTCGGTACCTCTCCGCCCGAACGAACCTCGCGTCGCTCCGCTCCGGAATACACGAGAACACGCACAACCCCCCGAGCCGCCGCACGGAGCTGGCGAGGGGACTCGAACCCACCAACCTGCTGATTACAAATCAGCTGCTCTACCCATTGAGCTACGCCAGCTCGAGCTTGTGAGTCGACTCGGAAAGGTCCCGCTCTACCAGCGGCGCACGACCCCCCAGGAGGCGCCGAACTGAGCCTGACTGGATACGGAATTCTCTTCAGTTTCGCCACTATACACCGGAAGATCCGGCCCCCCCCCGCCGCCCTCGGGATCCGCTCCCCCCCGAGCCGTGGCGCAGCTCGGCGGTTCGCAGCAGAAGATAGGCTGCAGCGGCGGCCACGCCGAGCGAGGCCACCCGACCGCGGAGGGGGATGCCGACCCGTACCGCCCCTTCGAGCCCGCGGACCGCGGGGCGTACCCCACGCTCCTCGCTTCCGAAGACCCAGATCAGCTCCCCTTGCAGGCCCGCTGGATCGAGTCCGGAGAGCGGAGGGCCCTGCGGGTCTGCGACCAGGACGGCGATCCCCTCACGCCGGGCCATCCGCAGTGCCCTCGTGAGGTTCGGAGTCCGGCCCACGCGCAGGAACTCCACGGCCCCGGCACTCGCCCGCAGCGCCCCGGACCCGATGGGTGGCGCGTTCCGGTGCTCCAGGACCAGGCCACTCGCGCCGGCCGCCTCGGCCGTGCGGGCGATCGAGCCGAGGTTTCCCACATCGGTCACCCGGTCGAGAGCGACCAGGAAGCGGCGGGAACGCTCCTCGCGAAGAAGCTCCTCGAAGCTCTCCTCCGGAAAGGGGTCGACCTGGGCCCGCACCGGGCCCGGGCCACCGGCCACAGGTCCGCGCTCCACCCAAGCTCCAGACCGCTCGAGGAGCCTCTCGAGCTCGGTCAGACCGGGGGTGGCGCGGCTGCGGGCGATGCAGACGCGGTGCACCCGCCGGCGGCCGGCCCGAAGCACCTCGCAGATCGGCCGCACCCCCTCGATCCAGACCACCCCTCCCGCTCGCTCGGCCACGGCTCTACTCTACCCGTCACGTGGGTCGCCGGCCCTTCGCGAGGAGCGTGTTCCCTGCTGCAGATCTCGATTCCCGGGGCTCGGGCACCTGACGAGCTCGTCGCCGCACTCGGTACGGGATCGGGTGTGTGCGCCCTGCAGGCCTGCGCGAGTGGAGGCTGGGGCAGCGGGCCCGGCGGCGGGGGAGAGCCGCTCCAGCTCCTGACGCTCGGACCGGCTCGGGAGTTCGCGGGCGGGATCGAGGCGCTCCGCGAGGCGCGTCAGTGGCTGCGGGGCTTCCACGGGCCGGAGCCCTTCCGGGCCTTTCTCATCGGCTGGCTCTCGTACGAGCTCGGCCGGGAGCTCGAATCCCTGCCTGGCCGCTGCGCGAACGAGATGCCCGTCGACACCGTCCAGCTCGCGGGCTTTCGCGCGGTCTACCGCTTCGACCCCGTCTCGGGCCTGGGACGGGTCGTGGGCGGGGATCCCGAGGCGGTCGAGCGTCTCGCGGAGCAGGTGCGGCGCGCACTGAAGGTCCCCGCGCCGGTCGACTCCCCTGTACCCCGCCTTCCGCGGCCGCGACCGCGCAGCTCGGACCGCGCCTTTCGAGACGGAATCCGGGCGATCCAGGCGTGGATCCGCGCCGGTGATGTCTACCAGGTGAACCTTTCCCGGCGCCTGGACGTGCGGCCCGTTCCTCCCGCCCGGCTCCCCCTACTCTATAGGAGGCTCACCGCGCAGAGCCCTGCCCCCTTCTCGGCCTACCTCGAGCTTGGGGAAACGGTCGTGCTGTCCAACTCGCCCGAGCGCTTCCTGCGGGTGGCCGGGGATCGAGTGGAGACCTGCCCGATCAAGGGGACCCGGCCTCGCGGACTCAGTCCGGAAGAGGACGCGCGCCTGGCTCGCGAGCTCCTGAGCTCGGAGAAGGATCGGGCCGAGCATCTGATGATCGTGGATCTCGAACGCAACGATCTCGGTCGCGTCTGTCACACCGGCAGCGTTGAGGTGCGACGACTGGGCGCTCTCCAGGCCCTGCCCCGGGTCTTCCACCTGGTCTCCTCCGTCGTGGGTCGGCTGCGAGAACGCGACGACTGGGTGGGGCTGCTCCGGGCATCGTTTCCGGGCGGCTCGATCACGGGCGCCCCGAAGCTGCGGGCCATGGAGATCATCGAGGAGCTGGAGCCCGTTCGCCGCGGGGTCTACACGGGGGCCCTCGGCTACTTCGATGCCTCCGGCGGCGTGGACCTGTCACTCGCGATCCGCACGGCCATCGCGAACCACGGCGGCCTCTCGCTCCACCTGGGCAGCGGAATCGTGGCGGACTCCGATCCAGACGCCGAGCTGCGGGAGACCCGCGACAAAGGTCGTTCGTTCGCCGAGCTCTGGGGCGACCCCGAATGAGCCCGATCGTCTGGCTCTCCGGCCGCTACCTGAACGAGGCCCGTGCGCGGCTCCCGCTGACCAGTGCGCTGCTGCTCCAGGGGGTGGGGCTCTTCGAGACGATGCGGATCCAGGACGGTGGCGTGCCGCTGCTCCCGCTTCATCTCGAGCGGCTGCACGCGGCGGCCGAGGCCGTGGGCCTCCCCCGCGACCGCACGAACTGGGAGGAGATCCTCGCCACCCTGGCCCAGCGCAACCGAATCACCGACGGCCGAGCCCGTGTCACCGTCGGACCGGACGTTCGCCTGGCGACGGTGGCTCCCCTGCCTCGAGAGCTGGACCGGGAACGCCGGCAGGGGATCTCGCTGACGACTGCCCGCCTCCAGCGGCCTCTGGCAGATCTCAAGACCACCTCGCGCCTGTCGCTCTGGCTGGCCGAGCGACGCGCGGGAGGCGAGGTCCTGCTCGTCTCCGCGCGAGGGCGCGCGCTGGAGACCTCGCGCTCGAACTTCTTCGTGCTGAGGCGGGGCGCTCTGGAGACCGCGACCCCACCCCGGGTGCTGCCCGGGATCGTGCGCGCGCTGGTGCTGGAGGTCGCACGGGAGCTCTCCCTCCCGGTCCGCCGGCGCGCGCCGCAGCTCACCGAGAGTCGCGGCTGGCAGGAGGTGTTCGTGACGAACGCGCTGCGCGGCCTCCGGAGGGTCCGGGACATCGACGGACGCACCCTGAGAGCCCCGGGGCGCGACTCCCCGCTGCGCGAGCTCGCATCCCGCGTCGAAGCTCGGATGGGCATTCGCTGAGCAGGCTCAAGCTCGAGGGCGGGAGCTCCGAATCAGCGTCCGGAGGGAGAGATGACCCAGAGCCTGGGCCCGGAAGGGCACGAGCCTCGCACGCCGGATCCGGACTCCCGCCGGGAGCCTCGGCACCACGCCCGGCTGCGGGTGAGCACGACGTCGATCGATGCCCTACACGATCCGGTGACGGGCACGAGCTACTACGAGACTTGCGACGATCTTCATCTGCTGAACCTGTCGCGCCGGGGGCTCTGCCTGCGCTACCCGCACCCCCCGTCCCCCTCCACCCGTCTGCTGGTCCAGATCCACGTTCCCGATGAGAAGAAGCCGATCGAGCTCGTCGGGCGGACCTGCTGGGGCCGGGTCGAGCACGTCCCGGGCGAGGTGGCCGCGCGCGCCGTAGCGGCCGTGGGGATCGAGGTTCTCGGAGGCTCAGCACGCGATCTCGATCGCTACGAGAAGACGCTCGCGAAGCTCGGCGACTCGCTTGCACGAGGCGCGCAGCTCCGATAGCATGGCGACACGAGACCGCAGTGATGCCAGCAGAACGGATACCCGGAAGCTTTCGACTCGCGTATCGATCGCGTCCCGTCGACGTTCTCTCCGATCCGCTCGGCCTGAGCAGTCGCCGCATCGGGCGCATTCTCGCCTCGATTCAGCGGGATCTCGACGCGGGTGCGCACGCGTCGGTTCGCCAGATCCTTCGGGGCCCGTGCGAGCTCTACCGGCTCGAGGTGGAGCGGCCGGACCTCGCCTACCAGAGGACGACGATCCTCGATCGTGACACTCTCGATACGCTGCTCGAGCAGACCTCCTACGAGATCTTACGCGAGCGCTTTCGATTCCGATCCTGACCTCGAGCACGTATGCGACCTTCCGTGCCCGGATGGTGGAACTGGTAGACACAGGGGACTCGAGGATCGGGTCTCCCGCACGGCAACGTGCGGGTAAGAAACCGGGTGAACTCAGGGAAGCCTAAGGCGCGAGCTACGGTAATCCTGAGCCAAGCCGCGGAGGGCAGAGGTTCCGCGGAAGGTGCAGAGACTAGCGGGGTGAGCCCCAACGATAATCCCCGCCACGAGCGCCCGGCACCCCGCGCCCACCCGGGCCGGGGTGAAGAGATAGTCCGTGCCGGAGAGAAATCTCCGGGGAAGCGTAAAATCCTTCGGAGCTCACGCTCCATGCGGGTTCGAATCCCGCTCCGGGCACCACCCACGTCTCCCGCGGGGGCCGTGGTAGACTTCCGAGGTCGACGGGGAGATGAGGATGAAGTCCGAGGGCCGAAGCGGGGCGTGGGGCTTCACGCTTCGCTTCTTTGCGTACGTCTTCATCGTCACCGCGCTCTCGCGCGTCGATCTCTACCTTCTCGAGGGTCACGTGAGCCGCAAGCTCACGGAGACCTCGGCCGCTGCGGTCGCTCTGGGCCTCGAGCTCGCGGGGGGGGACGCACGCCGCTCCGGCAGCACGCTCTACTTCGGGGGCAGCGCCTTCCGCGTCATCGACGAGTGCACGGGAATCGAGGTGATGGCCCTCTTCGGAGCGGCGATCCTCGCCTTTCCGAGTCCGTGGCGTCGTCGTCTCCGGGGGCTGGCCGTGGGCCTGCCGATCCTGATCGCCCTCAACCTGGTCCGCATGGTCACCCTCGTCTGGCTCGGCGCCAGCTCCGCCCGCGCCCTCGAGCTGGGTCACGTGTACGTCTGGCCCGTCATCGTTCTCACCGTGGCACTCGGGCTCTGGCTCCACTGGGCCCGGTTGGCCGTCGAAGATGCGAGCACTGCTCTTTAGCCTGCGCTTCCTGGTCCTCTACGCGATCCTCCAGGGAGCCTTCGCCTACACACCGCTCGGCCTCGTGAGCGCACACATCGTGGCCTCCATCGGCGCTCCCGTGCTCCAGCTGGGCAGCGGCAAAGCGGTGAGCTGGGCGATCGAGGAGCGCAAGATCCTCATCCGGGCGCGCTTCCGCAACGAGTCGGGGTGGAAGCAGGCCACGGCCCGGCTCGGGGTGAACTGGTACACGCGTTCGATCCCCCTCTTCCTCGCGCTCTGGCTCGCCTCCCTCCCGCCATTCACCCGAAGAAGCCTCGCGTTCGCCGGCGTCGGCACACTGCTGATGACGATTCTGGAGGGCCTGATCGTGGCGTCGCACGCGTGGGCGGGAATGCACGGAGCACTGCCCTACAACGCCTTCGGCTACCTGCTCAGCGTCATCGGGGTGTGGACGCTGGGAGGCTTCTCCGTCGCACCGCTCTTCGTGGCGGCGCTTCTCGTGCTTCGCCTCGCGGGGAGCTCCCGCGCGGGTCCGGAGCCCGCACGGGGGAGGAACGCACCCTGTCCATGCGGGAGCGGGTTGAAGTACAAGCGTTGCTGCGGACGGGAGGCCCACGCGTAGCGCGTGCTCCCGCGCTCGCAACGCCGGCTCAGCTCTCGAGCGGGCTGCCCTCCACTCGATTGCGCCCGGCGCGCTTGGCGCGATAGAGCGCCTGATCGGCGTGGATGACGGCGATGCGCCAAGCGGAGAGGTCCGCGGCCTGCTCCGCGCCATCGACCGTGACCCAGCCACAGCTGACCGTCACGATGCCGTGTCGCGAGCGGCGATGCTCGAGCCCGAGCGACTCGACCGACGCCCGAATGCGCTCGGCCGCGATCCCGGCTCCGTCACGACGCGTCTCGGGGAGCAGGACCAGGATCTCCTCGCCGCCGTAGCGGTAGGTCGTATCGGGCGTCCGCATGGTCTCCACGATCCGATCGGCGACGCTGCGCAGGACGTCGTCGCCCGCCAGGTGCCCGTAGCTGTCGTTGTAGCGCTTGAACTCATCGACATCGCAGAGCACAACGGAGTAGGGCCTCTGGTAACGGATGTAGGTGGCGTGGATCGCCTCGAGGTCCAGATCCAGAGCGCGGCGGTTCCGGATACCCAACAGACCATCCTGCAGCGCCATCGCCTCGAGACGCCGATTCGCTTCCGCAAGCTCCCGCGTTCGCTCCTGCACGATGGCTTCCATCTCGCACGAGTAGGCGCGCAGCAAGTCCGTTTGCGTCAGGATTCCGACCAAGCTTCCGGCGTCGTCCACCACCGGGAGGTGTCGAATGCGGTGCCGATCCGCAAGCTGCCGCGCCGCGTCCAGACCGTGGCTCTGCCGGACCGTGATGACGGGCGAAGTCATCAGCTGACCCACCTCGCGCTTCAGAGTCCCGCCCTCTTCCATCAGGGCGAGGGCGAACCCGGCCAGGTCTCGCTCGGTCACGATCCCGACCACACGCTCCTCATCGCAGATGACCAGGCACGAGATCCGCGAACGGCGCATCACCGCGAGCGCTTCGAGAACGGTGCTGTCTGGATGAACCCTTGCGACGTTCGGGATCATGACCGACTCGACGCGCCCCAAGGACTGCCCCCTCTCGACCGCCCGGAACTCCCCGGCCGCTCGCGCTCCGCGAGACGCCGGTCCAGATGGGCGATGGGGATCAGGTCGAGCGCCGAGAGAGGGAACTTTAGGCCGTCCGCGCGCAAGATCCGCGCATCCGCTGCCGCTAATTAGCAGGGGGACCTCGTCATCCCCCGGGAGGAGCGAGGATCGCGAGAGTGCTCGGACGCCGGCGCGGAAACGAAGAGCGGGACGGCTGGGTGGCCGTCGAGCTGAGCCCCTGCGGCTTCAGCCTCGTGCGGGTGTCCGTCGCGGCCGGCGCGCGGCCTCGGCTCCAGTGCTGTGAGGTGCAGCAGCTCGAGAGCCCCGAAGATCGCGTGGCCGCACTCACCGAGTGCGTCCGGCAGCAGGGCCTCGTCGGCGCTCGAACGGCCCTCGTCCTCACTCCCGAGGGGTACTCGTTGCGCGCACTCGACGCCCCCGACGTTCCTCCCGACGAGCTTCGCTCCGCGATCCGATGGTGCCTCCACGATCTGGTGGACTTCGAGATTCAGGACGCTCTCGTCGACTTCTACACGCTTCCGCAGCAGGACCGGCGCCACACCCGCGCGCTGTACGCCGTCGCGGCACCGCGTGAGCCGCTGCGCGAGCAGGTCGAGACGCTCGTGGCCGCGGGCTTGGATCCGCTGGTGATCGAGGCTCCCGAGCTCGCCCTGCGCAACCTCGTCGCTCATCATCCGCTGGCTCCCAACGGCCTCGCCGTTCTGGCGTTGCGTCGAGACGCGGGTCTGATCACCGTGACGCGGGAGCAGAGCCTCTACATCGCACGCTGGATCGACGCCAGCCTCGAGAGGCTCGCGGCCCTCGATCTGAAGGAAGCGCTGCCGGCCGACCCCGATGCCACGCAGCCCGAGCTCGACGATCTGATGCTGCAGATCCAGCGGTCCATCGACTACTACCAGCATGAGCTCGTACAGCATCCCGTCTCCCGGCTCCTGCTGACCTCTGTTGAGGGGGAGGTGCCCGGACTCGATCGGGTCCTGGCCCGGCAGCTCGGCGTGGCCACCGAGTGGCTCAGGCTGGACGAGCTGATCGAGTGCCCTCCGGGCCTGACGTCGGCCACGGTCTTGGCGGCCCTGCCCGCCATCGGAGCGGCGCTGCGACCCGACACCCCAGGCGCACCGCTCCAGAGCGTGAACCTCTACGAGCGCAGCCTTCGGCGACGCCACCCTCCCCTGGCCCCCCAGCGCATGGCCCAGCTCCTGATCGCCTTCATCGCCATGCTGGGTCTGCTGTCCCTCGGCCTCTGGATCCGGGAACGCGCCGATCACAGCTCGCTTCAGGAGCTCGCGCTCCGTGCGGAGCAGCAGGCGGAGAAGCTTTCGCAGCTCGAGGCGGCCTTGGAGAGCCACCTCGACCGTGGGGCCCTGGATGCGCGAATCTCCGCGCTCGAGGGCGAGCTCCGCGCCAAGCAGAAGCTTGAGCAGCTCTTTGCGACGCGCAGCCTCGGCAACGCATCCGGATTCTCGAGGCAGCTCCGCGGTCTGTCGCGCCAGCACATCTCCGGCCTCTGGCTGCGCGAGTTCGAGCTGCGCCGGGGCGGGGAAGCCCTGACGCTCCGGGGCAGCGCCCTCCAGGCCGAGGCCGTGCCGCGACTCCTCCAGCGGCTCGGCCGAGAGGAGGCCTTCCAGGGCCTCGAGTTCCACCGTTTCGCCCTGTCGCGTCGGGTCGATGACACCGGTGCGATCGATTTCGAGGTGAGCACCGACGTGGAGGATGGCGCATGAAGCCCTTGTCGAGCCGTCTGATCGACTTCCTCGAACGGAGCTCTCCGCGCGAGCGGGCTCTTCTGCTGCTGGCCGCCATGGGGCTGATCATCCTGGTCTGGGACAACGTGTTCCTGCGCCCGACGCAGTCGGATCGCTCCGTCGATCGAAGCGAGCGGCTGGCGCTCGAGGAGCAGCTGGCCGAGCTGGACGCTCGCGCGCGCACGGCCCGCCTCCGTCTCGAGATCGACCCCCATGCTCATCTGCGAGAACGCTTGGCGGCGCTCGAGAGCGAGATCGCAGCCATCGACGCGAGCCTCCGTGAGCGGACCGAGGGCGTCGTCACGCCTGGGGAGATGGCGCGTGTGCTCGAGGAGCTGCTCGCACACCAGAAGCCACTCCGCCTCGTGCGCCTCGAAGCACTCCCCGTCGAGCCCTTGATCGAGAGTGACGAGGTCTCAGGGGGAGCCGCTGACGAGCGGGCCCAGATCTACAGGCACGCCATGGAGATCGAGCTCGAGGGCAGCTTCGCGGAGACGGTCGCGTTTCTCGAGCGCGTCGAGCAGCTGCCCTGGTCCTTCTTCTGGGATCATCTCCTCTACCGCGTGACCGAGCATCCCCGGGCCCGCGTGACGGTGATCGTCCACACGTTCAGCACCGAAGAGGGCTGGATCGGTGTCTAGCCCCCTCATCCTCCTCCTGCTCCTGGCCACGGCCGCCGCGCCACTGGTCGATCCGACGCGCCCGCCTCAGAGCCGGATCGAGCGGGTGCGGGAGTCCTCGCGCGCGGCCACACGTCTCAGCTCGATCCTGATCGCGCCGGGACGTCGGATCGCCACGATCGACGGGCGCCTGGTGCAGGAAGGGGACTGGGTCGCGGGGGCTCGAGTCGTCCAAATCGAGCCGTACGCGGTGCGCCTGAGCGGACCGGCCGGCGAGCTCGTGCTGCAGCTGACCGGGCCTCCTGCGAAGCAGGAGCTCTGGGAGGAGGACCCGTGAGAGCTCGATGGGATTCGCTCCTGGGGATCGTTCTGACGATGGGGCTGCTCGGCGGCTGTGAGACGCTCCGCGATCCGGGTCCCGTCAAGGAGGAGCCCGGACCCGCGGCTCGCGCGCTGCGTGAGGCGGCTGAAGCGAGTCGCGAGGAGCCGATCGTTCCCCCCGAGGCCGTGCGCAGCACGCTGCTGCCGCCGATGCCGGGGCTCGGGCCGGGACCCGGTCCGGAGGAGCCCCGCTTCGATGTCTCGGTTCACCGAACGCCCGCGGCCCGCTTCTTCATGAGCCTGGTCGAGGGAACGCCGTACAACATGATCGTCCATCCCGAGACGAAGGGTGAGATCTCCCTCGAGCTCAAAGGGGTCACGATCGGCCAGGTCATGGAGATGGTCCGCGAGACGTACGGCTACGAGTACAGCTTCGAGGACGGTACGTTCCGGGTCTCTCCACCTCGTCTTCAGTCGCGCATCTTCACGCTCGACTACCTCAACCTGCGCCGCACCGGTGAGTCGCAGACGCGCATCAGCTCCGGACAGGTGAGCCAGGGACCCAACGGGCAGATCGTGCTCGCCGGCGCGCAGCTGACGGGCACGACCGCCGCTCCATCCGTCTCGGGGAGCCGGATCACGACGGAGTCGGAGACGGACCTCTGGGTCGAGGTCGAGCACGCCCTGCAATCGATCGTCAGCACCGAGGGCGGAGGCTCGGTCCAGATCAGCGCCAACTCGGGCGTGGTGATCGTCCGGGCCATGCCCGCCGAGCTGCGCCAGGTTCAGCGCTATCTCAGCAAGATCGAGACCCACCTTCAGCGTCAGGTGATCCTGGAGGCCAAGATCATCGAGGTGACACTCGACGACGGGTTCCGCTCCGGAATCAACTGGGCGTATCTCGAACGCCCCGGGCGGGATGATGCGATCCTCGGTGTGCAGCGAGGCTTCGAGAGGGTGCTCGGAGACGGCTCGCAGGTGCCCGGCACAGGAGACACCGGGGCACTCGATCCGCGCAGCGCGAGCCTGCCCGACGGGAGCCTGATCTCGACCTTGGGAGGCGTGTTCACCCTGGCGATCCAGTCGGATGAGTTCTCGGAGTTCATCGAGCTGCTCGAGACGCAGGGCGACGTCCAGGTGCTCTCGAGCCCGCGGGTCTCGACCCTGAACAATCAGAAGGCCGTGATCAAGGTCGGCAGCGACGAGTTCTTCGTGACGGACG
The DNA here is from genome assembly GCA_046754285.1 of Myxococcota bacterium. Classification (GTDB taxonomy): domain Bacteria; phylum Myxococcota_A; class UBA9160; order SZUA-336; family SZUA-336; genus JBHHVJ01. The sequence goes on along the minus strand of JBHHVJ010000039.1, from coordinate 22,331 downwards.
TATCGACGACGACCGTGACATCGACGACCACCACGACCAACCCCGACGTCACGCTCACGCCATTCTTTTCCGGGATCGCCCTCGACGTGACCCCTCAGATCGACGAGGACGGCTACATCACGCTTCACGTTCACCCTTCGATCAGCGAAGTGCAGGACCAGACCAAGACGATCGCGATCGGCGACGATACGCTCGAGCTGCCTCTCGCCTTCAGCACGATCCGCGAGACCGACAGCGTCGTGCGCGCGCGCAGCGGGCAGATCGTCGTGATCGGTGGCCTGATGCAGGACACTCTCGCAGATCGACGCGCATCGATTCCGTGGGTCGCGAAGATCCCGATCCTCGGCTCCCTCTTCGAGCAGAACTTCGAGGAGGCGCTCAAGAAGGAGCTGGTGATTCTCATGCGTCCGATCGCTGTCACGCGGGATACCTGGCGGGAGGTCCTGAAGGAGTCCGCGGATCGGCTCGACGCGATGAAAGCCCGCCAGGTTCTGGGGGGAACCCCCTGAGATGTACTTCGAGCACTTCGGTCTGAGCGAGCCCCCCTTCGCGCTGACGCCGAACCTCCGCTTTCGTGTCCCCCTGCCCCCCTACGAGGAAGCGCTCCACGTGCTTCGGTTGGGCATCGAGGGCGGAGAAGGACTGATCAAGCTCGTGGGCGAGGTGGGCACGGGCAAGACCCTGCTGTGTCGCGAGCTCTTGCACTCGCTCGGCGAGAACTTCTTCACCGCCTACCTGCCCAACCCGGCCCTCGACCCCAGGCAGCTCCTCCACACGCTCGGCGAAGAGCTTGGGCTCGGACAAGGGACGACCACCGAGGGGCCCGACGCCACGTCGCGGATTCTCCGACGCCTGATCGAGCTGCGACGTCACGATCGGCGGGTGATCGTGCTCGTGGACGAGGCGCAGGCGATGCCCGACGAGACGATCGAGGCGCTGCGATTGCTGACGAATCTGGAGACGGAGTCCGCCAAGCTGCTCCAGCTCGTCCTCTTTGCCCAGCCCGAGCTCGACCTGCGCCTCGCGCGTCCGGAGCTCCGACAGATCCGCCAGCGGATCAGCCTGCCCCACCGACTTCGTCCGCTCAAGGCGGCGGAGACCCGGCGCTACGTAGGCGAGCGACTGCACTGTGCGGGCTGCACCCGGGATGATCTCTTCTCCGCCGCCTCGCTCGCCCTGCTCCAACGGGCCAGCCGCGGCTTTCCCAGACTCGTCAACGTACTCGCACACAAGTCGCTGCTCGCCGCCTACGGCGAGGGAAGCCCGGAGGTGCGACGGCGACACGTGCGGCGCGCAATCCGCGACACGGACGACGCGGGCAGCCGACTGAGGCGGTCGGTTCGTCGGATGTTCGCTGCGAGGCTGGGGGCATGAGCTTGCTCAATGACGTGCTGCGCGATCTCGAGAGACGCGAGAGCACCCAGCGTGCCACCCGGGTGTCCCCAGGCGGGTCCGGGCCGGCTCGCCTGCGGCGCTCGAGGATCCCTGCGCTGCTGATCGCCAGCCTGGCCGCCCTGCTGCTGAGCTGGCCGGAGTTCTCTGGGCCCCGACCGACACTCGCACCGGTCGGGGCCGGACCGCTCCCTCCCTCGGCCGTCGTCCAAGGCGTGCGCGCGGAGCTCACCGACGGTGGGCTGCAGGTGCACATCCGACTCGATCGGCCCGTGCGGCATCGCGTTCTTCGCCGCCGTGATTCGCTCGATCTGATCCTCGCCGATGCACGACTCGACCAACCCCTCCCTCCCCTCGGGCTCCCCGGAACACCGCTGCGCAACATCGAGAGCGAACAGGAGGGCCGGAACCTCCGGCTCCACCTGTCCCTGGCGAACGATCCACGCGTCCACGTCGGAGTGCACCGCTGGGGGGAAGAGCCGGAGCTGATCGTGCACCTGCTTCCGCACACAACCGCCGATGTGGCTGTGGGGAGCCGCGTGGCCGCCTTCTCACCCCCCCGCCCGAGCTCGCCTCCCGCGTCCCGAGCACGCGACTCGAAGGCGGAGCAGCCCGTCTTCGTCAAGCGTACCGCCTCCCCACCCCGCGCCGAGCAGAGCTACCGCGAAGCGCTCGCGCTCGAGCGACGGGGCAGGCGCGTCCAGGCCGAGCAGACGCTCCGTGAGGCGCTGCGCGAGCAGCCGGAGCACTCCCAAGCCCGGCTCCACCTCGCCCGTCTGATCGCCGGCCGGGGCGCGTGGGAGGACGCCGTCGCACTGCTCGAAGAGGGCCGTGCGCTCGGCCCCGGCCGTGCCGAGCTCGCCTGGCTCGAGGCGCGCATTCACGCCGAGGCCGGCGCACTGGAGCGTGCGATCGCACTGCTGGAGTCGATGCCGGCGGAGACGGTTGGGCGAGCGGAGCATCACGCCTTTCTGGCGGCGCTCCTGCAGGGGCGGGGCGAGCACGCACGGGCCGAGACGCTCTACCGCACCGCTCTTGGAGAGAACTCGCTGCGCGCAGCCTGGTGGTTGGGCCTGGCGATCTCCCTCGAGGCCCAGTCGAGGTACGCGGCCGCGCTGGAGTCCTATCAGCGGGCCCGACGGATTCCCGGCCTCGATGAGGCCTCCCTCGCGTGGGTGGACGGACGTCTGAGCGAGCTGGGGGCGCTCACGCGATGAGCCCGGAGCTCGGTCTCCGAAAGCTGCGCATCGGCGAGCTTCTGGTCGCGAACCAGATCATCACGCGGGAGCAGCTCGAGACCGCCCTCATCGAGCAGAAGAAGCTCGGCCACAAGCTGGGCCGCACCCTGGTGGAGCTCGGCTACGTCGAGCAGGACCAGCTTCTCGAGTTCCTGGCCCGACAGCTTCGCATCCCGATCGTGAGCCTCGGCCAGCTCAAGCCCGATCCCGACGTCGTGCGCATGCTTCCCGAGACCCATGCGCGCCGCTTCCGCGCCGTCGTGCTGGAAGATCGCGGGCACGAGCTGCTGATCGGGATGGCCGATCCCGCCGACCTCTTCGCCTTCGATGAGCTCAGCCGCCTTCTGAAGCGAAGGCTCAAGCCCGCGGTGGTTCGCGAGCGAGAGCTCCTGGAGCTGATCGACCGCAGCTATCGCCGCAGCGAGGAGATCTCGAGCCTGGCCGAGGAGCTGCATGAGGATCTCGGCGAGACCTCCTTCGATCTCGACCGGCTCGCCGAGGATCTGGGCGGATCGGAAGCGCCCGTCGTCCGGCTGCTCCAGTCGATCTTCGAGGACGCGGTGAAGGGACGCGCGTCGGACATCCACATCGAGCCGGACGAGCACGTGCTGCGCATCCGTCAGCGCATCGACGGGCTCCTGCGCGAGCAGGAGATGCCGGAGCGCCGCATCGCTCCCGCTCTCGTGCTGCGGCTCAAGCTCATGGCCTCACTCGACATCTCCGAGAAACGGCTGCCGCAGGACGGCCGCTTCCAGATCGTCGTGGCGGGTCGCAGCATCGACGTCCGCCTCTCGACGATGCCGGTCCAGTACGGCGAGTCCGTGGTGATGCGCCTCCTGGACCAGTCCGGTGGGGTCCTGCACATGGACCAGCTCGGCATGCCACCCCGCCTCTTGACCCGTCTGCAGCACCACATTCATCAGACACTCGGGCTGGTCCTGGTGACGGGGCCGACGGGATCGGGCAAGACGACGACCCTCTATGCCGCCCTGAGCGAGCTCAATCGTGCCTCGAGCAAGATCATCACCGTCGAGGATCCGGTCGAGTACCGACTCCCACGGATCAACCAGGTTCAGGTCAGCTCCAAGATCGACCTGAGCTTTGCCCGAGTGCTGAGAACGGCACTGCGGCAGGATCCCGACATCCTCATGGTGGGGGAGATGCGCGATCCGGAAACGGTCGAGATGGCGCTGCGCGGCGCCCTGACGGGTCATCTGGTGCTCTCGACCCTCCACACGAACCACAGCGTCGCGAGTGCCGCCCGGCTGATCGACCTGGGGGCCAGCCCCGCGCTGCTGGCCACGGCTCTGCGCTGCATCGTCGCCCAGCGCCTGGTGCGACTGGTCTGCCCCGAGTGCACCGAGCCTCACGAGCCGGACGAGCGGGAGCGCGCCTGGCTCGACGGCTGCCACCACGATCTGGCCCGAGCCCGCTTTCAGAGCGGTGTGGGCTGCAACCGATGCAACGCGACCGGCTACCGCGGGCGGACCGGGATCTACGAGTTCCTCGAGCTCGATGGTCCGGCGGCCTACGCACTCGGGGTGGGCGACCTCCCCGCCTTCGAGCGGGCGGCTCGGTCCAGTGCCGGCTTCCGTCCTCTAGTGGACTCCGCACTCGCTGCCGCCGTGGCGGGGCGGACGACGCTGGCCGAGGTGCTGCGCGTCGCCGGCGAGACCGGAACCGAGGAGTGAGCCGCTACCGATATCAAGCACGCGGAGCGGACGGCCGTCCGCTGACGGGAGAGATCGAGGCCGGTAACCCCGGGGCGGCCGCGGCTCAGCTCTCCATGCGGGGCATGACCCCGATCGAGATCCGCGAGCTCTCGACGACCGGCGCGGGCCTCGTCGGCGCAGGTCTCTGGGGTTCGCGCGTTCCCCTGGAGCAGCTCGTGATGTTCTGCCGTCAGATGCGTACGCTCACGCACGCGGGCGTTCCGCTGATTCGAGCGCTCACGGGTCTGGCGCAGACGGCTCGACACCCGGCCCTGGCGCGCGCCCTTCGGCAGACGACGGATGCGCTGCGCTCGGGACGCAGCCTGACGGACGCATTGGAGGCCCATCCGCGAGTTTTCTCGAAGCTCTTCGTGGCGACCGTCCACATGGGAGAGAGCAGCGGCCGACTCGAGGAGACCTTCGAAGAGCTCGGGCGCTACCTGGAGCGCGAGCAGGAGACGATCCGGAGCATCCGCAGCGCCACCCGTTACCCCCTGCTCGTGATCATGGCCGTCATCGCGGCCATCGCCGTGATCAATCTCTTCGTGATCCCTGCCTTCTCTAACGTCTTCGCCTCCCACGGTGCCGAGCTGCCCTGGGCGACACGGCTACTGATCGCGAGCTCGGACTTCTTCGTGGCTTACTGGCTCCACGTCGCAGTCGCCGGCATCGCGGTAGCGGTGGCGCTGCGGTCCTGGCTCGGAACCGAGGGGGGGCGCCTGCTCTGGCACCGCTACCAGCTTCGTCTTCCCATCATCGGCAGCATCCTCGAGCGTGCCACGCTCGCGCGCTTCGCACGAGGCTTTGCCATCACCTCCGCATCGGGGGTCCCGATCATCGCGGCCCTGAAGAGCGTTGCAGCGGCGGTGGACAACGCCTGGGTCTGCGAGCGGATCCTGAGCATGCGGGAGCGGATCGCGCACGGGGCCTCCCTCTGCACCGCCGCCGAGGCCAGCGGCCTCTTCCTCCCCCTGGTGCTCCAGATGATCGCCGTGGGCGAGGAGTCCGGCTCCGTGGAGCCCCTGCTTGCCGAGGTGGCCGAGTACTACGAGGGCGAGGTCGAGTACGACCTGAAGCGACTCTCCGACGCGATCGAGCCGCTGCTCATCGTGGGTCTCGGCGTGCTCGTGCTGATCCTCGCTCTCGGGGTCTACCTCCCCCTCTGGGATCTCGCCCAGGTGGCGCACGGCTGAACGCGCGCGGGCCGGCGGTCGGGGTCAAGCACGGGACACAATCGGCCGATGGCCTCGGGAGACGATCCTACACACGGGCACCGATCGGAGACCGGCAAGATGCACAAGCAAGAACACGGATTCACACTGATCGAGCTGATCGTCGTGATCTCGATCATCGCGATTCTCGCAGCCGTGGCGCTACCCCGTTTCGTGGCGCTCGAGCAGGAGGCCCGCACCGCAGCCCTCTCGGGCGCCCAGGCCGCCTTCACCTCCGCCGTGCAGCTCGTTCATGCCAAGTGGCTCGCGGGGGGCACGGGAGCTGCGGCGACGTTGACGCTCGAGGGCGGCACCTCCGTGATCGTCAACGCCTCGGGCTGGCCCACGATCGACACGGCCAACGCGGCCCAGGACACCGCGGCCGAGCTCTATGCGCTGATCATGAGCACTGCGCTGCCGTCCAGCTGGACCTCGAGCGAGACACCCGCAGCCGGCGCCGGGACGGGGACCTTCACCCTGTCGGGCACGGGGGGAGGCTCGTTCACCTACAATGCCGCCACGGGCGCGGTCAACTAGGCGACCGACTCGAGAGTCTGTCGCCGCGCGCGCAGGCGAGCTCGGCTCGCCGACAAGGCGCCCGGGCGCCAGGAATCTGACCCGAGATGGAGTCGGGTCAGACTCCTGGCCGGCTCGCTCCAGAGCCGCTCGTACCGCCTGGAACCGACCGAGGAGCTCAGGCCCGGAGAGTGGCTTCACGCTCACGGAGCTGCTGCTCGTGATGGGCCTGCTCGCTCTTCTCGCCGGGATCGGCGCTCCCCGCTTCCTGGGTCACTCGGAGTTTCGCGAGCGCTTCTTCGCGGACGAGGTCCGGGCCGCGCTCTCGTACGCCCAGGAGCTCGCGGTCGCCAGCGGCTGTGAGGTTCAGCTGACGCTCGATGCGAGCGGATACCGGCTGCGGCAGCGAACCTCCTGCAGCTCGGGCGCGTTCACGCGGGACGTCCTCCATCCGGCCACCGGCGCCTCCGGCTACTCGGCAGCCCTGCCCACGGGGCTCTCCCTCACGAGCACGGTGAGCCCACTCGTCTTCGATGCTCTGGGCCGCGCGCGAGACTCGATGGGGAACGTCGTGGATACCACCGTCAGCATCGCCTCCCGCACGATCAGCGTGACGGGGGAGACGGGCTTCGTCCAGTAGCCATGGAGCTCGGGCCACGCCGCCGCGCAGCCCCAACCCCGGAGATCGGTGCGACGCTGATCGAACTCATCGTCTCGATCCTCGTGATCTCCCTCAGCATCACGGGCGTCCTGCTGCTCGTGAACACGACCTCGCGCCACAGTGCGGAGCCGATGATCGAGCGCCAGGCCGCCGCGGTCGCGCAGGCCTACCTCGAGGAGGTTCTGCTCAAGGACTTCTACGATCCCGATCTGGGGTCGGGGGGCGGAAGCTGCCCCACGGCGGAGTCGAGCCGCTCCCTCTTCGACAACGTCTGCGACTACAATGGCCTCGACGACCTCGGGGCCCGGGATCAGAATGGCGCAGCCGTCGCGGGCCTCGAGCCCTACCGCGTGCGTGTGCTCGTGACCGGAAGCGCCACCCTCGGCGATCTCAGCGGCACGACGAACGTGCTTCGGGCCGACGTTCGCGTCACGCACAGCGATCTCGTGGACCTCACCGTGAGCGGCTACCGGGCGAGGTACTGACGGATGCGACGCTCGTGCGACGTGTACGGCTTCTCGCTGGTCGAGCTGGTGGTGGTGATCGCCCTTACGGGAATCGTCGCGGGATTCGCGATGAGCTTCATCGGCCAGTCCATGCGGGCGTACGGTGATATCGATGGCCGAGCTCGGCTCGTGGCGCATGCGGAGACGGCCCTGCAACGCATGGCGCGTGACGTGCGCCGTGCTCTCCCGAACAGCATACGCGTCGCCGGCGGCGCTACGGCGCTGGAGCTGCTGTACACCCTCGATGGCGCACGCTATCGCTCCGCACCTGGAGTGAACACCCCCGACGATCATACGGCGGCGAGCGATGTGCTGGACCCCGGTCCCGACGCGAGCTTCAACGTGCTCGGGCGCCTGCGAGCGCTCTCGTTCAGCTACGGCACCGCACTCCCCTCGGGCCAGCGAATCGCCATCTACAGTACGGGCAGTGCCATCTGGTCCGATGCGGCTGCCGGAACGAGTCCCGGAGCGATCACACCCGCGAGCACAACCGTCACGATCCAGAACGACGGCGACGAGGACCAGCTCGTGCTCGGATCGAGCTTCGACTTCATCCGACGATCCCCGCGACGGCGGCTCTACGTCGTCGAAGGACCCGTCAGCTTCCTCTGCGACACCACCGCCCAGACACTGACGCGCTACTCCGGCTATGCGCCCACGGCCTCGCAGCCCACCAATCCTCTCGCGGCCCCGATCGCGACCGCGCAGGCCGCGACGCTGGCCAGCGGGGTCGCGTCCTGCCAGTTCAGCTACGCGCCCGGCAGCAGTCAACGAGCCAGCCTGGTGACGCTCGCCCTCACGCTCGCTCGCGACGGGAGCCAGGTTCGCCTGCTCGAGCAGGTTCACGTGGTGAACGCACCATGAGTTCCCGTCACACCCAGGCTGGCTTCTCACTGGTCAGTGCGATCTTCCTGCTCGTCGTCGTGTCGCTCGCGGGCGCGGGAATGGTCTCCCTGAGCTCGGTCTCGCGACGGTCCTCGAGCCTCGCCCTGCTCGAGCTTCGCGCCTATGCGGCGGCTCGCAGCGGCATCGAATGGGGAACGGCCAAGGCGGTGGCCACACCCGCGACCTGTCCCGCCGCGAGCTTCGCCCTGACCGAGGGCGGCCTCATCGGATTCAACGTGACCGTGAGCTGCAGCATGACGACGCACGTCGAGGGGTCTGTCACAACGAACGTCATGGTGCTATCCGCCCAGGCCCAGCGCGGCAGCTTCGGCGATCTCGACTACGTTTCGCGCCAGCTCGAGGCCACCTTGAGCGTGGTCCCATGACTGCACACCCCAGTCAGCGCCCGCTTCTCGTTGCCACGGTTCTCCTGCTGTCCCTCAGCCTCTCGCTGGAGGCGCATGCGGCCATCACGCTCCAGGAGGTCGTCACAGGCAACGGGGGTAGCTCCACCGTCACCCTTCCGTCCATCCAAGGCGGAAGCTCGCAGACCTACGTCGTGTTTATCGTCACGCAGAAGAATAAGGATGTCACCGCGGTTTCGGGCGGAGGCTTGACGTGGATCGAGCAGAAGGAGCAGTGCGGCGCCGCAAACGTAGCCGGGAGCCGCATCTGGACCGCCCAGGGCTCCCCGGCCTCCGCCTTCCAGCTCCAGATCACGAAGAGCGGGACGGACAAGCTCTCCGCCGTTCTGGCGCGCTACACCGGCGTCTCGACCCTTGAGGGTGCAGCCGGCGAGAACAAGCACGGCCTGAACGACACGTCCTGCGGCGGCGGCGAGACCTCCACGGCACAGCTCACGCTGACTTCGACCCAGGCCAACTCTGTGCATCTGGTCGGCGTGGGGCGTGTGGCCAAGAATGTCAGTTCGTTTTCCCCGGGCTACAGCTTGCTCGGAAGCGACACCGGCACTACCGCCAAGAGTGACTTCTATGCCAAGACGATCACCACCGCGACGAGCGACCAGTTCCAGGCGACGCTGAACGGTGAGGATAGCTGGGCGACGGCCGGAGTTGTCCTGAACCCACAAGCGGCGAGCGCGCACTTCGCCATCAGTCACGACGGTGCCGCAACGACATGCGCTCCCGAGAACATCACGATCACCCATCACGACAGCACGCACGCGACGGTGACAGGCTACACGGGGACGATCACGCTCTCCACATCGACGGCCAACGGGAACTGGTCTCTGGTCACGGGGTCGGGGACGTTCGTCAACTCTGGCAGCGGCAGTGCGACCTACAGCTTCGTCGGGGCCGATGCCGGCTCCGTCGTGCTGGGCCTCCAGAACTCGACGCCCGAGACGCTGAGCATCAACGTCACGGACGGATCCGCGAGCGAGGACTCCAGCGAGGATCCCGATCTCGCCTTCGGGACGACCGGCTCGATCACACTCGAGGAGACGACCACGGGAGGCGCCACGGCCTCTCCGGCTTCCACCGCGACGATCCAGGGGGGCACGAATCAGACCTACGTCCTCTTCGTCTCCACCGGGCACAACGGAACGATCAACAGCGTCTCCGGCGGAGGCCTCACCTGGACGGAGCAGAAGCAGCAGTGCGGAACCAAGAGCAAGACGACCATCGAGGTCTGGACCGCGCAGGGCTCACCCGGGAGCTTTCAGGTCCAGATCGGCTTCGATACGGTCCGGCCAGTCTCCTGGGTGTTCAGCCGCTACTCGGGCGTCGCGTCCTTCGAGGACCCGACGGGAGCAAACCCCGACGGCGAGAATGCCGGCTGCGGCGGAGGCACCAAGTCCAGCAGCGTGGCGCTCACGCTCACGTCCACGAAGGCGAGCTCGGTGCACGCGATCGGGGTCTGTCCGAAGGACCAGACCGTGAGCAGCTTCGCCTCGGGCTACAGCGCCACGGGTCAGGGGACGGGAGGGTCTGGGAAGGAGACCATTCACACCTATGTCTACAGCCGGACCTTCAGTACCGCGACCACCGATACGTTCACGGCCAGTCTGAGCGCTAAGACCTGGTGGTCGAGCGCCGGGATCGTCCTGAACCCGTCTGCGGCCGGCAACAGCTGCGGGACGGTGGATCACTTCGCGATCTCGCACGACGGAAGCGCTGTGAACTGCCAGGCCGAGAACGTCACGATCCGGGCACACGACGCATCGCACGCGGTGGACACGAGCTTTACGGGCACGATCAGTCTGACCACGAGCACCGCGCACGGAGACTGGTCCCTCGTGACGGGCGGCGGAACCCTCACGAACTCCGGCTCGGGTGCGGCCAGCTACGTCTTCGCAGCGGGCGATGCAGGCCAGGTGGTGCTCGGCCTCAAGGACACCTACAGCGAGACGGTGGACATCAACGTCAGCGATGGAAGCGCCAGCGAGGCGGCGGCGGAAGATCCGAGCCTCAGCTACGCGAGTGCGGGCTTCGTGTTCCTGGCCGACGGGATCAAGAACACAATCGGTACGCAGATTGGCGGGAAAGCCTCCAACGTCGCCCCCGGCGCGCAGACGCTCGAGCTGCAGGCCGTGCGGACGAGCGATGAGACCGGGGCTTGCGAGGCGGCCTTCACGGGAACCCAGACCATCGAGCTGGCCTTCGAGTGCGAGAACCCTTCGACCTGCGGAACGAATCAGGTCACGATCAACGGAACCGCCATCGCGGGGAGCCCCAGCGGCTCGGTCTCGAGCTATACGGGGGTCGGGCTCGACTTCGGGGACGCGACCGATACGACGGCCAGCTTCGTGCTCTCCTACCTCGATGTCGGCCAGGTGCAGCTCCACGCCCGCACCGTGCTCTCGCCTTCCGGCGAGACCCTCATCGGGAGCAGCAACAGCTTCGTGTTCCGTCCCTTCGGATTCGACGTCTCTGTCACGGGGAACCCCGGCGCGAGCGGTCCCTCGGACACGATCTTCACCAGCGCGGGCACCGCCTTCACGACATCGGTGCGCGCCGTGCTTTGGAGCGCGGCAGACGATGCCGACGGTGACGGCGTTCCGGATGGACACGGCGACAGCGATCCGTCGAACAACACGAATCTTTCGGACAACGTCGCCGCGTCCCGCTACGGACAGGAGAGCCCCGTCGAGACTGTGGGACTCGGCGCGGCGCTCTTCGCGCCGAGCGGAGGAAACGATCCCGGCCTGCAGGGGGGCACGGCCCTCACGAGCTTCAGCGCGGGCGCCGCGAGCTCAACCACGGCCTACTACCCAGAGGTCGGGATCGTTGAGCTCTCGGCCACCGTCGCGGACGCGAGCTACCTCGGTATTGGCGCTACGGAGACGGCCAAGAGCGTGGGCCGCTCGGGCTACGTGGGCCGCTTCACGCCGTTCGACTTCGGGGTCGCGACGAACACGCCGAGCTTTGCAGCCGGCTGCGCGAGCGGCGCCTTCACCTACGTCGGCCAGCCCTTCGTCTATGCCACCGTGCCGGTCCTGACGGTGACGGCCCGCAACCTGCAAGGCACGACGACCCAGAACTACACGGGGAGCTGGTGGAAGCTCACGAACACCAGCCTGACCGGACGCAGCTACACGGCGGCGGCCGGGAGCCTCGACACCAGTGGCCTTCCCACGACGAGCGCAGATCCCACGATCGTCGACGGGGGAAACGGCAGCGGGACGCTCACCTTCGCGGCTGGCTCGGGACTCCTCTTCACCCGCGCTGGGCCGGTGGCTCCTTTCGAGGCCGAGCTCAGCCTGGCGATCAACGTCATCGACAGCGACGGGATCGCCTACGTCTCGAACCCCGCCCGCTTCGGAGTCGCGAGTGCGGGAAACGGCATCGCCTTCACGGGTGGCAAGACACAGCGTTGGGGACGCATGCGACTTGAGAACGCCAACGGCTCCGAGCTGCTCAGCCTGTCGGTGCCCTTGCGGGCCGAGTACTACGATGGCCTCGGATTTGTCACACACAGCTCCGACAGCTGCAGCTCCCTCCCTCTCGCGGAGCTCAGCCTGACCCAGTCACCGGCCGGCCTCTCCATCGCCACACTGGCGAACGATCCGCTGCTGATGGGCGATGCGGGGCTGAGCTTCAGCGCACCGGGAGCCGGGAATACGGGGACGATCGACATCACGGCGGACCTCACGAGCTCCACCGGAGCGGCCCTGGAATGGCTGTTCTACGACTGGGATGGCGACGGTGGTCACGACGACAATCCGACGGGACGTGCCACGTTCGGAATCTTCAAGGGCGACGATGCCGTGATCTTCCTGCGCGAGGTCTACTGAGCCCTCGATCCCGACGCTCCTCGCTCGCCCGCGACCCCGGCGACCGACCTCGCACCCTACCCGGTCAAGCCGAGGTTTCCAGCAACGATCAGACGTTGAATGTTGTTTGAGCCCATCCCGATCGGACCCAGCAAGGCGATTCGCGCCCAGCGCTGGATGTCGGACTCCATCAGATAGCTCTGCCCCCCCATGACCTGCATGGCCGACTGGGTCACGCGTGTCGCCATCTCCGTGCAGAAGACCTTCGCGATCGAGCCCTCCATGGCCATCTTCTGACCCTGGCTCGCCCTCCAGGCCGCCTTGTAGACGAGGTTGCGGCCCGCCTCGATGTCGATCGCCATGTTCACGAGCTGGAGCTGGATCATCTGATTGCGCCCGATCGGACGACCGAACTGCACGCGCTCCTTGGCGTAGGCCAGCGCGGCATCGAAGGACTTTTGCGCCACAGCCGTCATCGTCGCGGCGACCATGATCCGCTCCATGTCCAGGCTTGCCATCATCTGCGGCCACCCGCGGTTCAGGGCCTCGGGCCCGCCGATGATTTCCTCTCGGTCCACCTCGACGCCGTCGTAGAAGATCTCGCAGAGGCTCATGCAGCGCGAACCGAGCTTCTCGGCCTTGCGGATCGAGAGACCGCGCGAGCGGCGCGGAACCATGAAGATCGTGAGACCCCCGTGGCGCTCGGGACCCGTCCGGGTCACGGTCATGATGCAGTCCGCGACGTCCGCTCCCGAGATGAAGTGCTTGTGCCCCTCGATCACGAAGCCGGATCCCTTGGAGCCGGCCCGTGTGCGGACGGCCGACGCATCCGAGCCGGCCTCCGGCTCCGTGAGCGCAAAAGCACCCTTGAGCTCGCCGGCGATGATGCGCGGGAGGTAGTGCTGCTTCTGCGACTCGCTCCCATTAAGCAGGATCATCTGCCCGGCGAAGAACACCGGAAGCAGGTAGCAGGCGGTGGCCGCCTCACTGCCGTAGGCGAGCTCCTCGACGGCGAGGGCAAAGTCGATCGCCGAGCCCCCGAGCCCGCCGTACTCCTCCGGAAAGCAGAGACCGAAGAGCCCTGTCGCGGCGAGCTTCGGCATCAGCTCCTCGGGAAATCGCGCGTTCGCCTCGATCTCGCGATCGAGCGAGGGCGGGCACTCCGCGCGAATGAAGTCGCGGATCAGCTTGCGGTAGGCCTGCTGCTCCTCCGTCAGCGCGAGGTCCATCTCTCTCCTCCCTGCACGGCCGCACCGTCCTCGATCCCGAGCAGCCGTCGGGTGACGAGCAGCACGGCTCGGCGATGCCGGCCGAGCTGGGTGGGGCTGAGGGGATCAATCCCCATCTGAGGCACGAGCGAGGGCAGCGCCGCGATGAAGAAGAGTGTCGCTCCCGCAATCGTGGCGGCGAGATGAACTGGATCCACCGACGGCGCTCCGACCGGCCGCTCGCGGGCGGCTCGGGCCAAGAAGCGACGCACCAGCTCGAAGAAGGGTCGAACCTGGGCGAGCATCGCGGGCTCGCGGTCCGGCTGGGTCGCGGCGACCTCACGCAGCAGCAGGCGGGCCAGGGCCGGACGCTCCCCGACGAAGTCGACCCACGCCCCGACCGCCGCCTCGATCCGCTCGGCGGGCTCGCCCGCCCCGCCCAGGGCCGCATCGATGCGCTCTCGCAGCTCCGAGAAGAGCTGCGCCAGCACCGCTTCGTAGAGCTCCCGCTTGTCGCGGAAGTAGTAGACGATCGACGCGCGCCGCAGGCCCGCCCCCTGCGCCACGTCCTCGAGACGAGCTCCGTCGAAGCCGTCGCGCGCAAAGACGCGCTCGGCCGCGCTGAGGATGCGCGCGCGGGTCCGCTCCGAGCGCCGCCTCGGTGGGTTTTCAGGAAGCTGCATGGCTGTTATTCTACCTGCTCGCAGGTAGAATTTCAACATGAGCCGAAGGCTCAGAGGCTCGCCAGGCCTCAGCGCCGGGGCAGCTTCAGGGCCCGGTCGGCGATGATGTTCTTCTGAACCTCGGTCGTTCCAGCCCCGATCGTGGTGTAGCGCTGGAAGACGTAGAGCCGGTTCCAGGCTCCGGCGTCGGGGGAGTCTTCCGCCCCCTTGGCCAGCATCCCGAGCGGGCCCAAGAGGTCAACGGCCAGCTCGGCCAGGCTCTGCGCCAAGTGGCTCCACTGCAGCTTCGCCAGGGGCACCTCCGGCCAGTTCTTCTGGTCCTTGAGGATCTTCGAGAGCGCGCGGTAGTTCAGCAGGCGCGTGTACTCGATGTCCGTGTAGACGCGCGCGATGCGCGCGCGGAGCTCGGGATCGCGCAGCGCCTCGGGGTTCATCGAACGGGCCAGGTTGAGCATCGCGTCGAGATCGACGCGCATCCCGATAGCGAGGCCGGCCGTCCCGACCCGCTCGTTCCCGAGCGTACCCATCGCAACGCGCCAGCCCTCCCCTTCACCCCCGAGCCGATACGTAACCGGCACGCGTGCGCCATCGAAGAAGACCTCGCAGAACATTTCCTCACCGGCGATGTCCTTGATCGGACGGATCTCCACACCGTCCACCTCGAGATCCACGATCAGGGCGGTGATCCCCTCGTGCTTGGCCCCACGCTCGAGCGCGGTGGGATCGGTACGTACGAGAAAGAGACCCCACTTCGCCAGGTGCGCGCTGGTGATCCAGATCTTGTGCCCGTCGAGCACGTAGTCGTCCCCTTCGCAGACCGCCAGGGTTCGCAGGTTCGCCAGGTCGCTGCCCGCCTCGGGCTCGGTGAACCCCTGGCACCAGTGGTCGTCAGCGTTGAGGATGTTCGGGACCCAGCGTTCCTTCTGCTCCTGCGTGCCCCACTTGATGATCATCGGGCCGATCTGCCACAGGCCGTTCGCGTTGTAGATGCCCGGCGTTCGGTAACGGGCCATCGTTTCGGAGTAGATCACGTTCTGCGTGATCGTCGCCTCGCGGCCGCCCCACTCCCGCGGCCAGTTGATCGCGGCCCAGCGTCCCTCGTTGAGCCGGCGTTGCCAGGCGCGGCGGCGCTCCATGTAGCGCACGATCCCAGCGGCCTCCGGCGCGGCCACCTCCTCCGAGTCCGACCACTCGGAGAGGAACTTGGGAAGATTCTCGTCGAGCCAGCTCTTGAGCTCGTTCCGGAAGGCCTCGTCTTCGGCGGAGTAGGAGAAGTCCATGCGGGCTAGGCTAGCGAAAATCGAGGGCAGAGAGTAAGGTGCGGCCCGATCGGAGGGGTACGGCGAACACCCGCCCCCGAGGGAGGAGCGTTGGAGTTCACGTTCAGCGAGGAGCAGGAAGCACTGCGCGAGGCGGTGCAAAACTTTATGGAGCGCGAGAGCCCGGCGTCGTACTGGCATGCGATGCTCGAGGACGAGCGCGGTTTTACCGACGAGGTCTGGGGAAGGCTCGTGGAGCTCGGTTGGACGGGCCTGCTGATTCCCGAAGCGCAGGGGGGTCTGGGCCTGGGTCTCGTGGATCTGCTCGTCGTGATGGAGGAGATGGGTCGCGTTCCCTTTCCGGGCCCCTACTTCTCGTCCGCGGTGCTCGCGACGCTGGCGGCCCGCGCGCTGGGCCTGAAGGATCGGCTCTCCTCCCTGGCGGAGGGCAGAAGCCGCGGAGCTGTGGCGCTCGACGAGGCGGGGCACGGAGACGTCATCGACCGCATTCGCACTCGCGCGCTGAGGCGGAGCGGCCGCTGGCGACTGCGAGGCTCCAAGCCGGTGGTGATCGACGGGCACAGTGCGGATTGGGTGCTCGTCGCCGCGCGCACCGAGGAAGGACTGGGCAGCTTTCTGGTCCAGAGACCCCCGGCGCGCTTCGTGCCGAGCTGGGACCTCACGCGAAAGCTCGCCAGCCTCACGCTCGACGATCTTCCGGTCGAGCGCGTGGGACCCGAGGGGGATCACACGAGTCTCTGGCGTCGCGTCGCCGACGATGCCGCCGTGGCGCTCTGCGCGGAGCTGGTGGGGTCCAGCGAGCGTGCCAACGAGCTGGCGGTCGACTACGCACGCAGCCGCGTGCAGTTCGGGCGGCCGATCGCAACGTTTCAGGTGATCAAGCACAAGGCCGTGGACATGCTGCACCGACTCGAGCTGGCACGCGTGGGGACGCACTACGCGGCCTGGGCGTCCGATGCGGACGATCCCCGCCGCGTCGAGGCCGCCGCGATGGCCAAGGCCTTCGTCCCCGAGGCGGCGTGCTTCATCACCGGAGAGTGCATCCAGATCCACGGAGGCGTGGGATTCACGTGGGAAGCCGATGCTCACGTCCACTACCGCAAAGCCAAGCAGAACGATCTTCTGCTCGGCTATCACGGGCTCCACCGTCAGCGGCTCGCCGATCTCGTACTGACGACCACCTGAGCGTATCCGGCCAATGTCGAAGCATCAGGCGAACGGCACCCGAGACCAAGGGAGCTCCGGATGATGGAGTTTCAGCTCGCGGACCTCTTTGAGGCGCTCTGCGACGCACGCCCCGACGCGGAGGCCCTGGTTGCGGGTGAACGTCGCTACACGCGGCTCGAGCTCGATCGGCGTGCCAGCCGCCTCGCCCACCACCTGCGATCGCAAGGGATCGGCCGGGGGGATCACGTCGGGGTCTACGCGTACAACCGGATCGAGTGGGTCGAGGCGATGCTGGCGTGCTGGAAGATCGGTGCGGCCACCGTGAACGTGAACTTCCGCTACGTGAGCGCGGAGCTCCGCTACATCTGGGAGAACTCCGACATGGTCGCCCTCATCTACGAGCGGAGCTTCGCGCCGCTCGTCAGCGAGCTCGCGCCCGACTTCCCCGACCTCCGCTGCTATCTCGTTCTCGAGGACGGAAGCGAGCGCGATCATGAGGCCCCCGGCCTGGAGTACGAAGCGGCGCTGGCGGCCCAGCCCGAGGCGCGCGGGTTCGAGCCACGCGCGGGAGATGACATCTATCTGGTCTACACCGGGGGCACGACGGGGATGCCCAAGGGTGTGCTCTGGAGACACGAGGACTTCTTCTTCAACATGATCGCTCCACTCGCCGGGAAGCTCCAGCGACCCGAAGAGATCGTAAAGCAAGCCGACAACCCTCTGGGCATGCGTACGCTCACGATCTCTCCCCTGATGCACGGAGGAGGCCAGTTCCCCTTCATCATCACGCTTCTGAACGGTGGTCTCGGCCTCTTTCCCGTGTCACGTAGCTTCGATCCGCACGAGGTGCTGCGCATCATCGAGCGGGAGAGGGTCGTCGCTCTCAGCATCATCGGTGACGCGATGGGCCGTCCGATTGCCGAGGCCCGTCTCGATCCCGCTCACGACTACGACACCCGCTCTCTCCTGGCGATCTCCACCGGCGGGGCGTTGCTCACCGAGCCCGTGCGAACCCTCCTCTGCCGGGCCTTCGGCCGCGTCGTGATCACAGGAGGCATCGGGAGCTCGGAGATCGGAAGCGCCGCACGGGAGACGTCCCGCTTCGATCCGGATCACGGCCCGCGCTTCTCGCTCGACGACGCTGTGGCGGTGCTCGACGACGAGGGGCAACGCATCGAGCCGGGCACGGGAAGGATCGGCCGCTTGGCCCGCTGCGGACACATCCCGTTGGGGTACTACAAGGACCCCGAGAAGACCGCGGCCACCTTCGTCACCGACGCAAGAGGAGTGCGCTGGGTCTTGCCCGGAGATTATGCGCGCGTGGAGGAGGACGGCACGATCACGCTGCTGGGACGTGGCTCGGCCTGCATCAACTCGGGAGGGGAAAAGATCTTCCCGGACGAGGTCGAGGGCGTGATCGCGCAGCACCCGGCCGTTCGGCACGTCACGGTCGTAGGCGTTCCCGATCCGCACTGGATGGAGCGCGTGATCGCGATCATCGAACCGAAGGAGCCCGAGCACCCGCCGACGCTGGAGGAGATCCAGGCGCACTGCCGCAGGCACCTCGCCGGCTACAAGGTCCCGCGCGGGCTCGTGGTCGGGGAGATTCAGCGCACCCCGGCCGGCAAGGTGGACTCCGTCTGGGCTCGGAAGTTCGCGGGACGCGCCGCAGCGAAGGACGAACCGCTCAAGCCTTGATCAGGTTGCGGTCCTTCCCGCCCTCCACGAGCTCGACGGCCCGTCCGACCCACTCCTCCCGCTCCATGGCCTCGAGCAGCGCCCGGTCTTCGACGCGCGCATAGGCGCGCGCGCCATCCGGAAGCTCGCAGACGCAGACGCCCCAGACAGGCCCGCTCCGATCATGGACGACGCTGTAGGCAGCGACCTCGGCCGGGCCGGGCGCCGGGTTTCGAATCGACCGCCGACCGGGCCGATCCACGCGCTCCTGCACCGCGGCCAGATCGGGTGGCTCCACCGGGCCCGGTGTTGCGGAGTAGACGGCAAAGACGTGGTTCGTCATGTGCATCCCCACCCCGCTGACCATTCCGAGATCCGTGGGTGCCTCGCGCAGCTTCTGGACCAGCGTGGCCACGGAGTGCGAGAGGTAGTTGTTCCCCGCCCCGCCGTGGTAGGGCAGCCCACCGGTGACCGTGAGCGGCCGGGGGTCTCCGTCGCGGATCCCGAGCGCATCGCGCGCGAAGTTCACCGAGCTCGGAAAGCAGCTGTACAGATCCAGGTGAGCGACCTCGTCGATGCCCACACCGGCACGCGCGAGCGCCTCGTGACTCGCTGCCTCCATGGCACAGGAGCGCCAGAGGTCCTCGCGCTCCGCCACGTAGACCGGGTCCCGCGCGTAACCCCAGCCGCGCAGGTAGACCCGGCGCTCGCGGGGCACCCCGAGAGCCTCGGCACGCTCGTCGCTCGTGACGAGGATCGCCGCAGCCATGTCGACATCCATGATCGACACGAGGTTCTTCGTGTACGGGTAGGCCACCATCCGGTTCTCCGGCGTCACCTCGATCAGCTCCTCGGGGCTGCGCTCGATTCGAAACCAGGCGTACGGGTTGGCCGCCGCCACGGCCGTCATGGGAGCGAAGAGCTCCCCGAGCTGGCGGCGATTCTCCTCCGGCGAGAGACCGAGGTGCGCACGCCTCGCCACGTCAAAGATCGCGAACGTGAGGTAGGCCTGGAAGACCTCGTGCGCCACCTCCGCGGGATGGAACGGATCGTCGAAGGGCATGACGGGCCGCTCCGCCGGCGGAAAGCTCCACGCCAGCTTGCGTCCCTCGCGTCGCGCGCGCCTCTTCGTCGCCAGGGCCTCACCCCCGACGACCAGGGCGGCCTCGCGCTCGCCCCGCAGAATCGCCGTCGCGGCCTTCTGGATCAGCTGCTGGGGTGTGGTGCCGCTGAGACCCGAGTAGTAGCGTTCGCCCTCGGAGAGTCCAAGCCGGGCGGCCAGTCGGCCCGGCGGGTCGTCGTACTGCCAGCTCAGGCCGTAGACGAGCTGCAAGCTGTCCACGCTCGCGAGCACATTCCGCCCGCCGCTGTCCGCGGCCGCTCCTCGACTCACCCCCTCCCAGAGCTCGAGGGGCTCGGGGGCATCGCCCTCTTCGGGGCGTACCGTGCGCTGGGCCACGCCGATGATGCAGGGTGTGCGCGGATCGATCATCGGCCCTTCCAGACCGGCGGCCGCTTCTCCGCAAAGGCGCGCGGCCCCTCCTTGGCGTCCTCGGACTGGAAGACCCGACGGCTCATCTCGTTCTCGATCTTGTACGCCTCCTCGAGGGTCAGCGCGAGCCCGCGCAGCACACTCTCCTTGGTGGCTCGAACCGCGAGTGGACCGTTCGCCGTGATGCGTCGTGCCCACTGGTAGGCACGGTCCAGGAGCTCCTGCTCCTCGACGATCTCGTTGAGCAGGCCGAGCTGCAACGCGCGTTCGGCGGGAAACTTCTCCGCGGTAAGCAGAAACTCCATCGCTGCGGGGAACGGGATCTGCCGCGGAAGACGGACGGTCGTTCCGCCCCCAGCGAAAAGCCCACGCTTCGGCTCCATCACCCCAAAGCTCGCGTGCTTCGTGGCGATCCGGATGTCGACCCCGCCGAGCATCTCCATGCCGCCCGCCACACAGGGGCCGTTCACCGCGGCGATGATCGGCTTGTAGAGCTCGACGTTGCGCAGGACCGCCTCCATGCCATCGGTGAGCTTGCAGCCGTCGATCTCATCGACGTCGCCACTGGCGATCTTCTTCTGGAGAGCGGTGATCTGGGGGATGTAGGTCTTCAAGTCGCCGCCGGCCATGAAGCAGCGATCCACGCCCGTGACGATCGCCACCCAAGCATCCTCATCGTCCTTGAAGCGACGCCAGGCGGCCGCCAGATCGCGGAAGTGGTACAGGTCGAGAGCGTTCTTGGCCTCGGGACGGTCGATCGTGATCAGGACGATGTGCTCGTCGTTCTTCTCGTAGTGAATCGGCATCGGGCTCTGCCTCCGTTCGAGGGTCGCCACTCTAAACCAGTTCAGCGTCGAGCGGTAGACCCGCTCTAGTGGCGGAAGGCCGGCATCACGTGCGTGGCAAAGTCCTCCAGGACCTCCAGATTGTAGGGCGTGAGCGTCAGGATGAAGTGCGTCACCCCCACCTCCACGAAGGCGTGGACCTGATCCTGCAGCGCCGCCGCGCTCCCGATCAGCATCCAGTGCCGGGCCTCCTCCTCGTTGATCTTCTGGTACGCGGCGTAGCCCTTGATCAGGGGAGCCGCAGCCCGGAGGTCATCGGTGACGATGGCGGGGACCAGGGCCGAGACCTCGATCTCCTTCACGTCACGGCCTTCCTGAGCGCAGAGGTCCGCCAGGAGGGCGAGCTTGCGCCGGTACACGGCCGGAGATCCGAAGGAGGTCCAGTGATTCGCGTGACGTGCCACGATCGGCAACAGGCGCTTCTCGCCCATGCCCGCCACGACGATCGGGGGGTGCGGCTGCTGGACCGGCTTGGGCTCGTGGATGGCCCCATCGAGGCGGTAGTGGCGACCCTTGAAGCTCGCCTCTGACTCCGTCCAGAGCGCGCGGATCACGCAGAGCGCCTCGTCGAGCCGCTCACATCGTTCCCGTCCGGATGGGAAGTCGATTCCGAACATGCGGTGCTCCGGCTCGAACCAGCCCGTACCGATTCCGAACTCGAGCCGGCCATCGCTGATCACGTCGACGGTCGTGGCCATCTTGGCCAGGATGGCGGGATGCCGGTAGGGGTTGCCCGTGACCAGCACGCCGACGCTAACCCGCTCGGTGACACCGGCCAGCGCCGCAAGACAGGTCCACGACTCCAGCGTCGAATCGTACGGATCCATCATCACCGCCACGAAGTGGTCGTACATCCAGGCGCTGTCGTAGCCCAGGGCCTCCGTGCACTGCCACAGCCGGACGATGTCCGGCCAGCTCGCGAACTGCTGGCCCGTTTGGATCCCGAACCGAACCGGATGCGCCATCTAGCGACCCTCCATACTGAGCGTCTCACCCACCCACGACGCGACGAGGGGAAAAACCTCCTCCGGGGCCCGCTGACCCAAGATGAGGTCCACGTGCCCGTAGTCCATGCTGAAGCCGCTCGCGCGCCCCACCACGACGAAGCGTTTCCGCGCGGCTGCGAGCAGCTCATAGGCCGGCTCGGAGCACTCCGGCGGCGCCAGCGGATCGCTCGCGCCACAGAGGATCAGGGTCGGTGTGGTCACCTTGCGAAGGTTCTCGCGGTAATCGATCCCGCCGTCCAGCGAGGTGAAGCGTCCGGTGCGTGCCCAGTCCGCGAGCTGCTGGAGCTTGCGCCGCGACCCATCGCTGAGCGAGCGCCGGAGCGCGCGGCGAACCACGCGTGGGTCGATGTTCTCGGGATTCATGCCCACCTCGAGAGCCCGCGTGCGCCCGACCACGTGCCAGAGAATCCCCAGCGGGATGCGCTGCGGCACGCGGTTGGGAAAGGGCAGCGAGAGCAGGAGCGAGCCGATGCTCTGCGTGAGTCCCGTAGCCTTCTGAGCGAACCGCACCGGGGTCGCAAGAGTCACGGCTGCGGCCGGCCGCAGGCCGTTCTGCGCCAGGCCCAGGTACGCATAGATCACCATGCCCCCCATGCTGTGACCGATCCAGCAGAGCC
>JBHHVJ010000038.1:0-33562 GCA_046754285.1 Myxococcota bacterium | reverse complement strand
GACACTAGGGACCCAGCGGGACCTCGGCCCGGAGGCCCGCACGCTGGGAGGGAGGACTGGCTGAATGCCGCACCCGTTGAGCCCTTTCGGTCGGCTGCTCCAGCAGTGGCGGTCGCTGCGGGGCATGAGCCAGCTGCGCCTCACCCTCACCGCCGATGTCTCCTCGCGCCACCTGAGCTTCATCGAGACCGGTCGCGCCTGGCCGAGGCGCTCGCGGACCCCACCTCTCGATTGATGGGGCTCGACCTCGCGATCGCGCTCGGGCTCATCGGCCTGTGGCTGTGGCGCGACGCGGTCGAGACCCAGACACCCCGGCTGCCCTACCTGCTCGTGACGCTCGCCATCGGTGCGGCGGGTCCCCTGATGTATCTGCTGCACCGCGGAGTGCGCGTTCGCTCGGGCCAGAGGCAGAGGCCACACGCGTAAAGCCGCCACTCATCCCGAAGGCTGCCCGGAGCGGTAGAAGCGCACCTCGACCCGCTCGATGGTTGCCAGACCTTCTCCGATCGCCCCGTCGATGGCGGGCAGAAACGCCTCGATCTTCTGCTCCGTATCGACGATCTCGATCACCACGGGAAGGTCCGTGGAGAGGCGCAGGATCTTCGTCGTGTGCAGCCGGCTGTGCGCACCGAACCCTTCGAGCCCGCGTAGCACGGTGGCACCGGCCAGTCCCTGCTCGCGCGCCTTGCGAACGATCCACTCGTAGAGGGGGACGCCCTGATGCTTATCGCTCTCTCCAACGAAGATCCGGAGAAGCTTGCCTTCCCTGGGGAGGATCATCCCCGCTACCTCGAGCTCGTGAGCCCGTACGCCAGCCATACGAGCGAGAGACCCAGGACGAGATGGAGCGCGACATTGGCCACGGCGTGCAAGTGCTCGCCGTCGTGGGCCATGGCGATGGTCTCGTAGCCGAAGGTCGAGAACGTCGTGAACCCTCCCAGCAGCCCGATCAGCGCAAAGGTACGAAGCTCCGGCGTGAGCACCTGCCGCGAGTCGGCGAGACCTGCGAGGGCGCCGATGAGAACGCAACCCAGCAGGTTCACGGCGAGCGTCCCGTACGGAAAGGTGGCCAGAGGAAGCTGCCGATGCACGGCGCCGCCCAGCGCATAGCGCAACAGGGATCCGGCAAAGCCCCCGGACCCGACGAGCAGCGCGTTCAGGAAGACCGTCTTCAAGGCTGACCCCTGCCGATGCGTCGATTCCCGTCGCGCAGCAGCCTGGACGCCGAGCCGCGCGGCTGGGGGCCTGCGGGGACGCGCGACCACGAGCGATGAGAAGTGGTCGGGGCGGCCGGACTCGAACCGGCGACCCCGAGCTCCCAAAGCTCGTGCGCTACCCACTGCGCTACGCCCCGGACCGCCGCAGAGTCTACCTCCTGCGTGCGCTCCCGCTAGCGGCTGGGGTTCGGGTCGAGCTTTGCGAGGAGCGTGGGCAGAAGGCTGCGCAGGGCCCGGCCGCGGTGGCTGAGGGCCGACTTCTCATCGGCGCTGAGCTCAGCCATCGTGCGCGGCTCCCCGTCGGGGACGAAGAGTGGGTCGTAGCCAAAGCCGCCCTCGCCGCGGGGCGCCTCGATGATCCGACCGTGGCAGACTCCGTGCTCGGCGGCGAGGATCCGACCGTGCGGATCGGCCAACACCACACAGCATACGTAGCGGGCTCGACGATCGCACACGCCTTCGAGCTCGCGCAGCAGACGCTCGTTGTTCGCGCGGTCGTCGCCATGCACCCCGGAGAAGCGCGCGGAGCGGACGCCCGGGGCCGAGCCGAGCGCCGCGACCTCGAGGCCCGAATCCTCCCCGAGGGCGAAGAGCCCTGTCGCGCGCGCGGCACACGCGGCCTTGGACCGGGCGTTCTCCTCGAAGCTCTCCCCGGTCTCGTCGATCTCGGGAACCTCGGGGTGCGTGGCCAGCGTCTCGAGTGTGACAGCCGTGCCCTCGAGCAGTCGCTGAAGCTCCCGAAGCTTGCCCGGGTTGCGCGTCGCGATGAGCAGTCGGATCACGTCTCGAGTGAGGCGCGCTGCAGGCGGATCAGCTCATCGATCCCCTGCTCGGCCACATCCAGCATGCGATCGAGCTCTGAGCGATCGAAGGTTCCCGCCTCCCCAGTTCCCTGCACCTCCACGAGCCGACCGCGACCCGTGCGGACCACGTTCATATCGACCTCCGCTCGTGCGTCCTCTTCGTAGCAGAGGTCCAGCAGCACCTCGCCGCCCAGCACACCGACCGAGACGGCGGCGATGGCGTCCCGAAGCGGGGAGCGTGGGAGGATGTGTTGACGGACGAGCTGATCGCACGCGGCACTGAGCGCGACCCAGGCTCCCGTGATGGCCGCCGTGCGCGTCCCCCCATCCGCCTGGAGCACGTCGCAGTCCACGTACAGACAACGCTCCCCGAGCAGGTCCATGTCGGTGATCGCGCGCAGGGAGCGGCCGATCAGGCGCTGGATCTCCTGGGTCCGGCCGCTCGGGCGACCGCGCGCGGCCTCCCGATCGGTGCGCGTGTCGGTGGAGCCCGGCAGCAGAGAGTACTCGGCCGTGACCCAACCCCGACCGGAGCCCCGCAGGAAGGCCGGTACCTGCTGCGCGACGTGTACCGTGCACAGAACCATGGTTCGTCCCATGCGAATCAGGGCCGAGCCTGCCGGATTCTCGACGAAGCCGATCTCGATCGAGATCGGGCGGAGGTCCTCCGGAGCGCGGCCGTCGCTGCGGGTCATCGAGCCGCGGCTCGCTCGTGAGCGCTCTCCCGAGCCGCGCGATACGAGAGCACGGCCTTTGCCAGAGCCTCGGCGAGCCGTTTCTGGTACCGACGGGTCCCCAGCCGCTTGGCTTCCTCCGGGTGGCTCATGAAGCCGATCTCCACCAGCGCGGCGGGCATGTTCACGCCCATCAGCACGACGAAGGGCGCCTGCTTGACGCCCCGGTCCGGCCCCGGGAGGCGCGCCAGATTGCGCTGGATGGCTGCAGCGATCTCGCTCGATCCGCGCAGATGGTCCGTCAGGATCAGGTCGCCCAGAATCGGCCCCACGATGTCATCCCCGTCCGGGACGGTCGCCTCACGTCCGAAGACCTGATTCTCGACCAGCGCGACCCGCAGTGCATCCTCATCGGTGGCGTCGAGCGAGAGAAAGTAGGTCTCGGGACCTCGGGCCTCGTGATCGAGCGCCCAATTGGCGTGAATGGACAGGTAGAGGTCTCCGTGCTCGCGATTGGCGAGCGTGGCGCGGTCCGCGAGCGTCAGAAAGCGATCTCGCGTCCGCGTGTAGACCACCCGCAAGCCTCTCTTCTCCAGAACCTCGCCCAGGCGGAGCGCGACCCGCAGCACGACGTCCTTTTCGTAGCCGCCGGCCACCCCTCTCGCGCCACGGTCAGCGCCTCCAT
Organism: Myxococcota bacterium; assembly: GCA_046754285.1. Lineage (GTDB taxonomy): Bacteria > Myxococcota_A > UBA9160 > SZUA-336 > SZUA-336 > JBHHVJ01. The sequence continues at coordinate 30,183 of JBHHVJ010000038.1, read as the reverse complement.
GTCCGGGATCGATCACGACGACGTCGAAAACGTCCCGCGTCGCATCCCGGTCGACTGTCGACTCGGGTGGAGCCGCGAGGAGGAGGAGCATCAGCGGCGCGAGCCTCATTCCCTACTCCTGGAGCCGTGTCGCCGCGGCACACTAATCGATCGGCGTGGCGCCGTCGACCGTCGGAGCGGAGGCGGCGGGACGCGGAGCGACCCGCAGCCGGGCGAAGGGCTCGAGCGCTTCGAGTGTGTGGAGACCCTGCAAGCGCGCACGCTTGAGCAGCTCGTACCAGAGAGCCGCCGTCATCTCGGCGTCCCCGAGCGCACGGTGGCGTGGCGCGGGTGGGATCCCAAGCTGCTCCACCAGGCGATCCAGCCCGTAGGAGGGCGCCTTGAGCAGCCTCCGGGCCAACCGCAGGGAGCAGAGGAAGCCGGGAAGGACCGGCGCCGCTTCGACGCGCTCCCAGGCGTGAGCGAGGAAGCCGGCATCAAAGCGGGCGTTGTGTGCGACGAGGCGCTCCACGCGCTGCTCGCGCAGCACCCCGGCCAGCCGCGTCAGCGCCTCAGACTCCGCCGGCGCACCCGTCAGCATCGACCCGTCGATCCCGGTGAGGGCCGTGATCGCGCTCGGAAGCGCAGAGTCCAGAGCGACCAGCGTCGACTCGCGCGCGAGGATCCGAGCGCCCCGCTGCACGACGAGGCCGATCTCGACGATCCGGTCCTGCCGTGGCGAGAAGCCCGTCGTCTCGAGATCCACGATCCCGAAGATCACGGCGTCCAGCGGGCGGCCCTGGCGCGCCGCGAGCTCCGCGGCGACGCCGCCCGCGAGGCGGCTCTGCGCCCAGGGAGGAAGCTCCAGCCCCGCGGGCACGCGCAACCAGCGACGCATCTCGTCCGCGCAAGGAATCGCCGCTGTGCGTGGCTGTCGTGCGCCGTCGCGCATCAGTCACCCCCCCGATTCACGAGCGTAGCAGCGCTGTGGGTGATCCTCTACTCTTTCCGCGAACGCTTTCTCGTCCGCGACTTCGGTCTGGCGCCTTCGGTCTGGCGCCGGCCTCACGCCGGGGTGGTTGGTGCGTGGCAGAGAGAAGATAGTTCGGATCCTCCGCGCGATGATCCGGGACGAGCCCGGCCATCTGGGCAAGCTTGCCCAGGCGATCGGCGACTGCGGCGCCAACATTGGAGACATCGTCAAGCTCCGCTCGGCGGGGGACCGGAACCTTCGGGAGCTCGAGCTCTACCTCGACAGCGAAGGCCAGCTCAACGCCATCCTCAAGGAGATCGAGCGGATCGATGGCGTGGCGGTGGAGTCCACGTACGATCCCGTGCTGGAGATCCATCGCGGCGGAAAGATCCACATGCGCAGCACCGTATCGATCGACCGCGTCGGCGACGTGCGCATGATCTACACACCCGGGGTGGCCACGGTCTGCCGCGAGATCCTTGCCGATCCCAGGACGGTCTACGACTACACGGCGATCGGCGAGACCGTTGCGATCATCACCAACGGCACCGCGATTCTCGGCCTCGGCAATATCGGGGTTCATGCCGGCCTGCCCGTGATGGAAGGCAAGGCCGTGCTGCTCGATCGTCTCGCAGGCCTCAGCGGAATCCCGATCCTGATCCCTACGCGCGACGTACAGACCTTCGTGGACACGGTGATCCAGATCACGCCTTCGTTCGGAGCCATCAAGCTCGAGGACATCGCCGCACCCGAATGCTTCGAGATCGAGACCCGTCTCTGTGAGGCCCTGCCAATCCCGGTCATGCACGATGATCAACACGGTACGGCAGTCGTGGCGCTCGCGGCCCTGCTCAACGCCACCGCCTCCGAGGACCGACCGCTCGAGCAGTTCCCGATCGGGTTGGTGGGTCTCGGCGCTGCGGGCCTCGGGATCGCCAAGCTGCTGCGCGCGTACGGCGTGAAGCTCCTGCTCGGCTGCGACATCAAGCGCGAGGCCATGCGGCGACTCGAGAAGACGGGCGGCCGCGCCGTCGAGCTGGAGACCCTGATGGCCGACGCCACCGTCGTGATCGCAACGACGGGACAGGCGGGATTGATCCGGCCCGACCTCGTGCGCCCCGGCCAGGTGATCCTGGCACTCTCGAACCCCTACCCGGAGATCCAGCCCGACGTGGCGCTGGCCGCGGGTGCGCGTTTCGCAGCCGACGGCCGCTCGGTCAACAACGCGCTGGGGTTTCCGGGCATCTTCAGGGGCGCGCTCAACGCGCGAGCCCGGCGCATCACCGATCGCATGAAGCTGGCGGCCGCCGAGACCATCGCCGCCTACGCCGAAAAGGGAGAGCTCGTGCCAAGCCTGCTCCATCCCGATGTGCACCACGCCGTCGCAGAGGCCGTCGAGGAGGCCGCGCACGCGAGCGGTGCAACGGAGGTCGCCCAGGACCCCGGCGCATGAGGGTCGCCCTGCCTCTCCTCTCGCTCGCTCTCATCCTGGCCGTGGGCCCGGCCCTTGCGGCCGGAGCACAGGCGTCCCGCCGCGACAGTCCGCGGCTGCTGCTGACGATCGAGACACCTCCCTCGGGCGCCGTGATCGGCGACCCGGGCGGCATGGCCTTCATCGCGGGCAAGGCACTCGCACTGTATGGCGCACTGCAGACCTTTGACATCATGTTCGTCATCGACGCATCGGAGAGCACCTCGGCACCATCCGGCGCGGACATCGATGGCGATGGACGCATCGGCCGCCGCCGCGGCGAGCAGTTCTTATCGGTGCTGGGAAAGATCCTCCCGCTTCCCAACACGGACCAGGGCGACAGTGTGCTCGCCGCCGAGGTCGCCGCGGTCCGCGTGCTCCTCGATCAGCTCGATCCCCGCACGACGCGGGTCGGCGTGGTCTACTTCTCTGGGGACCACGAGCCACTGACGCCCGACGCGTTCACCCAGGTCCCCCTCACGACGGACTACCGGAAGGTCGAACGGGGTCTCGACGAGATCCTGGAGCTCGGCCCCCACGGAATGACAAACATGGTGACGGCCGTCAACCTCGCAACCGTGGAGCTGCTCGGGACACGAAGCGCCTACAGCACACGGCGCGAGGGTTCACGGCGCATCATCATCTTTCTGACTGATGGACGACCTACGCTGCCGCTACCCTCGTCGCTCCAGAACGCTCGCATGGCGATCAGCAAGGCCTTCAAGGCCGCCAAGCACGGCATCCGGATCGACACCTATGCGATCGGGAAGGACGCGCTCTCGGAGCCCGTCGTGGTCGTCGAGATGGCGCGCGTCACTGAGGGAGTCTTCACGCCGATCCTGCATCCCAAGAATCTACGCACGGTGTTCGAGGAAGTGAACTTCGCCGACATCGACGAGCTCATCATCCGCAACATCACGACCGGCGAGCTCGCTGCCTATCGCATCCAGAATCCCGACGGGACCTTCGCGGCGCTCGTACCGATGAAGGAGGGTGTGAATACGCTCGAAGTCTCGGCGCACTCCAGCGACGGAACCTACGCACAGCGTCAGGTCACGGTGCGTTTTCTCGAGGATGTCGAGATGCAGGAGCTCACGCCCCGGGAGCTGGCCCAGCGCAACCGCCTGCTGGAGAACCGGCTGCTCGATCTGCAGCGCAGAAACCTCAAGATCCAGCTGGAGCGTGACGAGGAGCTCCGCCGAGAGCTCGCCCTGGAGATCGAGCAGCAGCGTCAGCAGGCGCGGGAGCGCTCGGCCGAGATGCGCAAGGCGCTGGAGCTCGAGGTCGAGGACTGAGCTTCCCGCCGCAGGCTGCGGCGTTTCTCGGCGAGCTTACGGCGGGCCGCTACGTAGCGATCGTAGGACTTGGGCCGCTTCTCTCGGTGCCAGGCCAGGAACTCCTCCTGGGTCACGAAGCGATACTTCCAGGCGCGCTCGCGCGTGGTCTTCTCGCACTCGTCCCACGAGAAGTCGGAGCAGATCTGAGGACGGTCCTCGTAGATGCCGCAGGTGGCCCCCGGGCTCAAGTGCTCGCACGCCGTCTCGAACTCGATGAACCAGTCCCCCTCCCAGTCCACGTAGACCGAGATGCCCCGATGCGTGAGGTACCAGTGGATGTGATCGTAGTCCTTGAAGCACGTGGGCTTGTCGATCTCCACGGCCACGTAGCGGCAGCACGCCCCGCACTCGTGGCAGGGATGGCGCTCCGGAAGCTCCAGCAGGGGCAGCTCGAGCAGGCCGGTCGCACGCGGCGCGGCGTTCGCTTTTCCGTTGTCCCTCGACATCCATTCCCCCGTTCGCATCGGCGAGGCGCGGGAGTTTAGCCCACTTTCTCGCGGCAAACTCGGGGTCGGCCCCAGAAGAGTACGGGAAGCTCGAGCGGGACGTACGACTCGATGCGTGCGCATCGGCGCTGCGCAAGGCGCTTCCAGTAGCCCGAGCCCTCGTGCACGACCTGGATGCGCTCGGCGATCGAGAGGTAGGCCAGGGAGGCCGGGTCATCGAGCCGACCCTGAGCCACCAGACGCCGGCCCAGCTCGGAGAGAAAGCGCTGCTCCAGGGCGATCGCGGTGCGAAGACAGGGATCGGGGGCATCGCGCAGCCTCGCGGGCGCGGCCTTGGACGCCGCATCCGGCTCCGCTGACAGATCCCCTGCGGGGCTCTGGGTGAGCCGGAGCGCGAGCCACGGGAGCAGCAGCTCGATCCAGACCCGCTCGTCCAGCGGCCCCCGCGCCAGCTCGCCCGCGTCCAGCTCCGCCGGGTCGCGCCCCACCGCCTGGGCGAGTCCTCGCTCCGCGAGCTCCTGGGCCCGGCGCAGCCGAGCGCGCAAGCGGTGGCGGCCCGGGCGGCTGCGCCAGCCCTCCCAGAGCTCCGGAATCCGGCGCAGGCCTGCCCCCGGGGGTGCCACCAGGCCAGGCTCGGGCTCCCGCCCGGCGTAGCGTGCGCAGAGTCGCTCCCATCCGTGAGCGTTCAGCGCGATCCGACCGCAGTGCAGGGTGACCCAGTGCTGGGGCTGCCCGCGCGCCAGCAGACCCAGGCGCTGCCACAGCTCACGGAGCGCGCGGCTGAGAGGAGCCTCGATGCGGGACCAGATCGCGGGCGTCGCCACACCCCCGAGGAGATCCCCGAGCGGCGCGAGCGTCTGGCAGGGATAGAGGGGATCGACGGGGGAGTGCTCGGGATAGGCGGGATCCAGATGCGCTTCCGGCTCGAAGCTCCCCTCCCCATACCCCATCGCACGATTGTAGGGCTCCGGGTCCCCCCGAGCTAACGCTGAGCGACTGCCGGCGTCCGTGGGCTTCGCTCGACGCGATAGTGCGAGACCTCGTCGAAGAGCTGAATCGGTGCCCAGCCCTCGAGCGAGGAGAGGCGCACGACCTTGCGGGCCACGACGCCGGTCGGATCGAGAACCAGGGGATCGCTGCGTTCGTCGCGGTCGAACCAGAGCGTCACCATGTGGTGCTGCCCGCTCTCGCGCTCCACGATGATGGCACGGAAGATCTCATGCTCGCGGAAGCCCAGCCGTCGGAGCAGCACGAAGGTGAGCACGTCGAGGCCGTCGCAATCGTCTTCGCCGCTCGCGATCACCTCGCCCAGCGTCGCCCAGTGGTCCCGCTCTCCATCGGGGCGATAGTGCTCTCGGCTGCGTTCCTGAACCCAGCGAACGGTTTCGTCCACCAGACGACGACGCAGTACGTTCGCGAACTCCCGGTACTCACGCGCCAGCTCGCTCTCCTCGGCCCGCATCCCTGTCCGCGCGTGCAGCGCCCGATCGCTCGCATGACGCATCTGCCAATCGTGGATCTTGTGGCGCCAGGGATCACTCGCCGGCGCGGGGGCGAAGAGGTCCAGGCCCACGGCGGGCAGGCGCGGACCGGCGGCGCAGGAGAGCAGGAGAACGGCCAGAATCGCGAGGGACAGGCTGCGCAAGCGAACTCACTCCCACCTCCCGGCCGCGTGCTCGCAACAGGAAGGCCGCCCCTCCAGCGAAGAGTGATCGGAACACACTCGGGTCATCTTGAGCGCCCCGCGCGAGGAGGGGCGCACCCGATCGGCCGGGGCGCGATGGTTTTGATAGCTTTGCCCCGGCCGAGCGGAGGAGCTCCCGAATGAGCCAGCGCAGCGAGCAGCATCCCTACCCCGACGTCGATCCACGGCCTTCCTTTCCGGCGATCGAACGGGAGATTCTGGACTTCTGGGAGCGCGAGAGGATCTTCCGGGCCAGCGTGGAGCAGCGGCCGGCCGGCGAAGACGGCTCCAACGAGTTCGTCTTCTACGACGGTCCTCCCTTCGCCAACGGTTTGCCGCACTACGGCCACCTCCTGACCGGCTTCGTCAAGGACGTCATCCCCCGCTATCAGACGCTCCGGGGCCGGCGCGTGGAGCGGCGCTTCGGCTGGGACTGCCACGGCCTGCCCGCTGAGATGGAGGCGGAGAAGGAGCTGGGAATCTCGGGCCGACAGAGGATCATCGAGTTCGGGATTGAGCGCTTCAACGAGCGCTGCCGCCGTTCGGTCCTGCGTTACACGCGCGAGTGGAAGGAGTACGTGACCCGTCAGGCGCGCTGGGTCGACTTCGAGAATGACTACAAGACCATGGACATCGCGTACATGGAGAGCGTGCTCTGGGCGTTCAAGAGCCTCTGGGACAAGGGTCTACTCTACGAGGGCGATCGCGTCATGCCCTACTCCTGGGCTGCGGAGACACCGCTCTCGAACTTCGAGACTCGGCTCGATGACGCCTATCGGGAGCGCCAGGACCCCGCGATCACGGTCCGCTTCGAGCTCGAGCGCGCGCCCAGCGAGGACGTGGCGAGTGACCTCCTGGTCTGGACGACGACGCCCTGGACGTTGCCCTCGAACCTCGCCCTCGCGGTCGGGCCCGCCATCGAGTACACGGTCTTCGAGCTCGACGGACGGCGCGTGATCCTGGGAGAGGCGACGGTCTCCAAGTACGCGAGCGAGCTGGCGGACGCCCGCCGCGTGGGAAGCGTCCGCGGAAGCGAGCTCGTGGGACGGTGCTACCGGCCGCTCCTCCCCTTCTTTGCGCAGACGCCGGGCTGCTTTCGCGTCCTGGCGGCCGACTTCGTGGACACCGAGGAAGGAACCGGCACCGTGCACCTCGCACCGGGCTTCGGTGAGCCGGACATGGAGGTCTGCCAGGCGGCGGGAATTCCCGTCGTTTGCCCGGTAGACGAACGGGGACGCTTCACGGACGAGGTCCCTCCCTACGCAGGCCAGCACGTCTTTGACACGAACCGCCCCATCGTCCGCGGGCTGCGAGAACGAGGTCGCCTCTTCAAGCACGAGACGTATGTCCACGCCTACCCTCACTGCTGGCGGACCGGCACGCCGCTGATCTACAAGGCCATGCGCTCCTGGTTCGTCCGAGTCTCTGCGATCCGGGAGCGGATGACGGAGCTCAACCGCGGGATGCACTGGGTCCCCGAGCACATCCGCGACGGCCTGTTTGGAAACTGGCTGGAGGGCGCCCGCGACTGGTGCATCAGCCGAAACCGCTTCTGGGGCACGCCGATCCCGGTCTGGCAGAGCGACGACCCTGCGCATCCTCGCATCGACGTCTACGGCAGCCTCGACGAGCTCGAGCGCGACTTCGGCGTGCGACCGGAGGACCTGCACCGGCCGGGGATCGACGAGCTCGTGCGGCCGAACCCCGACGACCCCAGCGGCCGCAGCCGGATGCGTCGCATGCCGGAAGTGCTGGACTGCTGGTTCGAGTCGGGCTCGATGCCCTTCGCGCAGGTGCACTATCCGTTCGAGAACCGCGAATGGTTCGAGAAGCATTTTCCCGCCGATTTCATCACCGAGTATCTGGCGCAAACCCGCGGCTGGTTCTACACGCTCATGGTGCTCGCGACGGCGCTCTTCGATCGCCCCCCGTTCCGAAACTGCATCTGTCACGGGGTCGTGCTCGACGAGAACGGACAGAAGCTCTCCAAGCGCCTGCGGAACTACCCGAGCCCCGAGGAGATCTTCGAGACGTACGGGGCGGACGCCCTGCGCTGGTTCCTCTGCTCCTCCCCGATCCTGCGGGGAAGCGACCTCCAGATCGACCGCGAAGGCCAGGCGATCCGAGAGGTCGTGCGCCTGGTGATCAACCCCATCTGGAACGCCTACTACTTCTTCTGCCTCTATGCGAACTCGGAGCGAATCCGAGCCACGCCTCGGGTGGATTCACCGGCCGTGCTCGATCGCTACATCCTGGCCAAGACCCGCGAGCTGATTTCCGAGGTCGAAGGGGCCTTCGATGCGTACGACCTGCCCGCCGCCTGCACCAGCCTGACGGCTTTTCTCGACGCGCTGAACAACTGGTACATCCGCCGCAGCCGTGATCGCTTCTGGGGCGGGGAGGAGGTGGCGGACCGTCGCGCAGCCTACGACACGCTCTACAGCGTCCTGATCACCCTGCTCCGGGTTCTGAGCCCCCTGCTCCCCTTGATCTCGGAGGCCATCTATCGCGGCCTGACCGGCGAACGCAGCGTCCATCTGAGCGACTGGCCCGAGGCCGCGAGCCTTCCCGGGGACGCCGCGCTGGTGGCCAGCATGGACCGCACGCGCGAGGTCTGCGCGACGGCCCTCAGCCTGAGGCGAGCCCATGGCATCCGGGTTCGCCAGCCTCTGCAGCGTCTGACCGTGGCGGGCTTCGCGAGTGCGGCGCTGGAGCCCTTCGTGAAGCTCATCCGCGACGAGGTGAACGTGAAGGAGGTGGAGCTCGACGCCGAGATCGAGCGCTTCGCCCGTTTCCGCCTGCAGCCCAACGCCCGATCGCTCGGGCGACGCCTCGGCAAGCGCATGCAGGAGGTGCTCGCAGCGGCGAAGCGCGGCGAGTGGAGGAGGCTGGAAGACGGCCGCGTGCAGCTGGCGGGCGAGACGCTGGACCCCGCGGATTACGAGCTCAAGCTCGAGGCGCGCGAGGGCGGCGCCTGCCAAGCCCTCTCGACCAATGACGCCATCGTGCTGCTCGATCTCCAGATCACGCCCGAGCTCGAGCAGGAGGGACGCGCACGGGATCTCGTGCGCGTCGTCCAGCAGGCTCGCAAGGAGGCGGATCTGCACGTCAGCGATCGCATTCACCTTGTGCTCGCACTGCCCGACGGCATGCGCTCGGCCGCCGAGCAGTTCGGGAACTACATCGCGGGCGAGACTCTGGCGCGCCGGCTGGAGCTCACGGACGAAGTCGAGCGCGCGGGCTTCTTCGTTCACCACGCGCGGCTCGGGGACGAACGGATCGACATCGCACTGCGGAAGCTCGCCTGAGGCGCGCGGGCTCAGGGCAGTGCGACCTCGACGTCGTCGGCGACTCGTTGCACGAGGCGGGCGAGGGCGCGTCCCATGGCACGGCTCAGCATCAACGGATCATCGTCCTCCAGGGACACCTCCTCTCGGTAGCGGCGCTCCAAGAGCGAGAGATGCTCCGGGTCGGTGAGCAGAACCCTGAGTTCCACGCGAGCGCTGTGCTCGGGCTCGAGCACCTCATCGAAGGAGAGCAGCTCGACCTCCAGCGAGGCGTGCCTTCCGGCTCTCGCACGGCGCAGCCCGCGGATCTCGAAGAGCTCGCGCGAGAGCGCCTCCTCCACGTAGTGCGCCGGCCTCTCCGTCCAACGACGGGAGTCGTAGAAGCCGAACTCGACGTCGGAGACCCGCCACACGATCCGCTCGCCGAGGTGCGAGGCCTCCGTCACCCGCTGCAGTCGCAGCGTCGCCTTCGGCCCGCTCGAGAGGGTGGGAGGCGCGTCCCGATCCACGGGCTCGGGGCGAAAGTAGCGCGGCGGCTCGGGCGGTCGGCCCAGCAGACAGCCGGTCGCCAGGGACAGCAGGAGCGCGATGCGGAGCTTGCTCATGGGCCTCTCATCAGGGGGGCATTCTCGCTCGCGCGACCCCGCAGCAAGGCCCCGGGGTCGCGCTCCAGAACCTCGGCGAAGGCGTTGAGAGACTGCAGCAGCTCACGCACCACGACCAGATCGTCGCGAAGCTCGCTGCCGAGGCCCGTGGCTTCACTGGCCGCGTCCGCCACGGCCTGCGCGGCCACGCGAATCGCCTCCGTGGTCGCGGCCACATCGGTGCCCTGCAGGGCTCGGTCGAACGAGCTCGCGGCCGCGTCGAGGCTCGCGACCGCCTCCTCGAGCCGAAGCAGTAGGTTCTTCACACCGGCTTCCTCATGGGCAAACGGCTCCACCGCAGCCCGGACGCTGTCGAGCGTCTCCTCCGCGGAATGGAGCGTGTTCATGGCCTGCTGCTCGAGCTCGGGAAAGCGGTTCAGGAGATCCGTAAGCCCTTCCTCGGCGCTCTTCAGCAGCGAGGGCGTCGCGGGGAGGTAGTTCGGAGGGGGCTCGAAGGGCAGCTCCGCGGTCGAGAGGGTCGCGGGGTCGAAGATGTCCACCTCCAAGAACTTCAGACCCGTAATGCCCAGGGAGACCAGCCTCACGCGCAGGTCCAGCGGCAGGATGCCTCCCTCGAGCGCCTCCGCTTCGGTGGTTCCCAAGCCCAGGCGCTCCAGGGCGCCGAGATCGAGCTCGCTCGCAACCTCGACGTGTCGGCGATCGGGAGCGATGGCGATCCGCGAGACGTGGCCGATGCGGACGCCACGGAACTTGACCGCCGATCCCACGTCCAGGCCCTGCACCGACTCGTTGAAGTACGAGACGACCTCGATCGTACGACCGCCGAATCCCGCCGTGCCGAGCCAGAGCAGAGCCAGGAAGGCGAGACCCATCCCGAGCACCGCGAAGAGCCCGAGCTTCCAGCGATCGATCCTTCTGGCCACCTGCTCACTCGCCTCCCGAAATACTCGGGTTGAAGAAGCCCTGGACTCGTGGATCGTCCGAGCGCCCGCGCAGCTCGCGCGGATCCCCCTCGGCGATGATACCCCGCGCATCGCGATCCAGCAGGATGCAGCGGTGAGCCACGCGGTAGACGCTCTCGAGCTCGTGGGTGACCACGACCAAGGTGACACCCAGGTCGCGATTCAGGATCAGAATCAGCTCGTCGAGGGCCGCGGAGGTCACGGGATCCAGCCCGGCGGACGGCTCGTCCAGAAAGAGCAGCGCGGGCTCGAGCGCGAGGGACCGTGCGATTCCCGCCCGCTTCTTCATCCCGCCCGAGATCGCGGCCGGAAGGTAGTCCTCGAAGCCATCGAGGCCCACGAGCCGCAGCTTGCTGCACGCGATCGAGTCGATGGCCCGCGCGCCGAGCTCCGTCCACTTCTCCAGCGGCAGGCGGACGTTCTCGACCAGAGTCATCGATCCAAAGAGCGCACCCGACTGAAAGAGCACGCCGAAGCTCGGCGGGACTCCCGCCGCTCCGGGGCGCTCGGTTCCGAGGATCTCGACGCGACCCGCTCGCGGCGTCATCAGGCCGATCAGGTGCTTGAGCAGCGTGGATTTTCCGGCCCCCGAGGAACCGAGGATCGCGAAGATCTCTCCACGCTCCACCGAGAAGCTGACGTGCTCGAGCAGGTTCGTGTCTCCGAAGCCCACGCTGAGGTTCTCGACGTGCACCATCTCAGATCTCGAACACGTGATACAGCACGGTGAAGGCTGCATCGAGGACGATCAGCAAGAACAGGATGGTGACGACGGCGGAGGTGGTGGACCGGCCCACTCCCTCGGCACCGCCGCTCGTCGCCAGCCCGCGCTGGCAGGCGACGAGCGCCGTCATGCCCCCGAAGAACACTGACTTGAGCACGCCGCTGAAGACATCGTCCAGCCCCACCATGAGCTGGGTCTCGATCAGATACGCCGCCGGCGTCAGGTCGAGTCCGGTGACGGCGACGAAGAGACCCCCGAAGATCCCCAGGGCATCGCCGACCAGCGTGAGGACAGGCAGCACCAGGACGAGCGCGATCACGCGGGGGAAGACCAGGAAGCGGTACGGATCGAGGCCCAGGCTGGCGAGCGCATCGATCTCCTCGGATACCCGCATCGTTCCCAGCTCGGCCGCGTAGGCCGCACCCGAGCGCCCGGCCACCACGATCGCCGTGATCAGCGGCCCCAGCTCCCGGGTGACGGAGATCCCGACGAGATCGGCCACGTAGATGTCGGCGCCGAGCTGCTGCAGCTGGACCGCGGCCTGAAAACCCGTGACGAGTCCCACCAGGAAGCAGATCAGCGAGACGATGGGCAGCGCATCGAAGCCCGTACGGATCACGAGCTTCCCCAGGTCTCGCCAGTGAATCAGCCCGAGACGCCGGAGCGATCCGACGCCCTCGGCAAGAACGTCGCCCATGAAGGTCAGCGCACGATCGAGCCCCCGGAGGAGCTCCTCCACGACACCTCCCACCTGCTCCAAGAAGCCGGGCTCGGGCGGGGCGACATGTTCGCGCGTCGGTCTCGCACGCTCCCGGTGCAGATCCAGAACGCGCCGTACGGGACCGTGCGAACCAACGAAGTCCGTCCGCGTACCGCCACGCTCGAGCTCGGCGGCGAGCTCGAGCAGCAGGGCGCTGCTCCCTCCATCGAGAACCTCCACCTGCGACAGATCCAGCCGGAGCTCCCGAGCGGAGGGCGTGAGCTGCTCCCGCAGCGTAGCGATCAGCCGCTCGCCCTCGCGAAAGCGCAGATCACCGCGGAGACGAAGCTCCGTGACTTCGGGACCCCCACCATCCACACGGCTGACCTGGAAGGCTCGCTCGGGCACGTGCGCGCAGAAGCTGCCAGCCGCGGCGAGACGGGTCAACCGACGGCCTCCCCGCAAGAAGAGCCACCCGGAGGTCCCGACGCGCCGCCGAGCCGTCTGCGCGGCCCCCAGCGGCCGGCGGACGGGCGACGACACCGGCGAGGGCGCGGGTGTCTGACCGCCCGGCGGGGCTCTGCTAGTGTTCGAGACGCGTGCGGAGCCTCCCGGAGGGGGCACCGACGCGAGTGCAGGAGGAAACGAGAGATGCCCGAGCGCGTGGCGATCGACATCGAGGAGGGGGTGGCCGATGTTCGGCTGAACCGGCCCGAGAAGCTCAACGCGCTGGATCCCGCGATGTTCGATGCCCTGATCGAAACCGGCAAGGCGCTCGCTGGCGAGCCGAGCCTTCGCGCCGTGGTGCTCTCCGGAAGCGGGCGCGCATTCTGCGCCGGCCTCGACTTCAGCACCTTCATGGGCCGGACGGGACCAAGCGAGCCGGGCGGCGGCCCACGCGACCTGCTTCGGCGCGAGGAGGGATCGCCGGCGAATCGCGCACAGCGGGCTGCTTTCATCTGGTACGAACTGCCGGTGCCGGTGATCGCTGCGCTGCACGGCGTCGCGTTCGGCGGAGGATTTCAGATCGCGATGGCCGCCGACATTCGATTCGTCGCGCCGGACGCGCGTCTCTCGGTCATGGAGATCCACTGGGGCCTGATCCCGGACATGAGCGGAACCCAGATGTTGCGGCGGCTGGTCTCACTCGACGTGGCGAAGGAGCTGACCTTCACGGGCTGCATCGTCGAAGGTCGTGAGGCCCTTGCGCTGGGCCTCGCGACGCACCTGAGTGAGAAGCCGCTCGACGCGGCCCGGGCGCTCGCCCGCGAGATCGCGGGACGCTCCCCCGATGCGATCCGCGCCGCCAAGCGTCTGCTGAACCGCTCGGGGGTCGTCGGGCTCGAGGAAGGTCTGCAGCTCGAGGAAGAGGCTCAGCTCAGCCTGCTCGGGCGACCGAACCAGATCGAGGCCGTGCACGCGCGCCTGGAGAAGCGGGAGCCGAAGTTCAACGACCCCGACGAGGGCTGAACCCAGGCTCAAGAGCCTCGACGATCGTCGAGAAGCCTCTGGAGCACCTGGCGCACGACGCCCGGGCTGGCCTTGCCCCGCGTGCGCCGCATGATCTGACCCACGAAGAAATGGAAGAGCTTCTCCTCCCCCGCCTGGTACTTTGCGACCTGATCCGCGTTCGCATCGAGCACCTCGCGGGCCATCCCTTCGAGCTCGCCCACGTCGGAGACCGCCTCGAGCCCCTGTGCGCGCATCAGGGTCTCCGGATCCGTACCCGAGCGCGCGATCTCGGGAAGCAGCTTACGGGCACTCGCCGCGGTCAGCCGTCCCGAATCGACGAGGGCCAGCAGCTCCGCCAGATGGACCGGCGTGAGCGGCAGCTCCTCGAGGGACCGGTCGCTCTCGGACACGACCTCGAGCAGGTTACGCATGACCCAGTTCGCGACGGTCTTCGGGTGAGGATGGATCTTCAACGTCTCTTCGAAGAAGCCGGCAATCTCACGATCCTCCGTGAGCTGACGGGCGTCCTGAGGCGGCAGCCCGAGCTCTTCGACGTAGCGGCGGCGCTTCGCGGCCGGTAGCTCTGGGAGCTCGCGGCGACGTGCGTCAATCCAGCCAGCATCCAGGCAAATGGGAACCAGATCGGGATCCGGAAAGTAGCGATAGTCGTGCGCGTACTCCTTGGTGCGCATGGCGCGAGTCGCTCCCGTCCGATCATCCCAGAGGCGGGTCTCCTGGACGATGGAGCCACCCTCCTCCAGCACGTCGATCTGGCGCTCGATCTCGTAGGCGAGCGCGCGCTCGACGAAGCGAAAGGAGTTGAGATTCTTGAGCTCCACCTTGGTGCCCAGCTCACGCTCACCCGCGCGGCGAACCGAGACATTGGCGTCGCAACGGAAGTTGCCCTTTTCCATGTCGGCATCGGAAGCATCGATATAGCGGAGGATCGAGCGCAGGCTGCGCAGGTAGGCGCCCGCCTGCTCCGGGCTGCACAGGTCCGGCTCGGAGACGATCTCGATCAGGGGCACGCCCGCGCGGTTCAGGTCGACGTGGCTGGTCGCACCCCCCGTGATGCCCGGATCGTGAATCAGCTTGCCGGCGTCCTCCTCCATGTGGATGCGGGTCAGGGCGATCTCGGCTGGATCGCCGTCGAGCTCGATGGGGACGGCCCCGCCGGTCGCGAAGGGCTCCTCGTACTGGGAGATCTGGTAGCCCTTGGGGAGGTCCGGGTAGAAGTAGTGCTTGCGCGCGAAGATCGACACGGGGTGGACCTGGCATCCGAGCGCGAGGGCCGCGCGGACGGCGAGTTCGAAGGCCTTCGCGTTGAGCACGGGGAGAACGCCGGGCATCCCGAGATCCACCTCGTTCGTGCGCGAGTTCGGCGCGGCTCCGAAGTCATTGGGTGCGGAGCTGAAGAGCTTGGTTCGGGTGCGGAGCTGAGCGTGCACCTCCAGGCCGATCACCGGCTCCCAGCGCCGTCCCTCCGCTCCCGCACCGCTCATCGGCTTCCCATTCTAGCTTCCCTCGAAGAGCTCCGCGTACGCCTGGACCGCGGGCTCCAGACGGAAGCGGGGGGGCAGCTCCGGACGACGGGCTGGCTGCGCTCGTGCGAGCCGCGCCAAGCCCCGAGCGAAGGCCTCGACGTCGCCATCGGGAACGAGCTCGCCGCCCTCGAGATCCGCGAGCACGTCGCGCGCGCCCCCCGGAGCATCAAAGGCGATGCTGGGCGTCCCACAAGCGAGCGCTTCGAGCAGGGCGTTGGGGAGCCCCTCGAAGCGGGAGCCCAGCGCGAAGACATCCGCGTGGCGCAGCCACCGTTCCGGATCGGCCACGCGTCCCACCAGATGCACACGCGCGCCGAGGCCGCGGCAGCGGGTCCGGCTCGCCAGGGCGTCCCGCTCCGGCCCCTCCCCGAGCAGCCAGAGCTGCGCCTCCGGGAAGTCGCCGGCGAAGCTCGCGAATGCATCGACCAGACGATCGAAGCCCTTCTGGGGCACCAGCCGCCCGACGCCGATCACGTGCGGGCCCCTCCCCGCGTACGGCGAGCCGCCCCGCTGCGCCGCCCGTCGGATCCGCTCCACATCGACCGGGTTGGGGATGTATCGCAGCCGCTCCCGAGGGATCCCGAAGCCCGAGGCCAGATCGTCCAGCATCGCTCGTGCGTTGCACACGATCGTGTCCGCGCGCGGGTAGAGCACGCGGTAGCCCAGCGCCCAGACGCGCGGCCAGCGAGCACCGGCGAGGAGCATGGAGACCGTGTTGGCCTCCCGAACGACGAGCGGGAGCCCTCGGGGGAGCAGCGGCCGAAGAGCGAGGAGCGCGAGGTTCACGTGGCCGAGCGTGGCCGCCAGCACGTCGGGTCTCAGCCGTCGAACCAGCCGCAGGATCGACGGACCCGCACGGCGCACGCGGCCTGCGCCCAGGTCGTGAACGCCGACGTGCTCGGGCACCTCCTCCAGCAGCCGGCCGTGCGCTCGGATTAGCCCGAGATGCAGCTCGAAGCGCTCGCGCGGAAGATGCTGCACGAGTGTGAGGATCGCGCGCTCGGCCCCCCCGGGCTCCAGGCTCGCGAGGACGATCAGCACCCTGCGCATTGGCGAGCGGACCCCTCGGGGGCCCCTAGAGGACGAAGTTGAGCAGCCGACCGGGTACGTAGACCACGCGTCGGGGGGGACGATCGCCCACGTGCCGCTGGACGTTGCTCTCGCGCAGCGCTGCCTCCCGCACGCGCTCCTCGTCGGCGTCGGCCGGTACGCGGATGCGCGCCCGCAGCTTGCCCTGGACCTGTACGGCGATCTCGACCTCGGGCTCGATGAGCTGCGCCGGGTCCGGCTCGGGCCACGCCTCGCAAACCAGGGACTCGCGGTGGCCCAGCCGCTCCCAGAGCTCTTCGGCGAGATGGGGAGCGAAGGGACTGAGCAGCAGCAGGAAGGTCTCGGCGCTGCGGCGCGCAATGGGCGCCTCTTTCTCGATGTCGCGCACGAAGACCATGAGCGCCGAGATGGCCGTGTTCAGATCGAGGGACTCGATGTCTCGCGTGACCTTGTCGATGGTGCGTGCGAGCAGTCTGCGTTGGCTCTCGCCGCCCTCGCCCTCCGCGAGCTCCCGCGCGCGATCCCCCTCCGGCGTCTCCTCCAGGATCAGCCGCCAGGTCCGCTGCAGGAAGCGCGAGAGCCCCGGGATCCCATCGGGCGACCAAGGGGCCGCCTTCCGCAGCGGTCCCATGAACATCTCGTAGAGCCGCATGGCGTCGGCGCCGTGCTCCGCGATCACGTCATCGGGGTTCACGACGTTGCCGCGGCTCTTGGACATCTTCTCGATGACCTCCTCGAGAGGACTGCCGTCGTCGGGGGCAAAGGGTCGACCCTCCCGCCACACCACGGCGTCGGGTGCCACCCAGCGCTCCTGGAGCTCCGCGCCGGAAGCCCCCGAGACCGGCGTCTCACCCTCGAACTGGACCTCGTCCGGGGGAAGGGCCCGGCCGGAGGCATCCACGAAGCCGCGGTAGCTCTTGCCCTGGACCATCCCGGGGTTGAGGAGCTTTCGGAAGGGCTCAGGGGTGTGAACGAGCCCGAGATCGTAGAGAACCTTGTGCCAGAAGCGGGCGTAGAGCAGATGCAGCACGGCGTGCTCCGCTCCGCCCACGTAGAGATCGACCGGCATCCAGTAACGCTCGGCCTCCTTGGACCAGGGTTCCCGCGGATTCCCTGGATCGCAGAAGCGCAGGAAGTACCAGCAGCTTCCCGCCCACTGCGGCATCGTGTTGACGTCGCGCAAGGCGGGCTCACCGGTCACGGGATCGTGCACCTGCCGCCACTCCTCCGCCCGGGCCAGCGGAGCTTCGAAGTCGCCGCTGGACCGGAAGTCCTCGAGCTCGGGAAGCTCTACGGGCAGATCGCTCTCCGGCACGAGTCTCGTCGTCCCATCCGGAAGGTGCAGCACGGGAAAAGGTTCCCCCCAGTAGCGTTGCCGACTGAAGAGCCAGTCGCGAAGCTTGTAGCTGACGGCCCGGGTGCCCTTGCCGTGCTGCTCGAGCCACTCGATCATGCGCACCTTGGCTTCGGACGTCGGCAGGCCGTCCAGGAAGCCCGAGTTCACCGAGCGACCCTCTCTGGTGTAGGATTCCCGGGACACGTCGCCGCCCTCGACCACCTCGACGATCGGGAGACCAAAGGCACGGGCGAACGCGTGGTCACGCTCGTCGTGGGCTGGAACCGCCATGATCGCACCGGTGCCATAGGAGATGAGGACGTAGTCCGCGATCCAGATCGGAATGGGTGCGGAGTTGACGGGATTCTCCGCGTAGGCGCCGGTGAAGACGCCCGACTTCTCGCGCGCATCGGTCAGCCGCGCGCGCTCGCTCTTGCGCGCCGCCTCCTCCACGTAGGCCTGGACCGCCGTTCGCTGCTCCTCGCTCGTGATCCGGTCGACGAGCTCGTGCTCCGGTGCGAGCACCATATAGGTCGCTCCGAAGAGCGTGTCCGGGCGCGTGGTGAAGACCTCGATGCGGTCCTCCGGGTGACCGATCACCGGAAAGCTCACCCGGGCGCCCTCGGAGCGGCCGATCCAGTCCCGCTGCATCTTCTTGATGTGCTCGGGCCAGTCCAGCTCCTCCAGATCGTCGAGCAGCCGGTCCGCATACGCCGTGATCCTCAGCATCCACTGCTTGAGCGGAACCCGCTCGACGGGATGGCCCCCGATCTCGCTCCTGCCGTCCCGGACCTCTTCGTTCGCCAGCACCGTCCCCAAAGCGGGGCACCAGTTCACAGGCACCTCGGCCTGGTAGGCGAGCCCCTTCTCGTAGAGCTTGCAGAAGATCCACTGCGTCCACCGCACGTACTGGGGATCCGTGGTGTCGATCTCCCGGTCCCAGTCGTAGCTCAGACCCAGGGCCTGGAGCTGCTGGCGAAAGCGCTCGATGTTGCGACGCGTCGTCTCCCGCGGGTGCTGGCCGGTCCGCACGGCGTGCTGCTCGGCGGGCAGGCCGAAGGCATCCCAGCCCATCGGATGGAGCACGTTGAAGCCGCGCATGCGCTTGAACCGAGCGATCACGTCCGTCGCCACGTACCCTTTGGGATGGCCCACGTGCAGGCCGTCGCCCGACGGGTAGGGAAACATGTCGAGCACGTAGAACTTGGGTCGCCTCGGGTCGATCTCGGCACAGAAGGTCCTGCGGGTCCGCCAGCACTCCTGCCACTTCGGCTCGATGGCGTGCGGGTCATACGGCATGGCCGGAGGGTAGCCGAAACGCGGGCAGAATCAGCAGAGTGCGGCGAGGAGCAGCAAGCCCATCCAACCGCCGAGCACCCGCAGGACGAGCTGTCGGTCGCGGCGTGCGAGCTCCTCGGCGGGCAGCCGCAGCTCCCAGGCGCTGTCGATGGGAATGCGCACCATGTGCAGGAGTGGCTCGCGCGGCCCCATGCGTGTCGCCCGGGGCCGGATCTGCTTGCGGACGATGTGATTCCGATTAGACTGCCCGACGAGCGCGTCCCCCATGCGGCCCGGGCGCGCACCGGGGAGGGTCATCATGAGCCAGGACGAGAGCGCGGATCGCCTGGGGTTCTCCTGGACCTATCCAGAGCTGGACGCCGCGGGCAAGCGCCGCAAGACGGAGCTGCTCGGCGAGGCGATCGTCCCGCTCGTGCCCTCCAAGACGCATACGGTCGCAGACCTCGTCGGCGCACTGCAGGGCATGAGCATCCAGGCTCGCAACCTTGGCAGCTGCTTCGAGGTTCTGCGGGGGATGCTCACGGACCCGGACCGGCCGACGGTCCTGCTCGGGCTCGCGGGGCCGCTGATCGCTGCGGGGCTGCGCCAGGTGCTGCGTGAGATGATCGAGTTCGGTCTGGTCGACGTGGTCGTCTCGACGGGAGCCATTCTCTACCAGGACATCTACCAGGCGCGCGGCTACCAGCACCACCGCGGAAGCCCTCGGGCCGATGATCTGGAGCTGCGAGATCTGTACGTGGATCGCATCTACGACACCTACGTGGACGAGGTGGGCTTTGGCAAGACGGATACCTGGGTGGGGCTGCAGGCGGATTCGCTTCCGCCCGGGCCCTGCTCCAGCCGGCAGTTCATGGACCATCTCGCCGATCAGCTCGACGACCCGGACTCCATCGTCACGACCTGTCGCCGCCTCGGCGTACCGATGTTCGTTCCCGCACTGAACGACAGCTCGATCGGCATCGGTCTGACCGAGCACCACCATCGCTGCGTGAAGTACGGCCGACCGGGAATCCAGATCGATTCCATCCAGGACAACTACGAGCTGACCCAGATCGTGGCGAGCTCACCCGCGACGGCGGCGGTCTACGTGGCCGGGGGCGTTCCGAAGAACTACATCAACGACTCGATCGTGATGAGCTACATCTTCGGTCGCAAGGACCACGGACACCGCTACGCGCTACAGGTGACCACCGCGGTGACCGCCGATGGGGGCCTCTCGGGATCGACGCTGGACGAGGCGCAGAGCTGGGGAAAAATCCGCAGGACCGCTTCGCGCGCCATGGCCTGGCTCGAGCCGAGCGTGGCGCTCCCTCTCCTGGTCACCGCGGCGCTCCAGGAGGGCCTGGGACGCGGCCGACCCCGCCTGGAGCTGTCGTGGAACGGCCAGCTTCTCGAGCGCATCGGCGGCCACGCGCCGGCCCCTTGACCACACGACGCATCGCTCTCGGAGCTCGGCCATGATCCCGTTTCGCGACGACGTTCCGAGTGCGCGCCTCCCGATCGCCAACTACGCTCTGATCCTGACCTGCGCAGCCACCTTCTATCTCGAGATCACCGCGGGGGTGGGCCGCGAGGCGTGGATCCTGCGACACGCCCTCGTCCCCGAGCGCTTCTTCGCGCTGGGTGAGCGGCTTGGGTACGTGCACCCACAGCTCTATGCTCCCCTGATCTCCTCGATCTTCCTGCACGGCGGCGTGCTGCACCTCCTCGGCAACATGCTCTTCCTGTGGATCTTCGGCGACAACGTCGAGGATCGTTTCGGGTCCCTGGGATATGCGGCCTTCTTTCTGGCCGGCGGCGTCGTGGCCGGTCTCACCCACACCCTGCTCCACCCGGCGTCGCAGATCCCCACGGTGGGAGCCAGCGGGGCCATCGCCGCGGTGATGGGCGCCTACCTGCTCATGTACCCACGCGCGCGTGTGGAGACACTGGTCATCATCGTCATCTTCGTTCGCATCGTCCGCATACCCGCCGCGCTCTACCTGCCCGCCTGGTTCGGGATCCAGCTCCTGCACGGCATCGGCGAGCGCGGAGCTCTGGGCGCGGGGAGCGGGGTGGCCTGGTGGGCGCACGCGGGCGGCTTCGTCTTCGGTACCGCGGCTGTGCTGCTCCTCGGGCGTCAGCCACGCCGCACGCGCGTACGATGAGCATTCCGTACGCGGAGCTTCGGGCGGTGTTCATCGACGCGGGAAACACACTCTTCGCGATGGACTACGCGCTGATGAGCGAGACGCTCGAGGAGCTCGGTGTGCACCTGGCCCCCGGGGTGCTCCAGCGCGCGGAGGCCGCCGCCCGACCCGCGGTCTCGAGCCGCGTCGCGGCAGGGCGTTCGACCGAGTCGAGCGAGCTCTTCCGCTTCTACATGCAGGAGCTCCTGAGCCACGCCCTCGGAGAGGCGCACGAGCTCCCCGACGGCCTCCTGGAGCGCTGGGTGGCTCGGCTGCAGGCTCCCGACGCACGGGCGAGGCTCTGGACCCGGGTTCCGCGAGGCACCCGCGAGTGGCTCCGCACGCTTCGGGCGGCCCAGCTGCGGCTCGCGGTGGTGAGCAACTCGGACGGAACGATCGAGGATGCGCTGCGGCGCACGAACCTCCGGGAGTACGTGGACCACGTCGTCGACTCGGGCACGGTCGGCTTCGAGAAGCCCGACCCACGCATCTTTCGGCACGCGCTCGAGCGGGTCCGGGTGGAGCCAGGAGAGGCGCTGCACGTGGGGGATCTCTATGCGGTGGACGTGCTCGGCGCCCGCGCCGCAGGCGTCCACGCCCTGTTGCTCGATCCCCATGGCGACTGGCGCGGAGTGGAGTGCGAGGTCGCGCAAGATCTCGAGGAGGTCACGCACAGGATCCTCTCGGTCCGGGCTCAGGCGAGGACCTGACGGACCGCCTCCTCGGCGCTCTCCGCTGCAGTCACGGCGGGGTCGACCTGCCAGGACCCGAGGCTGACCACACGCTTGCCCCGCTTGAGCGCGAAGGCGATCTCCGAGAGCGTCCCGTGCGACCCCCCCACCGCAACGAAGGCGTCGGCCGTATTCGCCAGGATCGCGTTGCGCGCATCCCCCATCCCGGTCGCCACCGCGACCGTCACCCAGGGGTTTGCCTCCTCGCGCGACGGGCCGGGAACGATGCCGACCACGAGCCCACCGGCCTCCCGTGCGCCACGCGAGGCCGCGGTCATGACCCCTCCCAGGCCACCGGTCACGACCACACAGCCGGCCTCGGCGAGCCGTCGGCCCACCTCGTGTGCGTTCCGGTCGGTTTCGGGCGAGGAGACACCCTGCCCGATCACCGCGATGACCCGCGGGCTCGGCTCCACCTCAGCCGACCGCAGCCCCGGCCCCAGGAACGAGCTTCGCCTCGAGATCGACGCCGCGCACGCCCGTGATGCGCGCCTGCACGAACTCGCCGGGGGAGCTCTGGCCCTGCAGCCAGACGGTCCCATCGACCTCGGGTGCCTGGGACCAGAGCCGACCGGCCGCGGTCTCGCCCGCCGCAGAGTCCACGAGCACGGACACGACGCGCCCCACCTCCGCGCGCAGCTTCTCAGCGAGGATCTCACTCTGGATTCCGACGAGTCGATCATAGCGCTCGCGCGCAACCTCCCGCGGCACCTTCTCCTCCAGAGACCCGGCGGGCGTGCCCTCCTCATCGGAGTACCGAAACACACCGAGCCGGTCGAAGCGCTGCTCACCGACGAAGTCGCACAGACGCCGAAAGTCGTCGTCGGTCTCTCCCGGAAACCCGACGATGAACGTCGTGCGAAGCACGACACCCGGGATGCGTTCGCGAAGGGTCTCGATCAGCCGTCGCTGGCGCTTCACCGTCACGCCGCGCCTCATCGCGCGCAGGACGGAATCGCTGGCGTGCTGCAGCGGTACATCCACGTAGGGAAGCAGTCGCCGACCCGAGGCCAGGGCCTCGATCAGGGCGTCGTCCAGGGCCGCGGGATAGAGGTAGAGGAGTCGGATCCAGCGCAGCTCCTCGATCTCGTCGAGCGCCCTCACGAGCGTCGCGAGGCGGGGCCGGCCCGGGAGGTCCTTGCCCCAGGAGGTCG
The DNA here is from genome assembly GCA_046754285.1 of Myxococcota bacterium. GTDB lineage: Bacteria > Myxococcota_A > UBA9160 > SZUA-336 > SZUA-336 > JBHHVJ01. The sequence continues at coordinate 7,281 of JBHHVJ010000038.1, read as the reverse complement.
TGTCCTGGGAGACCAGATTCAGCTCACGCACGCCCTCGGCCGCGAGCGCTCGCGCCTCGGCGAACAGCGAGTCAAGGGGACCGCTCTGAAAGCGGCCACGGATGCCGGGAATCGCGCAGAAGGCGCAGACGCGATCGCAGCCCTCAGCGATTTTGAGGTAGGCGCGGTGGCGGCCGCCGATCAGCAGCCTGGGCTCGTCGGCACCGTGGAGGTGGGTCCGGCCGGCCTCCACGTAGACCCCGCGCCGGCGGCCTGCGAGCGCGGCATCGAGGATCGTCACGATGTCCTGATAGCGCCCCGTTCCCACGAAGGCGTCGACCTCGGGGAGCTCACGCTCGAGCTCGGTGCCGTAGCGCTGGGGCAGGCAGCCGGCCACCAGGAGCGCGCGAAGCCGGCCGCCCTCGCGTAGCGTCGCGAGTTCCAGGATCGCCTCGACCGACTCCTCGCGGGCGCTGGCGATGAAGGAGCAGGTGTTGAGGACGGCGACGTCCGCGTCCTCGAGCCGCTCTGCGATCGCGTACCCGCCGAGCGCCAGCGCTCCGAGCATCACCTCGCTGTCGACCTGATTCTTCGGACACCCGAGGGAGCGAAAGAAGACACGGGCCTTGGGGTCGCGAGCCGACATGAACTCCAGAGGTTACCTTCTGAGCCGTTCGGGAGCGAACGGTCGGAATCTCGGGGGGAAGATGGTCAGCCGACTGGCCATGGCGTATTTCGGTGGCGCGGTCGCGGCGCTGGTCACTTCGCTCCTGCTCTGGGCGGTGGCGCAGGCCGGGCTGCTCGAGCTGATCGGTGTGGGCCTCGCGCCGTCGCTGCGCTGGAGCTGGCTGGCTCCGAGACTGCTCTGGGGCAGCCTCTTCGCGCTCGCCTACCCACTCGTTCGTCGGCGCGGCTTTACGCCCGTCCGGAGCGGCCTGATCCTCTCCGTGCTCCCGAGCGTGGTCGAGCTCTTCATCGTCCTTCCGAACGGCCCGCACGGCCTGCTCGGTCTGAGCCTCGGCCACCTCACCCCGCTCGTGGTGCTTGCGACGAACGCCGTCTGGGGCTGGGGGCTGGCTCGAATCATGATCGCGAAGGGGCACTCCTGAGCCCGCGCGCGGTGATCGCGTCTGGGCATCCGGCCGTGAGTGCCGCGGCGGCCCGCCTGCTTCGCTCCGGAGGCAACGCCTTCGATGCGAGCGTGGCGGCGGGCTTCGCGAGCACGGTGGCCGAGCCCGTGCTGACGAGCCTGGGAGGCGGCGGCTTTCTGCTGGCCTACGAGTCGACGGGGCGCGTGAGGCTCTTCGACTTCTTCGTGAACACCCCGGGCTGCGGCCGTGAGGGCGCGCAGCGGGCCTCCCACTTCGTCCCGGTCACGGTACGCTTCGCGGCCTCGGAACAGGTCTTCAACGTGGGCCGCGGCTCGATCGCCGTGCCCGGCACGCTCTGCGGCCTGCTTCATGTGCACGAGAAGCTGGGACGCCGCCCGCTTGCGGAGGTGCTGACCCCCGCGATCGAACTGGCCCACGACGGCGTGACGGTCAATGCCCACCAGGCCTACTTCCTCGACATTCTCTACCCGATCCTGCGGCTCGGGGAGGAGAGCCGCCATCTCTTCACGCGGAACGGAGGTCCGTTGCGCTGCGGCGACCGGCTTCGCAACCCCGACCTGGCCCGCTTCCTCGAGGCCCTGCCCGAGGACGGCGGGAGGCGCCTGTACGAGGGGGAGCTGGCGAGCCAGCTCGGCCGCCTGCTGAGCCGCGACGGAAGCCTCATGACGGAGGACCTGGCCCGCTACCGCGTGGTGGAGCGTGAGCCGCTGGCGTTCCGCTACCGCGAGCACCAAGTGCTCGGCAACCCGCCCCCAGCCTTCGGCGGCCTGCTCCTTTGCACCTCCCTCGCACGGCTCGCGCGGGAGTCGCTGGGCTCACTGGGCTGGGGCTCCGCGCGTCACCTCACCCTCCTGATCGAGGGCCAGCGCGAGGTCGATCGCCTGCGCGAGGAGTGGGGCGCCACAGCACCGACGCTCTCACCGGATGACCTCGCCGGCCGGTCCCCACCGCGCCGGCGCGCGCGAGGGGGTACGACACATCTCTGCGTCGCCGATGCCGAGGGGAACGTGGCAAGCATGACGGCCTCCAACGGAGAGGGCTCCAGCGTCGTCGTGCCGGGAGCCGGCATCATGCTCAACAACATGCTGGGGGAGGACGATCTGCACCCCGAAGGCTTCCACGCGGGCACCGCCGGCGAACGCATCGCGTCCATGATGTCCCCGAGCCTCGTGCTGCGCGCGGGCGAGCCCATTCTCGCCCTGGGCAGCGGAGGCAGCAAACGCATCCGCAGCGCAATCCTCCAGGTGATGACGCAGGTTCTGGATTTCGGGCGCGAGCTCCAGGTCGCGGTGGACGCTCCTCGCATCCACTGGGATGGCGAGACGGTCCAGATCGAGCCGGGCTTTCCGGAGTCCGCGATCGCAGCCCTGGAGCGCCGCTGGCCCGTCAACCGGTGGAGCGATCGCGAGGTCTACTTCGGCGGCGTGCAGGCCGTCCAACCGGGCCGCTGCGGGGCCGCCGACCCACGGCGAGGCGGAGCCGTCGAGCGGGTGGAGCTCTGACCCCGGGGGGACGGCCCCGGATCAGGTCTCGACCTCGCGGCGCCGGGCCAGCTCGTGGCCGTAGGCGCGCATCATGTCGCGGTAGTCGATCATTCCGATGATCCGTGCCGGTCCGTCCCGGTCGTTTTCCTCGACGACGGGGATCTGGGGGCAACCCGAGGCCCGGAATCGCTCGTGCGCCAGGTAGAGGTCGTCGTCGCGATGCACGTGGACTGGCGCCGCACAGATGTCCCCGGCGACCACGAACGGTCCGAGCTGGTGCTCGTCCATCACGGGCCGGAGCTGCTCGGCCGTGACCAGGCCACGCAGCCGGCCTTCCCCGTCAACGACGGGAACGGTGGCCTCGCGGCTGCTGAGCAGCAGGCCGCGAAGCGTCTCGAAGTCGGTCCCCGGGCTGACCGTCGGGATGTTCTCCTGGGGTCGGAAGACATCGGCGACGCGCATCTCCTCCAGGACATTGATCGTCAGATCCCCGATATGCGCCGGGGAGTGGAAGCGATCCTGCTCCTGGCTCTCGTAGATGGACATCCTTCGCATGAGCAGGATGGCGAGCACGGAGACCAGCATGAGAGGGGGCAGGAGCGCGTAGCCACCCGTCATCTCCGTCACCATGAGCATGGCCCCGATGGGTGCACTCGCCACGCCGGCGAAGAAGCTCGCCATGCCCACAAGCACGTAGGCGTCCGGCTGCGGAAACAGCGTCGGCGCCAAGGCGTTCCCCCCGTAGCCGATCACCCCGCCCAGCATTCCGCCGATGAAGAGCGTCGGACCGAAGACGCCCCCGCTGCCGCCGGACCCGATCGTCAGGCTCGTGGCCAGGATCTTGGCGAAGACGACGCACGCCATGGTGGTGATCAGCATCTCCCCGTTCAACGCTTGCTGGATGTACCCCCAACCCGCTCCGTAGGCCTCCGGGAAGGCGAGCCCGATCAGGCCCACACCGAGACCGCCGAGCATGGGGCGCAGCGGTCTCGGGAGGGGAAGACGGTGGAAGAAGTGGTCGCGGATCCCGTAGAAGAGCCGGATGTAGAGCCAGCCCACGGGAATCGAGATCAGCGCAAGCAGCAGGTAGCCGGGCACCTCGCGCGGTGAGGGGACCGGGAAGTCGGGCACCGCGAAGATGCGGGCGCCACCCAGAACCGTGACGAAGAGCACGTAGGCCGTGACCGACGAGAGCACACAGGGGATCAGCGCGTCCGACTCGAAGTCCTCGCGGTAGAGCACCTCGATCGCCGTGAGCGCGCTCCCCAGGGGCGCACGGAAGATCGCTCCCAGGCCCCCGGCAGCACCCGCGAGCAGCAGGATGCGACGGTCGCGTGCGCTGAGCCCGAGGCGCACGGCGAGGAATGAGCCGATGCCGGCTCCGATCTGAGCGATCGGCCCCTCCTTGCCGGCGCTCCCGCCGCCGGCCAGCGTGAGGACCGTTGCGATCCCCTTGACGAGCGGCACGCGCGGCCGGATTCGCCCGCGCTGCCGATGGAAAGCGCGGATCATCTCATCGGTGCCGTGCCCCTCCGCCTCGGGCGCAAAGCGATACACGACGAGGCCGGAGAGCAGCCCCCCCAGGGCGGGAAGCAGGAAAAACACCCAGCGCCGCGGCACGCCACGACCGAGGAAGGAGAAGCGCAGGATGTCGTCCCCGGGCGGCACAGGCGGGGGCAGCCCGGCGAGCGTGCCGAAGGTCCACTGACTGCCGAGCTCCAGCGCCACGAAGAAGAGCACCGCCACGAGCCCGGAGGCGACACCGACGGCAATCCCGAAGGCGATCCAGCGCGTCGGGCTTACGCGCAGCTGCGCGAGCAGATCCGCAAACCGGGATGAGGGCACGGGAACTCCAGCAGCAGGGGGCGCGCAGTGTAGCGCAGCGCCTCCGATCGGCTCCGCCCCGGTCCCTTCCCGAGCGCCGAGGCGGGCGGTAAAGTGCGAGCCATGGCGGGCGGCGAGAAGCCGGCGGGGGGCCTGGCGGCAGTCGGTGAGACCCTGCGAAGCATCCTTCGCGGACCGGGCCTTCGTCGCGGTCTCGGCGCACTGCGCTGGATCAATCAGGACGACGGCTTCGACTGCCCCGGCTGCGCATGGCCCGAGCCGCTTCGTCGCTCACGGGCCGAGTTCTGCGAGAACGGCGCCAAGCATCTCGCCCACGAGGCCACACGACGTCGCCTCACAGCGGACTTCTTTGCCGAGCACCCGATCGAGGAGCTGCTCGGCCGCTCCGACCTCTGGCTCGAGTCCCAGGGCCGCCTCACAGTGCCTCTCGTCAAGCGAGAGGCTTCGCGACGCTACGAGCCGATCGCCTGGGGCGAGGCCTACCGCCTCATCGCTGAGCGCCTCGCCGCTCTCGGATCGCCTGACCAGGCGATCTTCTACACCTCGGGACGAGCCAGCAACGAGGCGGCCTTCCTGTACCAGCTCTTCGTACGCCAGCTCGGGACGAACAATCTCCCGGACTGTTCGAACCTGTGCCACGAGTCCAGCGGCCGGGCCCTGGTCGAGGCCATCGGAACCGGAAAGGGCACCGTCGGGCTCGAGGACTTCGAGAGCGCCGACCTCATCCTGGTGATCGGCCAGAATCCCGGCAGCAACCATCCCCGCATGCTCGCCACCCTGCTCGCTGCACGGCGACGTGGCGCGCGGATCCTCGCGATCAACCCGCTGCGTGAGCGGGGTCTGGTGAGCTTCGCGCACCCCAAGGAGCTCCGGGGGCTGCTGGGCCGGGGCACGGCCCTGGCCGACGTCTACATGCAGGTTCGCGTCGGCGGCGACGTGGCCCTGCTGAAGGGCATCATCAAGGAGGTGCTGGCCGCGGAGGATCGCGCGCCGGGACGCGTACTGGATCATGAGTTCCTCCGCGAGCACACGTCGGGCCTCGACGCGCTGTGTGCCTCGTTGGAGGCGATCTCCTGGCCGGAGCTCGAGGCCGTGAGCGGTGTCCCGCGCGAGGAGATTCGACGGGCCGCGGAGCTCTACGTGGCTTCCGAACGTGTGATCGCGTGCTGGGCGATGGGGCTGACCCAGCATCGACACGCCCTCGCCAACATTCATGAGATCGTGAACCTGATGCTGCTGCGGGGGAACCTCGGACGTCCCGGCGCGGGCCTCTGTCCGGTGCGGGGCCACAGCAACGTTCAGGGGGACCGCACCATGGGGATCTGCGAGCGGCCGGAGGCGGGCTTCCTCGAGCGCCTCGGCCAGGCCTTCGAGTTCCAGCCACCGAGCCATCCCGGGCTGGACAGCGTGGGGGCCATCCGCGCCATGGCCGACGGACGTGCCCGCGTCTTCGTCGCCCTGGGAGGCAACTTCGTGGCGGCGTGCCCGGATCGTGCCTACACGTGGGCGGCGCTGCGCGGGACCGATCTCACGGTCCAGATCTCCACCAAGCTGAACCGCTCCCATCTCGTTCACGGCCGCGAGGCCCTGATTCTCCCCTGCCTGACCCGCAGCGAGCGGGATGTACAGGGTGGCAAGCTCCAGTTCGTCACCGTCGAGAACTCCATGCGGGTCGTGCAGCGCTCGCAGGGCACGCTTCCTCCCGCATCGCCCGATCTGCGCAGCGAGCCTCGCATCATCGCCGAGCTCGCCGAGGTCGTGCTCGGCGACCGCAGCCAGGTCCCCTGGCGCAGTCTGGCCGACGACTACGATCGGATCCGTGACCGGATCGCCCGTGTCGTCTCCGGCTTCGACGGGTTCAACCAGCGCATTCGCCAGCCGGGCAGGTTCACCCTACCGAGCGCAGCCCACCGGCGTGAGTTCCAGACTCCGAACGGACGCGCACGTTTCCACGTCCATCCGGTCCCGCGCCTGGACATGGATCGGGGGCACTTCCTGCTCATGACCGTGCGCAGCCACGATCAGTTCAACACCACGATCTACTCCGAGAATGACCGCTACCGTGGCATCCGTGGCAGCCGGTGGGTGCTCTTCATGAACCCCCACGACATGACCGAGGCGGGACTGCACCCCGGCCAGCGGGTTCGGGTGACCAGCCATTTTGGCGGAGAGACACGCCAGCTCCGCGGGCTGACGCTCGTCCCCTACCGCCTGCCCAGCGGCTGCACGGCCGCTTACTTTCCCGAGGCAAACCCCATGGTCCACGCGGGAAGCTTCGCCGAAGGCAGCCACACGCCGGCGTACAAGTCGATCGTCGTCAGCGTCGTGGGGATGTCCCTGGGCGGTGGGTTCAAGCGGGCGCGGCGCGGATGCGGAGCGCGGGCTGGGCCCGCACGGACGGCCCGCGGGGCTCCGGGCACCGCTCGGAAGGCGCACCGGACCTGATCGGGGTCGGGTCGATGTCGAGCTGCTGCTGAGGGTGTCCCGGCGCCGGGTCAGAAATCCTCGCCCTCGAAGCCGGTCTCCCAGGGATCGGGCGCTTCCTCGTCCCGGCGCGCGGCCTTGAGCGGTGGGGCGCGCGCCGGGAGGTCGAGGCACTCGAGGATGGCGCTCGTCGCATCGGGCGGGTGGATCGCTGCTAGGAGCCTCGTGCGCGCGCCACAGCGAGGACACTCGAGCACGTCGATCGCGAAGACCCTGCGGAGCAGAGCGGCCCAGGCGAGGCGCCGGGAGCGGAGCGACCGCCCGGCGGCCGGTGCCTGCACTTCGGGAGCGCCCTCCCCGCCTGCCCCGGGCCGCCCCACAGGGTCGGCTCCGGGCAACGCCTCGCGGCTGGGCGTGGCGGCTTCGGACCCGCTTCG
>JBHHVJ010000037.1:0-34318 GCA_046754285.1 Myxococcota bacterium | reverse complement strand
CCTCCCTGTGGAGGAGATTTCCTACCCCGAATGTGTCAACTCAGCAAAGGGGGACACGGTACCAGCTCGCCCGGAGGGTCGCGCAGCCGGATCCGGGCCCGGGCCGCGTCGAGCTCGTAGAATGCTCGACAGTATGTCGCTTCCGTGGAAGGATCGCGGAGACCCACGAGGAAGCTACCCAACGGATAGCTACGTTTCGGAAACATCGCGATCGAGAAAGAACGATATTGAGCTCAATGATATCTCGCCGGATAAGCTCATAGGCCCGGGGAGAAATCCGCTCACACGGCTTGGTGGACCCACTGGCTATCGCAATATGAAGATACGCCCACTCGTGCCAGTTCGGCTCCCTTCCCTGCCAGGACAGCAGGAAGCGGTCCGGCAGTCCCTCGCCACACACGATTGGCGCCAAGCCGCAGCCGGAGCAGAGCGATGCGAGTGCGATCAACCCTGCAGCGAGCCACAGCAGGCCGGGGCCATGGGGACCGCGCCTAGGCACGCTTCACAGCCATCGCTGCACTGCTCGGGAACTCTCTTACCGGCCAGAGGCGTGCAGCGCCTTCCGCCTGACTCGGAGGTACAGCCAGCGCAGAGAGGGCGGCATGAAGATCAGCTCGAAGCCCATCCCGCAGCCTGCGAGCTCTGAGTCCTGGAACGGCCAGCCGCACCCCGGATCCTCCGCGAAGTCTGTCAGCCCATCTCCGTCATTGTCGATGCCACGTCACACTCCGGGCTCTCACCGGCAAACCGGTCTGGCGCTGTCCCGCACCCTGGGTCCTCGGCAGCATCTACCTTGCCATCGCCATCGTTGTCCAGTCCATCATCGCACTCAAAGGCGATCCCCAGCTCCGATGTATCGGATACGTCCGCTCAGCTTCAGTTCAGAGGACGGCCCCGTCCATGCTCGACGCACCCGCCGGCCTCCACCGCCTTAAAGCAGCGACGCGAGCAGCGCGGGAAGCAGCGCAAAAGCCATCAGCGTGGAGACGATGACGAGGTTGGCGACCTCGTCGGGGGAGCGGTCGAAGCGCTGGGCGAAGATGTAGTTGAAGACGGCGGCGGGCATCGAGCATTGAAGGATCAGCACGCCGCGCGCGGTTCCCTCGAGGCCGAGCAGAGCCGCGAGGCCCACGCCTGTCGCGAAGCCCATCGCGAGGCGCAGCGTGGCCAGGGAGAGGGAGCGGCCGACGCTGTTCAGCTTCAGGCCGCTCAGGGAGACGCCGAGCGTCAGGAGCATGAGGGGGATGGTCAGGCCGCCGAGCAGTGCGGTCGTGTCGTGGATCCAGGCGGGCACGGACCAGCCCCGCACGAGCACGAGCGACGCCAGGACGACCGCGTAGCTCAGCGGCATGCGCAGCAGCTCGCGCAGCGAGGCACGGCCCGTCCAGATCCAGACGCCGACCGTGTAGTGCGCGATGGAGACGGTCGCGAAGATCGCCGTCGCGAGCGCCAGCCCTTCGCGACCGAAGCTGAACAGGCAGAGCGGCAGGCCCATGTTCCCGGTGTTCGCGAAGACGAGCGGTGAGAGAAAGGTGTGTGCGGGGAGCCGGGCCGCACGCAGCGCGAGCGCGCCCACCAGCACGAAGATCGCCATCGACAGAACCGCTCCCGCAACCATCTCCAGCAGGGCCACACCGTCGAGCTCGAGCGAGGAGATCTCCGCAAAGACGAGACAGGGCGCGCCCACGTTCATGATCAGCGCGGTCGCGAGCTGGGCGTCGTAGCTTCCGCCCCGGCGCGCCCACGCGAACCCGATCGCGGCGCTCACCAGGATCGGCGCGAGGATCGAGAGGATTTGGAGGATCAAGGTCCGCGCGCCGGGATCAGGTAGCCGAGAGCTCGCGCAGGTAGGCGATCAGGTCCCGGATCCCGGGCTCGGGAATCACCTCGCCCCAGGGCGCCATCATCGGAGACTTTCCGACGGCCGCGCCGCCCTGCTGGATCACCTTGAAGAGATGCTCGTCGGAGAGCTGACCCATGTAGGCCGAGTCGGTGTGGTCCGCGGGCTTGGGCTGCAGCGCGCGGCCCACGGGTCCCTCGCCCTTGCCGTCCTCGCCGTGGCAGCTCGCACAGTACTGGAGGTAGAGCTTGCGGCCGCTCGCGGCATCGCCGCGTAGGTTGCCCGAAGGAACGCTCGCGGGCGCCGCGTTCGAGACGGTCTTGGTCAGGGTCGACGGGGGCATCTCGACCTGCGGCACGGACGGCGCCTCCGCCGAGCGCTCCGGCCCCTCTCCCGACGGGGGGGCGGACGGGCTCTCCCCGCCTCCACAGGAGGCCAGGAGGATCACGGGGAGCAGCCGAGTCAGCGCGCGCCTCATGAGGCTCCCAAGCGAGTGGCGAGATCCACGATCATCATCACGAAGAGCCCCATCAGGTAGACGAGGGACACCCGGAAGAAGCGCCGCGCCTCGGTGTCGTCGGCGCGGCGAACCAGGCGCAGTGCGGCGTGCACGAAGTAGGCATCGAGCGCGAGCGCCGCAGCGCCGTAGATCGGGCCCAGCAGGCCTCGCGCGACCGGAAGCAGCGTGAACGGCACGAGCGCGACGACCCAGAGCAGGATGCGCCGGCGCGTGGCATCGCCGCCCAGCGCCGACAAGATCGTCGGGAATCCCGCAGCCTCGTAGTCGGCACGACGGTACAGGGCGATGGCCCAGAAGTGCGGCGGCTGCCAGACGAAGATGATCGCAAAGAGGGTCCAGCCCCCGAGACCGATCGAGCCGTTGATGGCCGCATCGGCGATCAGCGGCGCGACGGCACCAGCGACGCCGCCCACGATCACGCCCGCCGGTGAGCGCGGCTTGAGCCAGAGCGTGTAGATGAACACGTAGAAGAGGATGCCGGCGAGCGCCACGAGAGCGGCCATGGGCTCCGCACTGCGCCAGAGCAGGCCGGTGCCCAGCCCGCTGAGGGCGAGGCCGAACAGCAGGGCTCCTGTGGGGGACAGGGCCCCGGCCGGCAACGGACGCGTGCGCGTGCGCGTCATCTTCGCGTCGCGCTCCCGCTCGAGGTAGCTGTTCAACGCGTTCGCCGCGCCCGCCGCCAGGGCCGTCCCGAGCAGAATCACGAGGATTCGGCCGGGCTCGGGCCATCCTCCGGCCGCCAGCACCAGTGCGGGCAGACCTGAGAGCAGCACCAGGGGGAGCAGGCGTGGCTTGGTCAGCGCGATGTACGAGCCGAGGGCGTTCATGGGACCTCGAGTGCCTGGGGGGCCGCAGCGCGAGAGCGGCGCTCCGGGCTACGGACCCGCAGAATCTCGCGCACGACGAGGCCCGTCACAAGCACGAGTGCCGCCGCCACCGCGGAGTGCAGAGCCGTCAGCTCCACGGGCAGCCGGAGCAGAACGTTGGCCACGCCCAGGACGATCTGCAGCAGCATGAGGCGCGCACCGACCCGCGCCAGCGCGCCCGTGCGGGGCAGCCCGCGCGTGGTCCACGCCAGAGCCAGGTAGCTCGCGAGCAGCGAGAAGCCGACCGCACGGTGCTGTACATGCAAGCCGATCAGTCCCGAGAGCGTCGGCGCCCAGGAGCGCCCGTCGCAGCTGGGAAAGTCGGGGCAGGCCAGGCCTGCGGCGTGGCTCGAGACCAGGCCGCCAAGCGTGAGCTGAAGGGCGAGCAGAAGCGCGGTCACAAGCAGCAGCGTCCGCGCTCCCGCGCCCGCTCTCTCGGGAGGCGCCGCCCGCTCCGCGTCGGCCTCGAAGAGCGTACGCGTCGACCAGAGCAGGGTCAGGCAGAGGCTGTTTCCGACGAGCAGGTGCGCCGTCACCGTCCAGGGAGCCAGTTGCAGCAGAACCGTAGCCCCACCGAGCAGAACCTGAGCCCCGAGCAGGCTCCAGGCGATGCGCAGCGGAACGCGCAGCCGCTCGCGCGCAGCGGGGCGCCGGACGATGAGCGCGGTCAGCGCAGCAAGCCCGAGGGCCACGCCGCCCGCGAGCAGCCGGTGGCTCCACTCGAAAGCCACGCGCAGGTCGAAGGGCGGCACCAGGCGCCCGAAGCAGAGCGGCCAGTCGGGACAGGCGAGCCCGGCGCCGTGCGCACGCACCAGGGCGCCCAGCACGATCAGACCGTAGGTCGCGACCGCGAGTGCCAGAAAGCCCCAGGCGAGTGGGCGGGAGCGGTCCGGCGCTGCGGAGACATCACCCATGCCTGTGCCCCTTTCCACGTCGCCGGTGCGGGGGTGCGCGCGCCCGGAGCCCGAGGAGCGGCTATTCACGGAGCCCCACCTCACCCGGCGCGCGCGAGCCTACTGGCCGGCCCTCACTCGGTCAACCCGACGCGTCGTCGGAGGACGCGTCGTCGAAGCCCGGCGCTCAGTAGCTCCGCGGCAGACCGAGCACGTGCTCGGCGACGTAGTTCAGAGCCATCTCCTGGGAGACGGGAACCAGGCGGAGAAGGCGCGCCTCCCGCCAGTAGCGCTCGACGTCGAACTCGCGCGCGTAGCCGAAGCCGCCGAAGGTCTGGAGTGCGCGGTCGCAGGCACGAAAGCTCGCCTCCGCCGCACGCAGCTTGGCGATGTTCGGTGGGCCCCCGCCGCGCTCCCCGTGGTCGTAGGCCCAGGCCGCCCGCTGCCAGAGCAGATCGGCGGCCTCGAGCTCGCTCCAGGAGTCCGCCAGCGGGTGCGCGATCGCCTGGTTCATGCCGATCGGGCGCTCGAAGACGATGCGCTCGCAGGCGTAGGCCACGGCGCGCGCGAGCGCACGCCGTCCGATGCCGACCGCCTCGGCCGCGAGCAGGATTCGCTCGGGGTTGAAGCCGTCGAGCAGGTGATAGAACCCGCGTCCGACCTCGCCAACGACGTCCTCCTCGGCCACGGGCAGCCCGTGCAGCGTGACCTCGTTCGAGTTCACCGCGTTGCGCCCCAGCTTGGGGATCTCACGAATCTCGCAGTGTGCGGGGTCGAGATCGGCGAGGAAGAGCGTGAGCCCGTCAAAGGGGCGACGGCACTCCTCACGGGGCGTCGTGCGCGCGAGCAGCAGGATCTTCTGCGCCTGCTGCGCCTTGGTGTTCCAGACCTTCTTGCCCTCGACGATGAAGCGCGACCCGTCGCGACGCGCGCGGGTACGGATGCGCGAGGTGTCGGTGCCGGCATCGTCCTCGGTCACGCCGAACGAGACGTGCAGCTCCCCCCAAGCCGTGGCAGGCAGAGTGCGCTGCTTGAGGCTCTCGGAGCCGTGATGAATCACAGGTGCCATGCCGAAGATCGAGAGGTGGAGCGTCGAGCCGGCGTTCATCGCACCGGCGCTTCCCGCCACGGCGCGCAGCAGCGTTCCAGCGTGCAGCAGGCCACGCCCCGCCCCGCCGTACTCCGGCGGAATCAGGATTCCGAGCCACCCCTGATCCGCGAAGGCGCGGTAGAACTCCCAGGGGAAGGCCGCGCGCTCGTCGTGGTCGCGCCAGTAGGCGTCGTCAAAGCCCTGGGCCAGCCGGGCGGCCTCCCTCTCGATGGCCTCCAGCTCCGGATCGGGCGCGAAGTCCACGCCGCGAGTCTACTACGGACGCGCGAGCTCGGGCGCGCGCGGCGAGCTACTTGAGCTTCGCCTCCTTGAACAGGACGTGCTTGCGGGCGCGCGGGTCGTACTTGCGAAGCTCGAGCTTGCGGGGCGTCTTCTGCTTGTTCTTCATGGTCGTGTAGAAGAAGCCCGTTCCCGCCGTGCTCTCGAGCTTGATCTTCTCTCGGGCGCCCTTGGCCATGGTCCTTGATTACACCAGCCCGGGGCGCCCTTCAAGCGCCGCTCCACATCTGATAGAAGAGACGGGAGCTTCTGGAGGGTCCGAGATGGCTGCACCGCTGGCGGGAATCCGGGTCGTGGAGCTGGCCAGCTTCGTCGCCGCACCGGCGGGAGGGGCGCTGCTGGCGGACCTGGGCGCGGAGGTGATCAAGATCGAGGTCCCCCAGGGGGAGATCTACCGCTACGGGGTTCCGCGCGCCTTCGGGCTGGACTCAGACTTTCCCGAGTCGCCCGGCTTCCAGATGGACAACCGCGGCAAGCGCTCGCTGGCGCTGGACCTGGGCCGCCCCCAGGCGCGCGAGGCCCTGCTGCGGGTGATCGACCGCTCCGACGTGATGCTCACCAACATGCTGCCCGGGAGGCTGCGCCGCTACGGCCTCGATCCCGAGACGCTGCGCGCGGGCCGGCCGGAGCTGATCGTGGCGATGCTCACGGGCTACGGGAGCGAAGGAGAGGACGCCGACCGTCCGTCCTTCGACTACGCCGCCTACTGGGCGCGCAGCGGCATGATGGACCTGATGCGCGACCAGACTCTGCCCCCCTCCTTCCAGCGGCCCGGGGTGGGAGACCACGCGGCGGGCCTCAGTCTGACCTGTGGGGTGCTCGCGGCTCTGCGCACACGCGACCGAACCGGAGAGGGACAGCTCGTCGAGGTCTCCCTGCTCCAGACGGGCCTCTATGTGCTCGGCAATGACGTGATGCTGAGTCTGGTGGCGCGGCAGACCCCTCGCCGCCACGACCGCACCCGGCCCACCAACCCGCTCTGGAACCACTACCGGACCCAGGACGATCGCTGGCTCTTCCTGGTCATGATCGATCCGGACCGCTACTGGCGGGACTTCTGCGAGGCGATCGAGCGCCTCGAGCTTCTGGAGGACGAGCGCTTCAAGGGAATCCTGGAGCGCTATGCGCACTCCGCCGAGCTCGTCGCGATCCTGGACGAGGTCTTCTCCGCACGCAGCCTCTCGGAATGGGAGAAGCGCTTCGAGGGGAGGCGCCTGATCTGGGAGCCGGCGCGCGAGCTGCGCGAGGTTCTCGACGATCCCCAGATCCGAGCCATGGGCTACTTCGCCACGGTGGATCACCCGCGTGCGGGCCGTTTCGATTCGGTGGGCCCTCCCGTGCGGATGTCCGCTTACCCGATGACGGGGGAGCGTCCGGCGCCGGCCCTGGGCGCCGACACCGAGGCTGTGCTGCGCGAGGCGGGCCTGGACGACGCAGAGATCGCCGCGGCACTGGCCAAGGCGCCGGGCAGCGAAGCGGGCTAGCCTGCGCCAGATGGACGGGATGAGAGGGATCGTGCTCTCGGGCGGAAGCGGCTCGCGCTTGCACCCGATCACCCAGGTCGCCAGCAAGCAGCTCCAGCCCGTCTACGACAAGCCCATGATCTACTACCCGCTGGCGACCCTGATGCTGGCGGGGATCCGGGACATCCTGATCATCTCCACACCCGAGGACACGCCGCGCTTCGAGGCCCTGCTGGGGGACGGTCGGTCCTGGGGAATCCGGCTCCGCTACGCGGTGCAGCCGCGCCCCGAGGGCATCGCCCAGGCGTTCCTGGTCGGGGAGGAGTTCATCGAGGGCGGCCCCGTGATGCTGATCCTCGGGGACAACATCCTGTACGGTCGCATGCGTCTCGACGAGACCGTGCGGGCCTTCACGGACGGGGCACTGATCTTCGGCTACCCCGTGCACGACCCCGAGCGCTACGGCGTGGTGGAGTTCGACGCGGAAGGGAACGTGCTGAGCCTGGAGGAGAAGCCGGCCAGCCCAAAGACCAACCTCGCGATCCCAGGCCTGTACCTGTACGACGCACGGGTGGTGGAGGTCACACGCACGCTGCGCCCGTCGGCCCGCGGGGAGCTCGAGATCACGGATCTGAACCGCACGTACCTCGAGCGGGGCCAGCTCCGCGCCGAGCGGCTGGGCCGTGGCATCGCCTGGCTCGACACGGGAACCCACGAGAGCCTGCTCGAGGCCGCGAACTTCATCGCCACCATCGAGCGCCGTCAGGGGCTCAAGATCGCCTGCCCGGAGGAGATCGCCTTCCGCCGCGGCTACATCGACCGCGGCGGTCTGACCGCGCTCACGCGCGAGATGCCCATCTCCGGCTACCGGCAATACCTCGAGGACCTGCTCGGCGAGGCATGATGCAGGCCGCCCGCTTCCGCCGTCCGCGCAAGCTCGAGCCCCACCACATCGATTCGCTCGGGCACGTGAACAACCTGGTCTGGGTGGAGTTCGTGCTGGAGCTCGCCCACGCACACGCGCTCGAGCTGGGCATCGACTCGGCGAGCACCGCCCGGCACGGGGGGCTCTGGATCATCCGACGCCAGGAGATCGACTACCTCCGGCCCGGCCTCAAGGGGGATGAGATCATCGAGGAGACCTGGGTCGAGTCGATGCGCGGCGCACGCAGCGTTCGCCAGTCCCGCTTCACGCGTGTGCGAGACGGGATCCTGCTCGTCTCGGCCGTGACGCACTGGGCCTACGTGGATGCCCGGACGCAGCGGCCGCGCCGCATCGATGCCGCCGTGCACGCGGCACTCGCCGAGCACACCCGAAAAGCCTGATCAGCGCGACACGACCTGGACCAGGGTCGGCACGTCGCGACGCAGCCGCGTCGCAATCCCCTGCTCGAGCGTGCGGCTCTGGCTCGGGCAGCCGACACACGCGCCGCGCAGCTCGAGCTCCAGCACGCCGCCGGCGTAGGCCACGAAGACGACGTCGCCTCCGTCGCGCTGCACGGCCGGACGGATCTCGTCGTACAGAATCCGCCGGATCGTCTTGACCTCGGCCTCGGCGTCGGCCGCGTCGGACGAGACCGGAGGCGGGAGCCAGCCGGGGAACAGGACCGGCTCGTCGGCCTCGAGGTGGTCGCGCAACGCCTCCTGGACGTGGGGCCCCAGGGACTTCCAGGAGTGGCCCGGCGCGCGCGTGACCGCCACGAAGTCCCCTCCCAGGTGAACGCGGATCACTCCCGGAAGGCGCAGCAGCCGCTCCGCGAGCGGTGAGGCCGCGGCGGCCGGCTCGACGTCCTCGAAGTCGACGCCCGGGGAAGGGCCGATCGGCCGCCCGACCCCGAGGCGGACCGTGTCGGGGTTGGGCGTGTGCTCCGCCACGATGATGACGCGGCCGGTCGCGGGGCTCTCCACGTCCCCAGGATAGCGCCCGGCCGCGCTATGGTGTCGCCATGGCCGACTCGCTTCCGCTGCGCGCGACGCGCCCCCCGTCTCGCCTGTTGGCGGCCCCCTTGCGGCTCCCGACGCAGGGCGAAGATGAGGCCCTGCGCCGCGGCGACCACCTGCGGATCTTCATCGCGCCGCTCCACTCCCGCATGGACCGGCGCATCCTCTGCGCCAGCCTTCAGGCCGAGGGGATCGAGCCCCCGCACTGGGTGCCCACGCGGGGTCGCGGCGTGCGCAGCGACCGGCTTCGCACCGCCTTCCTGAGCGGGGAGCCGGTGCTGGTGCCGATCGTCGGGCCCCTCCACGGCCCGGACCGTCTCGCCCGCCTGCTGAACTGGGCCCACGAGGCGGGTCGCGAGGTCGATCTCGTACCCATCGAGACGCTCTGGGGACCTGCGGACGGTCCGCCGCCACTCTGGACCCTGATGCTGGGCAACCCCTACGAGCCACCGGAATGGGTGCGCTGGCTGCATGGCCTGCTGCCGGGGCGCGTGCGCGTCGTGGTCGGCGAGCCCGGCACGCTCGCCGGCCTGCGCCGCGAGGCTCCCCTGCCCGACGACTATCTGGCGCTCTCCGCGTTCATTCGCGGCCAGGCGATCAAGGCCCTCTCGCTGGCCGAGCGGCGCGTCTTCGGCGACCGGTACAAGGTTCCCCACTACGTAGCGGAGCAGATCCTCCGCGAGGCGGAGTTCCAGGATCGCGCGGCCGCCGCGGGGGCGCGCATCGGACTCACACACGAGGAGTCCGTGCGACGGGCCGCGCGCGGGCTCGCGGAGCTCGCGACCGGCCACAACCTCTTCTACATGCAGCTCTTCCGCGGCTTCGCCCGCTGGCTCTACACGCGCGTCTACGAGCCGGATCTCGTCGTGCAGCGACACGAGCTCGAGCGTCTGCGCAAGCTGGGCTCACGTGCGGCCCTCGTCTTCGTTCCGTCCCACAAGAGCAACTTCGACCATCTGGTGCTCTACGTGCTGCTCTTCACCAGCGGGTTCCCGCCGCCCCACACCGCCGCGGGAATCAACATGGCGTTCTTTCCCCTGAACAAGATCCTGCCGCGCACGGGGGCGTACTTCATCCGGCGCTCCTTCCAGGATGACCCGATCTACAAGGAGTGTCTCCGCGCCTTCATCACGTATCTCGTCCACCAGCGCTTTCATCAGGAGTTCTTCATCGAGGGGGGACGCTCGCGCTCGGGCAAGCTGCTCCCGCCGCGCTACGGAATGCTGCGCTACATCGTCGAGGGCATTCGCAAGGCCGACGTGCAGGACGTCTACTTCGTTCCCACGGCGATCACCTACAGCCAGCTCTTCGAAGTCGAGGAGTACGTACGCGAGCAGCTCGGCGGAGAGAAGGAGCGCGAGAGTTTCTTCTTTCTGCTGCGCATGATCCGTTCGCTGCGACGCCGCAAGCTCGGCCGCGTGCACATCCGATTTGCGGACCCGATCACGCTGCGGGGACACCTGGAACGTGTAGGTGACGACCGCCTGGTCGTGGAGCGGCTCGCCTTCCAGATCAGCCACCAGATCAACGCCATGACGATCCTGTGCCCGGTACCGGTCATCAGCGCGGTGCTGCTCTGCGCGGGCCGCCGGGCGCTCACGCTTCCCGAGCTCGAGGCGGAGACCGAGCGGGTTCTGGAGTACGCGCGTGAGCGGGGCATCGCGCTCGGGCCCGACCTCGCCCCGGGTGCGCGTGCGGCCGTCGACAAAGCCCTGGAAGCGCTCCAGGCCGCCGGACGGCTCGAGGTCTATGCCGGGGGCATCGAGCCGGTCTACTCGGTCACCGAGTCGGGCCGGCACATCGCCTCCTACTACCGCAACACGATCCTCCACTTCTTCCTGGTCCGAGCGATCACCGCCCTGGCGCGGAGAGCCGCACGTGAGGAGGGGAGCGTGGAGAGCTGGGCGCTGCGGCTGCGCGAGCTGCTCAAGTTCGAGTTCTTCTTCAGCGAGCGAGAGGCCTTTCGCGAGGAGGTGGAGCGGGAGCTCGCAAGCCTCCGGCAGGAGGAAGCAGAGGGAAAGCCACCCATGAGCGTGGCTAGACCCCGCATCCTCTTGGACTACCTCGAGAGCTACTGGGCCGTCGTGCAGACGCTGCGCTGGCTTCCGCCCAGGGAGAGGCCCTGGAAGGAGGCCGACGTGCTGCAGCACTGCCACGCGATCGGGCGTCAGCTTCTGCGGCAGGACCGGGTCCACGCGCCCGAGCTGCTCTCGAGCGTCAACTTCCGCAACGCCCTCCGCCTCTCGGCCCACCTCGGAGCCGCGGAACAAGGGCCAGAAGGCGTCCGGCCCGGCGATCGTGCGGCGCTCGAGACGCTCTCGCGCGACCTCGAACGGCTCGCGAGGCTCGCACGGGACTGAGCCTTCAGGCCCGGCCAGGGGACAAGAGCGGGAGCACAGGCAAGGGATCCCCCCCAGCACTCCTCACCCGCACTCCCGCTCTCCCCATACCTGAATCCCGGGAAAGCCTCCGGGGTCGGCCCTTCTTATCGGGCCCTGCCGGTTCGACTTGAGCAACTTTTGCGTGCGGGGACGCCTCAGCGGCCGGCAGGCTGGCTCGCCGCCCGGAGAAGGTCGAAGGGATGGGCGACCAGACGCCGGAGCACGTCGCGAAGCGAGCGCTCCAGAATGCGGCGCAGCAGGCCGCCGGTGCCCGGAATCCAGGGCCGGAAGGTCACGGTCCAGCTCACCGACGTGCCACCCTCCGGGGTCGGCTCCATCCGGACCACCCCGTGATGGTCCCGGATCGGGGCCCCAGCCGTGAGGCAGTACTCCATCTGGTGCGGAGGCTCGAAGGCCGTGACCTCCTCCTCCACGGCCACGCCGGACTGCCGGAAGACGCGGATCGCACCCACCCCGTTCGGAGCGGGATAGCCGGGGCTGCGCAGCACCGACTCGCGGATTCCGGCCCAGCGCGACCAGCCCGCGTGGTCGGTGAACAGCTCCCAGACTACATCACGGGGAGCGGGAATCACCTCGCTGAGCTCGATCCGCTGCAACACGCGCAGATGATACCTTCCCCGCCGGTGGGAGAGGAGCGGCGAGCATGAGAGGGAGCGTCCGGGGGCTCGCGGTGGCCGGTCTTCTGGGGCTCGTCCTCGCGGGTGCCGGGGTGCTGCGACCGCGTCCCGTCTGGGCGGCAGAGCCCGCAAGGGATTCCGCAGCGGAGGAGGGGGCGCTGGAAGCCCTCGTGGGTGGGACGCTGGCCGCCGCAGGCGATCTGGCGGGCGCGGCCGGTCTGGCCTCGGCCGCGCTCTGCGCGGGTGTCGGAGATCTGGTCAGCCTGCTCGACGCGCGTGCCCCCCTCGGCCCTCTCTTGCGAGGTGTGGGCAGTCAGACGCTGCACCGTCTGGCGTTCGGACTGTCACGCGCAGGCACCGGGGTGCTGGAGGCGTTGCGGGCCGAGGACATCGAGAGGCTTCCCGAGCCCCGGGCGGCCTACCTGCTGGCGGATCCGGGGCTCGGGCGTCTGGACACCGCACTGGATGGCCTCGCCTCCCTGCGCCTCGGGGTGGGCGATCTCATGGCCGCACCCGTGCTCGCTGGGCTGCGCACGCTCCGAGCCGAGCGGGCGGATCGCTGGCTGACCCGGGAGCGGAGTGAGGCGCGCCTCCAGGCGCTGGGCCCGCTCGCGCTCGATTGATTTCGGGCCGGGGGTTCAGGAGTCTCCCCCCGCATGCGAGTCGCGCTGATCCAGAAGAAGCTGCGCTGGGCCGGGCAGCCCCAGCACGTCTTTTCGGTCGCGCGGGGCCTGCATCGACGCGGTCACGAGCTCTTCCTGATCGCCCAGCCCGGAAGCGTGTTCGCCGCGCGCGCACGCTCGGCAGGCCTGCGCGTGGTCGAGCTCCCTCTGACCACGCGGCGGCGGGCCGGGAGCCTGCCGCTTCAGATCGGCGCCGCGCTCTGGCTGACGCGATTCCTGCGCCGCGAGCGCATCGAGATCCTCCACTGCCACGACTCTCGAGATCACCAGATCGGCGCCTTTGCGAGCGCCGTGGCGCGGGTTCCGCTGATTCGCACCAAGCACAACACGCTCCCGCTGCGCAACGCAGCGAGCGTCTGGCTGAGTCGCTCCCGGACCGCGCACGTGATCGCCGTCTCGGACGCGGTTCGTCACGGGCTCGTGAGCGATGGCGTTCCCCCCGACCACGTGACCACGGTCTACGGCTTCGTCGACACCGATCTCTTCCGGCCCCGGCCGCCGGACTCGGAGCTGCGCCGGGCGCTCGGCCTGCCGGAGGCGGCACCGGTCGTCGGAACGCTGGGGCGGCTGCATCGCGCCAAGGGCATCGGCGATCTGGTCCGCGCCTTGCCCCGTATCGTCTCGGGGATCCCCGACGTGCGCTTCCTCTTCGTGGGAGGCTCCCACCTCTGGTGGCCGCCGCGCGTCAAGGAGCTGGGTCTGGAGGATCGCTGCGTGTTCACGGACAGCGTACCGAACCCAGCCGACTACCTGAGCCTGATGGACGTCGCGGTCTTTCCGACGCTGCACGAGGCATTCGGCCTGTCCATTCTCGAGGCTCTGGCGGCTGGACTTCCGGTGATCGCGACGCGCGTGGGCGGGGTGCCCGAGCTGATCGAGGACGGTCGCAACGGGCTGCTCGTGGAGCCGAGCTGCCCCGAGGCGATGGCCCGAGCGGTGCTGCGTCTTCAGGCCAGCCCGGAGCTGGCGCAGCGCCTGGCCCACGAGGGCCAGCGTACGGCCACCGAGGTTTTCACCGAGAAGTGTTCGCTGGACGCACTCGAAGACGTCTACGACCGCGTGCGCGGACACTGAGCAGCCGGCCGTGCAGAAGGTCCGCATCCTCACCTACCACCGCATCGGCATCCCCCGGGGGGGGCGCAGCGAGCGGCTGACCGTGCCCCCCATGCGTTTCCGCCGTCAGCTCGATCTTCTTCGGGCGCTGCGGATGCGCTTCATCGACCTGGACACGACGGCGAAGTGGCTGGAGGGCGGAGACGATTCGCCGGGCCGTGCGCTGGTGCTGAGCTTCGACGATGGTTACGCGGAGCTCTGCGAGCACGCGCTCCCACTGCTGCTGCGCCGGGGCATCCCCGCCATCGTCTTCCTGGTGGCCGAGCGGCGCCGCGACGAGTGGATGGACTGGGGTGAGCGAGGCGCGTTCCCACTGATGGATTGGCCGCGCATTCGAGAGTTCTCCCAGGCGGGGATCGAGTTCGGCAGCCACACGCTCTCCCACGCCGACCTCACACGGCTGGAACCCTCCCGGCTCCTCACCGAGGTGGCCGACTCGCGCCGGCGGATCGAGGACCAGCTCGGCCGGGTCGTACGGCACTTCTGCTACCCCTACGGACGCCACGACGAGCGGGTCGTGGAGGCCGTCCGCGAGGCGGGCTACCGGACCGCCTGCACGACGGTGCGCGGTGCGGTGCGCCCCGACGCAGATCCGCTCCGGCTCCCTCGCCTCACGGTGGGAAAGCGCATGGGGCTCGGCCGCTTCTGGCTGCGCGTCGGGCTGCGGCACTGATACCCTTCTGGAATGCCAGGCACGAGCGGCAGCCGGGAGATCGAGCTTCTCCGACTCCGACCCAGCGGGGCCCGGACGGGCCATGCTCCGGTGGCGGTCGAGGAGCCGCTGGAGATCCGGCTGAACGGCAGGCCCGTCGCCATCACCATGCGAACCCCCGGCGACGACGCGGAGCTCGCGCTCGGATTCCTGGTGAGTGAGGGGATCCTGCGTGATCCGGCGGCCGTGCTCTCCGTCGTGCCCTGCACCGAGACGGGGCGCCGGGTCGACGTGAGCACGCCGCCGGGTGCGGCGGGCGTGAGGCCGCCCGCCGCCCGCAGCTTCTTTGCCACCTCGAGCTGTGGCGTCTGCGGCAAGGCGAGCCTCGAGGCGCTCGCCGTTCCGACGGCGGGCGTGCACGACGACCCCCTCTGCGTCGAAGAGGCGGTGCTCTGCGAGCTGCCTCGGGAGCTCCGAGCGGGGCAACGGCTCTTCGAAGCCACGGGCTCCCTGCACGCCGCAGCTCTCTTCGATGCGGAGGGAAAGCTTGCCTGTCTGCGTGAGGACGTGGGGCGACACAACGCGGTGGACAAGCTGATCGGCTGGGCAGCGGCGGTCGAGGCGCTGCCCCTCACCGGTCACACGCTGATGGTGAGTGGGCGCGCAGGCTTCGAGATCGTCCAGAAGGCTCTGGTGGCGGGGATCCCGATCCTGGCCGCCATCTCGGGCCCGTCGACGATGGCGGTCGAGCTGGCGCGTGAGGGCGGCCTGACCCTGATCGGCTTCCTCCGGGGTGAGGAGCTGAACGTCTACAGCCATCCCGAGAGAATTCTTCGACGCGGGGCCCTGAGATGATCGCCCTGGAGGTCAGCTCGGCGGCGGGACGGCACGCCTACGGCGGCATCCCGAGGGCGATTCGCTGTCTGGTGGGTGCGCTGCTCGAGATCGATCCCGAGACCCGCTACGACCTCTGCTACCGCTTCTCTCGCTGGCGTCGCGGAAACCTGTACCGCCCAAACGCGACCAACGTGCGCGTGCGGATGATCCAGGATCCGTTCAACACACTGCTGATGTCGGGCAACCGCCTGTTCCACTCGATGGGCATCTACGTGCCCAAGACGCCCCAGATTCCCAAGCTCGTCACCGTGAACGACCTGAACGCAGTACGCAACGTGCAATGGGTCACGCCGCACTGGCACGAGCGACGCAGTGCACGCATCCGCGAGGCGGTTCGCAGAGCCGATCACATCGTCGCCATCAGTCGCTTCGCGGCGCAGGAGATCCGCGAGGAGTTCGGGCTGCCCGAGGACCGTGTGCACCCGGTGCTGCTCGGCGTGGACCAGCGCCTCTTCACCCCTCCCGGGCCAGAGGCGATCGAGCGCGTACGTGCGCGCTACGGCGACTACGTGCTCGCGATCGGCGTTCTCACGCCCCGAAAGAACTTCGTCAGGCTCGTCCAGGCGATGGCCCCCCTCAAGGACCTGCGTCTCGTGCTCGTCGGCCACGGGAGCAGCGACGGTCGGCAAGAGGTCGAGCAGGCCATCGAACGCTGCGGGCTCGGAGATCGCGTGACCCGGCTCGAGGGGATCTCCGACCGCGAGATCGTGGAGCTCATGGGCGCCTCTCGCGTCTACGCCGTGCCAAGCCTCTACGAGGGCTTCGGGCTCACGGTGCTGGAGGCGATGGCCTGCGGCGCACCCGTCGTCTGCTCGCGTGCAGCCTCCCTGCCCGAGGTGGCCGGAGACGCGGCCTGGTCGGTCGACGCCACGTCGGTGGAGGAGCTGAGCGACGCCTTCAGGCGCGTGTCGGAGGACACGGCACTGGCCGAGCAGCTCCGGGCCAGAGGTCTCGAGCGCGCGCGGCGGTTCAGCTGGGAGAGCGCTGCGAGGACTCTTCGGACCCTCTATCGCACGCTCGGTGCCTGAGTCGGGAGCGCGGTTGCGCCGGACCAAGGCCGATGCGAGCATCCCCCGATGCGAAGGCGCGATCTCACCGACTACCTCGAGCTCCGGCGCACGACGGAGAACGCCTGGGAGGTCATCCGCTTTCGCCACACGCAGCGAGCGGGACGCACCCTGATCGTACGCCGGCGCGAGGCCCCTCCTCTCTACATACGCGGGGCAACGCATGACTGTCACGTCTACCACCGGATCTTCGTCAAGGACGAGTACCAAATCTCCGGCCACTCGGGCTGGAGCTGCGTGGTGGATCTGGGAGCGAACGTCGGCTTCTTCACGGCGCGCTCAGCCGAGATCGCGCGGCGAGTGATCGGCTACGAGCCCCTCCCTGAGAGCTTCCAGCAGCTCCAGCGCAACACCCGCCAGCTCCCCCAGGTGACCGCCGTGCGAGCCGCGGTGGCGGCCAAGGCGGGTCCCCTGCGCCTGTACCGACCGCAGAACGCCGAGCAGACGGGGATGCACTCATCCTTTCGAGAGCTCGAGGATCACATGTCCCAGCTCTTCGACGACGTCGACGCCGTATCGCTGGACGACGTCTTCGCGCGGCACGAGATCGATCACTGCGATCTGCTCAAGCTCGACGTGGAAGGTCAAGAGTACGAGATTCTGCACTCCGCATCGGCCGCAACCATCGATCGCATTCAACGCATCCACGGCGAGTACCACGACGTCCGCCCGCACGATCCCCGGACCCGCATCGACGACTTCGTCCGCTTCCTGCGCGACCTCGGCTTCCACACCGAGACCATCCCCAGCCGCAAGCATCCGAACCTGGGTCTGTTCTTCGCGAGGCGGCCTGAGGCCTGAGCCGCGCGCGGCTCCCTGGCCGTGGAGCCGCCTTCGACCTCAGAACAGCAGGTCGAGACCCGTGGCGCGGCGGGTGGTTCCCTCGGAGCGCCAGGCGTCGAGCACGTGCTTGGCGATCTGCGTGAGGTGCACCTCGTCCGCACCGTCGACGAGGCGCGCGGAGCGCGCGTTGCGCAGCATCTGCTCGAGCGGCGTATCGGTCGAGTAGCCCAGCGCGCCGTGCACCTGGATCGCCCGATCGACCACACGCCAGAGCGTGTTGGCCACGTGGTGCTTGGTCATCGAGACCTCCTGGCGAAAGGGCCGACCCGTCTCGATCAGATAGGCCGAGTGCAGCACCATCAGCTTGCACTGGTAGAGCTCGAGCGCGCACTCGGAGATCATCCACTGGATCCCCTGCTTCTCCGAGAGTCGGGCCCCGTGCAGCTCGCGCTCCTCGGCGCGCTTGACGAGCAGATCGAGCGCCATCTCGATGCTGCCGATCCAGCGCATGCAGTGCGCCAGACGCGCCGGGCCCAGCCGCACCTGTCCCAGCGTGTGGCCCTGGCCCCGCGGGCCGAGCAGGTTCTCGGCAGGCACGACCACGTCGCTCAGGCGGATCTCACAGTGGTTGTGGCGCCCGGCCATGGTCTCGATGTCGCGGACGATCTCGAAGCCGTCGCACGGCAGGTCGACCAAGAAGGCGGAGTTGCGCGCCTGCCGTGGTCGGGCGTCGGGATCGGTGCAGGCGATGACGATTGCGAAGCTCGCACCGCGCGCGCCCGAGATGAACCACTTGTGCCCGTTGAGGACCCAGCTCTCGCCGTGCAGCTCCGCGCGCGTCTGGATTCCGGTGGGATCGGACCCCGCGACCTCGGGCTCGGTCATCGCGAAGCAGGAGCGAATTCGTCCATCGGCCAGCGGACGCAGGTAGCGCTCCTTCTGCTCCGGCGTGCCGAAGTGAAGCAGCGTGTGCATGTTCCCCTCGTCCGGCGCCTGACAGTTGAGAATAAAGGCGGCGATGCCGCCCGCACGACCGCACTCGGCCGAGACCGTCGCCATGCCCAGCGGTCCGAGACCCATGCCTCCGAACTCCGGCGGAAGCTGGGGACACCAGAGGCCGAGCGTGCGCGCCCGCTCCCGCAGGCTGCGGATGCCCTCCCGCCAGCGACCGCTCTCGCGGCACTCGGCTTCGACGGGCGTGATCTCCTTCTCGATGAACTCTCGCACGCGGTCCCGCAGCTCCACGATCTCGGGCGGCAGGCTGAAGTCGATGGCCATCACAGCTCCCCTTCTCCGGTCCCGTCATCCTACCAGCCGGAGGCTGCGCAGCCGGTTCAGGGCCGCGGCGATCTCGAAGCGGCGCACCTGCGCGCGGTCTCCGAAGCCCGGAGCGGAGAGCGCCTCGAGGCCTCCGGCGGCGATCCGCTTCTCGACCTCATCGAGAAGCTCGGGCACGCTGCGGCGGCCGTCGCAGAGCTCGCGGGAGAGAGCGAGGAGCACGTCGCCGATCATGCGGCACTGTGCGGGATCCACGAGCTGGTAGAGCAGTGCCGTGTCGATCTCCTCCTCGCCGAACTCGATCGCGCGCGTCCGGACGCTGCGCACGCGCTCCGCCCGCCGACCCCGGCTGGGATCGAGGCTGCTCGGATCAGGAACCCGCGGCGCCGCGGGCGGCCAAGCACCGGGGGGCCGAGGCGACGCCTCCCCGAGCGGGAGCCGCGCGGCCACCTCACGGGCCCGCGCGGCGAGATCCCGAACCCGGTACGCATCCATCTGCAGCACGGAGTCGGCCACATCGAGGTAGTCGCCCGCACCGCCCACGACGAGCACCGAGGAGACCCCGCGCTCCTCCCAGAGCTGGCGCACGCGATCCAGGTAGGGGGTGATCGGCTCCTTCTCCGCCGGAATCAACAGACGCATGCGGGCGTCGCGGATCATGAAGTTCGTGGCCGCCGTATCCTCATCGATCAGCAGCGCCGTGGCTCCGGCTTCGAGCGCCTCGAGGATCGCAGCCGCCTGCGAAGTGCTGCCGGAGGCGTCATCGCTGTCGAAGCGTGCGGTGTCCCGGCCCAGCGGGAGACGGCCAATGAACGGGCGTAGATCCACACCCCGCACGGCCCGACCGTCCTCCGCACGAACGCTCACGGCCGCCGCGTCGGTCACGCAGTGCTCCCGGCCGTCGCCCGGCACGTGATCGTAGACGCCGAGCGCCAGCACCGAGAGCAGCGTGGACTTGCCGTGGTAGCCACCGCCCACGATCAGCGTCACGCCTCGTCGCACCCCGAGACCCCGCAGGCGGCCGGAATTCGGTGTGTCCAGCTCCACCGCGAGCGCATCGGGAACCTCGAGCGGAACGGCTCCCGGGAGCGGCCGGGAATCGACACCGCTGCGTCGCGGCAGGAGGCTGCGCTCGGCGAGGAACGCTAGGAGTTCCTCGCGGGCCAGCTGCTCCCGCAGCGCGCTCTGGTCCTCCACGCAGTGCACGTGCTGCTCGAGGCCCGCCGTGTCCAGCGGGCTGAAGACCCGCTCGAGGGCCGCGGGCAGGCGCTCGGTGAGCAGCTCCCTGGCCGCACGACCCAGGATTCGCCGCCCCGCGGCCGGCAGGCCGACGCTCAGCCGCAGCTCCACGTCCCCAGACTCCTCCACCCGCACGGCGCTTCGCGCGAGGATCTCGGGTCCGAGCGCGGAGATCTCGAGCAGGCCGCTCTTGCCGCTGCCCGTTCGACGGCCCCCACCCGCCAGGGCCCGCCGCATCGCGCGATGCAGAAAGTCTCCGCTCGCGCGTCGGGCATCGTCACTCCGGGTCGCCCAGCTTGGCAATGAGGCCTGCTCCCGTGGAACCTCGACGGCGATGCGACTCGGCGCCGCGAAGGGGTCGCCCTGGACGTGAAGGATGTGGATCCGATACGGACCCAGCCGGTCGCAGCGACCCCGGAGATCCTTGTAGGCGGGGTAAGGACGGCGATCGAGCCGCTCGAGCGTCGCGGCGAGGGAGCTCCCCGTGGAGGAGGTCAAAGCCCGCACCTCCGTCGACGGATGGGGAAGAGTTTCGTAGTCTCTTCGTGTTCCCGGGGGGAATTCCCACGGAATCCACAGGAGGGAAACGCATGAGGCCTGGCATGAGGCCGGGACTGAGCTTCGCGCTCCAGGGGGCGAGTCGTGGCCCCCGGGAGGGGAAGGCATCGCGGTCGAGTCCGGAGCAGAGCGGAGCCTCGGGGTCGGATCGGGCGCGGCCGCCGGAGCCGATCCTTAGAAGCGGGCGAGGATGTCCCCAGCCGCATCCGCCAGGACGTCGGATGAGGTGGACATCTCCAGGTTTCTCAGCCGGCTTTTCAGCAGGCTGCGATGCTCCGGCGGGGCATCCGCCAGCAGACCGTCGAGCGCCTGCAGCACCTGGAGCAGATCGCGCTCCTCGTCGAGGTCGAGCAGGGTGACGAGGAGGGGGATGTCCGCGGGCATGCCGTAGCCCTTCACGTACTCACGAAACGTTCGGCCAAAGAGCGGAGAGCCGTGCGTGTCGCGCAGCCTCTGCTCGAGACGCAGCCGCGCCGCGTCCTCACGCTTGCCGAAGAGCTTCTCCTCGATCTTCTGACGGTATCTCGACGCTGCGGCACGCGAGCGCTGTCGCGCACGCTCCCCACGGGGCCGACGATCGTCGGAGCCGCGCCGCTTCTCACGGCGACGGCGATCCAGCTCACTGAACGAGATCTTGTCTCTGTCACTCACGCCTGGTTCCCCCGCAGAGGCTCACGCAACGCGTGGCGCTGGGATCCTCGGACTCCTTGCGAGCGGGCTCTCCGAAGAGAGCGGGACGGCCACGACTCGGCCACCCCACACCCCTAAGCATGCCGCATCGGGCCCGGTTTGTCTCGCTCGATCTTGCACCCCCGCGGACCGGCCTGCGCGCCCGCCTTGCCGCAGATGCGCCCGTGTGAGACTTTCCGCCGAGATGCGTAAGAAGGAGGTTTCCGCGCCCAGGACCCGCCGCCTCCCCGGATGGGCACTCGCCGCCCTCTGGGGGCTCACTTTCGGCGCGGCCTACGCCGGCGCGGGGCACTGGCTGAGCCAGCGCGTCGAGGGCCTGGATCCCGGACGGATCGCCCGCGTGCCTGCGCTTCTTGCCCTGCTTACGCTCCTGGTCTCCCTTTCCGCGACCGTCGCATGGGCGCGGGGGGGGCCCCGAGGCTCGGCCGATTCCTCCCTGCGAGCGGGCAGACGGCGCTTCCTGCTCGGCGCGCTCGGGGGCCTGGGCGGGCTGGTGGGGACGGTGGCCGCGGTGCTGCTCCGTGTACGTGGCTGGCTCACCGTGACGGGCCCGAACATCGTGACCGCGGTTCCCACGCACGCGCCACAGCCCCGGGGCACCTGGCGCGGGTCCCGCATTCGAAGCTATCGGCGGCTCGGCCGCACCGGGGAGCGGGTCTCGGACATCTCGCTGGGGACCGGACGCATCCGGCTGGACAACGCCGGCGAGGCCATCGCCCGCGAGGCCATCGAGCGGGGGGTGAACTACTTCGACACCGCTCCGGACTACTCGGGCTTCGGCTCGGAGCTCGCCATGGGGCGCGCCATGCAGGGACGCCGCGACGAGATGTTTCTGGCCACCAAGTTCTGCACGGCCCACGGTCACCTGAACGTCGGGGCGAGCGTGCACGATCACATGGCGGCGCTCGAGGGCAGCCTCCAGCGCTTGCAGACCGATCACGTGGATCTGGTCCACATCCACTCCTGCGACAGCGTGGAGCGGCTGCTCGACGAGAACACCCACGAGGCCTTCGACCGGCTGCGCGAGCAGGGAAAGGTGCGTTTCCTGGGAGTGTCCACGCACACCCCGAACCTCGAGGCGGTCGCGAACACCGCGATCGACAGCGGTCGGTTCGATGTGCTGATGCTGGCCTACCATCACGGCGCCTGGCCTGGCCTGGCGGCGTTGATCGATCGTGCGGCGGCGCAGGACGTCGGGATCGTGGCGATGAAGACGCTCAAGGGCGCGAAGCACCACGGCCTGCTGGAGCTGCGGGATGAGGCCGATTCCTTCCCGCAGGCCGCCTTCAAGTGGGTACTCTCGAACCCGAGCGTCTCCTGCCTGGTCGTGTCCTTCTTCGAGCACCGCCACGTGGACGAGTACCTCTACGCATCGGGGCGGGCCCCGACCGCCGAGGACCGGGCCTTGCTCCAGCGCTACGACGAGGCGATCGCCGGAAAGCACTGCTTTGCCCACTGCGGCGCGTGTCTCTCGCACTGCCCCGAGGGGCTTCCGATCCACGACGTGCTTCGTTACCGGATGTACTTCGAGGACTACCGGGACGAGAAGGAGGCGATGCGCCTCTACGCCAGGCTCGCGAAGGGGGCCGAGGTCTGCGTCGGCTGCCCCGCTCCCTGTCAGGGGCGCTGCCCGCACGGGGTGCCGATTCGGGAGCGCATGATGGGCGCCCATCGCATGCTCCAGCTCGGTTGACGGCGGCGCTTCGCGGCGGTGATCGAGCAAACCCTCGAGGCTCTGGAGCGCAACCGGGGGCGCGTGCTCCTCGTCGGCTGTGACGCCGGAGGAGAGATCGGCTGGGAGCGCAGCGGCGCGGACCTGCTCACCGAGGTGGGCGCGTGGCAGGCGGAGCTGCACCGCCGAGGTGTGCGGCCCGGGGATCGCGTGGGCCTCGACCTTCCCCGCAGCCCTCAGCTTCTTCCGGCTCACCTCGCGACGCTCGCCGGCGGCGCCACCGTCGTGCCGGTGAACCCGGCACTGAGCGAGCGTGAACGCGAGCGGGTCCTGGAGCGCGCCGAGCTCCGCACCCTGGTCACCGCGGACTCTACGGCCCGCGCCGCGAGCTCCGTGCGGATCGCGCGCAGACCCGAGCGGACACCGGCCCTGCTGATCTTCACCAGCGGCACGACGGGAGAACCCAAGGGCGTCCCGCTCAGCCTCGAGAATCTCGAGGCCAACCTCGCCGCCCTGTCTGACGCCTGGCGGCTGGCGCCCGAGGACCGCCTGCTCCACGTGCTCCCCTGCCACCACCTCCACGGTCTGGTTCTGGGCCTCTACGGCAGCCTCCGAATCGGGATGTCGCTGGTGCTCGCCGAGCGCTTCGAGGCCTCCGCGACCCTGGCGGCCCTCGAGCGACGGCAGGCTTCCGTGTTCATGGCGGTTCCGACGCTGCTCCGGCGGCTCGCTCTGGCACCCGAGGCGAGGCCCGTCCCCTCGCTGCGCCTCTACATCTCGGGATCGGCACCGTTTCCCGCGAAGGACTTCGCGCTCGTCGAGGCCCGTCTCGGTGCCCCGCCCCTCGAGCGCTACGGCCTGAGCGAGACGATGATCGTGACCACGAACCCCCACGACGGTGAGCGACGCCCCGGTACCGTCGGCAAGCCGCTGCCCGACACGGAGCTGCGCCTCGCGCCCGACGGCGAGATCGAGGTGCGCGGTCCAGCGGTCATGGAGGGGTACTGGCGAGCGCCCGAGCTTGACCGGGTGGCGTTTCGAGACGGCTTCTTCCGGACGGGCGATCTCGGGTGCTACGACGAGGCCGGATACCTCCGCATCGTCGGGCGGAAGAAGGAGCTGATCCTGGTCGGCGGCACGAACGTCGTGCCGGGAGCGGTCGAGGAGGCACTCGGGGCCGGGGAGGGGGTCGTGGACCTGGCCGTCGCCGGCCTCCCCGATGCGGATCTGGGAGAGCGGGTGGCCGCCTTCGTGGTGGCCGCTCCGGACGTGGCCCCCTCGGACCTCGAGGCCCGCCTGCGCGAACGGGCCGCGCGAGCGCTCGCGCCCTACGAACGTCCCCGTCTCTATTTCTTCGTTGACGCTCTGCCCCGCAATGCGATGGGGAAGCTCGACCGGCGTGCGCTCCGAGCCTCGTGGCCCGGAGGCTGACAATTTGAGCATTTACTCCTATAGTCATCGCTCGTGGAATATAGGGTCGAGGAGCTGGCTCGGGCCGCGGGCGTTCGCGTGGACACCGTCCGCTTCTATCAGACCCGGGGCCTGCTGCCGCCTCCGGAGCGCCGGGGCCGGGCGGCCATCTACACCGATGCCCATCTCGAGCGGCTCCGCCGTGTCCGCGCCCTCAACAGGGCCGGGCTGACCCTCGACGCGGTCGGCCGGATCCTGCGCAGCGCTCGTGAGGGTGGTGGCGATCGCGAGTCGCTGCTCGGCGCGGTCCAGGAGGCCGAAGGGGAGCGAAGCTTCACGCGCGCCGAGCTGGCTCAGGAGGCCGACGTGCCGGAGTTCCTGCTCGACTCCGCCGAGCAGGCCGGGCTGCTCCAGCCGCTCGAGATCGAAGGGGAGCCCCGCTACACCGAGGCCGATCTCGGCGCGGTGCGGGCCGGGATGACCCTTCTCCGCTCAGGGCTGACCCTGCAGGACCTGCTGCCTCTGGCTCAGGATCACGCAGCACAGATTCGGGAGATCGCGGACCGCGCGATCGAGCTCTTCGATTGCGCGATCCGCAGCCCCCGGGCCGGTGAGCCGCCCCCTACCGAGCAGGAGATCACGCGTGCCTTCCGCGAGCTGCTCCCGGCCGTCACCACGCTCGTCGCCCTGCACTTCCAGCGCACCCTGCTGCACCGGGCTCGGGCGCGCCTGGCGCGCAGCGGTGAGAACGAGGCGCTCCGGGCCGCGCTCGACGCGACGCTGGAGGCGCGCCTGAAGGTCTCGTGGAGCTGACGCCGAGACGCCCGCTGCCGAGCGCGGAGAGCAAGCGCGACTTCGTGCGCGCGATGTTCGATCGCATCGCGCCTCGCTACGACCTGATGAACCGGCTCATGACGCTCGGCCTCGACCAGCGCTGGCGCAGCCAAGCACTCGATGCCGTTTCCGTCGGACCTGGAGATCGCGTGCTCGACCTCGCCACGGGCACCGGCGATCTCGCCGAGCTGGCGCGGGCACGCGGCGCCCGCGTCGTGGGCGTCGACCTCGCGCTCGAGATGCTTCGAGCGGCCCGGCGCCGCTGTGCGCAGGGCCGTGTGGTCCGCGCCGATGCGGTCGCGCTGCCGCTTCCGGATGCGAGCTTCGACGTCGTGACCTGTGGCTTCGGCCTGCGCAACTTCTGCGAGCTCGAGGCCGTGCTCCATGAGTGCGCGCGCGTGCTGGCTCCCGGCGGCCGGCTGGTTCTGCTCGAGGTGGACGAGCCGCGGTCACGAATCGCTCGCTGGGGGCACGGCCTGCACTTCCGGCATGTCGTACCGTGGCTCGGGGCCCTGGTCTCCGACGGTACAGCCTACCGCTACCTGCCCGCCTCGGCGTCGTATCTTCCGGAGGAGAGGGAGCTTCGTCGCCGGATCGAGGCGGCGGGCTTCGACCGGGTGCGAAAGCGCCGCCACCTGCTGGGCGTCGCGCAGGAGCTCAGCGCAGTACGGGTGCCCGCATGAGCGCGGCGTGGCAGGCGGCCTGGCGACGGGCTCGCGCCCGCGCGCAACGGGCCGGCCGTCCGGTCGTGCTCGCCTGGCGTCGGGAGCTGGCCGAGCCACCCGGCCTGCTGGATCTCTTCGACGCCGCCGAGGCGCGTGGCGAGACGCGCTTCTTCGCCGCGAGTCCCGAAGACGGGTGCACGCTCCTTGCGATTGGGAGCCGCTGTGAGCTCGTGGCGTCCTCGGGGGCACCGCTCCCCGAGCTGCGTGAGCGGGCGCACGCGCTGCTTCGCGGTGCGGATCCGAACGCGGTTCTGGTCGGGGGCGCGGCCTTCGCGCCGCGCAGCGAGGCGACGCGCGAGCCCCGCTGGCGGGAGTTCCCCAATGCGCGCTTTACGCTTCCGGAGCGCCTGTATGTCCAACGAGACGGGCGAAGCTGGCTCACGCACATGGCGGTCGTCCGTCCGCGGGACGCACAGCCGCCCGAGATGCACGAGGGGTCCCTGGCGCGGAGCGCGAGCGCCGAGGTGATCGCCCCCAGCGAACTCGCGCGGGCGGACGAGACACGAGGCGAGGTCTCGGAGCGCGCCTACGGCGAGGCTGCCGCCGAGGCCATCGCACGCATTCGGCACGGCGACGCCCAGAAGGTCGTGCTCGCACGCTGCGAGGATCTCGCACCGCAAGCGCAGCCTCGCGGCGCAGCGGTGCTGCGCAGCCTGAGAACACGTCAGCCCGGCGCCTTCGTGTTCGCTCAGGGCTTCGGGTCGGACGTCTTTCTGGGAGCGACGCCGGAGAGGCTGCTCCGCAAGCGAGGTCGTGAGGTCTGCGCCTCCGCGGTCGCTGGAACCACGGCTCCCGGGGCCAAGCACGCGAACGATCTCTGGCGCTCTCCCAAGGAGCGCGAGGAGCATGCCTTCGTCGTACGAGCGCTGGAGGCATCGCTCGGGGAGCTCTGCAGCACGCTCGATGTGCCGCCTACGCCCAGCCTGCTCGAGACCGGCAATGTTCAGCACCTGCACACGCCGATCCGCGGCCGCCTCCGGAGACCCACGCATGTTCTCGACCTGGTCTCGCGTCTGCATCCGACACCCGCCGTCGCCGGCACGCCGAGGAACGCCGCGCTAGACCTGATCCGCAAGCACGAGCCCTTCGATCGCGGCTGGTACGCGGGTCCCCTGGGCTGGCTCGATGCCGCCGGCGATGGAGACTTCATCGTCGCACTGCGCTGCGGAGTGATCGGAGCGGGGACCGCTCGGCTCTTCGCGGGTGCGGGCCTGGTGGCGAGCTCTGACCCGATCCGGGAGACCGCCGAGACGACGCTCAAGCTGAATGCTCTCCGCGAGGCGCTGGAGTCCGCATGCACGGGCTGAACCGGAACACGATCTGGGCCGAAGCCCTCGTCGCCGAGCTCGCCCACTCGGGAGTCCGACACGCATGCGTGTCCCCCGGATCGCGCTCCGCCCCTCTGGCTCTCGCCTTGGCCGAGCACGGAGCCATTCAGGACCACTCGATCCTCGACGAGCGCTGCGCTGCGTTCTTCGCCCTGGGCCTGGCACGCGCGGCGCGAGAGCCGGTCGCTCTGCTCTGCACGTCCGGGACCGCTGCAGCCGGCTACCTCCCCGCGCTCATCGAGGCCCACTACAGCGGGGTTCCTCTGCTGGTGCTCAGCGCCGACCGTCCTCCCGAGGAGCGCGACTGCGGCGCGGCGCAGACGATCGAGCAGCTCGGTCTCTACGGCCCCTACGTGCGCCTCGCTGTGGAGCTGCCCCCCCCGGAGCTCACGCCGGCACTCCTCCACCACGTCCGTCGGCTCGCGTGCCGCGCGGTCGCCACCGCACGGGCCCCTCGTCCCGGCCCCGTGCAGCTCAACGTTCCGTTTCGCGAGCCCCTCGCACCCGCTTCCCGCGCAAAGGATCAGGAGAGCGCCGCAGATTTGGACGCGCTGGCGCGAGGAGGACGCGGTGCGGCTCCGATGACCCGCACGCTCGAGGCCGAGCCAGCCAGACCCAACGAGGCCGATCTGGCGACGCTGGCCGAGATCCTCGCGGGCGAGCCACGGGGCTGGCTGGTCACGGGTCCACTCGACGCCGAGCCGGAGCTCTCCGACGGCCTCATGCAGCTCGCGGATGCTCTGCGCTGGCCGCTGCTCGCCGATCCGCTCTCACAGCTCCGCAGCGGCGGACACGATCGCTCGTGGATCATCGATGCGTACGACGCCGTGCTGCGAGCCGGCGAGCTCACACCCGCGCGGAAACCTCGAACCGTTCTTCGCTTTGGTGCGATGCCGACCTCGAAGGCCTACCGCGAGCTCCTGGAGCGCAACCCGGAGATCCGGCAGATCGTCGTCGACCCTTGGAGCTGGCGGGATCCCACCGCCCTGGCCACGGAGATCGTGCGGGCCGATCCGCTCGCCCTCATCCGCGGTCTGCTGAATGCGCTCAATCCACACAGAGACGTGTCGGTCGATGCTTTCGCCGATCACTGGCTGCGCGCAGGCCACCGAGCCCGTCAGGTTCTCGACGCGGAGCTCGGAGCGGACGCCGAGCTCTCCGAGCCATCCGTCGCAGAGCGGATCGCTCGGCCCCTCCCGGAGGGGGGTACGCTCTTCGTCGCCAGCGGCATGCCGGTGCGAGACCTGGATCTGTTCTGGGCGGGCTCCGGGCAACGTGTGCGCGTGCTGGCCAACCGGGGTGCCAACGGCATCGACGGCACGCTCTCCAGCGCGCTCGGCTGCGCGCGAGCTGCCGGACCGACGGTGCTGCTGATCGGAGACCTCGCGCTGCTGCACGACTGCTCCGCGCTCCTCATCGCGTGCCAGAATGACGTCGACCTCACCGTCGTCGTGCTGGACAACCGAGGCGGGGGGATCTTCGAGTTCCTTCCCATCGCGAACGCCGTCGATCGAGCCGTGTTCGAGCGTCATCTCGCCACGCCCCAGGCCGTCGAGATCCCCGCGCTGCTGCGCGGCTTCGGCCTTCCCTGCCGGACCGTGACCCGGCCGGCGGAGCTCGACGACGCGCTGGAGCAGTCCGTGGGTCGTGCGGGCGTGGAGTTCGTTCACGTGCGCTCGAACCGGCCACGCAACGTCGAGCTGCACCGCAAGCTGATCGAGGCTGTGCGGCGCGC
This sequence comes from Myxococcota bacterium, assembly GCA_046754285.1. Taxonomy (GTDB): domain Bacteria; phylum Myxococcota_A; class UBA9160; order SZUA-336; family SZUA-336; genus JBHHVJ01. Next base: position 5,722 of record JBHHVJ010000037.1, on the reverse strand, counting down.
CGTGAGGAGTGGGGTCGCCTAGCCGTGCCGGAGCTTCGGATCGGCTCCGAGCGCAGGCTCCACTGGCAAAGCCGTGGGGAGGGGTTCCCGCTGCTGCTCCTGCACGGCTTCACCGGAAGCTCCGAGGCCTGGGACGAGGAGCTCGTCGGAACGCTTGCCCGGCACTTTCACGTGCTCTGCGTGGATCTTCCCGGCCACGGACGGAGCGACCCCTCCCACGACCCGCGCCGCTACGAGATCGGAGGCGTCGTCGAGGAGCTGGGCCTTCTGCTCTCCACCTGCGGCTTTCGACGCGCCCTTTGGCTCGGCTACTCGATGGGCGGCCGCATCGCCCTGGCCGCAGGCGTCCTCCAGCCCCAGCGCGTGAGCGCCCTCGTGCTCGAGAGCGCGTCGCCCGGCCTCGAGCACACGAGTGAGCGCGCCGCCCGCATCGAGAGCGACGAGGCGCTCGCGAGCCGCCTGGAACGGGACGGCATCGAGGCGTTCGTGTCGTACTGGATGGAGCTTCCGCTCTTTCACTCGCAGCGGCGACTCTCGGCCCAGCGTCGCGAGCGCGAGCGGCGGCAACGTCTCTCGAACGACCCGCGAGCCCTGGCCGCCTGCCTGCGCGGCCTGGGGACCGGAAGACAGCCGAGCTTCTGGAACGCGCTCGTGCGCCTCGCGGTCCCCGTGCAGCTCGTCGTCGGCGAGGACGACACGAAGTTCCGAGCCATCGCCCGGCGCATGGCTCAGCGGTTCCCGAGGGCAGAGCGGACCCGCATCCCCAGCTCGGGACACGCGCCGCATCTCGAGAGCCCGGAGGCTTGGCTCGAGTCCGTCGTGCCGTTCTGCGAGCGATGCATCGAGAAGGAGAGGAGTGCGCAGTCATGAAGGTCCAATGGAAGCCGGCGGGGGAGTTCGAGGACATCCGCTTCGAGAAGTCCGAGGACGGGATCGCGAAGATCACGATCGCCCGGCCCGAGGTGCGGAACGCCTTTCGTCCTCTCACGGTCGAGGAGATGATCCGAGCGTTCGCCGACGTGCGTGAGAATCCGAGCATCGGCGTGGCGATCTTGACGGGCGAGGGTCCGGAGGCCTTCTGCGCCGGGGGAGACCAGCGGGTGCGCGGTCACGCGGGATACGTGGGCCAGGACGGCGTCGCCCGCCTGAACGTCCTCGATCTGCAACGGGCCATCCGAACGCTTCCCAAGCCGGTTCTCGCCATGGTCGCCGGCTACGCGATCGGGGGTGGGCACGTGCTCCACCTGGTCTGCGACCTCACGATCGCCGCCGAGAACGCACGCTTCGGGCAGACGGGCCCACGCGTGGGAAGCTTCGACGGAGGCTTCGGGGCGTCGTACATGGCCCGGATCGTGGGACAGAAGCGCGCGAGGGAGATTTGGTTCCTCTGCCGGCAGTACGACGCCCAGCAGGCGCTCCAGATGGGTCTGGTCAACACCGTGGTGCCGCTGGATCAGCTCGAGTCGGAGACCGTGCAATGGTGTCGCGAGATCCTCACGCACAGCCCCCTCGCGATCCGCCTGCTCAAGGCCGCGTTGAACGCCGACTGCGACGGGCAGATGGGTCTCCAGCAGCTCGCCGGCGATGCCACGCTGCTCTACTACATGTCGGATGAGGCGCGCGAGGGTCGCGACGCCTTCGTCGAGAAGCGCACACCCGACTTCTCGCGCTTTCCGCGCTTCCCGTGAGCGCCGCGCCGCCGCTCGAGCCGGGGGCCCCGAGCGTGAGGCCCTGCGCCGCGCGCGTCTGGCTGCACGCTGCGCGGCCGCGCACGTTGGGCGCCTCGGCGATCCCGGTCCTGGTCGGCACAGCCGTCGCCGCGCGCGAGGGGGCCGCCCGCCTCGACGTGCTCGTCGAGTGTCTGCTCGCGGCGACGCTGCTGCAGATCGCGGCCAACCTCGTCAACGACGCCAGCGATTTCCTGGCGGGGATCGACGGCGCCACGCGTCGCGGCCCAGAGCGCGTGACCCAGGCGGGTCTGCGCTCCCCGCGCAGCGTGCAGCGAGCCGCGGTGCTCTGTCTCGGCTTCGCGAGTCTGATCGGCGTGCACCTGATCCTGATCGGGGGCGCACTCATCCTGGCGATCGGGCTGCTCGCGGGCGCCTGCGCGGTCGGCTACTCCGCGGGCCCCCTCCGACTCGCCTCACGTGGGCTCGGAGAGCTCGCGGCGTTCGTCTTCTTCGGCGCGATCGCGGTCGTGGGCACCGACTACCTGCACACGGGCCAGCTCTCCGGGCTCGCCCTGGTCGTCTCGCTCCCGATCGGCGCGTTGATCGCCAACGTCATGCTGGCGAACAACCTTCGGGACCTCGAGAGCGACCGGGCCTGTGCGAAGCGCACGCTGGTCGTGCGGCTGGGTGCCGCGGGGGGGCGCAAGCTCTTCAGCCTCACGATGGCGTTCGCCTTCCTCGCTCCAGTCGGGCTCGCTCTGGGGTTCGGACTCGGTTGGGGTCCTCTGCTCTCCTGGCTCAGCCTGCCGGTGGCCGTCTCACTGCGAGGGCAGCTCGCACGGGCACGCAGCGGCGAGGAGCTGGATCGCGTGCTCGTCGGATCGGCACGCTTGCACGCGCTCTTCGGCGTTCTGCTCGCGCTGGGTCTGCTGCGGTGAAGATCGCGGGTGTACGCATCGAGCCGGTTCGCTACCGCTTGCGCCGAAAACTGGTCACGCAGCACGGAACACTCAGCGAGCGGCGTGGCTTCCGTGTGGTTCTCATCGACTCTGCGGACTGTGAGGGATGTGGGGAGTCGCTGCCGCTCGGGAGTGCTGGAACGGAGAGCTTGCCCGAATGCGAGGCCGCGCTCGGTCGACTGCGTGAGTCGATCGGAGCGCGAAGCTCCTCCGCCGACGAGCTCCGAACTCGGATCGCCCCCGTCCTCCATCGGCGGCCCGCCGCGGCCTGTGCTCTCGATCAGGCGTTGCTCGATCTCGACGCCCGTCAGCGCGGTCTACCCCTCGCGCGGAGCCTGGGGGCGAGCCCGCCCTACAGCGTCGACGTGAACGCACTGCTCGGCGCGGATCCACTGGCGGAGACCCTGCGCGTAGCGGAGGAGGCCCTCACGCGAGGCTACCAAACGCTCAAGCTCAAGATCACTTCGCGCGAGGAAGCTCGCGCACGCCTCGAGGCGTTGCGAAGGCTGGCCGATTCGACCGCGAGCGGGATACGGATTCGCATCGACGCGAACGGTGCTTGGACGCGACAGCTCGCACTGGACATCCTCGCGGAGATCGCCCGCTTCGACATCGAGCTCGTCGAGCAGCCCGTCGCCGCGGACGACCTCGAAGGCCTGGCCTGCGTCCACCGAGCCTCGCCGATTCCGGTCGCAGCCGACGAGTCGCTCGCCCTTCCAGAGGGTCGGAGCGCCGCCCTCGACGGAAAGCTGGCCTCGATCCTCGTGCTCAAGCCCATGGTGCTCGGGGGCTCGAGCGCCTGTGCGAGCCTCGCCGAGGCCGCGCGAAGACGTGGGCTCCGCGTGCTCGTGACGACCACGCTCGAGGGGCCCGTCGGGACAGCTCACGCCGCACACCTGGCGTGCGCCATCGCGGACCGCGATCTGGCCTGTGGCCTGAACTCGTGCGAGCACGTCGAGGGCCTCTTTCCTCCGGAGCTCGTCCCCCGGTCCGGCAAGATCCAACTCGGCAACGCCGAAGGCATCGGCGAGGTGTGCGAGGGATGAGCCCGGGCGGACCCTGGCTGGCGCGCCACGCGCGTCTCAGGCCGGACCAGCCGGCTCTGATCTTCGCGGGACGCTCGATCTCCTACCGCGAGCTCGAGGCACGTGCGGTGCGGCTGGCCGCACGGCTGAACGGCCTCGGTGTGGGGCCGGGCGATCGCATCGCGGTGCTGCACAGCCCCGATCCGCTCTTCGTCGAGCTGATTCACGCCCTCGTCCTGCTCGACGTCGTGCTCGCACCCTTGAGCACGCGGCTGGCTGCGGGAGAGCTGCGGCCGCTCGTCGAGGAGCTGCGCCCGGCCCTGCTGATCCACGGACCGTCCCAGGAGCGCGTCTGCGCGGATCTCCGCAGGCACCTCCCGAATCTCAGCTTCCGGACCACCGACTCACTCCGCGATCTTCCCGAGAAGCCCACGCGTCTCGCACCCTCGCCGCGCCTCGATCGCGATCACTCGATCCTCTACACGTCGGGGAGCACGGGCCGTCCCAAGGGCGTGCGGCTGGGCCTCGCACAGCATCGTGCGAGCGCGGCCGCCTCGGCCCGGCGCCTCGGAACGCAGCCGGGCGATCGCTGGCTGCTCTGTCTGCCGCTTTACCACATCGGAGGTCTGGCGGTCGTGATGCGCGCAGCGATCGACGGCATGACCGTCGTGCTCGAGCCACCCTTCGACGCGGCGGCCGTGCACGAGGCACTCTGGCGCTACGACGTCACACATGTCTCGCTCGTCCCCACCATGCTGGACCGCTTGCTCGCGGAGCCCCTGGGCCGAAAAGGACGCCGCTTTCCGTCGAGCCTACGCACCGTCCTGCTCGGGGGCGGCCGCATTCCGCGTGAGCTGATTGACCACGCGCTCGCCGAAGGCATCCCCGCCGCACCGAGCTACGGAATGACCGAGACGGCGTCCCAGGTCGCAACGCTGCCCCCGCGCGAGCTGGCCCGACACCCGGACCGGGTCGGTCGGCCCCTGCCGGGCGTTCATCTGCGGATCTGCGACGCACGAGGGCGCGAGCTTCCACCGGGCGAGGCGGGAGAGATCCAGATCCAGGCGCCGCAGGTGATGCGCGGCTACCTCGACCGACCCCGTGAGACCGAGGCCGCCCTCGCGGACGGCTGGCTACACACCGGAGACCTCGGCCGCGTCGACCCCGACGGCTACCTGACCGTCCTGAGCCGGAGACGCGACCGCATCGTCACCGGAGGCGAGAACGTCTCGCCCGCCGAGGTGGAGGCCGTGCTGCGCGAGCACCCGTTGGTGCGCGATGCACGCGTGATCGGCCACCCCGACCGACACTGGGGCGAGCAGGTTCACGCCCTCATCGTCCCCGTCCTCCCCGCGCGCCCCCCCCGCCCCGAGGAGCTCAACGCTCACTGCCGCGAGCGACTCGCGAGCTTCAAGCTCCCGCGCCACTACCGCTTCGTCACGAGCCTCCCGCGCCGCACGACGAACAAGCTGCTCGACTAGCTACGCGCTCGTCCTGCCCGGACGAACGCGGCCGCGGCAGCGCCGCGTGACTACCAAGCCAAAGAAGCCCGCGAGCGCCGTGCCGAGATGAAGAAACGCCGAGGGCTCCGGGACCACCTCGATACTGGCGATGCGGTAGGTGGCGTTGGAGGTGTCGTCGGCCACGATCTCAATCGAGATCCGATCGATATCCTCGAACAACGTGGGCTCCTGCGCAGCCTGATCGAAGGAAGCGAACGGAACCAGGACCGACCCGGCCCCTGTGATGGAGACACCGGGAGCCTGCGAGGAGATGTGCCGACTCGAGGCGTCGCCAATCACGGACATCGGCACGCGCCCCCCCGGAAGCCGGCGCTTCATCAAAGGTAAACTTGAAGGCGTTCCCGGCTGAGAGATCAAAGCCTCCGGTCGAGAGCGGATTATTGTACTCGAATCCAAGCGCACTGCCGGCGGGGCCCGTCTGGAACACGACCGCGTCCGGACCGGAGGTCTTCGTCAGCGTAGCGGTCCCGCTCCCGTTCGGGTCCGTTCCTATGACGATCGTCCGGATTCCTCCGATTGCGACGCTGGTGGGCTGATTGAAGATG
>JBHHVJ010000036.1:0-36770 GCA_046754285.1 Myxococcota bacterium | reverse complement strand
GCAGTCGGCAGGTATAGAGGTCCCCGGCCTGCTGAATGCGCTGTTGAATACGAGTCGTGGTATTTCGCTCAGCGCTGTGGGTCAATTCGAAGAGGGCCACCAGGCCCTGTGGCGCGCCAGGGAGCTCGCAGCCCGGACAGGCGACGAGTTCGTACCGCAGATCGTCCACTGTTTCCTGGCGCAGAACGAGATCGGCCGGGGAGACCTGGAGCGGGCACTCGACTACGGAAGGCAGGCGGTCGACCTCGCCGAGAAAGTGGGAACCGCAGCCGGCCTGATGTTGGCTCACCTCTACTGCGGGCAGTCTCTGTACCTGCAGGGGCGTTTCGAGGAGGCGCAGGGAGTCCTCGGACGCGGGCTGGACTACGGCGAGCAGGCAGGTGTGAGGCTGTTTCGACCGGGGATCCTCAGCATGCAGGCCTTCACCCTCGTTGGACTCGGGCGTGCCGGGGAGGCGGTCGCGCTGGCAAACGAGGCCGTCGAGACCAGCCAGATGGCCGTGATGAGGGTCCAGGCTCACATCTGCCGGGCGCACACGCTGCGGCTCCGCGACGGGCTCTCCTCGCTGCCCGAGATCGAGGCCGACCTGGCCACCGCCTCCGCCCTCGTCGAGGAGCACGGGCTTCGCAGCATGACCCGACCGATCCACGAGGAGCGCGCCCAGCTCGCGAAGCACCGCGGTGACGAGAGCAGCTTCCGGACCGAGCTCGGTCACGCTCGCAACGTCGCCGCCGAGCTCGGGGCCACCGGCCACCTCGAGCGCCTCCAACGCGAGCTGGCCTCCCCATAGGCCCGCGCCCCACCCGGCCTCCAGTCCACGCTCGTGGCAGCCAGGCCGTGACCCACTCCCCGTTTCTGGTCCGCCTTGCGTTCCTTCCGACGGCCAGCCCGCGAAATTGACAGCGAGGTCTCCGCTGCGTCTAGACTCGTCCCGAGGGTTTCGCCGAATGGTCAGCCCGCCGATGAGAATCGCGAGGTCCGAATCTCGTTTCCGCTTCCGGCGCAGGTTCTTGTCTCGATTCATTGCATATTGTGCACTTCTCAGCCTGCTCTCCCCGTGGCCCGCGGATGCCCAGGCTCCCGCATTCCTGGTGAAGGACATCCACACGGGGAGTACACCGGTTGGGTCGGCTCCCGGAGAGTTCGTCACGATCGGGAGCACCACGTTTTTCGTCGCCTCGACGCCCTCGACCAGTTTCGAGCTCTGGAAGACGGACGGCACTGCCTCCGGAACGGAACTCGTGAAGGACGTCTGGCCGGGCACGCGGAGCTCGCTCGTGGTTCCGGGCGTTCCGGGACGGGGCTCGCTCACGAACCTGAACGGGACGCTCATCTTCGTCGCGACCACGCCGCCAACAGGCACGGAGCTCTGGAAAACGGACGGCACGGAGGCCGGCACGGTCCTGCTGAAGGACATCAATCCCGGCCCGGACTGGTCTGTTCCGACGGAGCTCACGGTGGCGAACGGCCGCCTGTTTTTCATCGCGAACGACGGCACCAGCGGCGTCGAGCTCTGAACGAGTGACGGGACGGCGGCCGGTACGGTCCTCGTCAAAAATATCAACCCGAATGATGCCCCGACATGCGCGTGCGTTGGCCCCCTTTGCCCTCCCCCTCTCATCAACAACGGCATGCCGGGCAACCTCACGAACGTAGGTGGAATACTCTTCTTCAATGCGAATGATGGCACGATCGGCATCGAGCTCTGGAAGAGCGACGGCACGGAGGCGGGTACGGTTCTCGTCAAGGATACCCTGCCCGGCGCGGTCGTCACCACCTTCTTTTGGTTTACGAACGTGAACGGGACGCTTTTCTTCGCTGCGGGTGGAAGGCCCACCGAGACGGAGCTCTGGAGGAGCGAGGGGACAGAACCCGGCACAGTTCTCGTGAAGGACATCAACCCCGGCGTATTCGGCTCGTCTCCATCGGATTTCGTGAATGTGAACGGCACGCTGTTCTTCGCCGCGGATGACGGGGTGAATGGATCTGAGCTTTGGAAACATGACGGGACCCCGACCGGCACGGTGTTGGTCAAGGACGTCCGCCCGGGCGCGGGCAGCTCGTTTCCACGGCTTCTGACGAACTCGAACGGTACCCTCTTCTTCATTGCGGATGACGGCACGAACGGCTTGGAGCTCTGGACGAGCGACGGGACGAGCGCGGGGACCCTTCGTGCCGCCGACGTGGTCCCGGGTACGGGAGGCTCGGATCCCGCGGGCTTCCTCTTTACCGGAGAAAGGGTCTTCTTCTCCGCGGCGACCGAGGCGTTCGGGAGAGAGCTCTGGGCGCTTCCGGTGACCAACGACGGCGACGGGGATGGAGTGCTGGACCACGTTGACAACTGCCCTTCCATCCCCAATCCGGGTCAGGAGGATTTCGATGCTGATGGCCGGGGGAATGCCTGCGACGATGACGACGATGACGATGGCGACGGGGTCCTCGACCTAGAGGAGACGCTGCTGTTCGGCACCGACCCCCTGCTGGATGACACGGACGCGGACGGGCTCGCCGACGGTATCGAGATACGGGGACCGGACGGGATCCCGGGGACGGGAGACGAGACGTCTGCGAAGGCTCCCGACAGCGATCTCGACGGGGTGCTGGACGGGTCGGACAACTGCCCGCTGAAGCCCAATCACGACCAGGCGGATCCGGACGGGGATGGCCTCGGTGATTTGTGCGACTACTGCCCCGATCTCGCGAATCCCGACCAGATCGACACCGAGGGAGATGGCGTGGGCGACCCCTGCGACAACTGCAGCAGCACCTTCAATCCAGAACAACGCGACGAAGGGGGGTTCGAGACGGGCGTACCGGACGGCATCGGCGACGTCTGCCAGCCCATCGATGTGGACGGCGACGGAGTGGTCGACATCCTCGACATCACCGGCGCGCGCCGCGGTCTGGCTGGGTTCGAGGTCTTCACGCACCGGGTCTTCGTGTCCTCGCTGCGCTTCGATTCCAGCTTCGGGTCGCTCGAGAACGCGGACATCGCTTGTGCCGCACTGGCCGCGTCGGCGGGTCCGAATGGGAGCTGGGTGGCCGTGCTCTGCGATTCCGTCGAGAGCCTTGCGGCGCGGATCTCGATTGTGGGAAAGGTCATCGATCTGCGGGGTATGCTGATCGTGGCCAACGAGAAGGAGTTCTCTACAGGCGTTGCGCGGGCTCCCGTCAACCTGGACGAGACCCGCACACCGGTTCTCGGTCACGAGGCGGTCTGGAGGGGACGTTCCGGTGCGACCTGCAACGACTGGAGTGGCCGCTCGTCCGGTCCAATCGGCGGCCCGGGTCCAGTCGGCGCCATCGTCTACACTGACGTGCCCGCTCGCTGGCTGTTCTCGAGCGACACCCAAAGCTGTCTGGCGGGAGTAGACCTGGCACGGCTCCACTGCATCAGTCAGAAGCCCTAGAGGACCGGCTGAGAAGGGGCGGTCTCGAGCAACCAGAAGGTGGCAAGCAGAGTCTCGAGTGAGAGGGCGAGTTGTACCTGAAGGGTTGCGCAGAGCGACCGGATGATCAGATATAGTAGTTCCGATCCGATCTGACGCTCTTCGCTCTTTTTTCGGGGGCGAGCAGAAAGAGGGGTTACCCTGGCTGTGACTCCATCGGCCATGCAGACACCTTTTCCGCATTCACTGTCCTGCGCGCCAGAGGGTTGAACGGCTCCCGAGCGGTGCAGACCCGGTCCAGGCAGATCCCCGAGGCACAGTCGTCGCTGACCACACAGGGCGTATCCAGTCGACACCTACCGCAATCTCGCTGACATCCGACCGGGTCCGCCGAGGAGCCTTCTGTGCACAGGCAGGCTTCGCGTCGGGCGGCAATCCCGCGACCTTACGCCTCAGAAGGACCAGGATGACAAAGCGCGAATCGTGGTGGGCCCTCCTGGACTCGAACCAGGGACCAACCGGTTATGAGCCGGCCGCTCTAACCACTGAGCTAAGGGCCCTCAGAAGAGGACGGGGGGGACGTGTAGGGCGCGAGGAGCGTGCGGATCTCGTCGACGAGGCGCTTGTAGTCGGGGGCCTGGAAGAAGGCGGCGCCCATGACGAAGACGTTGGCACCGTGCAGGGCCACGTCCTCGATCGTGTCCGAGCCGATGCCGCCGTCGACGACCAGGTCGATGGGGTGAGGCTGGGTGTCGATCCAGCGGCGCAGCTCGACGAGCTTGGGGAGCGTGGCAGGAATCAGGCGCTGGCCGCCGAAGCCAGGGTTCACGGTCATGGCCAGGACCTGGTCGACGTGCGAGAGCAGCGGGCGCACGGCGCTCGCGGGGGTCTCGGGGTTGAGCACGATGCAGCTGCGGGCGCCGCGGGCGTGGATCTCGTCGAAGAGGCGCTGGGGGTGGCGGCAGGCCTCGACGTGCACGCCGATCGCGCTCGCGCCCGCCTCGAGGAAGGCCGGCACGTGGCGGGCGGGGTCCTCGACCATCAGATGCACGTCGCGAGGCAGGCTCGTGACCTTTGAGACGGCGGAGACGACGTCGGGGCCGATCGTGAGGTTGGGCACGAAGTGGCCGTCCATGACGTCGAGGTGGATCCAGTCGGCGCCGGCCTGCTCGGCGGCGCGCACCTCGTCGGCCAGCCTTCCGAAGTCGGCCGAGAGGATCGAGGGCGCAATGCGGAAGCGGCTCAACCCCGCACCAGGCGCACGGCAAAGAAGCCGTCGCAGCCGTGCCGGTGGGGAAAGGTCCGCAGGGCGAGCCCCTCATCAACGAGCTCCGCGGCCGGCTCGGGCAGCCAGGGGCGCGGGTCGTCCAAGCGGAACTCCCGGCGCTCTTCGAGGAAGCGTTTGATCACCCGGTCGGTCTCCTCGGACGTGTGCGTGCAGACACTATAGACGAGCACCCCCCCATCCTCGACATAGCGGGCGGCCGAGCTCAGGATTTCCAGGCCGCGCGAGGCCCAGCGGTCGATCTGGCCGGGCTCGAGCCGCCAGCGCGCGTCGGGGTTTCGCTGCAGCGTACCCAGGCCCGAGCAGGGCGCGTCCACGAGCACACGTTTGAAGTAGAGCCGACCCTGCAGGTCGAAGCCCTGCGCCACGTCCCGCTGCAGGATGCGCAGGTTCTCCAGCCCCAGGCGCAGGGCCGCGCGGTAGATCAGAGGCAGACGCGAGCGGTGCAGCTCGAGCGCGACGACCTCGCCCTTGGGACCGACGAGCTCCGCGAGCTGCACGGTCTTGCTGCCCGGAGCGGCGCAGCAGTCCACCACGGTGTCGCCCGTCTCGACGCCGAGCAGGAGCGGGACGAGCTGCGAGGCCTCGTCCTGCACCGTGAACTCGCCGCGCGCGAAGCCCGGATCGCGCACCGGAACACGTCGCAGAGCGGTGACGCCCCGTGGGGCGTAGCGACAGAGACGCCCGCCGAGACGCCGGGCCACGGCCTCGCGATCGACCCCCGCCGAGACGCGTACCGTGCGCGCGGGAGGCTTGAGGCAGGCCTCGGCCAGCGCCCGGGCTGGCTCGGGGCCGAGCTGATCGAGCCAGCGCCGCGCCAGCCACTCGGGCAGCGAGCAGGCGTCGCGAAGATGCGCGATGGGGTCCGCGGCGAACTCGGGCAGGCGCAGCTCATCCGCCGCAGCCGCGCGGGCGAGCTTGCGCAGAATCGCGTTGACGAAGCCCGCGGCGCGCTCCAGACCCCCGCGCTTGGCGAGATCCACGGTCTCGGAGACGGCGGCCGAGTCGGGGATGCGCGACATGCGGAGAATCTGGTAGGCGCCCAAGCGCAGCAGGTTGCGCACGCGCAGGTCGGGACGTCTCCGCGCCTCGTCGATGCACTGGGCCAGCAGCGCATCGAGGCGGCCGCGCAGGCGCAGCGTGCCGTAGGTGAGCTCGGTCGCCAGCGCGCGCTCGCGTGCCTCGAGCCGGCTGGCGCGCAGCTCGGCATTCAGGGCCAGGTCCGCGAAGGCCCGGTCGCGGTCGACCCGGTTCAGGACGCTCCAGGCGATCTCGCGGGCGCTCACGCGGGGCCTCCCTCCTCATCGGCTGAGACGCGGGCCCCGCGCAGATATTCCGCCGCCGTCAGGGGCCGGCCGCCGGGCTTGCGCACGCGGAGCAGCTCGATCCAGCCGTCGGCAGCCGAGACGCCGAGGCGCTCGCCCTCGATCCGAATCCGACCCGGTGCGCTGGGGGCCGGCGCCTCCGACCAGGCGCGCGCCTGGAGGATCCGCAGGCGACCCTGCCCCCGCGGCAGCTCAAGGTCGGCGCCCGGCCAGGGCGTGGCGGCGCGGATGCGGCGCAGCACGCGGTCCCGCGGCTCGGACCAGTCGATGCGGCCGAAGTCGCGCCCGAGCTTGGGGGCCTGGGTGACCCCGCTCGGGTCCTGCGGCCGGAACTCCGCACTCCCCTCCGCGATCCGGTCCACGGCCTCGAGCAGCGCCTCGGCGGCGAGCTCGGCCAGGCGCTCGGCCAGCGCGCCCGCGCTCTCCTCAGGATCGATCTCGGTCTCGCGAACCCCGCAGATCTCGCCCGCGTCCATCTCGCGCACCACACGGATCACGCTGATGCCGGTGCGGCGGTCTCCCGCCAGAATCGAGTGGGCGATCGGCGCCGCGCCGCGGTGGCGCGGGAGAAGACTCGCGTGCGCGTTGATCAGACCGCGCGGGGGCAGCTCGCGCACCGAGCGCGGGATGAACTGTCCGAACGCCACCACGACGCCGAGCTCGGGCGCGCGCTCGCGCATCCAGTCCAGCGCGGCGCTCTCGCCCACCTTCTCGGGCTGCAGCACCGCAAGCCCGTGCGCCTGCGCCTCGAGCTTCACGGGGGTGGGCGCGAGCTTGCGGCCGCGACCGCGCGGTCGATCGGGCTGTGAGATCGCCCCCACGACGGGGTGACGGCTGCACACGAGAGCCCGCAACGACGGGACGGCGAACTCGGGCGTCCCGAAGAAGAGCAGACGCAGCGCCGGGGGCGGACTCATGGCGCCTCGCTCAGACTCAGAGACGGTGCGTGACCGGCAGACCGGCCTCTTCCTGCTCGCGCTTGAGCTGCTTCTTGCGCCGCCGCGTGTAGAGGTCGCGCTTGAGGCGGCTGATGCGATCGATGTAGAGCACACCGTCGAGGTGGTCGATCTCGTGCTGCAGGCAGATCGAGTCCACCCCCGTGCAGTCGATCTCGATCGGCTCCCAATCCAAGCCGCGGGCGCGTACCACGACGCGCTCGAAGCGGTCGACATCGGCGGAGAAGTCCGGGACCGAGAGGCACGCCTCGTCCTTGGAGAGCTGCTTGCCCTCCTGGAGGACGATCTCGGGGTTGAGCAGCACACGCAGCTCGCGCTCTCCGTCCTCGGGCCAGCGCGTGTCCATCACGATCAGGCGGCGTGGAACGCCCACCTGCGGCGCCGCGAGACCGATGCCCGGCTCCTCGTACATGGTCTCGGCCATGTGGGCCGCGAGCTCGCGCAGCTCCTCGTCGATCTCGCCCTCGGCGATCGCTGCGCAGTTCTCGCGCAGGCGCGGGTCGGGGTATTGGAGCACCTCGAGAATCATCGCTCGGCGAGACTCATAGCATCTGCAACGGGGCGGGATCCACCCGCACCTCGACACCTCGGAAGCGGCCACGGGACATGCGCAGGAGCTCGTAGGCCGCGGGGCGCGTGTCGGCGCGCTGCCCGAGTACGAGGAGCTGCCAGCGGAAGCGATCCCGAATGCGGCTCAGCGGGGCCGGCGCTGGACCGAGCACCTCGAGCGAGGACGCCTCTCCATCGGGGAGCGGCACGCTGCGCGCGAGGCGCGAGAGAGCGTGCGCCGCGTTCTCGACCGCCTCGGGGTCCCGCCCCGCCACGAAGACACCGACCAGGTCGCGCAGGGGCGGGTATCCGTGCGGCACCCGCCGGCGCAGCTCCTCCCGATAGAACGTGGGATAGTCGTGCGTTCGGGCCAGGGCGATCGCGTAGTGGTCGGGCAGGAAGGTCTGGATCACGACGTGTCCCGGCTCGTGGCCGCGCCCGGCGCGGCCGGCCACCTGGGTCAGGAGCTGAAAGGTCCGCTCGCTCGCTCGGAAATCCGGAAAGTGCAGCCCGAGGTCCGCCGCGATGACACCCACGAGTGTCACGCCGGGTACGTCGTGGCCCTTGGCCACCATCTGGGTCCCCACCAGGACGTCGAGCTCGCGGCGGTGAAACTCTCCGAGGATGCGCCGCTGCTCCCCCCGTCGCGTGGAGGTATCCCGATCAAGTCGGCCGACGCGCGCGTGTGGAAAGAGCGCCGAGACCTCCTCCTCGACGCGTTCGGTTCCGAAGCCGAGCAGCGCGCCCTCGGGGCTGCCGCAGGTCCGGCAGCTCAAGCTGGGCACCTCGCGGTAGCCACAGTAGTGGCAACGCAGCTCACCCTCCTCTGGGATTTCCGGGCGGCGCTCGCCCGTCGCGTGGTAGACGAGTGAGATGTCGCAGTGCTTGCAGCGCAGCGCGGAGCCGCAGGCGAAGCAGTAGGACAGCGTCGCAAAGCCCCGGCGGTTCAGAAACAGGATGGCCTGCTGCCCGGCGGCGAGCGTCTCCGCGAGCGCCACCCGCAGAGGTCGCGAGAGAAGCGCACGACGCCCACGCGTGAGGGGAACCGCATTCATGTCGACGATCTCGACCTCGGGAAGCGGTCGACTCGCGATGCGCTCGGGGAGCACGAGCCGCTCGATCTCGCCCTGCTCGGCGCGATAGGCGGTAGCGAGCTCGGGGGTCGCGGAGCCGAGCACCCAGGGGCAGGCCGCGGCCTGCGCACGGAGCTCGGCAAGGTCGCGCGCGTGGTAGCGAAAGCCCTCCTCGCTCTTGTACGCGGCGTCGTGCTCCTCGTCCATCACGATCAGGCCGAGCCGCTCGACCGGCGCGAAGATCGCGGACCGGGCCCCGATGACGATGGGGTAGCGGCCCTCCTGGATGTGTCGCCACTGGTCGAATCGCTCGCCCTGCGAGAGCCCGCTGTGCAGGATCGCGACCCGGTCCCCGAAGCGGGCACGAAAGCGATCGACGAGCTGATGCGTGAGGGAGATCTCCGGCACGAGCACGATCACCGTCCTTTCGTCGGCGAGCGCCTGCTCGCTGGCGCGCAGGTAGACCTCGGTCTTGCCGCTTCCGGTGATGCCGTGGAGCAGAAAGCCCGCGTCGCGCCCGCTGCGCATCGCCTCCACGATCCGCGTCACTGCCTCCCGCTGCGCGGCGGTCAGACACGGGGCGGGATCCACCGCGCGAAGCTCGGCGGGATCGGGGTCGCGTGAGACCTCACGCTCCTCGCAGACCACCAGACCCGCGCGCAGCAGTGCCCGCAGCGGCTCACCGGCTGGGAGCGGCTGGGGCTCCGCGGCGAGTCGCTCGAGAAGGGCCAGCCGTCGCGGGGCCCGCGCGTGCTCCGCACGCACCCGCTCAAGCTCCACGCCCGGCGCGAGGCGGTAGACCCGCTCCGTTCGGGTCCGCACGCGCGGAGGCTCCGTGGAGAGCTCGCGCGCGATCCAACCGATGCGTTCGAGGCGGCCGAGCACCGGCATGACGCCCGGGAAGCGGCGTCGCAGCGTCTCTTCGGGGACCTGCTTCTTGCCGAGCGACCAGAGGACTCGACCCAGCAGCCCTCGAGCCTCCCCGCGTTCGAGCGCTCGCAGCCCCGCCGGCTCGAGCCTCACGCGCCGCCCCGGTCGGGGCGCGGTTCCCGGAGGGAAGGCCGCTGCCAGCGCCACACCGGGCGGACAGACGGCTTCGCGCGCGGCGCGCAGGATCACCTCGAGCAGGGAGGCCGAGAGCACCGGGGTCGCGTCGACAACCGCACTGACCGCCCGCAGGCGCGGCCCCTCACGCGTCCTGTTCCCCGTCTCTCCCCACGGGGGGCGATGCAGAGCCAGCACGACGCCGGTCACACGACGGCGCCCGCAGGGCACGACGACGCGGGCGCCCGGCTCGACCGTCTGACCCGGCTCGAGCACGTAGCGGTAGGTCTCGAAGACCGGCAGCGGCACCGCGACCTCGACGAGGACCCTCTCCGTCACACTCTCGGTCACCCCGGGACACTAGCCCTTCGCTGCGCCCAAGTCCTGCGAGTCGAGCGGGGTACACTGCTGGACGGAATGCGAGACATCCTGGTGGTCGGTAGCGTGAACGTCGACATCTCCGTGCGGGCCGAGCGGATCCCACAGCCCGGCGAAACCGTACGTGCAGACGAGCTCGAGCTGCTCGCGGGTGGCAAAGGACTGAACCAGGCGATCGGTGCGCGCCGACTCGGTGGGCGCGTGCGCATGATCGGCCGGCTCGGGGACGATCGCCTGGCCGAAATTCCAGAGCACGCGCTCGACGAGGCGAGGGTCGAGACGAGCCACGTGAGGCGCGTTGCGGGGAGCAAGACCGGGACGGCGTTGATCGTGGTCGATGGACACGGACAGAACGCGATCGCCGTGGCGGGTGGAGCCAACCGCACGCTCATGCCCGAGGATCTTCGCGGGGCGCTCGCAGCCTTCCGGGCCTCAGGCGTACTGCTCGTCCAGCTCGAGCTGCGACTGGAAACCGTCGAGACGGCGCTCGAGCTCGCGCGGGAGAACTCCGTCAAGACGATCCTGGATCCCGCGCCCGCCCGATCGTTGCCCGACCCCCTGCTGCGCCGCGTGGACGTGCTCACGCCCAACGAGAGCGAGGCAGAGCGCCTGACCGGAGTGGCGGTGCGGGACGTCGAGTCGGCGGCCCTGGCGGGCCGGAGGCTGCAGGAACGCACGCTTGGGGACGTCGTCGTGACGCTCGGCCCACGAGGCTGCGTCTGGGTCTGGGCCACGGGCTTCGAGCACGTCCCCACACCCGCTGTGCGCCCCGTCGACACCACCGCGGCGGGCGATGCCTTCAACGCGGCGCTGGCCATCGAGCTCGCCCGGGGCAAGCCGGTCGGTGCCTCCCTCGAGCTCGCCCTTCGGGCGGCCAGCGCCTCGACCCTGCGGAGGGGCGCCGCGCCCTCACTGCCGCGGGCCGACGAGATCGACGCGCGGCTCGAGGAATCGGAGCTCTGACGGGGGTGGCGGAGGGCTACTTGCCGCCGCGGCGCAGGTCGCTGAGAACGAGCTTGGCGAGGGCCTTCAGGGTCTCGAAGACACCCTTGCCGGTGGTCGCGGAGGCCTCGAAGTCCGGCACCCGGCGGTCGGGATTCAGCGCCTGGCGCAGCTCCTCGAGCTGTACGGCGTTCTCGAGGTCGCGCTTGTTGTACTGGATCACCCAGGGGATTCGGTTCAGGTCGTAGCCCTGCTCACGCAGGTTGGCCCGCAGGTTGTCGAGGGACTCGAGGTTGGCCTCGAAGCGCTCCTCCTGGCTGTCGGCCACGAAGACCACGCCGTCGACGCCCTTGAGGATCAGCTTGCGGCTGGCGTCGTAGAAGACCTGGCCGGGGACCGTGTAGAGATGAAAGCGAGTCTTGTAGCCACGGATCTCTCCGAGCGCGAGCGGTAGGAAGTCGAAGAAGAGTGTGCGCTCCGTCTCGGTCGCCAGGGAGATCATCTTGCCCTTGGCGGCCTCGGCGGTCTTGTCGTAGATGTACTTGAGGTTCGTGGTCTTTCCGCACAGACCCGGCCCGTAGTAGACCAGCTTGCAGTTGATCTCCCGAGCTGAGTAATTGATGAATGCCATGTCGCCTCAGTCCGCGAAAAGATTGTCGATGTCCTGGTCGCTGATCTCCGCGAATGCGTTCCCCGGACCATCTTCATCGAGCTCTTGCTCCGCCTTCTTGAAGACCTGATCGAAGATCTCGGAAAGGCGCTGTCCGGCCTTCTTGACGCGCAGCCGAACCAGACCGAGCGAGCTCCGTTCGTCGAAGATCACGACCAGGATGATCCGCTGTGCCACCAACGTGATGTGCACGTTGTCCTTTTCGCCCTGGTGGAAGTGGTTCGGGAACTCGTCCTCGCCCAGGATCTTGGCGAGACCGCCCGTCGCGGCGATGTTCCCGGCGACCAGCGACGCCAGCGAAGTCGTGTCCAGGTCCTTGAGCTCTCCCGCCTCGGCGACGAGCTGGCCGTTTTTGTCCACCAGGAAGACCGCCCGTGCGTTCGCGTCGCGCACCAGGCGCTCAGCGGTCGCCAGGATCTTCCCGTGATCCTCCTCGTGCAAAACCAGCTGCGGAGTCAGAGACATCGCTTCCGCCACCCCCCGGCGGCCGGGCGCGGCTTCGCGAAGCACGCGGCATCGACCGCTAAGCAATCGGGATTGAAGGGGAAAACCACCTGGGCGGATCCTAACAGAGCCCCCTCCGACAAGACAAGAGGCGCCTTGTGGTTCGGAATCGGCCTGAGCGGTAGGATCTTGAGCGGCGCCACGGTCCGGAACACGCTCAGCCGCGAAACCGTCGACGGTTTTCGAGGGACTTGCGCACGGTCACCTCGTCCACGTACTCCAGATGACCGCCCACGGGCATCCCGTAGGCGATGCGCGTCACGGGTACGCCATACGGCTCGACCTGCTCCGCCACCAGCAGGGCGGTGGCTTCGCCCTCGGGGCTCGGATTCGTGGCCAGGATGACCTCCTTGACGGCGCCGCTCGCCACACGCTCCAGCAGGGGCGCGATACGCAGCGACTCGGGACCCAGGCCCTCGAGGGGCGCCAGGCGTCCACCCAGCACGTGGTAGCGCCCGCGAAAGACCCCGCTCTTCTCGATCGATGCGAGATCCCGCGGCTCCTCGACCACGCAGAGCTGCTCCTCCGAGCGCGCGGGGTCGCTGCAGATCGCGCACGGGGAGTGCTCGACGAGATCGAAGCAGCGCTCGCAGGCGACGACCTCGCTGCGCAGACGCAGCAGCGCCTCCCCGAGCTCACGGGCGACGCTCTCGGGGGCCGCCAGCAGAAAGTAGGCCAGCCGCTGGGCCGTCTTCTCACCGATGCCGGGCAGGCGACGCAGGGCCCGGGTCAGCCGACCGATTGCGTTCTCCTCCGCTCGAGTCATCGGGAGGGGCCCAGCATCTCCATCAGGCTGCTCAAGGGCAGGCCCGTGGCGCGCTGCATCTCCTCGCGCACCATTTCCTGGGCGCGCTTCATGGCTTGGTTCACCGCGGCCACGATCAGATCCTGGAGCATGTCGACGTCGCGCGGATCGACCGCGCGCGGATCGATGCGCAGCGAGACCAGCTCCATCGCACCGTTCATACGGGCCTCCACCATTCCCCCGCCAACGGTCGTCTCCACCGTCCGGCGCCGCAGCTCCTCCTGAACGCGCTGGAGCTTGCCACCGAGCTCCTGGGCCTGGGCGAGCACGCGCGAGAGATCGAAGGGCGGCTCAGACATCGGAACGCTCGCGCGGCGTACGGATCTCGCGGATCTCCGCGTCGAGAAGATCGATCACCTGCTGCACGACCGGGTCCGCCTTGGCTTCCTGTCGAAGTCGCGCCTCGCTGGAGCGCTCGGCACGGCTCACGGCCCGCGGCTCGGGGGGACGGCCTCGCCGGGCCCCGGCGGCTGCGCCCGAGCGTGCACCCGATCCACGGCGGGCGCCGGCGTGCTCCTCCCCGCTCCCTTTCGGCGGGCCGGCGGGAGCGGGAGGCCCGGGCGGCCGGGGGCCGTCTCGCTCCAGCTTCTGCAGCCGCAGGATGAGGGAGCTGAGCGTCTCGCCCGTCGCCAACGTCGCCAGCCGTACGATGGCCATCTCGAGCACGTGCGCGGCGCGCGGTGCCCAGGCGAGCTGCTGGAGCCGGGTGAGCAGAACGCGAAACAGCCTCTGGAACGTCTCGGCTTCGTGGGCCCGCGCGCGCTTCTGGATCTCGAGAACGTCGTCGCCGGCGAGTGGGAGCAGCTCCTCGGGATCCTCCACCAAGCAGGCGACGAGGTGGTGCCGCAGCTCATCCAGAAGATCCGCAGCGAGCCGGGCCGGCTCGACCCCGTGATCCAGGGCGCGGCGGAGCGCGACGAGTGCCGCGGCCGGATCCTGCGCCAGCACCGGATCCAGGATCTCGAGCAGCATGCGCCGGTCGATCAGATCGAGCACGGTCCGGGCGTCCTCGTCGGAGATCGATGCGCCCAGTCCGCTCACGAGCCGATCAAGCAGGGTCAGCGCATCGCGCAGGCTGCCGTCAGCCTCACGGATCAGGCCGTGGAGAACCGCGTCGCTGACCTCGATCCCCTCGCTGGTCGTGATCCGGCGCAGGCTCTCGAGCAGCTCCGCGGCGCCGAGACGCTTGAGATCGAAACGCTGCACGCGTGAGAGCACCGTGGCGGGGATCTTCTGCGGATCCGTCGTCGCCAGGATGAACAGGCTTCGGGGCGGTGGCTCCTCGAGCGTCTTGAGCAGCGCGTTGAAGGCCGCCGTCGAGAGCATGTGCACCTCGTCGATGATGAAGATTCGATGCTTGCCCGGGGCCGCTGCGTAGCGGATGCTGTCGAGGATCTCGCGCACCCGGTCCACGCCGGTGTGGCTGGCGGCATCGACCTCCTGCACGTCCATCGAGGTCGAGGCCGCGATCTCCCGGCAAGGAGCGCAGCGCCCGCAAGGATTCACGGTCGGCCCCTCGTCACAGTTCAGGGAGCGCGCCAGGATCCGCGCGATCGACGTCTTGCCGACACCGCGTGGGCCGGCCAGGAGCAGGGCGTGCGGAAGACGGTCGGAGCGGAGCGCGTTCGCGAGCGTCTGGGTGACGTGGGTCTGCCCGGCCACCTCCTCGAAGGTCTGAGGCCGGAAGCGACGCGCCAGGACCTCATAGCTCATGGGGGGGGTGGATCCTCCTGCGAGGCCGTCTGCATCGGAGATCGCTGGGCCGATCCGACCACCTGGGACGAAACGCTACCGCTGCTTCCTTCCGGACCTGACGGGGTTCACGATCTCCCCACCGGCCGGGGCCCAGCGATCACCGTCGAAGACGGACGCGCTGACTCTACCGGGTCCGTCGGAGCGCGTAAAGCGGCTGCGCAGCAGCCTGCGCAGGAGGATGGCTGCGATTGCCGCGCGCTCTGGCAGGCTCTCGAGCACGACGAACTCACGGTCCGTGTGCATCTCGCCACCGCGCACGCCCATCGAGTCGAGCGTCGGAAGACCCACCGCGCTCGTGAGGGAGCCATCGGTGCCTCCACCGGCGTGGACCGGCGCGGGCGGGTGCAGGTCGAGATCGCTGGCCACACGGGCGTGGGCGTCAATCAGGCGCCGCGTCTCGGGTGTGAGCCGCTTGGGAGGCCGGTGCAGCCGCCCCCAGAGCCGGGACGACGTTCCCTCCACGAAGCTCTTGGCAGTGATCCGCTCGAGTTCTGCGCGCGTCGCCTTGCCCTGCTCCACGGCGTCGTAACGAAGATCGATCCAGGCTTCCGCGTGAGCCGGAACGATGTTTCGCTTGGTCCCGCCCCGAATAGTGCCCACATTCAAGCTGATACCCCGCTCGAGGTCCGTCAGGGCCTCGATGCGGAGAACCTTTGCGGCCAGCTCCCGAATCGCACTTCGGCCCTTGCGATGGGCATGGCCCGCGTGGGCCGCCACGCCCTGAACGCTGAGGTGGAACTGACCGAGCCCGCGACGGGACTGGACCATCGCGCCCTCCGGGCTCGCCGCCTCGAAGACGAAGCCGAGATCCGCGGCGCGCGCCTCACGCTCGATGTACGGACGCGACAGGAGCGAGCCGATCTCCTCGTCCGAGTTCAGCAGCACGGTCCAGCTCCCGCGCTCCAGCTCACCGACGAGCCCGAGCTCGCTGAGCGCGAAGAGCATCACGACGATTCCCCCCTTCATGTCCGCCACACCCGGCCCGACGGCACGACCCGAATCCGCCTTGGGAATCTGCATCGACTGAAACGGGGAGCTCGGCTCGAAGACGGTGTCGTAGTGCCCGATCAGCAGGAAACGGGGCGCGCCCGCGCTGGACTCCGAGGCCTCGCGGCGCGCGATGAGCAGCGGCCCGCTGACACGCCCCTCGGCCCCCGGCAGCTCGATGGGCTCCCCGGCGCGGATCTCCACGTCGAAGCCGAGCCTTTGGAGCGCGCTCACGAGCTCCTCGGCCTGCGCCTCGAGCCCGCTGCGATTCCAGGTTCCGGTGTTCTCGCTCACCCAGCGTCTCAGCAGGCTGACCATCTCGGGCGCGCGCGCCTCGAGCCGGAGCCGGATCTCGGCCTCCACCCCATCGAGACCGGCCTGGGCCGGCGGGGGGGGAGCGAGCGCCGCGGCGCAGAGCGCGGCGCAGAGCCCCCGCCTCAGCGCGCGGGACGCCCCGCGGCCAGGATTCGGGCGGACGGACGCCTCACGTCCCAGACGATGCCGAGCTTCTCGAGCAGCCAGATCGCGTAGTAGGTCGGATCCCATTCCCACCAGTAGAACCCGTTGCGGGCAGCCGAGCAGAAGTAGTGGTGGTTATTGTGCCACCCCTCGCCCAGAGTGAGCACGGCGAGCCACGGGTTGTTTCGCGAGGTGTCCGTGGTGGGGTAGCGCCGCCGACCAAAGACGTGAGAGAGCGAATTGATGCTGAAGGTGGCATGCCAGAGCAGAACCGTGTTGATGAAGTAGCCCCAGATCAGCCCCGGCCATCCCCCGATCGCGAGGCAGAGCACGGCATAGGCCACGGTGGGCACGTCGTTGTGGCGGTCCAGCCAGCGCAGCTCCGGGTAGCGAGCCATGTCCCGGATCGTTTCGAGTGGCGCGTGGTTGTACTGCCTGCAGAGGATCCAGCCCGCATGGCTCCACCAGAAGCCGCGTCGGGAGGGCGAGTGGATATCCTGCGGAGTGTCGCTGTATCGATGATGGTTGCGGTGGTGGCCGGCCCACCAGAGCACGCCCTTCTGCGCGCTGGAGACAGCCCAGAAAGCCATCACGAACTGGAAGAAGCGGGAAGTCCGAAAGGCGCGGTGGGCAAAGTAGCGATGGTAGGCAAGCGTGACGCCGAGCAGGCGCAGCCAGAGCAGCGCGACGCTGAGCAGCAGGAGCCCGGCCGTCGGCGGATAGACGAAGGCACCCACCAGAGCCACGCCGTGGACCGCAAAGAAGGGGAGCGACTCGCGGACGGCGAGGCGGTCCTCCGGACGCGGAGTGCAACGCTCGAGACGGGGCACCTCGACGGTTGGAGCCGTTGGGTGCACGGGGTGCAAAGGGACCGCCACAGATTCCACATCGGCGAAGCTAGCAATCGTCTTGTCGGTCCACCGTCAAACTTCTGTGAATCTGCACGGCTGTGTCAAAGCAATGTCAAAGCGGTTCACTCGTCGGCGAGTCGATAGCCGAAGGATCGAACCGACAGCAGATATCGCGGACGCGAGGGATCGGGCTCGATCAGCTTGCGCAGGCGAAGCACGAAGGTGTCCACCACACGCGTGCGTGTATTGGGGTCCAGGTCCCAGACCTCTCGCAGGATGTCGCCCCGGCTCACGGCCTTCCCCCGCCGCGCCTGCAGCAGCAGCAGCAGGCCGAGCTCCTTGGCCGTCAGGGGGAGGGTCTGCCCACCTCGCTCGATCTCGAAGCGCTCGGGCTGCACCAGGCAGGCGCCGATCCGGAACGGCCCCGGCAGGGTCGCGCCGTTCTCCGCGCGCCCACCGCGACGCAGCAGCCGGCGCACGCGCGCTTGCAGAACCGGGAGCGAGAACGGCTTGGTCAGGTAGTCGTCCGCGCCCATGTCGAGACCCTCGACGATCTCCTGCTCGGTGTCGCGTGCCGTGAGGAGCAGTACCGGGACATCGTTTCCTCCCGCTCGGAGCCGCTTCAGAAGTTCCAGCCCGGAGAGGCCCGGAAGCATGATGTCCAGGATGACGAGGTCCATCGGAGCGGCCGATCCGCCCTCCAGGCGTTCGAGCGCGGGCTCGGCCCGCTCGCAGATCTCCACCCGGTAGCCCTCGGCCTCCAAGTTGAAGCGCAGGCCGTGGGCGAGGTGCTCCTCGTCTTCAACCAGCAGGATGCGGGGATCCATCGAGCTGACCGGGGAGGGTGACGATGAATCGACTGCCGCGGCCCGCCCCCTCGCTCTCCGCGCGAATCGTACCCCCGTGGCTGCGCACGATGTTGCGAACGATGTAGAGACCGAGGCCGAGACCACGCGTGGCACGCATGCCTTCGTGCGTGAGCCGCTGAAATCCTTGGAAGACCGTACGCAGCGCCGAAGGTGGAATCCCCAGTCCCTCGTCAGCCACCTCGATCTCGAGCTTGCGCGAGGAGACCGGACGCACGCGGATCTCCACACCCACCTTCGAGCCCGCGTAGCGGATCGCGTTCTCGATCAGGTTGCGAAAGGCGACGCGGAGCTGCTCGAGATCCCCACGCACCCAGGCCCGGGGCGGCAGCAGCAGCGCGATCGCGCCGGCCTCCAGCCCGTGCCGCTCGCGTGCCTCGGCCGCGCACTCCCGCAGCAGCGCGAGCAGATCCACCCAGGTCGCCGAACGGCGGATCTCGCTGCGCGCCGCCCGCAGGATCTGATCGATCGTGCGCTGCAGCCGCTCGAGATCCTCGGTCATGATCCCCAGGAACTCCCCCCGCTGCTCCTCGGTGAGCTCCTTGCTGCGCAGCGTGTCGAGGTAGAGGCGAAGGGAGGCCAGCGGCGTATGCAGCTCGTGGGTCACCGCATCGATGAAGTTCCGCTGCCGCTGGTTCGTCCGCATCTCGCGGACGAGCCAGACGCTCTGGAGGATGGTGACGGTGATGATTCCCACGAAGAAGGCGGAGCCGAGCGTGAGCACGAGCCAGTGCACGGCCGTGAAGCCGTCGACGAGGGCCCGGAACTCCCGCGCAACGAGAATCTGCCAGCCGACCGTCAGCGCGAGGGTCACGACGACCAGAGCCGTGGTGAGCGTGATGGGGACCGAGATCCGGCGGGCCACCGCGAGAGTTTAGGACTAGAATCCTTTTGTGGCGAGACGGGTCCTGGCGGCTCTGACGATGCTGCTCGGCGGCTGCACGGCGCTTCCGCAGCCCGACCTTCCGCCCGGCGATCCCGTGCTCGGTGCGGCCCGGGCGTCGCGCGAGCTGGCCCAGCTGCGCGGCCTGCCAGCTCCCGCTGCTCTTGAGGTCGCGACCAAGGATCGCGAGCAGTTGCGCGAGAGCATCGGCGAGATCTTCCAAAAGGAGTGGGGGAAACACGACGAGGGGCTGGCCCGCGCCTACCGACTCTTCGGTCTTCTGCCCGCCGAGCTCGACGTGAAGCGCTACCTCGTGGAGCTCTACACCCAGCAGATCGCAGGCTACTACGACCCCGAGCACGCGAAGCTCTTCGTAATCCAGCCGGACGGAGGCGAGGGGGAGAGCGCGGAGGAGGCCGCGCTCCTGCAGAGCTACGTGACGGCGCACGAGGTCGTCCATGCGCTCCAGGATCAGCAGTTCGACCTGGAGGCGCTTCGCAAGCGCGTTGAGCTGGAGAACGATCGCGCGCTGGCCACCACGGCCCTGATCGAGGGAGACGCGACGCTCGCGAGCTTCGAGCACCTGATCTGGCGGAACATCGGCCCGCCCTTCAGCCTGGCCGGCCCGCTCGGACGCAGCCTCGTGCGCGGAGTGGTGGCGCTCGGCGGTCAAGCCGCGCTGGCCTCCGACCGGCCGGACGCCCGGGCGCTCCGGGAGGCGCCGGACGTGATTCGAAGCGAGCTGCTCTTCGCCTACCTCGAGGGGATGGCGTTCGTCTCCGCGCTGCGCTCCGAGTTCGGCTGGGCAGCGGTGGATGAGGCCTTCCGGGATCCCCCCGAGAGCAGCGAGCAGATCCTCCACCCCGAGCGCTACTACGATCGCCGCGACCGGCCGGTGCGCATCACGCTCGCCCAGGGACCCCCCGGCTGGCAGCCGGTCTTCGAGGAGACGCTCGGCATGCTCGACCTACAGGTGCTCCTGCGCACGCAGCTGGGCGGGCGTGCAGCCCGAAACGCAGAGGGCTGGGACGGGGACCGCTACGTGGTCTGGGAAACGGGCGCCGGAGAGGCGCTGGGCTGGGTGACGGTCTGGGACCACGCCTATGCCGCACGACGCTTCGAGCGCAGCTACCGGCGCGCCCTCCGACGGAGGCACGGCCGCGAGGGACCCTACACGATTCTGAGGCGAAGCCGCGTGGTCGTCGCTTGTGAGGGGGGCGAGGCCGAGGCGCGCGAACGCGCGGCCAGAGCCCTGCTGGAGAGCCGCATCGAGCGCGCTCCAGAGGACCGGGAGCCGGACGGACCGTTGCGCCGCCTGCTGCTCTGGCCGCTGGCGTACCACAAGCTCGATCGCGTGCGAGAGGCGCAAGTGCTCGGCGGCCGGGTCCTGCTGCTGCGCAGCCACTCGGGCGGGCATCGCTTCGTCCTGCTCAACGGCCTGCTGGCCCGCTCGGAGCGAAGCCCCGACCGTCGACAGCTCTCCCTGGCACTGGGGCTGCTCCAGCTCAAGAGCGACCGCCGGCTGGGCTTCCGCGCCGGCTGGATCGCCCCGCTGCTCTCGCTCCACGAGCGCGAGGTCGGGAAGCGGTCCAATCTCACCGCCGGCCTGGGGCACGTGCCGATCTTCGGACCCGTGCTCGTGCTGAGCCGCCAGGATTCGGCCCGGCATCTCGATCTGCTCGGCGGTCTGCTGCTGCGTCTCCACTGGGGAGACCCCAGCGCCCCCGGCGTGCACCTCCGCCTGCTCCGGATCCCGATTCCCGGCTTCTGAGACCGGGGAGCGCGGGAGGGGGCGTGCTCCAACGGCCCGGGCAGCGCGCGGAAGCACATCGACAGCCCGTCCCCACACGTGCAGAATCGCGCAGAGCCCCGAGCTGGGAGGATTGCTCTGCCATGCTGAACGACAGGAAGATTCTGATCGCCGGACCGACGAGCCAAGTGGCCCTGCCCGTGGCCCGCGAGCTCTCCAGACGCAACGAGGTCTGGGGTCTTGCACGCTTCAGCCGCGAGCAGGATCGGGAGCCGCTGGAGCGTCTGGGCGTACACTGCTTCCCGGCGGATCTCGCCAAGACGCGCCTCGAAGGACTGCCGACGGACTTCGACTACGTGCTGAACTTCGCCGTGGTGCGCACGGGAGACTTCGACTACGACCTGGCCGCCAACGCCGAGGGAGTGGGGCGGCTGATGTTCCACTGCCGATCCGCGCGGGCCTTCCTCCACTGCTCCTCGGCTGCGGTTTACGCGTACGCCGGGCACGAGCCACGCAAGGAGAGCGACCCTCTGGGCGACAACCACCGCGTGATGATGCCGACGTACAGCATCTGCAAGATCGCCGCCGAGGCCGTGGTGCGCTTCGCCGCACGGGAGCTGGACCTGCCGACGACGATCGCGCGCTTCAGCGTTCCATACGGCGACAACGGGGGATGGCCGTGGTTCCATCTGCTGATGATGCAGGCGGGGCAGCCGATCCCGGTCCACACGCAAGGGCCCAGCCTCTACAACCCGATCCACGAGGAGGACTACATCGCGCAGCTTCCACGCATGCTCGAGATCGCCGCGGTGCCCGCCACGGTGATCAACTGGGGCGGGCAGCCGACAAGCATCGAGGACTGGTGCGGCGTTCTCTCCGAGCTCACAGGCCTGGAGCCACGCTTCCACTACACCGACGAGACCCTTGCGAGTCTTCCCTTGGATCTCACCCGCCTGCACGAGCTCGTTGGAAAGACCACCGTAGGCTGCCAGGAGGGCTTGCGCCGGATGGTCAAGGCGAGGAACCCGGAGCTCCTCCGCTCCACCTCCTGAGCCCGGGGCACCCGGCCGGATCCGTCGAAGGAGGAGCCCATGCAGATCGGCCTCGGCTCTCTGGCTTCCCTGGCCCGGCTTCGCGACTTCCGCCGTCACCGGCTCTCGTCCTGGGACCGCTCCGGCGGAAACCTCGACGCGATCCCGATCCCCCCCGGTGAGACCGCACGGCTCGGTGAGATCGAAGGAGCCGGCTGCGTGAAGCACATCTGGATGACGATGATGTCGCTTCCCGACGAGCCACACGATCTGTGCAAGACGGTGCTGCGAATGTTCTGGGACGGCGAGGCCAGCCCGAGCGTCGAGGTCCCCCTCGGCGACTTCTTCGGGATCGGCTTCGGGCTGCACCGCTGCTTCGTCTCGCTGCCGTTGCAGATGAGCCCCGACGGAGGGCGCGGCTTCAACTGCTGGTTCCCCATGCCGTTCGCCGAGGGCGCCCGCTTCGAGATCGAGAACCAGGGGGAGGCGACGCGGATCCTCTACTTCTACATCGACTACGAGCGGTACCGTGAGCTGGATCCCGATCTCGCGCGCTTCCACGCACTCTGGAACCGCACGCCCCGGACCGCCGGGACGGCAGCGGAGAAGGGCTTCAGCCGTCAGGACTACGGCTACTCGGCCGCTCGACCCGCGGGCGCCGGGATGGCGCTCTCGGGTCCCTGGCGCGAGCCGAACCTCTCCGGGGCACGGAACTACGTGATCCTTGACGTGCGGGGCCGAGGTCAGTACGTGGGCTGCAATCTGAACATCGACGTCTTCGAGCGTCAGGTCAACGATTGGTACGGGGAAGGGGACGACATGATCTTCATCGATGATGAGCCCTGGCCACCGCGCCTGCACGGAACGGGCACCGAGGACTACTTCAACACGGCGTTCTGCCCACGACAGGAGTTCTCTGCGCCCTATCACGGGCTGACGGTCTACAGCGGCGATGAGGGCTGGCCTTGGCGCGGCAAGAACTCGATGTACCGCTTTCACATCGAGGACCCGATCCGCTTCGAGCGATCGATCCGCGTCACGATCGAGACCGGGCACGACAACGCGCTCGCCAACGACTACTCCAGCACGGCCTACTGGTACCAGATCGACCGGCGAGATCCGTTGCCCCCGCTGGCCCCGGCCGAGCAGCGAGTCCCGCGGGCCGACGGGCCGAGGGATCACCGATCCTCCGCATGAACGACCCGTGGTGGAAGAGCGCGGTCTTCTATCAGATCTATCCGCGCTCCTTCTGTGACACCACCGGCAACGGGGTCGGAGACCTGCGCGGAATCCTGGCGCACCTCGATCACCTCGCCTGGCTGGGGGTGGACGGCCTCTGGCTCTCGCCGTTCTACCGTTCGCCCATGCGCGACTTCGGCTACGACGTCTCGGACCACCGCGACGTGGATCCGCTCTTCGGAACCCTGGACGACTTCGATGCCCTGCTCGAGGCCGCTCACGTCCGGGGCCTTCGCGTGCTGATCGACTGGGTACCCGCGCACACCTCGAGCGAGCACCCCTGGTTCATCGAGTCCTGCCGCTCCCGTACGGGCCGCCGCCGCGACTGGTACGTGTGGCGGGATTCGGGGCCGGACGGGAGCCCGCCCAACAACTGGACGTCGGCGTTCACGGGAGGATCTCCGGCCTGGACCCGGGACGAGCGCACGGGTCAGCTGTACCTGCACTCCTTCCTCCCGGAGCAACCGGATCTGAATTGGCGGAATCCCGACGTGGTGGCCGCGATGCACGAGACGCTTCGATTCTGGCTGCGGCGCGGTGTGGACGGGTTCCGCGCCGACGTCGTGCACAACATCCTGAAGGATCCGGAGCTGCGAGATGTGGCTTCCGAGCTCGCTCCGCTTCCCCACGTGGTGCTCAACGACGAGCCGGGCACGCACGCATTGCTGCGCGACATCCGCCGGGTCCTCGATGAGTTCGACGGCAATCGCCTCATGGTGGGCGAGGTCTTCCTGCTGCGAACGGAGCAGATCGTGCGCTATTACGGACGCGGCGACGAGCTGCAGCTCTGCTTCTGCTTTCCCCCACTCTTCGCACCCTGGGAGGCCGACGCCTGGCACGAGGCTCTCGCGGAGACGTTCGGGAGCTTCGATCCCGCGGACGCGTGGCCCACCTGGGTGCTCTCGAACCACGATCAGCCGCGACACCGCACCCGGTACGGGGGCAGCGAACGGCGCGCACGTGCGGCCGCCGTGCTCCTGCTGAGCCTGCGTGGAACGCCCTTCCTCTACATGGGGGAGGAGCTGGGTCTGGAGGATGCGCACGTGCCTCGCGAGCGCGCCGTGGATCCGGGTGGACGCGACGGCTGCCGAGCCCCGCTTCCCTGGGACGCCTCGCCGAACCACGGCTGGGCCGCCGAGCCCTGGCTGCCCTGGCCGCCCGAGTGCGATCGCCGCGATGTGGCGACCCAGCGTCGGGCACCGGACTCGATTCTCGCGCTCTACCGGCGTCTGATCGCCGCACGGCGACACAGCCCGGCGCTTCACGGGGGGAAGCTCGATCTGCTACCCGGGCCCATCGACGTCCTGATATACCGACGGCACGCTGCGCTCGACGAGCGCCTGATCGCGATCAACTTTGGCGATGGGCTCGTGCGCCTGGGGACGGAGATCGGCGGCTGGGTCGAGGTGTCGAGCGAGGGGCGAGGCGAGGGCGAACGCTTCAGCGGATCGCTCGAGCCCGGCGAGGCCGTCGTGCTCGTCACCCACCCGGAGCGCGACCGCGGTGTGCTCGGAGAGCTCCGAGGCTGACCGAGGGCACCGCGGCAAGCACGCAGAGCCATGCGAACCAGTCCCCCCAGCGCGTATAGAGGGTGCGACCTCGAGGCGCCGCTGCGAGCTCCACGCGCTGCACGGCCTCGCGATGCCTCGGTAGCCGGGCCAACGGCGCGCCGTCGGGTCCGATGACGGCCGTGATTCCGGTGTTCGCCACGCGCACCAGCGGCACGGCGTTCTCGACCGCGCGAAGCACCGTCATGCCGTAGTGCTGGCGTGCGGCCGCACCGCGATCGAACCACGAGTCGTTGGAGACGTTGACCAGGAGGTCGGCTCCCAGCCGCCGAGCCTCGCGCGCAAAGCGCGGATAGATCGACTCGAAGCAGATCAACGGCGCGATCTTCCAGCCCCGTACTACGAAGATCGTCACACGCCTTCCCGGACCGTAGTGAACGGGCTCGGAACTTCTGCGATAGGGCACCAGCCATTCCGGGATCACCTCGACGTAGGGAAGCAGCTTGCGCTTGTCGTAGGTCTCGTAGCCCGTGCCACCGGGACGGAAGAGATAGACCGAGTTGAAGAAGCGCGCGCCCCCATCCCGCGTGGACTCGCTGCGTGGCGCACCGAGCATCACCGCCGCACCGGTCTCGTTGGCGAGCAGCTGGATCCGCCGCCGAGCCGCACGATCCGCATCGAGCAGGAACGGAACGGCGTTCTCCGGCCACACGAGCAGATCCACCCCCGCCAGAGTCGGGCTGCGGCTGAGGGTGAGTGTCCGGCGAAGGTGATCGGCGCGCCGGCTCGGGTCCCA
This sequence comes from Myxococcota bacterium, assembly GCA_046754285.1. Taxonomy (GTDB): domain Bacteria; phylum Myxococcota_A; class UBA9160; order SZUA-336; family SZUA-336; genus JBHHVJ01. The sequence continues at coordinate 11,725 of JBHHVJ010000036.1, read as the reverse complement.
AAGCTCGTGTCGCCCGATGTTGGGCTGAACGAGGCCGATGCGGAGACTGGGGAGAGGACGGTCGGGGGCTGGCGTGCGCGGCGTCCGTTCGAGCGACCCCCCCAGCAGCACGAGGACCGCGAGCCCGAGTACCGAGCCTCCGGACAGACGCGCACGAGCCGAGCTGTGCCGCCCCAGGAGGGTCGTGGCCAGGGCCGCCGAGACGGCCACCGCGGCCCAGCTCAGCAGCCAGACCCCCCCCAGGCGGGAGACCCGCATGAGCATGGGGTGGGCATCGAACGCGGAGCCGAGCAGCTCCCATGGGTTGCCGTCCAGCAGCCGCGACCGCGCGAGCTCACCGGCGACCCAGAGCGTGGGGAACGCGAGCGTGCGCGCGAGCGGTCCCAGGTGGACGAGGAAGCGCGCCAGGAAGAGCGTCGGAGCCATGAAGAGCGCACCGTGCAGCGCCGTCAGGAAGACGGCGAATCCCAGGCCGAAGTGCGGCGGCTGATCGAAGAAGTCGCCGGCCGCGCGGTAGATCCAGTAGCCCGTCACAGCGAGCGGCGTGAGCTCTCCAAAGAGGAGCGCGGCGAGCAGCGCTCCACGCCAGGACACGGGCCGGGCCGGATCGAGAAACAGGAAGGCAAGCGGAAGGAACGCGGCAAAGGCAGCCGCGGCGGCTCCAAAAGGCGGGAACGCCGCGGTGTATACTAAAATGGACGCAAGCGCGAGCTTCACGGCGCGTCGGTGTTCCTGGCTCGTAGGGCGGATGCTCAAGAATCGGCTCTGTGGGGTGCGACGGGGTGATGACCTCGAAAAGCAAGCATATCCCAGGGCGGATCCTGGATCCCGGAACCCTCCTGGTCCTCATCGCGGTCGCGGCCACGCTGATCGTCGGGATCTGTTCGCTGAACTCCCTGGAGCGTATCGGCCGTGTCTTTCCCGGCTTCTTCGTCTGGGAGAACCTCTTCGTCCCGGCCGTCGGGGAGCCTCACTGGACGGGCGTGGCTTCGGGCGTGCGGTACCAGTCGTGGCTGGTCGAGATGGACGGGAAACCGCTGCGAGACGGCCGCGAGATGGCGCAGCGGATCCCCGGGCGATCGGCCGGGACACCGGTCGAGTACGGCCTGGTCAAGGACGGCCAGCGTTACACGGTCGTCGCACCGCTCATGGTGCTGGGCTTGCGCACCTGGCTCGGAGTGCTGGGAATCTACGTGCTCGCGGCGCTGGCGCTGCTCGTGCTGGGCATCGTCGTGCTTTACATGAAGCCGCGGGATCCCGCGGCCATCGCCCTCTTCTTCTTCTGCGTGAACCTCGGCCTCTACATGGCGACCGCAGCGGACAGCTTCGGTCCCTACCTCTTCCGAGTGCCCTGCTTCTACTTCTTCCCGCTGATTCCCGCCACGGCCTTCGCCGTGATCAGCTTCTTTCCCGTGGCCCGTGAACGGAGGCCCTGGGAGACCTCGGTGCTGGCGGGCCTGGTCCTCGCCGGCCTGGCGCTCGGCACAGCCACGAACTTCGCATTCGATGAGAGGCACGATCTGCTGGTGCCGCTGGACCGCCTGACTCACGTCTTCGTCGCGGCCAGCGCGCTCACGTCGATCGTGTTCTTCGTCTGGTATTTCTTCCGGGCCCCCAACCGCGTCGTCCGGCAGCGCACCAAAGCGGTCATGCTTGGAACGATCGGGTCCTTCCTGCCGTCCATCGGCCTCCTCGCAATGTTCGCGGGCGACGTCACGCTACCCCTGAACTTTGCAGCGATCTTCCTGCCACTCTTTCCGCTCAGCATCGCCTACGCAATCGGGAGACATGACCTCTTCGACATCGACCGTGTCATCAAGCGCACCCTCGTCTACGGCGCGCTCACGGTCATCGTGCTCGGAAGCTACACCCTCTCGATCAGCTACCTCGACTACCTCTTCGAGAACCTGACGGAGGCCGAGTCGCGGCTGGCCCAGGGTGTTCTGATCGTCGGCCTGATCTTGCTCACGACACCAAGCCGCGAGCGCATCCAAGACCTCGTCGATCGCCTCTACGATCGGCAGCGCTACAGCTATCGCGACGTGGTGCGCACGGCGTCGCGCGAGTTCGCGACGCTTCTCGACTTCGAGAAGCTCACCGCACGCACTCTCCTCTTGATCGACGAGACCCTCCAGCCGTGCTTCGTGCAGCTCTACACCGTTTCGGCGCGGGGTGAGGCCCTGCTGCGCGGTCACCTCGATCCCACCGACGGCACGGCCCCACTCCGGGATCCCCGCGGACACTCGATCGCGATCGTGCTGCGCGCGCTGGCCAGGATCGACCTGGTGACGGCAGAGGATGACGCGGAGCGGGTGAGCGCGGCACGGGCCGCTGCGGCGTGCGCCCTGCGCGAGCTCGGCGTCTCGCTCGCGACCGCCATGCGCCTCGAGGGTCGGCTGATCGGGGTGATGCTCGTTGGCCCCAAGCGCGCGGGAGGGGATCACACCGCGAACGACGTCGAGCTGCTCCGCACCATCTCCGACCAGCTCGCCGTGGCCCTGGAGAATGCGCAGGCATACCAGACGATCGATCTGCTCAACCGCAACCTCGAGCTCAAGAACATCGAGCTCGAAGGCACCAACCGCGAGCTGCGTGAAACCCAGCGGGAGCTGGTGCAGAAGGAGCGGCTGGCGGCGATCGGAGAGCTCTCGGGAGCCGTCGCGCATGCCATCCGAAACCCGCTGGCGGGCATCAAGGCCGCCGCCCAGCTCGCGCTGCTCGAGCTGGAGAGCCACCCGGCCTCCACCTCGGTCTCCGACGTGGTCTCGGAGACCGATCGCCTCGACGCGCGCATCGGCGCCCTGCTGGACTTCTCCAAGCCCTTCCGCCCGGAGGTCCGTCCGATCCGGCTCAGCGAGGTCACGAATCGCGCCGCGCGCGACACGCGCGCCAAGGCGCAGGCCGGCGACGTGAGCATCGTGATCGAGGGCTCGGAGTCGTTGCCCGAGGTGCTGGTCGATCCGACCCTTCTCACGCAAGCCACGATGGAGCTGCTCTCGAACGCGATCGACGCCAGCCCCTCCGGCGGCAAGGTCCTGTTGAGAACGGGCGGCGGAGAGGAGGACGGAGCGCCGGTCGTCTGGATCGAGGTCCAGGACTCCGGGCCTGGCATTGCCCCGGGCCGTGCAGATCGGATCTTCGATCTCTTCTACACCACCAAGTCCCAGGGCACGGGCTTCGGGCTGGTGAGCGTGCGAAAGATCACCGAGGGTCACGGGGGCCACGTGGTGATGGGGAACGGGGAGCTGGGGGGCGCCTGCTTCCGGGTGGTCCTGCCGGTACGCCGGGTCCGCGGAGCCTCAGCGTAGGCCGTACTTCTCGAGGCGGTAGCGGAGCGCGTCGCGAGAGACCCCGAGCAGGCGTGCCGCCTGCACCTGATTTCCGTGCGTGAACTCCATGGCGCAGCGGATCAGCCCCGTCTCGACCTCCTCGAGGCGGATCGCGCCTCGGGAGAAGTCGACATCGATTCCGTTCGTGGCGTCGACTCGCACCGCGGCGCCCGGAGACGGTGCGGACTCGAGCGCCAGATCGCCCACGTCGAGCACACCCTCTGGGCAGAGCACGATCGCGCGCTCGATCGCATGGCTGAGCTCGCGAACATTCCCGGGCCACGGATAGCTGCGGATCGCGTCCAGCGCGCGTGGCGTGAGCTGCGGCATCTCGACCCCGTACTCGCTCGCGTGAAGGCGCAGGAAGTGGTCGGCCAGCTGAACCACATCGTCCTCCCGATCGCGCAGGGGCGGGATCTCGATTCGCACCACATTGATGCGGTGGTAGAGGTCCTCGAGAAAGCGATCCTCGTTGACACGTCGGGCCAGATCCATGTGCGTCGCGGTCAGGACGGTGCAGCTCATCACACGATCTCGCATGCTGCCGATCCGGCGCACGGTCTTCTCGTCGATGACCTTGAGCAGCTTGGCCTGGAGCTGAAGGCTCATGTGCCCGATCTCGTCGAAGAAGATCGTTCCGCCTTCGGCGGCCTCGAAGAGACCCGGCTTGGCCGCAGCCGCGCCGGTGAAGGCGCCCTTCTCGTAGCCCATGAGCTCGGCCTCGAGCAGGTTCTCGGGAATCGCGGTGCAATTCACCTCGATGAACGGCGCATCCCGGTGGGGCGAGGCGTTGTGGATCGCCCGAGCGGCCAGACCCTTGCCGGTGCCCGTCTCACCACTCAGCAGGATGGTCGGTCCACCGCCCTCGCGCTTCTCCAGGCTGGCCACGCGCTTGATGATCCCGCGAAGGCGCCCCATGGCCTCGGACGAGCCCACGATCCCCGCCATGCGACCGGTCCCGAGTTCCCGCGTGCGGTAGTAGTCGAGCTCGCGTCGGAGACCCTCACGCTCGAGGCAGCGCTGGACCACCACACAGAGCTCCTGCAGGTCGATCGGCTTGCGCAGGTAGTCGGCCGCACCGCTGCGCATGGCCGCCACGGCGTCCTCGATCGTGCCGTGCGCGGTGAGCACGATCACGGCGACGCTCGCGTGCTCCTCCTTCACGCGCCGCAGCAGCTCGTAGCCGCTCATACCCGGCAGGCGGTGGTCGGTCAGGAGCAGATCGGGAAGTCCCCGCTCGATCAGCTCGAAGCCCTGCTCTGCGGTCTCCACGGCCCGCACGCGATGCCCGAGCCGCTCGAGCGTCTTGGCCAGGCTGCGGCGCAGGACCTCCTCATCTTCCACCAGCACGATCTCGGACATCTCCCCGGCCTCCTCCCTGTCAGCGTCGTCCCATCTTCCGACCCGCTCCGCAGTATGCGCGATATCACGCACCTCGGGGGAATCTGCACATCCCCTGGGCGTGGCACCGCCGCCAGCAGCCCGCGCTGTATGGCATGGCTCGTGCTGGCAAGAAGCGTGACACGGCCTGGCGAGAGGCCCGGTGATAGGATGACGACGATGAGGCTCCGGCACCCCAGCAGCGCGGTAAGATTCCGCCGGCTCGCCGTAGCCGTGGCGCTGCTGGTGATGGCGCTGACGCCGCCGGGGCCCCGGGCGGCCTCGACCGACCCGACACTCGCGATCGGTCAGGTGGTGGCGCTGCGGACCGACGCCGGAACCCTCGTCGAGATCCACGGAATCCTGGGCTTTGACGACCTGCTCCAGGTGAGCTTTCCCCTCAATCTGGTCCTGCATCAGAGCGGTGAGTTCGTGCGCTACCCGATCGGTGGGGCGCCCCAGTCCGGGAGCTTCGCGGGGCTTCTCGATGGCCTCGAGACGGGCGAGATCGTGACCCTCGAGGCGCTCGGGAGCCCAGAGCCCGCGGCGCAGATCCTGCGCCTGCAGCCCCGCAGCCTCACGGTCCTGCTGCCGGCCTCCTTCTCGGTCGGGCCCCTGAGCGCCGTGCTCTACGTCGAGGTCAGCGGTGAGGGCAGCTTCCTGAGCAACGCCGTGACCGTGGACCTGTCCGGCGCGGGTGGAGCCGCCCCGTGAGGGCCGAGACACGGCTCGCGCTCCCGGCGCTGCTGCTCGCCCTGATGCTCGGCCTGCCAGCCGGCCCCGCCAGAGCCCAGCAGGTCTTCAGTGGCGACCCGCAGGATCCCGTCACCGGTCAGGCCCTCCCCATGCTGCCCGGCCTGCCGCTCCTGCTGCCGGGGCCCGACGACGAGTTCGGGACCGGGGACGACGTGATCGATCCGAACCACTCCGGCGACGTGGACCTGGTCGTGCGGGTCGGGACGCACCCGGCGGGCTCGATTCCACCGCCCGCGGGCGCCTCGGGTGGCCCGAGCGTGACGACAATCAGCGCGGGCGGAGGGGTGATCGACCCGGCTCAGGAGATCCCTTTCACCGTCCTGGTCAGCGACGGCAGCGGCTCGCCGCCGTACGGACAGGTGCTCACCTCCGCGGACCTCGACGGCCGTCCCTTCACGATCTTCGCGTTCGCCGACCTCGATGACGACGGCGTGATCGGCCCGACGGACGCCGACGGCAGTGCGGACGATGCGCTGGAGCTCCAGGAAGCGACGGCGTACGTCGGACGGCAGGTGGGTCTGCTCCAGGCCGGGCGCCTCCAGGACAGTCTGGGCTTCCACGTGGCCGCCCCGGCGAGCCTGGGCGGACTTCGCGTCGTGCTCGTGGCGGGGGGCTACACCGGCTCGGATCCGAACGCGCTGTTCAGCGACGGCCCCCCCATCTTCACGCTCTGGCCCTACTTCCCGCCGCTCGACCCGGGCCGCGTGATCGGCAACGGCCGGGTCCCACCCCCGGTGCCCGACGCGCCAAGCGAGATCAAGTTCAGCCCGGAGCGGAACTACCTGCCCGCACCGGGTCACCCGCAGCTCGACACGCCGTTCGCGATCCCGACGGACGGTACGGAGCCGAGCACGGACCAGCTTGTCGTCGTGAGTGGAGCCGCGATCGCCGCGCGCCTCTTCGACGAGGTCTCGCCGACGAGCTTCCGCGCAACCTCTCGAACCTGGCTGCGCCCCGCCCCGGGAGCCGGCGGCCGCGTGCTCGTGCTTCCGGCGGGCGCGCTGCTCGACCTGCCGGCGGATGGCGCCGCGTCGACCCGCAGCCTCCGGCTGCTTCCCGTCGATCGGCTCGGCAACGTGGCCGACCCAGCGCCCGGAGGATTCGCCGTGGAGCTCGCGGCCCATGGAGGCGTGCGGATCGTATCGCCCGATGGCGACGGGGACCCGCTCGTCGAGAGCCTGGTGCTCGCCAGCGCCGCGGGCACCGTCGTGGTGCTGGACGACTCCGGAACGATGGGAGAGGGCCGGCTCGACCTGCTTCAGGGGGCCCGGCTCATCGGATCGAGCCGCGTGGCGATCGGCCAGCCCGATCTCGACCAGGACGGCACGGCCCAGGATGGCAATCTGAGCCTTCTCCTCGCTGACTTCGCCTGCCAGGCCGGAGATCGGATCGCCGCCGTCCCATGCGATGACAACTGCCCGCTGCTCGCTAACCCCAGCCAGGACGATCACGACCGGAACGGGCTCGGGGGATGCTGCGACGGAACCTGCGTGGTGGACCCGCTGCGCGCCGGCTGCTCGAGCTGCGGCAGTCAGACCGCCGTCCCGTCGCTGCCCGCTCCGGCCCTGCTGCTTCTCGCAGCGGCGCTCGTGATCGGCGGCGGCCGACGGCTCCACGCCCGGCGCCCCTGAGCTCTCCGCGAACGCCCGCGCGAGCTGAGAGGCTGGGTCGGATCCCACAGTGCGTGGAAACCCGCAGACCGCTCCGTAGCGCGCCATCCTCCCCACGCCCCTGAGCGCCTCTCCGCAGTTGGAACACTCGTTGCAGTCGAAGGCTCTCCGAACTCGGGCGAGGCCCGGCCGCCCCGCGAGAACGCGAATGGGCTAGTCAGCAGAGGAAGGGAAACGATGCACCGTACCCGAGACATGATTCGATGGAGCGTGACGGGCCTGCTCGGAGTGGGCCTTACGCTCGCCGCACAGGTTCCGAGCGTCGCGGCTCGAAGCGTCGAGCGCTCCAAGGCCAAGCTCACGCTCCAGAACACGGGCGTGCGGCCCGCGGCAGAGAGTCGGATTCGCACCGACCTGCGACCCTTCAAGTCCAAGCTGGACCTTCGCGCGAAGCGACTCGCGCCCTCGACGACGTACTCGGTGCGGGTCGACGGCATCGAGGTCGGAAGCTTGACGACGGGCTCCAGCGGCGCGGGCAAGCTGCGCTTTCGCACTCCGGTCCGCAGCTCCAAGGACGTTCTGCTCGACTTCGATCCGCGCGGAAAGCTGATCTCGATCAGCGACGGGGTTGCGGACGTGCTCTCCACGATCCTCGGCGGACCCGGGGAGCCCGCGGACGCCAAGGTCGATGAGCGCACCGTGCTCGCGGCCACCGCGTTGGCGTCGGGAGCGACGATCGATGCGCGATTCCGGTCCCGCTCTGGCGGACGACGCAGCTTTCGCGTCGAAGTCGAGGGGATGCCCCAGGACGGAGACTACGAGCTTCGCGTCGATGGGCTCGTCGTCGCGACAATCCCGGTGGTGGGCGGACGCGGCGAGGTGAAGTTCGATACCCAGCCACAGGCGGGCAAGCTCCCGCTCGACTTCGACCCGCGCGGCGCGACGATCGACATCACCCAGGGACTCGACGTCTTTGCCTCGGACGTGCTCGCCGCCGAGGCGAGTGGGGTGAACGTCTGCGCCTCCAGCGAGAACGACGTCTTCCTCACGCCCACCGCCGCGGCGGGCGCCGGGCAGGCCAAGGCTCGCCTTCGCATACGAGACGACTGCGACGAGGACCTCCGCATCGAGGTCGAGGACTTGGCCGCGGGGGACTACGCCGTCTGCGTCTCCGGCGTCTTCCGCGGCGCCTTCACGGCTGCGGACAACGGCCTCCAGATCTTCGGCGAGATCGAGTTCGACAGCGATCCATCCACTGACGAGCGGCTGCTCGACTTCGCCGTCGATCTCGCCCAGATCGAGATTCGAGCGGATGACGGCCTCGCGCAGGCCGGCGATCCCTGTCCAACGACCGCGCTGATCTTCGACGTCGCCAGCGGAAGCCCCCCGCCGCCGGGCTCGTGCACGTTCAGCGAGACCAACATTGCGCTGGCTGCCGCGATGGACGCACCGCCGGGCGGCGCAGCCGACGTGCGATTCCGCACCCGGACGGACTGCGACGAGGATCTTCGCATCGAGATCCAGGACGTTCCGGGCGGGGACTACGCGGTCTGCGTCGGCGGTCTCTTCCGTGCCACGCTCACCGCAGCCAGCAGCGGCGGTCAGGTGCAGGGGCAGATCGAATTCGACACCAGCCCCTCGGCGGGCGAGATTCTGCTGAACTTCACGGTGGATCTCGGCACGATCGAGATTCGCGCGAACGCACCCGCTGCCGTTCCGGGCGACCCGTGCCCCAGCACGACGCTGCTCTTCGCGGGCGGCGGCGCAGGCGGTCCGCCTCCCGCGACCTGCGAGTTCCTCGACACCGAGGTGCCACTGCTCAACGTGGGGCCGGACTCCGATGCGAAGGGCAAAGCCCGGCTGCGGATGGACACCGATTGCGACCGCGACTTCCGCGTCGAGATCGAGAATCTCCCGGCAGGGGACTACGATCTGCGCGTCGGCGGGATCCTTCGCGGGACCCTCGCGGTGGCCTTCGACGCCTCGACGGGCGAGATCCAGGGCGAGATCGAGTTTGACAACGATCCCGATCAGCCCGCTGAGGTGCCGTTCCCCGCGGACATGGATCCGCGTGGCCAAGACGTGGAGATCGTGCAGGGGACCACGGTCTTCCTGGCCCGTGGGTTCCCGTCCGAATAGTTCCGCGCACCGCGCGGTGGGGGGTGGAGGTCACGGCCTCCACTCCCATTGCGCGTGGGGTCCCTGGGTGCAGTCGCTGCGGGCTCCTTGCAGCCGGGAGGCAGCGGCGTCGTCCACGAGGTAGAGCAGCTCTCCAGAGACGGGCACAACGCCCTGCGCGGGCAAGCTTTCCGGCTCCGCGGGCTCCTCGAGCACGCGGCGCAGCACCTCCGCCTTCGCCCCGCCGCTCACCAGGAAGAGGACACGGGCGGCCTGGTTCAGGATGGGCAGCGTGAGCGTCAGGCGAGCCGGCCCCGAGACGGGCGGATCGCTGGGGAGCACCCACTCGCGTGCGCAGCGAAGCGCAGGCGAGCGTGGAAAGAGGGAAGCGGTGTGACCGTCGGTCCCAAGCCCCAACAGGACCAGATCGAGGCTCGGTGGGGGTTCCGTGGCTGCAACTCCGAAGATGTGCGCCATCTCCGCTTGGTAGGTACGGGCGGCCTCATCGAGGTCCGGGCACTCGACGGGCATGGGATGGACGTGATCCGGAGGCAGGTCGACGTGCTGCAGCAGCGTCTCGGCGACCATGCGGTAGTTGGAGTCGGCATGATCCCGGGCCACGGCCCGCTCGTCTCCCCAGAAGACCTCCACACGTCGCCAGGCCACTCTGCGAGCCAGGTCGGGACGGGCCAAGGCGCGGTAGAGAGTGCGCGGCGTCGATCCCCCGGCGAGCGCCACGCGAAAGCGTCCCCGCTCTGCGATCGCCACCCGGGCCGCTCGCACGAAATGCTCCGCGGCGACGCGGCCCAAGGCGGCGGGGCCGGGAAGCGTGCGGAGCTTCAAGCGGCCCGGACCGACGACCCCTCCGGGGGCCGGTGCCTCCGGCCGCGACGGAGCCACGGGGTCGAGGAGCGAGCCGTGCCTCACGGAACGCGCCAGTGACGCCCGTCCTCCCCGATCAGGCGCTCGGCCTCGATGGGGCCGTCGCTTCCGGCCTCGTACTCGGGAAGCCAGCGCACACGGCTGCGTTCCCAGGCCTCCTGGATCGGATCGATGAACGCCCAGGACGCCTCCACGGCGTCGCGTCGCATGAAGTGTGTGGCGTCCCCGGCCAGCACGTCAAGCAGGAGGCGCTCATACGCCTCGGGCGAGGACCCGCCAAAGGCCGCCCCGTAGGCGAAGTCCATCTCGACGGCGGAGGTCCGCAAGCGAGGACCCGGTCGCTTGGCCGAGATGCGCAGCGAGAGTCCCTCGTCGGGCTGGATGCGAAGCGTGAGGAGGTTCGGATCCAGCGGCGCGCTGCGATCCCGGTTGTAGAGGATCGGAGGAGCGTCCTTGAACTGCACCGCGATCTCGGTGGCCCGCCGGGGCATGCGCTTGGCAGTTCGCAGGTAGAACGGCACGCCGGACCAGCGCCAGTTGTCGATGAAGACCCTGAGCGCGACGTAGGTCTCCGTGATCGAGTCGTTGGCCACACCCCGCTCCTGACGATAGCCGGGCACGGCCACGTCCCCGACGAACCCGGCGCCGTACTGGGCACGGACCACGTAGCGGCCAACGTCCTCTCCTGTGATCGGACGCAGACAGCGCAGCACCTCGAGCTTGTGATCGCGCACGACATCGGCCGTGAGCGACCACGGCGGCTCCATCGCGGTCAGGCAGAGGAGCTGGAGGATGTGGTTCTGCACCATGTCCCGCAGGGCACCGGTCTCTTCGTAGTAGCCGCCGCGCGTCCCCACGCCGACCTCCTCGGCCACCGTGATCTGCACATGGTCGATGTGGCTCTTGTTCCAGAGCGGCTCGAAGATGGCATTTCCAAAACGCATGACGAGGATGTTCTGGACGGTCTCCTTGCCCAGGTAGTGGTCGATGCGGAAGATCTGCCGCTCGTCACAGACCCTGGAGAGCTCGTCGTTGATCTTGGCAGCGCTGTCCAGGTCCCGCCCCACGGGTTTCTCCACGATCACGCGGGCGAAGGGGCTGCCCGCTCGGTGGGGATGCACCAGCCCGGCCTCGTGGAGACCGCGGATGCAGGTCTCGAAGAGGCTGGGCGGGACGGAGAGGTAGAAGACGCGGCTGCGGGGTATGCCGGGGTCGAGCTCCAACTCCTCGAGGCGCTTGCGCAGCTCGACGTACGCGCGTGGATCGTCGAGCGATCCGCACTGGTAGTAGAGGCTGCGCTCCAGCCGCGGCCAGGCCTGCGCATCGATCGGCTGCCGCGAGTGCTTCTCGACACAGTCGCGTGCAAGGCGTCGGTAGCTCTCATCGCCATGTTCGCGACGTGCGAAGGCCACGACGGCCGTGTGCTCCGGCAGGACTCCGTCCAGAGCGAGGTTGTGGAGCGCCGGAAGAAGCTTTCGCCGCGACAGATCCCCACAGGCGCCGAGGATCACCAGCGTGCACGGCTCGGGTCGAAGCTCCACCGCGGGTCCACAATCGACGGACTCTCGAGGGAGACTCCTAGGGGTTGGGCTCGACATGGCCACCGAAGCCGCGTCGCAGCGCTGAGAGCACCTTCTCGGCTAAGCCATG
>JBHHVJ010000035.1:0-40626 GCA_046754285.1 Myxococcota bacterium | reverse complement strand
CGGGGCCCTGAAGTCCCGGAAGCAGCTGGCGAACCGCTTCAGGATCCCCCGGGGCCGCGGGCCACCAGGGCAAAGGCCAGAGCCTTGGCCCGGTTCGTCAGGCTCGGCGACGCCCAGGTGTCGTCGAGGATCTGCCTCAGCTTTTGCCCGAGCGGTATGCCATCGAAGTCATTCAGGTAGGCGGCGAACGGCCCGCTCTTCTCCTCGTCCGAGAGAAACGAGGGGGCAGGAAGGAGGCGTCGCCCTCTCAGGTATCGCCGAATGAGCGGCCGCGTCAGACGCAGCACCCAGCCCTGGTCGATGCGTTTGTGCACCCCGGATTGCGGGCAGGAACTCCGCCCGGGGTCGAGAGCGATCTTGGACGTAAGCCCTGTCAGCTTCCCATCGTTGGGTTCTTTCCGTCAAGATCCGTGTGCTTTCGGCTACGTGAGATCAGGCTTGTCCGTTGCCGCACCCCCCTTGCATGGATTCATTGCTTCCGAGTCGGCGAACCGGCCGAGTGGGCGGGGGTCCGACTGTGCAGGAGGCGAGCCGGCTGAACGGGCAATCGGGACGACCGGGGGGGTAGGCTCTCCGAGACTTCGATCGTGCGGGGAAAAGGGACGACACGTGGCTGAACGGCGTCAGGGTGATGCGGACTACGTTCTCGGGACATCGGGACAGGAGAAAGAGCGGCTTCGTTCCCAGGGAGATGCGATTGGCCCCATCACCGAGCGGTTGCTCGTTCAAGCCGGCATCGGTCCGGGAATGAGGGTCCTTGACATCGGCTGCGGGAGCGGCGACGTAGCGATGATCGTGGCGCGCCTCGTCGGTGCCGAGGGCAAGGTGGTTGGCACCGACCGCAAGCCCCGGATGCTGGCCGCGGCGCGAGAAAGGGCTCGGAGCCTTGCTCTTTCCACGCTGAGCTTCGTCGAGGGTGACTTCCGCGAGTTCGGATCCCGGCAAGATCTCTTCGACGCAGCGGTCGGAAGGCTCGTGCTGATGTATCAGGCAGATGCCGTCGACGCAGTGCGCCGCCTCGCGAATTCTGTACAGCCGGGAGGCCTGATTGTTTCTCGGGAGTACGATTCGACGCTGCCCCCTGCCAGCCTCGATCCGTTCCCGCTCCACGAGCAGGTGCGACGTTGGATCTGGGCGACGCTCGAGCGCTCAGGCGCCGACATCCACATGGGATTCCAGCTCTACTCCGTACTGAAAGAGGCGGGTCTGTTGGCGCCGCAGGTACGAGCCGAAGCCATCGTCCAGACACCCACGACGCGATATCCTACCGTGCCCCTCGTTCGGGTCTTGCTGCCGAGGATGGTCGAGTATGGGATTGCCACGGAGAAGGAAGTGGACGTGGAGTCGCTCGAGGAGCGGCTCTTGGAAGAGTGCCAGAATGGAAAGGATACGTACGTGGGTCAGATCGTGTTCGGTGCATGGGCCCACCGCCGTCGCTGAACCGCAAGGGATCGCCCAACGAGTCTGCGCTCCGGCGCACGCACGGGCGCTGACAGGTGGCGGACGGATCGCGTCGCACAGGACCGCGGGCCGAGGGAGAGTGTGGCCGGCTATGCGCCCCGGCCGCCGGGAAGGTATCTGCACGAACGACTGAGATGCGGTAGCTCGAGCTCAATCCGACGGCGCGCGGCTACGTCGCTGTTTGATACTTCGCCAGTCGCCGGTAGAGCGTCGCCGGATCGATCTCCAGCATCTTCGCGGCTCGTTCGCGGTTCCCACCCGCGGCCCGCAGGACCCATGCGATGTGGCTGCGCTCGAACGCCTCCACGGCCGCTTTGAGACCGGTCGGCATCGACTCCGTCTCGAGTAGCTCCCGCGGGAGTTCCTCCACATCGATTCGCTGATCGTCGCTCAGGATGCAGGCCCTTTCGATTACGTTCGAGAGCTCCCGAACGTTTCCCGGAAACGGATACGACATGAGGAGTTTCATGGCTCCGTTCGAGACCCGAGGCTCCTGCCGTCCTCGTGCCCTCCCATGCAATTTCACAAAATGAGACACGAGCGCCGGTATGTCCTCCCTGCGCTCCCTCAGAGGCGGCAGCTCAATGCGAACTACGTTGAGACGATAATACAGGTCTTCGCGAAACTCCCCGGTCCGGACTGCCTCAAGAAGCTCTCGATTGGTCGCGGCGATCAGTCGAAACCTCGCGCGGACCGGGCGTTCGGCGCCCACCGGGAGAACCTCTTGTGCCTCCACGGCACGCAGCAGCTTCGCCTGGCAGTCCAGCGGGATTTCCCCGATCTCATCGAGAAAGACCGTCCCCCCAGAGACGCTCCGAAGCAGCCCGTCGCGGTGCCGATCCGCACCTGTGAAAGCTCCTTGCTCATGACCGAAGAGCTGCGCCTCGATCAGCTCTCGCGGCAGGGCCGCCATGTTCACGGCAAGAAACTCACGCTCCGCAGTGCCAGAGCGAGCATGAATAGCCCGCGCGATCAGCTCCTTGCCCGTCCCGCTCTCCCCGGTGACGAGAACGGTCGCTCGGGAGGGTGCTACACGCTCCACGAGAGCGAAAACGTCGCGCATCGCTGGACTCTCGCCCACAATACCCTCGAATCCGAGTCGGTCCGATAGATCACGTCGCAGCCTCAGCAGCTCAGCCTTGACGGCCCGATACGAGAATAGATTCTCGATCGTCTTCACGAGATCCTCAAACACGATCGGCTTGACGATATAATCGTAGGCGCCAAGGCGAAGCGACTCTACGGCCGTCTCGATCGAGGCATAAGCGGTTATGATCACGACGAAGGTCTCGGGGCGTTCCCGAACGGTCCGCTTCAGCAACTCGATTCCGTCCATACCCGGCATATGGATGTCTGCGATGACGAGGGCGTAGTTCTCGCTCACGACCTTCTCCAGCGCAGAGTCTCCATCGGCAACGCTGTCGACGCTGTAGCCGCTCTTCTCGAGGACCTCCGCCAAGTTGACTCGGATGACCTCCTCATCCTCTGCGATCAGAATCCGCTCGCTCATACGGCTCTCCCATCCTCTCGATCGGAATCTATCGGGAGGTGAACGACGAACGTCGAGCCCGCTTCCCCCGTGTCCTCCAAATTCAGCTCTCCACCCATTCCATCGACGATTCCTTTACTGACGAAAAGACCCAAGCCCGTCCCGCGGCCCGGCGCCTTCGTTGTAAAAAAGGGCTCGAAGAGGTGAAGCTGTGCGTCTTTGGAGATTCCAGGACCCGTATCAGAGATGCGAACGATCACTTCGGTGTCCCCCATCGCCGTCTCGAATACGAGTGTTCCCCCGTCGGACATGGCATCGAGCGCATTGATCCCGAGATTGAGTAACACCTGCATGAGCTGATCCGCCTTCGTTCGTATCCCAGGCAGGCGTCTGGCGAGCTGCGGTATGAAGCGCACGGTACGAGCGCGCGGATCGTGCTGAAGGAGCCGCATCACATCCTCGATCACCTGGTTGACCGAGACCAGAGAAATGTCGTCCTGCCGTCGGCTCGCGAAGCCGATGAGCTCTCTCAGCATTCTGCCTAGCCGACCGACTTGGTTCTGGACGATATCGAGTGTCTCTTGTGTACGGCTCGGATCGCGTCGCGCCAGCTGGAGCTGAGAATCGATGGCTGCGAGCGGATTGCCAATCTCGTGCGCGACTCCAGCGGCAAGTTGCCCGAAGGCCGCCATCTTCTCCTGATAGATCATCTGCATCTGAAGACGCTTCTCGGTGGTGATGACGCGTCCGATCTCGACGACCGACTGAACGCCTCCCTCGTGATCGAAGACGGGGCACGTCTCTACGCGGATCAGCTCCTGGCCTCCTAGTGTTCGCTGGAAGCGCTCGGCAGACGCGCGTTCTCCGGTCAGGAAGGTGTGGCGCACCGGATAATCCTCTGGAACCTCGTTCAGTCCCTCGAGAGTCTCGCAACACTTTGAGCCGAGGAGCTGGGGTCCGTGGAGTCGGATGGCCGCAGTGTTGGCTTTGATCACTTGGAACTCGTTGTTCACGACGAGCACTCGCTGGTCGATCGAGTTGAGGAGAAGCTCCGAGAACTCCTGGCTTTCCCGGAGCGCTGTCGTGCGTTCAGTGATGCGAGATTCGAGAGTTTCTTGGGAGTCTCTGAGTGCGAGGCTCATGCGATTGAACGCCGCTGCAAGATCGAGGAGCTCCCGTGGTCCTCCCGGGTGAACCGTTTCACCGGGTACGCCGGCGGCCATCCGGTCCGAGGCGCGTGAGAGTGCTTTGAGTGGGTGTACGAGCATTCGCCAGGCTACGGATACGGCCAGTGTAAGGCCCAGCGCAAGGAGAATGCTCGCGGCGACTGCCTGCCACTTGAGTCTCTCCAGATCCGCCAGGGCCTGACGAACCGGAACCTCGACCACGACACCCCAGTCGAGCATGGCAATTGGCGCATAACTGACCATGATCTCGGTTCCGGAGTCGTCTCGGTAGTATCCCTCCCAAGCACGCTGATCCAAGATCAGGTTCTCCTTCAGTCGGGGCGATCGGTCACTGTAGAGCGTGCCGTGGGCGTCAGAAGAGGAGCCGCAGACGATCGTCCCCTTGGAATCCAGGAGGTGGATCGTGGCTCGCTCCGTGCGCTCACGATGAGCGATCAGCATGCTATTGTGGATCTCGAAGTGAGAGCGGGCGCAGAGCACGCCGAGAAACAGGCCTGTCCGATCCACGATACGGCCCGCTACAACGAGGAATGGCTCCGAGGAACGCTCGGGGCTCGGGGATTCGTCGCCACGGAGGGATTCGGATTCTCGGTACTCGAAAGCCACGATTCCTGATCCCGTCTTCCCAACCTGGAAGCAAGAGCTGGCTCGGAGATCCTCCCCGGGAACTCGTGTGACGTTGGAGGATGCAACAAGCCTGCCATAGCGGGAAATCACGGAGAACTCCTTGAGCGAGGAGTTCTCCGCGGCCTTCGCGAGCAGGTGGGACTGGAGTGCGCGTGCGATTGGGTCCTGGTCGATGTCATCGTCGATCGGCCGCCAAGCTCGCAAGAGTCCGAACAGGTGCTCATTCCCCGCGACGATCGAGGTGACGAGGCTCTCGGCGCTCGACACGAACTGGAAGGTCTCCGAAGCCTCGAGTGCGGCTACGTTCCGGATATTGCGGAACGCCGCTTCCGTGAGGTACTCCCGACTCCGGAAGTACCCCCACAGATTGGATCCGGCGAGAACCAGAAGGAACGCGATGGCGGCTGTCACCAGCCACTGTCCCACGGTTGCACGGCGTCGCGGCCGAGCGCTTGCTCGATTCGACGCCGTCTGGTGTGGCGGCGGGGTCGTCATCGCTCCAGACCTCTAGCCCAGCTTCATCGTGGCGGCGAGGAGTGCTCGGGCGGCCGGGGCAGGGGGGGGACGCCGTCCGGCGGCTCGCAGGCCTGCCAGAAAGGCCCCGACCGGGTCGCAGGCCTGCGATGTCCCGATCCCCTTCGATTTGGGTGGGAAATCGAGAGGCTGTCCAGCCTGACGGCTGCCGTCCCAGAGCTCGCTCGCGAGATTGCGAAGGGAGAAGCGAGGGTGTGCCTTCTGTCACACACAGACTCCCCACCGGGATCCACTCGGGCGGAAGAGCCTCAAACCTGAGACGACTCAAGTCTTTACGGGACTTTCGATGGCCGGGGCGATGCGCAACGGGCCCCCTTGACGGCCTACCCATCCGTCGGCCGAGACGCCGGCACCGAGCTTGCTCTCTCGGGGGCTGTTCGAAGCGCGACGCGGCTCGGAAATGGATCCGGTCCGCTGGCGCAGAATCAAACCGTCGAGGCGACCCATGCGATTCGATCTGCTCACCCGGAGACCCGTCGGCATCGTGCTGCTCACATCCCTCGTGTCCGTTCTATCCGCGGCTGCACGCGACGCCGAGCCCATAGACGTGCAGCAGGCGCTCGAGCTCCAGGCTCAGCAGATTCGAGCTCTCCAGGACGAAGTGCGGATGCTTCGGGACGAGCTCGCGGCCCCGGAATCCTCCCCGGCCCTGTCCATGGCGGACGTCGACCGCCGCATCGAGGCGTTCGAGACTCACCCCACATCCCAGCTCTTCGTCAGTGGCTATGGGGCGGCCGGGTATTCGGACCAGCAGAACTCGGACGGCTCCCTGAGCATGCTGCTCGTGCCGATCTTTCACTACAAGCTGAGCGATCAGCTCCATCTGACTGGGGAGCTTGAGCTCGATCTGCGGGGAAGTACATCGGAGGTCGCGGTCGAGTACGCCCAGATCGACTATCTCCTGAACGACTATCTCACGTTGAGCATCGGAAAGTTCCTGCTCCCCTTCAATGCATTCAGCGAACGCCTCCACCCATCGTGGATCAACAAGTTGCCCTCGCTACCCCCCATCTACGGGGCACACGGAAGCGGAGGAGGCATCGTCCCGATCCTCAGCGACACCGGCGTGCAGGTTCGCGGCGGACTCCGACTTCCCTGGTCGATCGATGAGCGCGGAAGCCGAGTCAACTACGCTTTCTACATGACCAACGGCCCCCGGCTGGAGCCCGAATCGGACTTCGAGAAGCTCGCAGAGTTCCTGACCGATGAAGGCGTCATTGCTGACGAGGCCGACCTGTTGTCTGCTCTTGGGGTTTCTCACGGTGGAACAGAGATCGAGTTCGGTGAGACCTTTAGGGACAACAACCAGAACAAGGCGATCGGCGGTCGGCTAGGGCTGCTGCCGGTCCCCCAGCTGGAGATCGGTGCCTCCTTCCTGCAAGGGTCCTTCGACGACCATTCCGATCTCGATCTGCGGCTGTATGGATTCGATCTGAGCTACCGTCTCGGCCCCCTGCACCTGCTCGGCGAGTTCATGGATCGGAGAAACGACAAAGTCGGAGGTGGCACGGAAAGAATCAATGGCTACTACCTGCAGGGGGGCCTGCTCTTGCGAGATCTTGCCTCCGTCGCTGGGCCGATCAGCACGGCTCTCGATCGAACGGAACTCGTGCTCCGTACCGGGGAGGTCGATGACGACCTGGACTACCGGGAGACGACTTTCGGAGTCGCCTACTGGCTCACTCCATCCGTGCCCCTGAAGCTGGCCTATACCTGGAGAGACGAGGACCATACCGAAGTCAACAACGATCAACTGCTACTCCAGATTGCGTTCGGGTTCTAGGGAGGTATCGCTATGTCACCATGCGCCCGCAATTTTGCTCCTGCCTTGGCAATACTCCTGATCCTCCCGTATGGCGGAGCCGGAGCCGAAGAACGACCCATCGATGGGGCTCAGGTCTACGCGAGTACCTGCAATCGCTGTCACAACTTCCGGTCCCCGGTGGAGTTCACCGATGCGCGCTGGTCGGTGGTTGCGACCCACATGCGAATCGTCGGAGGCCTCCCGGCGGATGAGACACGGGCAGTACTCGCTTTCCTGCGGGCCAACAACAATCCCCCCCCTCCAGCGCAAGTTCGTCGTCCGGAGTCGCTCACGCAGGAGGACACCGATCCCGTATCTCTCGGCCGTTCACTGGTTAATGCGAAGGGCTGCGTTGCTTGCCATACAATCGAGGGACCCGGAGGCGACATGGGTCCTGTGCTCCGAGGGGTAACGACTCGTCGTGACGAGGCATTCATCCGGAATCAGCTCCGGGATCCGAGGCTCAACAACGCAAGGACCCTGATGCCCAATCTCGGTCTTTCGAATCGGGAGATCGACGTCATCTGGACCTACCTGAAGTCACTGGAGTCGTCGGGCTCCCCGTGATCCCGACGGTCCACCGTCGCGGGACCTCGAGCGGAAGTCAACGCACATCCAACCTCGCTGGACTCTTCTGGCCACCTCCGCATTCCTCTCAGCCGGCGGGGCGACCGCGAAGGGATGTCCGGCGTCATTTCACGCGAGAGAGATCGGACCGGCGGAAGTGTTGTTTCCCCGTCGAGGTTCCGCTGATCCCCTTCGAGTGCAGCCGGGAAGCCTGATCGTCTTTTGGATGTACGGTTCGACGGGACCGCCTGCCTTGATCCGTTCCCGCTCCATGAGTGGATGCGAGCGTGGAATTGGGAATCGCTCGAGGAGCGGTTCCTGGAAGAGTGCCAGAATGGATAGGGTACGTAGGCGGGTCAGGTCGTATTGGGTGCGTGGGCCCACCGCCGTCGCTGAACCGCAAGGGACCCGCCAACGAATCTGCGCTCGAGTGCACGCACGGACGCTGACAGGTGGCGGACGGATCGCGTCGCACAGGAGCCGTACGGTCCACGGGAGCAGCGGGCCGAGGCTGCGTTTCGAGCTCGTCCAGGCGCCCGCCCACCTTTTCCGGCCGCGCGGGCCCGCGCGGCGCCGGGTCGCCGAGGCCCGCGGGCTCACAGCCGCTTCCGATGCACCTGGGAACGCCGGGGAACCGCCGTCTGAGTGCCCGACCCGCAGTCAACTCAGGGCGCTAGCTCTCGGGCGTCAAGCGCTCCAGGGCGGCGAGGAGGGTGGTCTCGTCGGCCGGTACGCGGAGGACGTACGAGGCGCCCGACTCGATAGCGCGTACGACGCTGCTCTGTGTCGGCTCCTTTCTGCAAAGCAGGGTAGGAACCGTCCAGCTGGCGTTGCCGAGGCGCAGCGTACGGCAGCGGGCAAAGCTGTCCTCGTCCTCTCCAGCGATGATGATCACGTCAGCGTCCGCATAGCTCTCTTCGATGTTCTCCGCGTCGGGCTGCACCGCTTGCACCTGCATCTGCGCCGACTCGAGAATGGGCCTGAGCGAGTTCTCGAGCTCCTCGCCGAGGCCGAGCAGGAGAATCTGCCGGGGGCGCTCCTCGGCACCTTCCTCGCGGCTCTGCTCGAGGAGCGAGCGCTGAAACACGAGGAAGAGCTGAACCGCCTGGCCACCGGGTACGCTGAGCGAGCCCCGCGCGAGCTCGAGCTCCCCGTCTTCGAAGCGGTTGTCACCAGGTTCTTGGGTGCTCCACCAGGGCAGGGCTTCACACTGGAGCGCCTCGTTCACCTGCTCCTGGAGGGCCTGTGCCACGGCACCACTCATCACGCTGAGGACCTCTCCCACCGCGCCGCGATCCTCGTCGGAGAGCTCACGCTGCTTGTCGGGCTCCTCGTCGTTGAGCAGACGGCGGGCGAGGGTCGCGATCTCGACCAGGGGGCTCGCGACGTAGAGCGTACCCACGGTCTCGTCGTCCGACTTGCAGACGATGGGGAGGACCGCGAGATCGCCTTCGGGAGGTGTCGAGACCGACTCGACCGAGACCGGACCCGACTCGAGATCGGTGCCGATCAGCGGGCCCACGTTCGCACCGCAGCCCTGGAGGACGGTCTGGACGAAGCGGTCGGGCTCGCTCATGCCGGCTGGTGATCGAGGACCTCGGAGACCACGAGAGCCGCCCCCTGCTCGTCCTCTCCAGCGGCCTCGAGCGTGGGAAGGTTTCGGCGCATCGCCTCCAGACGACGGGCATCCGCCTCTCCGAGCTCGTGAAAGCGAAGGACGAGACCACGCTCACCGTCATCGCGGGAGACGCGTGCCCAGACAACGAGGGGATCGCTGTCGGAAGACACGTGAAGGGCGATCTGGAGACGATCCCCCACGATGAGCGAGGGGTGCGGATCGACCCGCAGGCCCCCGAACGAGAGGTCGCGCGCGAGCAGCACGCGGATGGCGGAGTCGCTGCGGGCGATGATGTGTCGCACGAGGGAGTGCCGCTCTGTGACTCGGCGCTCACGTCCTGCCGGGTCGTTCTCAGCCGGCCTCGTGGGGCGCGGACGCGCCGCTACGGAACGGGGAAGAGCGCTCGGACCGTGCTCGTACGCGGCCAGGGCCCTGGCCAGCGTCTCGGCGGCGCTCTCGGAGAGTCGCTGGAATCCGACCGCGACCTCCCAGCTCGCTTTCGCTCCGTTCTCGGGAGGCTGAACGCGCAGCACCTTTCCGGAGATTCCCATGGTCGGCCGCCCATCCGATCCACACGGCAGGTAGACGGTGAGTATCGAGCCCGGCTGGGGTCGGTGGCTCGTCAGCAGACGGCAGCCGCGCAGTGAGACCTCTTCGAGCAGAGCCTTGCGGCGACGCAGCCCGGTGCGGAAGCGTACGGGCGCACCCACGATGACACGTGGGCTGCGCCGACGTTCGGGCTGACGGTAGAGCGCATGAAGCAGGAGCAGGCGCAGCGCGGCCGGATGGACCGGACGCCGCACGATGAAGTTCACGCCTGCGCGCCTCAGCATCGTCCGTACGCTCCGCACCTCGCTCTCGAGGATGGCGATGCGGACGGGGGGTCGCTCCGAGCCCCGCGGGTCGAGCTCGAGCATCCGCCGCGCCGAGGCCACGATCAGCGCCCAGGGCGTCTCCGTATCTTCGCTTGCGGGCGGTCCGAGCCGCTCGATGAAGGGAGCTTCGAGTGCGCTCAGCAGAGCACTCACGTCCTCGAGCTCACCGTCGTGGGCAAGAAGAGTGACGGGATCGGAGGCGATGGCGTACACGCGATCCTTCCAGCATCGGAGCCCAGGGGTTCTGGAGCTCCAAGGCAGGAAATCGGCGGAACCGACGCCGGTCCTTAGCTTCGCGGGCCCCGCACGCGAGCAGACGCCAGCTCCGCCAGGTGCGGAAGCGTGGTGTCAGCCGTGCCCCGTGGGTGGGCTCAGCCGAGCCGGTAGAAGCGGCGCGCGTTCTCGCTGAAGATCTGAGCCCGCACCTCGTCGGAGATATCCTTGCGCTCGCGCAGGGGCTCCGTGCTCGTGGGGAACTCCGAGTCCCAGTGCGGGTAGTCGCTCGCGTACATGATGAACTCGGACCCGAGCACATCGACCACGCCCGGCAGGATCGACTCCTCGGCCTCGCAGGTCAGGTAAATCTGACCCCGCTCCAGGTACTCGCGCGGATCGCGCTTCCAGCCGTCCTCGATCCAGTCGCCCCGCTTCTCGTAGTGCTCGTGGAGGCGATCCATGAAATAGGGCACCCAGCCCACGCCCGCCTCCACGAACGCCACCCGCAGGCCCGGGTGGCGCTCCAGGACACCTCCGCTCACCATCGCCGTCATGGCGGTCATCATGTCGAAGGGGAAGCTGATGCAGTGCACCTGGATGTAGTTCGTGAAGCGATCGACACCGATCTTGGGCAGGTGGACCCCGGGCGCCCCGTGGATCGCGAGTGGCATGTCGAGCTCCTCGGCGGCGTGGTAGAAGCGATCCAGGTCCGGATGGTCGAGATTCCGCTCGCGCAGTGCCGGAGGAAGCGCCGTGCACACCAGACCCCCTTGCTTGGCCTCCCCCATCAGCTTGATCGACGCCTCGATGTCCTCGATCGGCACAACGGCCACACCGAAGAGGCGCCCGCGACCCTCCGCGCAGCGCTCCCGAATGTAGCCGTTGTAGAAGCCGGCCAGCTCGCCGGCAAAGGCCACATCCTCGAAGCTCGGCACGCCGAGACCGAAGCTCGGAAAGAGCACGGCCCGGTCGATGCCCTCACGATCGAAGTCAGCCAGCATCCCCTCGACGCTGGCCGGACCCGTGCCCGCGGCCGCGTTGATCGCATGGGCGACGGGGCAGCCTGCGCCGGGTCCCTCGGGCTCGGGATAGCGCCGTCCCTCGACGCGGATTCCCCCCTCGCCCAGAGAGATCTTGGCCGGCCAGCGGTCCAGTGCCTGCGTGAGAAAGGCCGGGCCCTCGATGATGTGGGCGTCCGCATCGATGATTCTGGACATCTCGATCTCCCTCTGACTCCGGCCTCAGTGGGCCGTTACGGTCTCGGTGTCGGTTCCGGAGCGAAGCACCCGGCCGGGCCGCTCCCCCGTGAAGTGTCCCGCGCACGCGATCTCCGTGCCCTGGACGAGGACGTGCTCGATGCCACGGGCCTCGGCGTAGAGCCGGGCGGCGCCCCCCGGCAGGTCGCTGCGGGTGTGCGGGGGCTCCGGACCGATGCGGTCCGCATCGAAGACGACCAGGTCCGCCCAGGCTCCGATCTCGATGCGCCCGCGCCCGCGTAGCCCGTAGAGCCGCGCTGGGATGTCGGAGAGCTGGTGGACCGCCTCCTCGAGCGTCAACAGTCCGTGCTCCCGCACGGCCACCCCCAGCAGCCACGTCGTGTAGGTGAAGGTATGGATCATGTCGAGATGCGCCCCCGCATCCGAGGCGCCCACGACGGTGCGTGGGTCGCGCCAGATCTCGGCACGCAGGCGAAGGGTCGCTGGGTCTTCGCCCCCCATCTGGGGCGAGAACGAGGTCCTCAGCTCCTCGGAGAGCGCGAGATCGAGCAGGGCATCGAAGGGGTCCCGATCGAGCTCCGCCGCGATCTCGCGCAACGCGCGCCCCGCGAGCGCGCGATTCTCGGGTCGGAAGGTCTCGCAGACCACCATGCGATCCCATCGCGCCAGCGTGCCCAGCACACCCGCCTCGGGTGAGCTCGCGCCCTTCCGGAGCCGTTCGCGCACCGCCGAGTCCGCCAGAGCGCGCATGCGCTCGGGGAGTGGCAAGGCGATGATCTCGGCCCAGCCGGGCAGCGCGTCGAGCACGAAGCCGCTGCGCAGGTTGAGGCGCAGCTCCATGGCCTGGGGAAGCGTGAGCGCGAGCACGCGCCCCCCGTGCGCCGCGGCGTGATCCGACGCCACCAGCTGGTTCTCGTGCAGGGCCGGGTTGGTGGCCGTCGGCTGGAGCACGTTCCAGTTGAGCGGACGGTTCGCCTCGCGAGACATCGCGGTCATCAGCTCCAGATGTGCGGTCTCGAAGGCTCCGACCGTCGGGATGTACTCGAGGGTCGTGCCGGCGTGCTCGCCCGTGGTTCGGGCCAGAGCGATCAGCTCCTCGTCGCGGGCAAATCTCGAGGGTACGGGGCTTCCGTCGCCGTCGTTGTGCGTGGGAGCTCGCGAGGACGAGAAGCCGAGCCCTCCCGCGGCCAACGCTTCGTGCAGGGCATGGGTGAGATTCTGGAGCTGCCGCTCATCGGCGGGCTCACCGACCGCGGCCTCGCCCATGACCACGCGACGCAGAGAGGAGTGACCGACCAGAAAGCCGGCGTTCACCGCTAGCGAAGACTCGAGGCGCCCGAGCCACTCCGCGAAGGAGCCCCAGTCCCAGGAGAGGCCCGCTTGCAGGCTCTCCAGCGGCATGCCCTCGACGCGCGCGAGCATTCGCGCAAGGTAGTCCGCCGCCTCGCCGCAGAGCGGCGCCACGCCAAAGCCACAGTTGCCCCCGATCACCGTGGTCACGCCATGGAGCGGCGAGGGGCTCGCGGTCCCGTCCCAGAGGAGCTGGGCATCGTAGTGGGTGTGGATGTCGACGAAGCCGGGGGCGATCGTGGCGCCACCCACGTCGAGCGTCTCGCGCGCCGGCTCGTCGAGCTCTCCAACAGCGGCGATGCGCCCCTCACGAATCCCGAGATTCGCGGCTCGGGCCGGACCCCCACGGCCGTCGATGACGCTCCCGCCCCGAATCGCGAGGTCGAGCATGGCTACTCCCCGTCAAGACTCCCCAAACCCATTCTACTCCCGGGGCGGCGCGCTTGGGAAGCGAGCCGAGAGAGAGATCCTCCTGTTAAATCAGTCCGTTGACGTTTTTTTCTGACACTCTGTAAGATTCCGGTACGAATCTTCGGGCGGAGGCGGGAGCGGATGAGGCCAGGCCACGACGCTTGGGCTCGGGCCAGCGATCTCGAGAGCATCACCGGCGAGGTCGCGGTCGTCGGCGTCGGCGACGCGGATCAGAGCAAGTCCTCCGGCCGCAGCGCGCAGCAGATTGCGCTCCAGGCTGTCGAGCGGGCGCTCGACGACGCCGGGCTCGAGCCGGCCCAGATCGACGGACTGCTCTACAGCGGGGGGATCGCGGACCAGCTCGATGTGCAGACCTTTCACGCGCACTTCGGCACCGCTCACGAGCTCTTCGTCTCGCAGCGTGGCGGCGGCATGACGGGTGCCGCGCTCGCGCCGTACCTCGCGGCCCGTGCGATCCGCGAAGGGCGCGCGACCCACGTGCTGAACGTCTTCTCGGTGGCCTGGGCGACGCAGCGCGGAAGGATGCTCGGTGGTCCGGGCGAATTCCACGCCCAGGAGCGATTCAAGTCGAGCTTCGAGGTGCCCTTTGGCTGGTTCCCGCAACCCGTCTACTTTGCGACCATTGCGAGGCGACACATGATCGAGTACGGCACGACCCCGGAACAGCTCGGGGCCATCGCCGTCGCTTGCCGTCGCCATGCGAATCTCCACCCCGGAGCCGTCATGCGCGAGCGGCGGCTCACCCTCGACGACTACCTGTCCCGACCGATGCTCGTCGATCCCTTGCGGGTCGAGGACTGCTGCCTGATCTCCGATGGCGGCGCCGCGTTCATCCTGACCTCCACCGAGCGCGCACGCGATCTGCGAGCGCCGTCGGTCACCGTGGCGGGGGTTGGGGAAGCGTCCGCCCTCACCGGGACCTAC
This sequence comes from Myxococcota bacterium, assembly GCA_046754285.1. GTDB lineage: Bacteria > Myxococcota_A > UBA9160 > SZUA-336 > SZUA-336 > JBHHVJ01. The sequence continues at coordinate 26,325 of JBHHVJ010000035.1, read as the reverse complement.
TGGAGCCAGCAGCCGGACTTCACGGCCACGCCGCAGGTCGCCTCGGCGCCCGGTGCGTTCGAGATGGCCGGGCTCTCCCCCTCCGACGTCGACGTCCTCACGCTCTACGACCCGTTCACGATCGCGGCCCTGATGCAGATCGAGGACATGGGCTTCTGCAAGAAAGGCGAGGGCGGCCCCTTCGTCGAGGGGAGCACGCTCTGGCACGACGCGGGAGCCCTGCCCTACAACACGCACGGAGGGCTGCTCTCGCATGCCTACGTGCTCGGCATCGCCCACGTCGTGGAGCTCGTGCGGCAGCTTCGGGGTGAGGCGGCCGCCCAGGTCCCCGGCGCACGCGTGGGCGTCTACGGCGGCTACACGGGTCACATGGCCAGCACGCTGATTCTGACGAGGTCTTGATGGTCGCCGACTTCCCCCTACCGGACACGGAATGGGAGCGCACCCGAGAGTTCTGGCGCGCCGCGGCGCGCGGCGAGCTCGTGCTGCCGCACTGCGCCGCCTGCCGACGGATCGCCTGGTATCCTCCGGAGCGCTGTCCAGCGTGCGGGCACCCGACGCTCGAGTGGAAGCCCGTCTCGGGGCGAGGAAGTGTCTACTCGTGGGCGGTCGTACGCCACGCCTTCCTGCCGGCCTTTCGCGAGCAGATTCCCTATGTCACGGGCCTTGTGTCGCTCGACGAGGACCCGAGCGTTCGTCTCGTCACGCGCTTCGTCGAATGCAACCCGGAGACGCTGGTGCCAGAGCTCGCCGTCGAGGCGGTCTTTCGGCCGCTCGTCTTTCCCGGTGTCGAGCGCCGGATCGTGGCGCCGCTGTTTAAGCCCACCGGCTAGCTGCCACAGGAGGAGGACCCCATGAGCGAGCTCTTCTACGATCCTTCCAGCATCGATTACCCGATCGTCGATGCGGATGCCCATGTGAACGAGCCCCCGGAGCTCTGGCAGGAGCGTGTCCCGCAGCGGCTTCGTGAGCGCGCCCCCAAGGTGGTGCGCACGGAGAAGGGGGAGTTCTGGTCCTTCGAGGATGGCAAGGAGCTCTGGCCCGTCGGCCTCACGGCGGTGGCCGGCATGAGCTATCTCGATTTCAAGCCGATCGGCATGGGCTACGCGGACATCCGGCCTGGCAGCTTCGAGACCGGCCCGAGGCTCGCCGACATGGATGCCGACGGAATCTACGCGCAGGTGCTCTACCCGAGCGTGACCCTGCGTGGTGCGAATGTCTACTCGGGGGAGCGCGATCTTCAGCTCGCCTGCGTGCGCGCCTACAACGACTGGATCGGGGAGTTCTGCGAGGGCTCGGACGGACGGCTGATCCCGCAAGGCATCATCCCCACGACGGGCGTCGAAGACGCCGGCGCCGAGCTCGAGCGCTCGCTCAAGGTCGGCCATCGCGGCGTGATCATCTCATCCTTTCCGAACGGCTCGCTCGAGCCGCGTGAGGAGGACGAGAGCTTCTGGGGACTGGCACAGGAGGCCGACGTGCCGGTGGCTGTGCACATCGGCAGCTTCATGGGGGGTCGCCCGGTGGGCGGAGGGCGCCGGCGCGGGATCGACTGGTCCAGCCTCAGCTTCCTGGGCAAGGCCGCCTGGACCAAGGCGGGCGGGCAGACGCTGGGCGTGGTCTGCGACCTGCTCTTTGCCGGCATCTACGATCGCTTTCCGCGCCTGAAGATTCTGCTGGTCGAGGCGAACATCGGCTGGATCCCGACCCTCCTGGAGCAGGCCGACGACATGTTCCGTCGCTACCGCTGGTACTCGGGTGCCGTGGCAAAGATGACCATGCCCAGCGAGATCTTCATGCGTCACTTCTGGGCGACGTTCATGCTCGACTCGGTGGGCGTCGAGATGCGCCACCGCATGAATCTGCGCCACATCATGTGGTCCACCGACTACCCGCACAGCGGAAGTGACTGGCCCGACTCGCGGATCACGCTCGAGCGTGTCTTCCGGGGTGTTCCGCGCGATGAGGTCAAGCTCATGCTGCACACGAACTGCAAGGAGCTCTACCACCTCGACCACATTCCCCAGTCTCTCTGAGGTGGAGTGTCGGGAGTCGGCTCAGCGTAGGTCGGGTCCGCTCACCACGCCCCCATTTGCGAGCTTGCGAATCCGGTTCTCGGGGTAGCCGAGCTCGATCAGGATCGCGCGGGTTTCCCGACCGGCCGTTCCCGCACCGCGCACCTCGCCGGAGTCGCGTGACAGCCGGACGGGGGGGGCGAAGCGCCGGTGCCGTCCCCAGAGCTCACTCTCGACCTCGACCACGAGGCCGCTCTCGGCGAGGCCTGGATCGTCGTACAGGAAGCTCGCGAACGGGGCGCGGTCGGCGCGCACGCAGCCGAGCCCCTGCTTGGTGAGCTCCTCCTCGAGCCGGTCTGCGTGCCGCTCGCGGAGCACGCTCGCGATGGCCTCGGCCAGCTCGCCGTCGTGCTCCCGCCGCGCCTCACGCGTCGCGAAGCGCGGATCGGAGAGCCAGGCCCGCCGGCCAAGGGCCGTGCAGAGGCGCTCGAACTCCTCGGGGTACGGGCAGCCCAGAAACACCCAGCCCTCGCGGGTCTCGTAGAGCTGCTCGAGCGCGCTTCGGCCCCGCAGCTCCGCATCGGGCCGTCGCCGGGGCGGTCGCCCGGGGTGGTCGATGCAGTCCGCCGAGAGCGCGTAGGCGTTGGAGCGCATCATCGTGGTCTCCAGAACCTGGCCGATGCCCGTGCGTGCCCGATGGAGCAACGCGAGCAGCACGGCGGTGGCACCCGCCAGCGCCGCGGTGGGGTCCGGGTTCGTGTCGTTCGCGACCTCGAGGTGGCGCGAGACGTGCGCGAGCTCCCGAGGGTCGAGGAGCTGCTGGGGTGCGGGGGGCATGCCCTCGCCCGCCTGCTCCAGCGCTCCACCGCAGGCGGCTCCGGCGGTGGGATGGTAGGCGGGTCTGTGCGAGAGCGGTCCCGTCGAGCCGTACGAAGCGGCGTAGGCGTAGATCAGACGCGGGTTGAGAGCGCGCAGCGTCGGCGCGTCGATGCCGAGACGCTCCGGGACGCCCGGCCGGTAGTTGTGAATCAGTACGTCCGCCTTTCTCGCGAGGGCGTGCACGATCTCACGTGCCTCGGGAGTCTTGAGATCGATGGCCAGGCTCTCTTTGCCCATCACGGTCTTGGTGGAGGGAAGCCCGCCCATGACCTGGCGGAAGGGCTCGCCCCCCATTGGCTCGATCTTGATCACGCGCGCTCCGAGATCGGCCAGCAGCGTCGCTGCAAAGGGCGCCGCCACCCAGGTCGCGAGCTCGAGCACGAGCACACCGTCGAGAACGCGTCCGTGCGGCTCCGAGGCGAGCGGCCGCGAGGGAGGAGCCGCGGGCGGCGGAACCTTCCAACGCTTCGCCGCGCACGAGCCGAGCTCCGGCGCCGGACCGGTGACGGTGGCCGGAGACTCGCTCAGCTCCACGAGCGGTGCGAGCTGGAGCGTGCTTCCCACCCGTGGATCGGATCGAGGGCAGAACACGTTGTGGCGGAACTGGGGATGATCGAACGCCTCGGCCGTGGTTCGGAAGCGCTCTACGGCCAGGTCCGGATCGTCGTCGAAGGCCACGCACCACTCCCGGTAGGTCCTTCGCTGGATACGCTCCAGCAGGAGAGCACGCAGCGCCCGCATGTCCTCCGGATCCGCCAGGGCCGGTGCGTGGCGGAAGCGTGGGTCCTGGCGAATGTCGTTCAGCTCGAGATGACGCAGCAGTGCGTCGAACTGGCGTCGGGAGAGCTGCGCGAACTGGAGCCAGACGCCATCGCGCGTACGCGCCGCCAGGTACGGCACGTAGGGGGCGTCCTCCAGACGGACGCTCGGCGTCACACCCGGAAGCCAGTTCACCAGCTCGTAGGCCGTGAGCGCCTGGAGCAGACTGGTCTGCACGTGTTGACCGAGTCCCGAGCGCTCACGCTCCAGGAGTGCGGCGAGCACGCCCTGGAGCGCGAGCTGCGCGGCCCCGTAGCTCGCTACGGGCACCGCTGAGAACGCGGGTCGCTCCCCGCCACAGAGGCTCGAGAGCTCCAGCATGCGGCCGGCGCGCGCAGCCACCACCCCCTCGTGGGGCGGATAGTGCGCGTAGGCGGTGTGCGCACCAAAGCCCGTGATCTCGCAGAGGATGATCTCTGGCCGGCGCGCCCTCAGCTCCGCGTACCCCAGACCCAGGGACTCGGCTCTCCGCGCCGGGCCGGTCACGATCACCACATCGGCGGCGCTCGCGAGCGCACGGACCCGTTCGCGCCCCGTCTCCTCACCGAGATCGGCCGCGACGCTGTGCTTGCCGCGGTTCCACATCAGGAAGGCGGGCTCCCCGCGGTCGGGATCGCCGGCGGGGGGCTCGACCTTGATCACGTCGGCGCCGTAGTCGGCGAGAACCATGCCCGCCAGCGCACCCGGTCGGCCGGGGCCCAGCTCGAGCACGCGCAGGCCTGTGGTCGGACTGACTCCCCCGGAGCTCACGCCCGACACCCTACCAGAAGCGCAGGCCGGGAGTCGGCGCTGGCGGCTCAGGCCGACGCGGCTGCGCGGCGCCGCGTCAGAGGGATCAGCCCCAGAGCCAGCAGCAGCCAGGCGGGCGGCTCCGGTACCGTACTCCCCTCGACGGGCTTGAAGCCGAGCACGACGTTGTCGATGTACTCGCGCGGCGTCGGGGAGAGCGGGTTCGTCACATCGTTCTGGAAGGGGCGGGTCACGCGGATGGCGATCCTGTGCAGCCCCGCCGTGACGACCAGGTCGCTGAAGGCCAGGGTTCCGCGATGAATCTGATTGGCGAGCACGAAGTCGAAGTCGAAGCTGTCCCGAACGACGTCGTCTACGAGAAGCTCGAAGAGGCCGCCGTGATTGTCGTCCTCGAAAGGCTCCAGACCGGAGCGTGGCAGCTTGAAGCTCGCGATGTCCGCACTCACGCTGAGCGTGCCGGTGCCCAGCGAGACGAGCTGCTCGATCCCACCTCCCTGGAATCCGGTGCCCAACGTGGTCTCTCCGACGTTGAGCTCCGCCGCATTCGAGCTGACCCCGGCGACCGTCTCGAAGGAGACGACGCTCACGGTCCCCGTCTCCCCCCCGTCGGTCTGGAACACGTCCCAGCCGCTCAGCCCCGCCTCGAAGTCCCCGTTGATCAGCGGCAGGGCCTGGGCCGGGGTGACCCCGAGGGCGACGAGGGACACAGCCGCGAGGACGTGCAGCAGGAAGCGCACGCCGCGCGCACGCAGGGCATCGATGAGCATCGGCTCTCTCCTCGTCCGAGCTACCTTTGTACCACGGATCGCGGGGATTTTGCCAGGTTCCTCGGGGGGAGTGGCAGGCAGGCGAAAGTCGGTGTCACCGATGGGAAGATCACCGGCAGCTTCGGCCCGAGGCCGTGAGTTTCTCTCGCATCGATCCTCGATTCACAGCGTGTGGCCCGACGCCTCGGCTCGCGGCTAATCACTCTCCCGCGTGCGCAGAGCCGAGCCCTCCTCGGGGTAGGGCAGCGCGTGGGCCCGCCTCTCACGCTCGGGCTCTGGAAAGTCCGGCAGGCAGAGCTGGCCCTGCTCGCGCCAGCGGCGCACGCGCTCCTCCGCCTCGCGGGCACGCGCGGCGTCCAGCCCCTCGTCCCGACCCAGGTAGAGCGTCTGCGAGGGAAAGGCGAAGCCCGTGCCGCTGGCCTCGACGACGTCGATGATTCGCAGCAGCAGATCCTCACGCACCTGCAGGAACTCGTTCCAGTCCGATGTGGAGATGTACGCGAAGATCTCGAGGTCGAGGGAGAACGCCCCGAAAGCGACGAAACGCACGCGCGCCGGATCGGGATCGACCCGGGGATGGGTGAGCAGGAGTCGCCGCAGCTCGATGAGCACGTGGCGGAGCTGGTCGGCGCTCGTCTCGTAGCGGAGCCCGAGAACCGTGTGGAAGCGAATCCGATCGCGAGCCCCGAAGTTCTCGAGCTGCATCGAGGAGAAGTCCGCGTTGGGGACGGTGACCAGCGTTCGGTCGAGCGTACGGATGCGCGTCGAGCGCAAGCCGATGTCCTCGATGATGCCGAGCTTGTCCCCGAAGCGGCAGAAATCCCCGCGCTTGACCGGCTGGTCGATCAGCACGGAGACGGCCCCGAAGAAATTCTCGAAGGTCTTCTGGGCGGCCAGCGCGACCGCCAGGCCGCCGACCCCGAGGCCCGCGATCAGCCCCGTCACGTTGTAGCCCATGTTCTGGAGGGCGCTCAGCGCGGCGACCAGGACCAGGAAGACCTTGACGACGCGGCGCCCGATGGGGAGCACCGTGATGGCGGTGGTCTCGCCGCGCTCCCGGAAGCGCTCCTCGATCACGCCGGCCACCAGGTCGACGATCCGCATCGCCAGCCAGGTGATCGAGAGGACGATGAGAGCCTGGCAGAGCTCGCTGATCACGCGCCTCGCCGGGACGGAGAGACGCAGGGGCAGGGTTCCGAGCGCGAAGAGCCCGATCGAGAGCGTGGCCGCGAGCGGCCCGGAGGCCGCGCGCACCAGACGATCGTCGACGGTCGTGCGGGTCCGCCCCACGAGGCGTCGGGCCACGCGCAGCAGCAGCGAGGAGAGGAAGAGACCCAGCCCGTAGGCCAGAACCACGGCCGCGAGGAGCCCCAGCCACTGCCAGAGCTCGAGCTCGCCGTAGCGCACGAACATCGGCTGGGGCAGGTAGTGCCCGAGGACTCCGAACCCGAACTCCGCGTAGAGCTCCGGGATGCGCGCGACCGTGACCGGCGCGATGCGCCACCTGGCATCGTGCCGCAGCAGCAGGATCTCGACGGGGCCTCCGCGGGTCTCGATGGTCCCGACGCGGTCGACCCCGGGCGGCAGGCCGTCGTTCGGTTCCCCTGCGGGATCGTCCGAGAGCTGGTCGAGCTCGACCCAGAGCTCCTGGTCGAGCGCGACCTTGAGCTCGCGCGCCAAGCGCGGCCCTTCCCGTGCCCGACGCCGGCTCGGAATCTTGCGCAGGTCGAGGTGCTGTGCGCCGAGCTCGTAGTCCCCGGCCCGGCAGGCCTCCAGGTAGCTGCGCATCGCCACGCGCGGCGTGCGAAGGCTGGGCTCCGGCCCCCCCGCGGCCGCTCCCGCCGGCGCCAGGAGAAGACCGCCGAGCGCCGCGAGCAGGCTCGCGGCCGTGCGGCGCAGTGAGTGGCCTCTGGTGAACATCTGAGATCCCCCTCGCCGGGAGGGTGGCGGTCCGTGCGCGCGCCCGCCAGCCTGAAAGGCCCCCGGCTACCTCGGCCTGAAGGCCGCTGCTACTCTGGCTCCCTCGCCGGGGTGGCGGAACCGGTAGACGCGCCAGACTTAGGATCTGGTGCCCGAGCGGCGTGCAGGTTCGAATCCTGTCCCCGGCACCCGCCTCCTCAAGGGGAGGCGAGCCGCGGCCGAAAAGCCGTACGACACCAACGAGTGTCGGTGTGTCGTTCGCGCAGGCTCGGGATCGGAGAGGCGATCCTCGGGGAGGGCCAGGATGCGGCGAGGGCTCAGCGGGACCGAGGGCTGTGGGAACCGGGAGCGATGAGCACGGGCGAAGGTGGCCGAGAGCGGGTCCTATTCGTCGACGACGAGCCCCGCGTCACGGACGGGCTGCGGCGGTTGCTGCGGGGCTATCGGGACCGCTGGGAGATGACGTTCGTCAACGATCCGGATGAGGCGCTGCGCCTCACCCGGGAGCAGGGCTTCGACGTGGTGGTCTCGGACATGCGTATGCCCGGGATGGACGGGGCCGAGCTCCTCGAGAGGATCCGGCAGCTCTCTCCCAACACCGTGCGCATCATCCTCTCGGGTCAATCCGAGGCCTCCTCGATCATCCGCTCGGTGGGTCCGAGTCACCAGTTCATCGCCAAGCCATGCGACGGCCCGCAGATCGAGCAGGCCATCGCCGCTGCCTGCCGGCTGCGCTCCCACCTCCGCAACCCCGACCTGCTCGCCCTCGTGGGTGGGATCGAGACGATCCCCAGCCTCCCCGAGATCTACACCGAGCTCATGGACGCGCTGCGCAACGAGGCCTCCGGGCCGCAGATCGGGCAGATCATCGAGCGCGACCTGGGCATGACCGTCAAGATCCTGCAGCTCGTGAACTCGAGCTACTTCGGCATGTCCCAACCGATCACGAGTGCCGCCCGCGCCGTGATGGTGCTGGGAACCGAGACCCTCCAGGCGCTCGTCCTGGGACGGAAGATCTTCGAATCGCTCAAGGTCCACGAGATCGAGGGCGAGACGGTGGAGGAGCTCTGGGAGAGGAGCAGCCGGGCGGCCGGCTATGCGCGTCTGATCTGTCGTGAGGAGGGGATCGACAGCGTGATGGAGACGCAGGCGATCACCGCGACTTTCCTGCACGAGCTGGGCCTCCTGATTCTAGGGGAGCACGCTCCAGAGGCGCTCCACCAGGCGCGACAGGTGGAGCGTGAGGAAGGCCTCCCGCGAGATGAAGCCGAGCGATCTGTGCTGGGGGCCACGCACGGGGACGTGGGCGCCTATCTGGTGGGGCTCTGGGGCTTCCCGGATCCGATCGTAGAGGCCGTGGCCTTCCATCACTCGCCCGCACGCGCCTCCGGCACTGCGCTCGCCCCGGTCACCATCGTGCACGTGGCCCAGGCGCTCGCGGATGCGTGGGCGCCCGATGAGAAGGCCGGGGAGACGGAGCCACCGGCCGGGCTGGACCGCGCGTATCTGCGCCAGCTCGGATACGAGGAGAACCTGGCTCGCTGGTGCGAGCTCTGCCTGGAGCCCACGCGAGATGACTGAGCCAAGCCCACGCCCGCGCGTCTTGCTCGTGGACGACGATCGAAACCTGCTCCAGGCGGTTCGTCGGCACCAGCATCGCCACTTCGATCTCACCCTCGCCGACGATCCGCTCGGCGTGGTGGAGAAGCTCGAGGAGAGCGAGCCCTTCGCCGTGGCGGTCTCGGATCTGCAGATGCCGGGCATGGACGGCATCGAGCTGCTTCGTCGTGTCCAGCAGAGCTGCCCCGACACGGTTCGCATCATGCTCACCGGCAATGCGGATCTCGAGGCCGCCAAGCGTGCGGTGAACGACGGCCACATCTTCCGCTTTCTGACCAAGCCCTGTGCGCCTGAAGAGCTCAAGGAGGCGATCGAGGCCGGCGTCGAGATGCACCGGCTGGTCGTCGCCGAGCGGGAGCTCCTCGAGCAGACGCTGCACGGCGCGGTCGAGGTCCTCACGGAGAGCCTCGGCCTCGTCCACCCCGCGGCCTTCGGGCGCGCTGCACGCGTTCGCTCCTGCGTGCGGGACCTGGTTTCCAGCCTCGAGATGGTCGAGAGCTGGGAGTTCGAGGTCGCCGCCATGCTCTCGCAGGTCGGCTGCGTGTCGGTGCCCCCCGACGTGCTCGAGAAGGCCTATGCGGGACGCCCGCTCAGCGCGGCAGAGAGCCGCATGGTGGCCAAGCACCCAGAGGTCGGCAGCCGACTGATTCGCGCCATCCCGCGGCTCGAGCCGATCGCGGACATGATTCGGCTGCAACAGGCCCGCTTCGACGGCCGGGATGCGCCGACCGGTGTGCCCTCGGGTGAGGCGCTCCCCCTCGGCGCAAGGCTGCTCAAGCTGGCCATCGATCTCGACGCGCTCGAGTCGCGCGGGGTCTGCAAGCTCGAGGCGCTGCAGCAGCTCCAGGCTCGGCGTGGCGAGTACGATCCACACCTGCTCGACGCGCTGGCGGGCCTGGAGCGCCTCCAGCCGCGCTACGAGGAGCGCGAGGTCCTCGTCAAGGGGCTCTGTGTGGGCATGACGCTCGCCGAGCCGGTCCGCGCCGAATCGGGCCTCCTGATCGTCGCGGCGGGGCAGCAGGTCACCGAGGCCATGGTCCAACGCCTCCAGAACTGGGTCGCGAGCTCCAACTCGCCCGTGCAGGAGCCCATTCGCGTGCGCGTTCCCGTCACGGACGATCAGCAGCGCAAGCAGCAGAAGGTCGCGCAGCTATGAGCGGCCATGGGCTGCGCCGAATCGTCGCAGCAACCGCGGATCCCGTCCCGGCCTGCCTGCTCTTGATCCTGATGCTCGGAGGTGCGCTCCTCGTCTGGCACGAGCGCGAGGAGCGGGAGGAGCTGCTGGCACAGATCGCGATCGAGCACGCCGCGAGCTACGCGGAGCTGGTCGAGGTCGTTCGGCAGGTCTATGCGTCGGAGGTGGTGGATCGGCTCTCCGGTACCGGGGTCGACATCGCGCACGACTACAAGGAGCGTGAGCACGCCATCCCGCTGCCCGCGGCGCTCAGTCGCCTTCTCGGCAGGCGCCTCTCCGAGGGCTCCGGCGCCCAGATCCATCTCTACAGCCCGTACCCTTACCCCCGGAGGGAGTCGGAGGGGGGGCTGCGCGATGCGTTCGCGCGCAACGCGTGGGAGGCACTCCGTGCAGACCCCGACACGCCGTACTTCCGCTTCGTGGACTCCGGCGCCGAGCGCTGGCTGCGTTATGCGCGCGCCGACCTCATGCAGCCAAGCTGTGTGGCGTGCCACAACGGCCATCCGGAGAGCCCGAAGCGGGACTGGCAAGTCGGCGAGGTGCGCGGCGTACTGGAGATCGCGATCCCCGTGGAGGGACACCACCTGATCGCCTCCGTGGGAGAGCACCAGTCTCTTTCTGCGAACTGGCTCCTGCTCCCTCTGGCGGCGCTGGCTCTGCTTCTCGTGCTGGCCGCGCGGCGCCGGGAGCGGAGCCGGGCGGCGGCTCTGGCGGGGGCGGCCCGGCAGGCCGAGGCGCTCGCACGCGAGACGGAGTGGCGGCGGCTGGTGGAGACGGCGGTGGAGAACGCGAGCGAGGCGATGGTGATCACGGATCCCGAAGGGAAGATGCAGTACGTGAATCCCGCCTTCGAGCGGATGACGGGCTACACCCGGCAGCAGGCCATCGGACAGAGCACCCGGCTGCTCAAGAGCGGCTATCACGACTCCGCCTTCTACGCGGAGCTCTGGCAGAAGATCCGGTCCGGCAAGATCTGGTCCGGAAAGCTCGTGAACCGGCGGAAAGACGGCACGTTCTACCACGAGGAGGCCACGATCTCGCCGGTTCGGGATGCCGATGGCGAGATCGTCCACTTCGTCTCGGTCAAGCGGGACGTGACGCGCGAGCGGGACCTCGAGGCTCAGCTCTCACAGTCCCAGAAGCTGGAGGCCATCGGCCAGCTCGCCGCGGGGATCGCGCACGAGATCAACACACCGACGCAGTACGTCATGGACAACACGCGCTTTCTCGATGAGTCCTTCGGAAAGCTCGGCGAGGTCCTGGCCGCCTACGCGGAGCTGCGCGAGGCGGCACAGGGGGGCTCCGTACCGACCGCTCTCCTGGATAGGATCTCGGGGCTCGTCGGGGAGGCCGACCTCGAGTTTCTCAACGAGGAGATCCCCAAGGCAATCCGGGAGTCACTGGAGGGCCTGTCGCGCGTCTCGTCGATCGTGCGCGCGATGAAGGAGTTCTCGCACCCCGGAACGGCCGACAAGAGCTGTGTCGATCTCAACCAGGCCCTTCGCAGCACCGTGACGGTGGCGCGGAACGAGTGGAAGTACGTCGCCAACGTGGTCTTGGAGCTCGCGGAGCATCTGCCCCCCGTGCCCTGCCATCCGGCCGAGCTCAATCAGGTGTTTCTGAATCTGATCGTGAACGCGGCCCACGCGATCGGCGGGACGGAGAAGGAGGAGCGAGCCGAGAAGGGCACGATCACGATCGGGACTGCGCTCCACGGAGATCAGGTGGAGGTCACGATCCGTGATGACGGCGGAGGCATTCCGGAGGAGATCCGAAGCAAGATCTTCGAGCCGTTCTTCACCACCAAAGGGGTCGGCCGGGGGACCGGGCAGGGTCTGGCGATCGCCCGCTCGGTGGTCGTGGACAAGCATGGCGGAACGCTGGATTTCAACTCGGTGATCGGTGAGGGAACGACGTTCCGCATCCATCTTCCCCTCGGCATCGACGGATCGGACGGAACGCAATCGCGATGAGGGTTCTCATCGCGGATGACAGTCGCAGCGATCGGCTGCTGCTGCAACACACCCTGGTGCGCTGGGGCTACGAGGTCGTGGCCTGCGAGAACGGACGGGAGGCACTCGAGATCCTCGCGGAGCGTGATCTCTCGCTCGCGATCCTGGACTGGATGATGCCGGAGCTCGATGGCGTCGAGGTCTGCCGCAGGAGCCGCGCACTCGGTCGGATTGTCTACGTCATCCTGCTCACGGGCCGCGACAGCCTGGAGGAGCTGATCAGCGCGTTGCAGGCGGGGGCGGACGACTACCTGGTCAAGCCCTTTCAGCCCCAAGAGCTTCGAGCGCGGCTGCTGGTGGGGGAGCGCCTGGTCCGGAGGCAGATCGAGCTGCTCCACCTGCGCAAGATGGAGTCCCTGGGAAACATCGCTGCGGGCGTGGCCCACGAGCTCAACACTCCCACCCAGTATCTGCAGGACAACCTGCTCTTCGTCGAGGAGGGCGTGAGCTGCCTGGCCCGGATGCTGGAGCGGCAGAGCCCGCTGCTCGAGGTCGTGAAGAAAGCCGGCATCGCCGAAGGCCTGGTGGAGGAGCTCGAGGAGCTCGCCGAGCAGCTCGACGTCGCGTACTACCTGGACGAGATCCCCGGGGCTCTCCAACAGGCGCGAGAGGGTGTGGAGCGCATCGGAACCCTCGTCAAGGCGATGAGCGAGCTTTCGGGCGCGAACGCGAGTGTCCGCCGCGCGGTCGATCTGAACGAGGTGGTACACAGCGTCGTGGCGCTCTGGCGCGAGCGTTGGTCCGGCGTCGCCGAGATTGAGCTGGAGCTCGATCCGGCTCTGCCTCCCGTGACGATCCGGTCGTCCGAGATCGCGCAGGTGCTGGTGAGCTTGATGGTCAACGCCGTGGATGCGATCGCGGGGAGGCGCTCCCAGGACGAGGGCGAGCGGGGCCGGATCGTCGTGCGCACATCCCGCGGGGAGGGCTGGGTGCAGGTTTGCGTGCAGGACGATGGAGACGGCATCCCCGAGGCCATTCGCGATCGGATCTTCGACCCTTTCTTCACGACCAAGTCGGTGGGGGCCGGGACGGGCCAGGGGCTCGCTCTCGCGCACTCGATCGTCGTGGAGCAGCACGGAGGCCGTCTCACGTTCGAGAGCCGGGAGGGTCAGGGCTCGACCTTTCGCGTCGAACTTCCGCTCGGGAATCGCGACTCAGACGGCGGCGCGCGTTCCTGAGGGTGCCGCTCCGGGACGCTTCGGGGCCTCGGTCGTCTCGACCGCGACCGCGTGCTGCCGCTCGAGCTCCCGGGCCAGGTCGAGTGTCGTGCGGGAGGCCGGCACCTCATGCAGCTCGTGGCGGCTCGCGAAGGCGCGGAGCAGGGCGCGCTCGATCTCATCGAGCCCGACCCGGCCGATCTCCTCCTCGACGCTGCCGAGCGTCGCGGGGCGCCAGTCGAGATTCAGCGCGGCGTAGACGGGTGCGAGCGCCGTGCGCAGGGCCTCGGCGTCGGCCACGACGAGGACGGCTCCCAGGTGGGCCGCCCCCCGGATCACCTTCTGTCCCATCCCCGCGAGCTTGCGCTCGTCACGGGCGTTCACGCTGAACGGGCCCGGGCAGTACTCGCCGGGAACCTTGCCGATCCGCGCGTCGACGCCGAGCGACAGGAGCGCGCCTCGCAGGAGCTCGGCCAGCTCCTCGAAGCGCTCTCGCACGAGCGCGCGGGCCTGCGGGCCGGGAATCGACCAGGCGAGGCCGAGCGTCCCCCCGTGGAAAGCCGCAGCGCGTCCACCGGCCAGACGCCGGACCGCAGCATAGCCCGCGCGGTGCGCGGCTCGGCCCGCAGCGGCCAGGCCCGGAGTCAGCAGATCCCTGGGGCCGAATGCGATCGCGGGCTCGCTGCGGAAGAGGCGCAAGCACTCCGGTGCCTCTCGGTCCGCGCTGCGCCGAAGCTGCGCGTGTGCGAGGGCAAGCGACCAAGCCGCCCGCTCCGCCTGACCGGTCCTCGAGAGCTGGATGCGACGCGCTGGCACGGCGGCCTCCCCCGGGGCGGCGCCCTTGCGACCGCCTGTCGCCTCAGCATAGCGGCGCGGATGCCCGCAGGCCGTCTCGGGCGTCGAGTCGGCCGCTCTCGGGGTCGCTGCCGGCGCCAGCGCTGTGCGATTCGCTAGGGTTTCCGCTCGGTCTCGTGGGGTCGCTCGCCGCGGCCGCACGGCAGATGGGAGAGCGCATGCAGCTGGAGATCGAGGAGACGGGGCCGGTCGAGCGGCGCCTGCGGATCGAGCTTCCGACCGTCGAGGTCGATGCGGCCTTCGATGCCGTGTACCGCGGCTTCGGCCGCAGCGCGCGCCTGCCGGGCTTTCGCAAAGGCAAGGTCCCGCGCTCCGTCCTCGAGCGTTACTTCCGCGAGAGCGCGCAGCACGACGTGCTCCAGCGTCTGATCCAGGAATCGCTGCCCAGGGCCATCGACCGGTCCGAGCTGCCGGTGCTTGGCGAGCCGCGTATCGAGCCCACGGGGCAGCCCCAGCAGGGCGCTCCGTTCGCTTACGACGTGAGCGTCGAGATTCGACCGCCCATCGAGCTGAAGAAGCTCCGTGGCTTGGTGGTCCACCACCCGGAGCTGCCCGAGCCCGATCAGGACCCGGTGGAGGCGCACCTCGAGGAGCTGCGCGTCGCCCACGCTCAGCTCGTGGAGGAGCCCGAGGGCGTGACGGCCGCCCGCGGCCACTTCGCCGTGATCGACTACGACGCCACGGTCGACGGGCGGAGCTTCGAGGGGGGCTCCGGGCGGGAGAGCACGGTCGAGATCGGTGCCGGCCGCAGCATCCCCGGCTTCGAGGACGAGCTGATCGGGCTCAGCGTGGCGCAGGAGCGAGACTTCGAGCTCGCGTTGCCCGAGAGCTACCCGGGTGCGCTGAGCGGCAAGACGGCATCCTTCCACGTCAAGCTCGTCGGGCTCAAGCGACGCGAGCTGCCCTCGCTCGACGACGAGTTCGCCAAGGACGTCTCCGAGTTCGAGACGCTGGCCGAGCTCGAGGCCGATCTGCGAAGGCGCGTGGACGAAGGCCGCGAAGCGGAGCGCAAGCGACGCCTGCGCGAGGCGGTTGTCGAGGCGCTGATCGAGTCGAACCCGTTCCCGGTTCCGCCGGGGCTCATCGAGCGCGCGCTCGCAAGACGAATCGCACGGACCACGGGAAGCCTCCAAGGGCGCATTCCCGAGGAGGAGATCGGCAAGCTCATCGCCGACTGGCGCGAGCAGTGGCGCCCCGTCGCCGAGCGCGAGGTTCGGCTCGGGCTGCTCGTGCCTGAGATCGCGAAGGCCGAGGGAATCGACGTCTCCTCGGAGGAGGTGGAGGAGCGGCTGCGCCAGATGGCCGAGGAGGAGGGGCAGCCGCTGTCCAAGCTCAAGCGCGTCTATCGGGAGCGGGGCCTCCAGGAGGCCCTCGAGGCTGCCCTGCTGGAGGAGAAGGTGGTTGAATTCCTGCTCTCGCAAGCTACCCTGTCCGATGGCTAAGTCAGCGACAGAGCAACGGAAATCAACGGCTGATCGCCCCCCGCCGCGCCGCCCTCCCTCCCCGGGTCCGCTATCATAGGAAGGGATGTCGATGCTGATTCCAATGGTGATCGAGCAGTCGCACCGCGGCGAGCGGGCGTACGACATCTACTCGCGCCTGCTCAAAGACCGGATCATCTTTCTCGGCAGCCCCATCAACGACGATGTGGGAAACCTGGTGATCGCCCAGCTACTCTACCTGGAGGCGGAGGAGCCCGACAAGGACATCCACATCTACCTCAACTCGCCGGGCGGCGAGGTGAGCGCGGGGCTCGGAATCTACGACGCGATGCAGTACGTGGCGCCGGACGTCGAGACCATCTGCATGGGCCAGGCCGCGAGCATGGCGGCTCTGCTGCTCGCGGGTGGGGCGCGAGGCAAGCGCTACGCGCTCCCGCACGCTCGCGTCATGATCCACCAGCCTCTCGGGGGCGTGCAGGGCCAGGCCAGCGACATCCAGATTCACGCAGAGGAGATCCTCAAGATTCGCGCGAAGATGAACGAGATCCTCAGCCTCCATACGGGCCGCGACGTCCAGGAGATCGAGAAGAACACGGAACGCGATCGCTTCATGTCCGCGCAGGAAGCCCTCGACTACGGCATCATCGACAAGATCATGGAGAAGCACGCTCTGGGCCGTGTCGGCGCCGATGGAGGAGGAAAGGCACCGTGAAGAAGAAGGAAGACGGGACCAATCTGGCGTGCTCCTTCTGTGGCAAGAGCCAGAAGGAGGTCAAGAAGCTGATCGCCGGCCCGACGGTCTACATCTGCGATGAGTGCATCGAGCTCTGCAACGACATCATCGAGGAGGAGAGCGGCCGCGAGAGCGAGAGCGCCGCGTCGTCGATCCCCAAGCCCAAGGAGATCAACGAGATTCTCGATCAGTACGTGATCGGCCAGCAGGCGGCCAAGAAGATCCTCTCGGTGGCCGTCCACAACCACTACCGCCGCATCGAGAACCAGTCGGTCGTCGGCGATGTGGAGCTCCAGAAGTCGAACATCCTGATCCTGGGGCCCACCGGCTGCGGCAAGACGTTGCTGGCGCAGACGCTGGCGAAGATCATCGACGTGCCCTTCACGATCGCGGACGCGACGACCCTCACCGAGGCGGGCTACGTGGGCGAGGACGTCGAGAACATCATCCTGAACCTGCTCCAGGCGGCGAACTACGACGTAGAGAAGGCGCAGCGAGGGATCGTTTACATCGACGAGATCGATAAGATCGCGCGCAAGAGCGAGAACCCCTCGATCACGCGCGACGTCTCGGGCGAAGGTGTCCAGCAGGCGCTGCTGAAGATCATCGAGGGCACGATCGCCAACGTGCCGCCCAAGGGCGGACGGAAGCACCCGCAGCAGGAGTTCGTTCAGATCGACACGACGAACATACTCTTCATCTGCGGTGGAGCGTTCCACGGTCTGGAGGAGATCATCCAGCGGCGCGTCGGCGCGCGCGGCATGGGGTTCGGAGCCGAGCTCCAGCGCCGCAAGCGGCGGCCGGTCGGAGAGATTCTCAAGCTCTGCCGGGCCGAGGATCTGCTGCGTTTCGGAATGATTCCGGAGTTCGTCGGTCGGCTGCCCGTCGTGGCGACGCTCGAGGAGCTGGACGCGGCGGCGCTCGTCAAGATTCTCACGGAGCCCAAGAATGCGCTGGTCAAGCAGTACCAGAAGCTGATGGAGCTCGAGGAGGTCAACCTGCGCTTCACGGATCCGGCCCTGCGCGCCGTCGCGGAGATCGCGCTCGAGGGTAAGTCGGGAGCGCGGGGCCTGCGCTCCATCCTCGAGTCCACGATGCTCGAGATCATGTACGAGGTGCCTTCTCGTTCCGATGTCTCGGAGGTCGTCATCAACGATGATGTGATCCGGAGCGGCGCAGAGCCTTTGATCGTCTACAACAACCAGGCGGAGAGCGCGTAGCGGGGGCAGGAGCGGGTATGGGGATCTTCAAGGATGAGGGCGAAGGGGGCGAGGGTGTGACCGGGAATACGCTCCAGGTTCCTCTGCTCCCGCTGCGGGACATCGTCGTCTTCCCGCGCATGGTCGTACCTCTCTTCGTGGGCCGCCCGAAGTCCGTGCGCGCACTCGAGGAGGCCATGGGCGCCGATCGGACGCTGCTGCTCTCCGCGCAGCGCGATGCCCGCGCGGACGATCCCGGGCCGACGGACATCCACCCGCTCGGCACGCTCGGAAAGATCATGCAGCTCGTTCGGCTTCCCGACGGGACCGTCAAGGTCCTCGTCGAGGGCAAGCTTCGGGCGCGGATCCTCGACTTCGAATCGCTCGACGATTACTTCCTGGTGGAGGCTGAAGCGATCGTGGAGGACGAGGAGCTCACGGTCGAGGCACGGGCGCTGGTGCGCAGCATCAACTCGGCCTTCGAGACCTACGCCAAGCTCAACAAGAAGGTTCCACCCGAGATGCTCAGCACGCTGGCGAGCATCCCCGATCCGGGTCGTCTGGCGGACACGATCGTCGCGCATCTGAACCTGAAGATCGAGGACAAGCAGCGGCTGCTCGAGATCGTGAGCGGGCGCGAGCGGTTGGAGGAGATCTACGGTCTGATGCAGGCCGAGATTGACGTACTCCAGGTCGAGACGCGGATCCGCTCGCGCGTGAAGAAGCAGATGGAGCGCTCGCAGAAGGAGTACTACCTGAACGAGCAGATGCGAGCGATCCAGAAAGAGCTCGGGGAGCGCGATGAGTTCAAGAACGAGATTCAGGAGCTGGAGGAGAAGCTCAAGTCGCTCAACCTTCCCGAGGAGGCCGCGGAGAAGTCCGAGAAGGAGATCCGCAAGCTCAAGATGATGTCGCCGATGTCGGCGGAGGCGACGGTCGTTCGGAACTACATCGACTGGATTCTTTCTCTGCCCTGGGGTGCGGACAAGGAGGAGAGCTGCGACCTGGAGGGGGCGGAGGAGGTGCTCGAGAACGATCACTACGGCCTCGAGAAGCCCAAGGAGCGCGTGCTGGAATACCTGGCCGTGCAGTCTCTGGTCGAGCGGATGAAGGGACCGATCCTTTGCTTCGTGGGCCCGCCCGGTGTGGGCAAGACCTCTCTGGGTCGCTCGATCGCACGGGCAACCGGGCGGGACTTCGTGCGCATGAGCCTGGGTGGCGTGCGCGACGAAGCCGAGATCCGGGGTCACCGGCGAACCTACATCGGTGCGCTGCCGGGCAAGATCATCCAGGGGCTCAAGAAGGCGGGCTCGGGAAACCCCGTGTTCCTGCTCGACGAGGTGGACAAGATGTCCACCGACTTCCGGGGCGACCCCGCCTCGGCGCTGCTCGAGGTCCTCGATCCGGAGCAGAACCGGGCCTTCAACGACCATTACCTGGATCTCGACTACGACCTCTCGCGCATCATGTTCATCACGACCGCGAACAGCCTGCACGGAATTCCGCGGCCGCTCCAGGACCGCATGGAGATCATCCAGATACCGGGCTACATCGAGGAGGAGAAGCTCCAGATCGCCAAGGGCTTCCTGATCCCCAAGCAGCGCGAGGCTCACGGACTGAGCGAGGAGCAGATCCGCTGCACCGACGCCGGGGTGCTCGAGATCATCCGACGCTTCACCAAGGAGGCGGGTGTTCGCAGCCTGGAGCGGGAGATCGCGTCGATCTGTCGAAAGGTCGCTCGCGAGGTCGTGGCCAGCGACGGGGAGATTCGGGTTCGCGTGGGGCCGCGGCAGGTTCGCAAGTACCTGGGTGTTCCGCGCTACCGATTCGGCCGCCGCGAGGAGGACGACCAGGTCGGGATCGCCACGGGTCTGGCGTTCACCGAGGCGGGGGGCGAGCTGCTCACGATCG
Organism: Myxococcota bacterium; assembly: GCA_046754285.1. Taxonomy (GTDB): domain Bacteria; phylum Myxococcota_A; class UBA9160; order SZUA-336; family SZUA-336; genus JBHHVJ01. Next base: position 7,051 of record JBHHVJ010000035.1, on the reverse strand, counting down.
AGGCGCTGGTGACGGCGGGCAAGGGTCGTGTGAAGGTCAGCGGCCACCTCGGCGACGTGATGCAGGAGTCGGCGCACGCGGCCGTTTCGTACGTCCGGCGCCGCGCCAAGCAGCTCGGGCTGGCGCGGGACTTCTACCAGAAGGTCGACATCCACGTGCACATCCCGGAGGGGGGCGTACCCAAGGATGGACCTTCCGCGGGCATCACGATGGCGACCGCGCTCACCTCGGCCCTGACGGGCATCCCGGTGCGCTCGACCATCGCGATGACCGGTGAGATCACGCTGCGTGGGCGCGTGCTGCCGATCGGCGGGCTCAAGGAGAAGCTCATCGCGGCCCTTCGCGGGGGCATCGAGACGGTGCTAATCCCGCGCGAGAACGAGCGGGAGCTCAAGGAGATCCCCGCACGAGTGAAGCGTCGCCTGCGCATCCGCTTCGTCGAGAACATGGACGAGGTGCTCCAGCAGGCGCTCGGCCTCGAGGACCCGAGCGTGCTCGAGTCCCCGGAGGAGTACCCCCTGGAGGAGATCCTCGAGGGAACGACGACCGTCGAGCATCCGGCGGGCGTCAACTGATCGCTCGAGCGGGCGGGTAGCTCAGCGGCTAGAGCGGCGCCCTTACAAGGCGTTGGTCGGAGGTTCGAGTCCTCCTCCGCCCACGAATTCCGTGGGGGCTCGTCCCGTCGTGTATGCTGGCCTTGGCGTGGGATGGCAGGGAACGCTCGGGCGTGCGGTGGTGGTCCTGCTGCCGGTCGGTGCGCTCGTGGGGTCGGGCGTCGCGGGGCTCGCCCGTCAGGGCTTGGCGCGACGTCGCGCGGCCCAGTTCTGCCAGAAGTAGGTGTGCTTCTCGGCACAGCCGCTCGCCTGGCCGACCGCCTCGAGGCAGTGACAGGTCAGCGCCTCGCTACAGCCCTCGACCTCCACCTCCTGGCAGCGCTCCGCTGCGATGCGTCGACAGCGATGGTCGAACGGCTCCGGCTCCGAAGCCGTCGCCGGCCAGGGCTCGACCTCGGGGGTCTTCGTGGACGCGGAGCCGGGCTCGGTGCGGCGCGCGGGTGCAGACTCGACCGGCGCTGCGGAGCCGGTTTCCACGGGAGTCTCCGGGGGCGAGCCCTCTCCGCAGGCGAGCCACGTCACCAGCGCACCGGCCGCGAGGAGGCGGCTCGTGCGACCGGCGCGTGGCTCTCGTCGCCTCGTCCTGGTCAGAGCGGTGTGCACCATTCCTGAACGAGAGTGAAGCAGGCCTGGAACGTTGGCCCCAGCTGCACGCGGCCGCCGACGATCGGCTCGCCGAAGACCTCCCCCGTGATCGCGCCGCTGAGGCCGGTGTTGCCGAGCGTCAAGTCCAGGGTCGCGGAGAGCAGGAATGCGGAGGGCTCCAGGTTGTTGAGCTCATCCTCGAGCGCCGCCAGCGCCGCGCACGCCACGTCGAAGTCGTCCTGCGCCGTCTGAAGACCGAACTGGGCCACGGCGAACGCCTGCTGAACGGGGATCAGGGCGAGCTGTGCCGCCTGGAGAACGAGCAGCGCGGTCTCGCGCGCGGCGATCACCGACAGCCGCTGTGCCTCCAGGAGGGTGATCTCCGCGGAGATTGCCGTGATCTGCGCCCCACGGTCGGTCTCGCAGATGCCCGCGTTCACAAGCCGGCAGGCCTCGCGCGCGGCCAGACAGGCCGGCCGTCCTGCCTGACAGGCGCAGCAGTCCGGCCGGGTGAACTTGCACTTGCAGCAGCTACAGGACGAGCAGCCCGTGAAGATGTTCCCGCAGTTCCGGTCGAGCTGCGCCTGCAGGCGCGCCCGAGCATCGGCGAGGTTGGCGTTGAGCGATGCGATCGTCGAATCGAGGCCGCTCACCTCGGCCTCCGCGGCCTGGAGCGCGGCCTGAGCCTCGGAGAGGGCGAGCTGAGCTGCCATGAAGACGTCGATGGCCACGTCCAGGGCGGCGCTCGCCGCAGCCTTCACGTCCTCCTGCTGTAGGATCTGGAGGCCGAGCTGAGCGACGGCGACCGGGTCCAGCGCCTCGAACGGGATCCCCAGCGTCGCGGACCCCGTGAGCAGCAGGCCCGCGCCGGTGACCTGGCCGGACATGTCGATCACGAGCACGGGCAGGGCGAGCATGCCGTCGATGAAGAATCCACTCGAGCTGAGGTCGATCGAGCCTTGGATCCCCTGACCGGCCAGCATCAGACTGCCGCTGAGCAGCAGCGAGGAGTCGAGGCCGTTGGAGGCGATGAAGAGGTCGAGGTCCACCGCGGAGCTGAAGCCCACGAGCGCGTGGAGCTGCGTGCTCGTCTGACCGGTCAGGCGGAAGCCGTCGCGATTGACGAAGAGGAGCGCATCGCTCGACGCGAGGTTGGAGAGGTTGATGCCCAGCAGCGCGCCGAGGCCGCTCAGGTCCAGACCGAAGCCGCCCTGAGCGAGCAGGAACGAGTCGGCCAGGTTCACGTCGCTGATCAGGCCCGCGACGTTGAGGTTGGCCGAAGGGGTGAGCGGAATCGGCAGGTTCGGGGGCAGGAAGCCGAGGGGGTTCTCGGGATCGAGCACGCCGCTGAAGATCGCGCGGTTCTCGACCTGGCCGACGCGCATGCCCATGCTGGCCGTCCCGAGCTGGAAGCCGAACGAGAAGAGGTCTCCCAGGAAGGGGATCGCCACGGCGAGCGTGCCGTTCCCCCCCAGCTCCAGGTCGGGGCTGACCACGAAGGCGGGATCGAAGGGCGTGTCCCCGTCCTCGTCCGGGTCGATGTCCACCACCACGAGCCCGTCGATCTCCAGGGGCAGCGTTCCCAGCGGGAACACGCCGTTGATCAGCAGGTGGCCGTCGAAGCCGAAGAGCTGATTCTCGATCCCGAAGGTCGTCTCGGGCTGAAAGGGGATGAGGCCGGAGAACGAGATTCCGAACCCGAAGTCCTCGCCGCTGCCCTGGGCCGAGGCCCGGAGGCTGCGCGCGAAGCTCGAGGCGTTTCCGCCGCCCCCGCCCGGCAGCAGCCCCCCGAGGCCACCACCGCCCAGATAGATGAAGGGATCGAGCGGGTTCAGGATCATCGTGGCGCTCGCGCCGATCGGTACGGCGAAGCTGACCGGTCCGAGGCTCGCCCCCAGGCCCGTCGCGAAGCGGAAGAAGAGGTAGTGGAGCTGGGGCTGAAGAGGCACGCCCAGGAAGAGGTTCTGCCCCAGATCCAGGCCGGCCTCGGCCTCGCCGAGGTTGTCGAACTGGATCCCCTGAAGGAAGCCGATCTCGGGGAAGGGGAGCTCGGTCGTACCGCGAATCGTCTCGATCCCATCGAGCAGGCCCCCGAAGGGGTTCGCTCCGCGCCGGAACATCATCGCGACCTGGGCCAGCGTGATCGGACCGATCGGGGTGCGAAGCGTCAGGTCGCCGTTGACGTCGAAGCCGAGGTCCGAGGCCAGGCCCGGGATCACCGTCACGTTCTGGGCGGGAGTGTCGAAGACGATTCCCGGTGCCGCCTGGATGGTGCAGATCCCACCGGCGCAGCTCAGCGCATCCGGCAGCACCTCGACGACCCGGCACACGGCGCCGATACCGGGCGGCCGTCCCGCGAGGGTTCGGCGCGTGATGACCAGGTCCAGGAGGTCGCAGGAGCCGGCCTCACCGGCCACGGCGCACTTCGCCAGCTCCTGCGCGGGGATCGGGCTGCCCGTGGGGTCGGCGAGAAAGCTGCGCAGTACATCCACGTCGGCGCTGGTGACCAGGAAGTCCGCGTTTAGGTCTCCGCACTGGCAGACGTCCCCCAACCCGTCGCCGTCGGCGTCCTCCTGTCCCGGGTTGGGAAAGAGGTCGCAGTTGTCGGTGGCGTCCGGAACGCCGTCCCCATCGCGATCGAGACCCTGGGCGCGCGCGGTACCCAGCCCTGCGAATGCTCCGAGCAGCACGCCCAAGACGAGGCAGCGTGCGAGCAGGGCCGGCCCAGACACCGGCTGCCGCATCGCGGATCCCCTGCTGATTCAGTCTGATGCGTCACTCTTGCACGACTGTGAAGGGAAATACAACTGGAAACTGGCCCAAAAGGGACCAGAAGCCGCTTGGCCCTGCGTGGACCCGGCTCAGCGCAGCCGCAGCGGCCGGCAGATCTCGAGGACCGTCTCGAAGCTCGATCCCTGCTCCGTGCGCCCCGCGAGCCCGTCCCAGACGTCGCCGGCCACCCCGACGAACGTCCCCACCAGCTCGGGATCGAGGCGTTGCCCCGCCGCGCTGCGCAGACGCGCGACCGCCTGCTCGTGGGGCTGGGCCGCCTTGTAGGGCCGCTCGGTGCGGATCGCGTCGTAGCTGTCCACGATGGCAAAGATCCGCGCGTGCAACGGGATGGCCAGTCCCCGCAGGCCCGCCGGGTAGCCACTGCCGTCCCAGGCCTCGTGGTGCGCGAGCGGGACGTCACTGGCCGGCTTCAGAAACGAGATGCGGGACAGGATCTCTGCGCCGATCCTCGCGTGGCCCTGCATCACGTCCCACTCCTCCGGCGTGAAGGGGCCCGGCTTGAGCAGCACCGCGTCCGGGATGCCGATCTTGCCGATGTCGTGGAGCAGCGCACCCCGGTACAGGTTCTCGAGCTCCTCCTCGTGGAGCCCGATGTGAAGGCCGAGCCAGACGGCATAGAGCGCCACGCGCTGCGAGTGCCCCGCCGTCTCCCGCTCGCGGTGGTCGAGCGCCGCCACGAGCGCCGCCAGCGTCTCATCGTAGGCATGCTTCAGGGCATCGAGCGCAGCCGCAAGCTCGCGAGCTTGGCTATCGAGCACCATCGTTCCGGCCCCTCTCCCTGGTGAGCTCCTCAACGCCGCTCTGCGCCTCCGTGAGGGCGCACTGGACCGTGTCCGCAAGCCGGCCATGGATCTCGTCCTCACCGAGCACCTCGCGTGCGCCGCTGCGAAGGCACTCACGCACGAGGGCGGGTGGGCTGGGAGAGGGCAGGAGGACGAGGGCGGGGATTCCGGGGGCCTCGCTGCGGTGTTCGGCCAGCGGCTCTGGCCCCTCTCGTGCGAGCTCGGCGCGCCCCACGATTCGCAGCGCACAGGCGAACGGCCGTCCGAAGACGACCCCGAACTGCCTCCCCAGGAGCGCCTCCAGGCGCCCGGCGAGGGGCTCCCCCGGCTCGCGGGAGACCAGCAGCCGATCCGGCCCGGTTCGGGCTTGGGGTGTCACGGGTCTCACGTTGAGGCGCATCGACCGTTCCGGGCACGGGCTGGAGCGCCCCGATTGCGAGAGCGCAGCCCCTGCGATATGAAGTGCCGTCTCCGGAGCGGTAGTTCAACTGGTTAGAGCACCGGCCTGTCACGCCGGAAGTTGCGGGTTCGAGTCCCGTCCGCTCCGCCACCGCTGCGCGTTTCCACTGACATCGCGATCCATCTCCGAATAACGCGTGTCCGGGGGAAGGGCCACAATGGATCCATCTTCGAGACAATCAGCCGGAACCGGGTCACAGCGCCCCCCTGGAGAGGGCTCCGTGCTCTACGGGCAGCTCCCATTCGTCACTCCGTCGTCGAACTCGTCGCAGTCGCGTACCAGGCGGTCGACGCGGTTGAGCGCCCGACAGACCTGGCACTCGACCTTCCGGTCCAGGCAGGCCGCCAGCGCGGCCGCGTCTCCCGGGGGGCAGCCCGGGAAGGCCGTCGAGAGGTCGATGGAGCCTCCACACTTCTTGGTGACCGCGATGAGGAGCTTGGTGCTGCAGGCCTTCGCGATCTTGCCGCCGTCGTCGGGGATGCCCGCAGAGCCCAGGCCCAGGCAGCTGTTCTGAAGATCGAGGAAGCTCCGCAGGCTGCGATCCTTCAGGCCGTTCTTCTTGCAGCGATTGAAGGCCTTCAGCTTCGCGTCCTGGCACTTCTTTGCCGCCTTCATGGCGGCGAGCTGGCACTTGGCGGTGGGGCTGTTGAGCGGATCGACCACGATCACGCCGTTGACGTCGGAGCCGAACACGTCGTGCAGGAGATCCAGCTCTTTCTCGAGCGCCGCCGCGTTCACGGTGTTCGGGTCAATCGGTCCGAAGTCCGGCGGCAGGGGGCACCTCTTGCTCTCCTTGGCGAGCGTCTTCGCCACGGCCTTGGCCACCTTCCCCTTCGGGTCGCCGAGCAGGCACGCCTCGATCGAGACCGTGCCCAGCTTGCCCTTGGAGGCCGACTTGAGGCAGCCGCAGACAACGCCGCCCTTCGCCTTGGTCACCTTTGCAAAGCTCTTGTTGAGCGCGTTGATGCACCTCTCGCGGCTCTGGCTCTGGGCTCCCACCCGACCACAGAAGCTCGGCTCCCCCGCGCACACGAAGGACGTCTCGATCTCGCAGGCCGAGGAGCAGCCGTCCTGATCGTCCGTGTTCCCGTCGTCGCACGCCTCGCCCGGGTCGAGCCGCCCGTTCCCGCAGGGCGAGATCTCACAGGTGTCGACGCAGAGACCCGAGTTGGCGTTGTTCGGGCCGCAGCCCCGGCAGATGCCGGCGTCGTAGAAGCAGCTCGAGGCCGTGTCGTCGCCGCCGATGTGCCAGGCCAGCTCGCAGGAAGCGGCGTCTCCGTTGAACTGCGTACAGGCGCCCGAGAGGGGGCCGCCCGCGAAGATCGTTCGAAGCGAGTCCAGGCAGAGATGGTCGGGGTTGCAGGTGTTTGCGCAAACCCCGTCCCCCTCGTTGTTGGGGCCGCAGCCGGAGCAGAAGCCCTGGTCGTAGAAGCAGGCCGAGGGCTCTCCCGTCTGACCGGCGAGGTGCCAGGCCGCTTCACAGGCGACCTGGTCGCCGTCGAACTGGGTGCACGCACCGGAGCCCGGACCGCCGCCCGCGAAGACGGTTCGCGTGGGATCCGCACAGGTGGGCGCACCGGCTTCGCAGAAGTCGACGCAGAGTCCGGCATTCTGATTGTTCGGCCCGCAGCCGTCGCAGAGGCCTTCGTGGTAGAAGCAACTCGAGGCCGTCAGGTCCCCACCGACGTGCCAGGCCGCACTGCACGAGAACGGGTCCCCATCGAACTGCAGGCAGGCGAAGGATCCGGGCCCTCCCGCAAAGATGGTTCGTGCGGGATCCAAGCAGATCTGATCGGGATCGCAGGTGTTCACGCAGA
>JBHHVJ010000034.1:0-41734 GCA_046754285.1 Myxococcota bacterium | reverse complement strand
GACCGACGTGGTAGAGCGCGAGGTACGCGAGCCACGCCAGCGCAAACATCGGCGCCGGCGCGATGCGCAGGAAGGCCAGCCCAGCGGCCGTCGCACCTCCCCAGCACAGCCCGCGCAGCGCCCCGTCGCTCGCATCGAGCCAGGCGAGCGTCGGAACGCGAAGATACGTCCGGTCGCCCAGCTGCGCGTGAACCTGCTCCAGATGGGGGCCGGCGGGCAGAATGCCGTGCTCGCCGACGAGGCCGATGATCTGGGTCGAGAGCGAGAGAAACGCGATCACGTACACGAGGGCTACGGCGCGGAGAAAGAGCCAGCGGGTCAGGATCTGCGATGAGGGCGGAACCGGTGTCCCCCAGAGCCATCGAGTCCAGGAGGAAAGGAGCCGTCGGTTCCGCGCGATCCGGCGGTAGACCCACTCCGCGACCCGATCGAAGCCGGGCAGCTTCTCGTACGCCCAGAGCAGCCAGAGCTTCCGGTGGGCGTGGGCCCAGGCCCCGAGCACTGCGTGGGCGCCGCGACGGACGCGGCCGTCCGGCTCCACCAGGTGGGCTTCCTCCTCCAGCCGTTCCCGTGAGAGCTCAGCGAAGTCGGCCGCCACGTCCTGAAAGGCGACGAAGTCGACCCGCCCGCCAGTGCCGTCCCTCCATCGATCCACCCACGCGCGGCAGAATCCGCACTCCCCATCGTAGAGAAAGACGGGCCGATCCCGGGATGCTGAGGTGACTCCCATCCTCAACGCATTGTCCGGTCGGCGACCTCAGCGAGCAAGCTGCGTGGCGATGGGGACCTCGAGTGGTGCGTGGCGCTTCCGGTGGCGGGTCGCGGATCAGTCGGGCGGGAGCTCGCCGATGGAGACTCGGAGGGCTTGCGTCTCCCTTCGTAGGACCGCGAGCGTCTCGGGGTCGAGTCCATCGTCGCTCGTCACGCGCAGCTGCAGAGTGATCTCGACGCTCGCTCCCTGCAGGGAACGCAGCGGTGGGAGGATCGTGTCCGCAACGCGCCCCGCACCCTCCGCCAGATGTTCGGGATCCAGGGGAATCGTTTGCTCGAAGCTGCGGACCCGGGAGGGAGCGTCGGCGCGGTGGGCTGGGTCCCCACCCAGGGGTGTGAGCGTTTCGACGTAGCCGAGAACCGATACGGAGAGGCCGAAGAGGAAGACGAGCGCGGGCGCCGCACCCAGGAACGTCCGGAACCATGCCCACCGACGGGCGGCAGGCACGGGATTCGAGGCCGCGTCCTCACCCCCGAACTTCTCGCGATACCAGCGCCGATAGTGGTGCTTCGCCCACTCACGATCGACGAACCCGGAGATCATCCCACCCAGGCCCTTCCGCGTCGCGGGATTGATCACGGCCATGAAGATGTGTCCTCCGATGAGAGGTGCGATGGCGAGTGCAAACAGGATGTGGATGATCCACGGAAGGAAGAAGTCCTCCCTTCTCCAGATCAGGACTCCGGTCACGCCGAGGACGGGATAGGCGAGCATGGTCATCATGAAGTTCAGCTTCTCGCCGGCGTTGAACTTGCCCTCCGAGGGGAGCGAGACTTTCCGGCTCAGCAGCGAGAGCGGCATCAGGGCGAGCCACTTGATGTCGTCGGTCGACCACAGCCAGCCCTCCCGGATGTTGCGGAGATGGACCCGAAGATCGCGCCAGCCCCCCAGCAGCGCCAGGATCGGGAGCACGATCATGCAGAGCCCGGACAGGCGATGGATGCGCGAGACGATCCGGTGCGGGGCGCCGTAGGGATCGCCTCCCCGCAAGAGAACGAGGATCAACGCGGTCCCGAAGCAGACCAGAAAGGGAAGTGCGATCGACCAGTGCAGCAAGCGCTCGGAGCGACGGAAACGGAGGATCTTCCTCGATGCCGGTGGCTCTTGGCTCATCCGATCGATCCCCGCGCTCTGGGACACCGAGATCCCCATCGTCCTCCGGTGCGTCGACCTTGAGCGGCGACCCGGGCGTTACCTCACGTCTCTTGCGCTTCGAGGTACGCCTTGAGCTGCCGGTCGTGGCGACCCGCCGCGCCGGGCGCGCCGCTCGTCACGAAGGGCTTCCAGCGCGGCGGGCTCACACCCTGGGGCACGTCGCCCATCACGGTCACGCGCTGGATGATCCGCTCCTCGTCGAAGTCGTCCAGGACAAAGTGCTGGGTACAGCGGTTGTCCCACATCGCGAGGGTTCCCTCGCGCCAGCGGTAGCGGACCGTGAAGCGTGGGTTCCCAGCCCAGCGGGTGAGGTATCCCAGCAGCATCTCGCTCTCCCGGTGGCTGAGCTCGACGATGCGCCTCGTGAAGTGCTCGTTCACGAAGAGGGACCTGCGTCCGCTGACCGGGTGAACCCGCACGACGGGGTGGACGGCCATCCGATCCGGCCGACCGTGGGGCTGGGCATCGTGCAACGCGGTGAGACCCTCGCAGAGCTCCTGCAGCGGCGGCGAGAGCTCCTCGTAGGCCTTGTACATGTTGGCCCAGAGGGTATCTCCGCCCACCGCCGGGCACCTCACCATGTTGAGGATCGCCAGCACGGAGGGCTGCGCCTGGCACGAGAGATCGCTGTGCCACTCGTCTGCGATGGCGCCCCGCGACGCGCGCAGCTCGAAGAGCTCCTGGATCTCCGAGCTGCCCGACACGTTCGGGTGGCCCTCCAGCTTGCCGAAGTGACGTCCGAACGCGAGGTGCGACTCCGGGCTCAGGTGCTGATCGGGAAAGAAGAGCACCAGGTGCTCGGTCAGCAGCGAGCGGATCATGTCCGCCTCCGCGGGGCCGACCTTCTCGAGCGCGAGGCCACGAACCTCGGCCCCCAGAGATCCCGAGAGGCGCGTGACCTCCAGCTCTTCAGCCCGGATGGGGGTGGCCATGAGCTCCTCCTGAAACGTCGAAGGCCCGATTATACCGATTGCGTTCCGACCCCGGGGCGCTGGGACCGACCTTGGGCCACGCCGGAGTGTCCTGCGCTTCCCCGAGGCGCGAGGCGATTTTTTCTTGCCTTTGAGGGCTCCGGGACGTCATGCTAATCCGGGCCTCAATGCAGGGGCGGGCTCGCGCATGGACATTCGACGCATGACCCGAGCGGGTGCGCAGGAAGGCGTCGCACCGACACTCCGCCGTGTGCTCCTCTCGGCCTCGGTCGCTCTGGGCGGCTGGCTGGCGGCCGCCGGGGCGCTGGCGACGACCTTCATTCTGCTGGAGCCGCGCGAGCTGGCGCTGGGCTCCCACGCGGCCGTGCTCGGCCGTGTGACCGCCCTCGAGACCACGGCGACGCTCTCGGGGCGGATTCACACGCGTGTGACGGTACAGGTGGAGGAGGTCTTGAAGGGCACCCTCCCCAGCGCCGAGATCACGCTCACGCAGCCCGGGGGCCAGATCGGCGGCCAGCGGCTCACGATCCACGGCTCCCCGACGTTCCACGTGAGCGAGCGGGTGCTTCTCTTTCTCACGCGCTCAGCGGACGGCGGCTGGCACACGAGCCATCTGTCGATGGGAAAGTTCGAGATCCTCACCGACCCGGGCCGTGGCCGCAGCACGGCCGTCCGGGATTTCGGAGGCGCGCGCGTGCTGGCCCGGGGGGGCGGGATGCTCCCCTCTCGGGAGGTGCGGCTGCTCTCGGATCTCCTTGCGGAGGTGCGCGTCGCGCTCGAACAGGCGGGAGACGCGGGAACGAGGCTGGAGCCGCTCGTGTCCGGCCCCCCGCAGCCTCCCGACCCCGAGCTCGTCACCCAGCAAGTGGACGAGTTCGTGCTCCGAGATCCGCCCGCCCGATGGTTCGACGAGGATGTTCCCGTTGGCTTCGCCGTGGATCCCAACGGAGACGTCGATCTTGGCCCCGCCACGAGCCTGATGGTCGTCGAGGACGGCATGGACGCCTGGTCCAACGTGCCGACCGCGAGCATCGTCATCGTGGCGGCCGGCTCGGCGACTCCCTCGTCCATCTTCGGCTGCGACGGCGAGAACAAGATTCTCTTCGACGATCCCTTCGACGAGATCGATCCGCCCGTTGGCTGTGCTGGAGTCCTCGGTATGGGCGGAGGGTGCTCGCGCCCCGCAGAGACCGAGGAGGTCAACGGCACGGTCTTCTCGCGTCTCGTCGAAGGCGACGTCACCTTTGCGGACGGCTTCGCGTCGTCGTGTGACTTCAAGATCCCCTGCAACTTCGCCGAGGTGGCCACGCACGAGATCGGCCACGCGATCGGCTTCGGCCACTCCACCGATCCCAACGCCACGATGTTCGGAAGCGCCGCGTTCGATGGTCGCTGTGCCGGGCTCGGAAATGACGACATCGCAGCCGTCACCTTCGTCTACCCCGGTTCTTGTGGGGATGGAGTCACGGATCCCAACGCGGGTGAGGCCTGTGACGACGGGAATACGGCTTCGTGCGACGGATGCTCGCTGATCTGCACCGTCGAGACCGATTTTCTCTGCGGAGATGGGGTCTTCAATCCCGCGTGTGATCCCGAGTGTGACGACGGGAACCTCGTGGACGGCGACGGCTGTGATTCCAACTGCACCTTCACGGCTTGCGGGAACGGAATCCAGACCTCCGGCGAGGAATGTGATGATGGGAACAGCAGCGACGGGGACGGTTGCACAGCGCTCTGTGTGGTCGAGTTCTGCGGCGATGGAGTCGTGAACGACGCGCCGAACGAGCAATGTGACGACGGAAACCTTCTGAGCGGAGATGGCTGCGATTCGAGCTGCCAGGTCGAGTCGGTGCCGATCTCCGGCAAGAAGCTGCTCGTGAAGGACCGGCTGTCCGATCCTTCGAAGCGGAAGATCGTTCTCCAGTCGAAGGATCCCACGGTGCAGCCCGTCGCTCCGGGTGGCGGGGGGGACCCGACGGTCGGAGGTGCGGAGTTCGGGCTGCTAAACCCGAGTACTCTGGAGCAGGTGCTCATCAGCCTGCCTGCGATTCACTGGAGAGGACTGGGGAAGCCCGCGGGGGTCAAGGGTTACAAGTACCTCGACAAGACCCTGTCCAGCGGCCCCTGCAAGATCGCACTGCTCCGGGCGGGGAAGCTCAAGGTCTCCTGCCGCGGAAGCGCCATCGGCTTCACGCTGGACGAAGCTTCACAGGGCTCTCTGGTCACGACGCTGAGGCTCGGCACCGATCTCCCCTACTGCACGGTCTTCGGAGGCACGATCAAGAAGGACCGCTCGACCCAGGGCGGAGCCACGGGTCTCTTCAACGCCAAAGATGCACCCATCCCGTCCACCTGCGCGGCGCCCTGAGACCCGTCGCGCGGTGCGTGGCGCTCAGCCGTTGGTTCGCGGGTGAGCGAGCCTCCCTGGGGCCCGACCGCGCCTCGAGGGATCACCTGACCCACTGAATCGCTGGAGCCGACGCGCGGACTTGAACCGCGGACCTGCTGATTACGAATCAGCTGCTCTACCACTGAGCTACGTCGGCTCGAGGGGGCCGGATGCGGGCGGCGCCGGTCGGCTCGCCGGGGTCCCACGCTCCGGACTGGCGGATCCTATTACAGGGCGCGGCGCGGTGCCAGCCTCGGGGCGGGGGGTGCGGACCGGTCTCGCCAGCTTCCCGAAGGAATGCGTGGGAGGCCGCGGGCGCGCTCCGCCGGCAGGACGTAGGTCTCGACGGGGCGGCCCTCCGCGGTGCTGATCTGGATGCGACGGTAATAGACGGGGTGGCCTTCGAGCTCGTCCACCGCCGCGAGCTCCGCGGGCGTCAGGCCGTAGAGCTCACCCTGGACGGCGGTGCCTCCGCAGGGGACGAGTGCGGGGAAGGCGCCGAGGTCCACCAGCTCGTACCGGGGAGGCGTGCGGGCGGGGCCCAGGAACGGGGCGTCCGCGATCAGGGCGTGGTTGGGCTCACCGCGCAGCAGGGTTCCGTAGACGAAGAGGGGCACTCGGGGGGCCTCGGTCGTGCTCGGACGCTGCGAACTCATCTCCGGCTCATTTTCCGGCGTGTCGAGGGCCTCCGCCAGGGGCCCTTCCCCGTGCGGGCTCGTCCCGCATCTTGACAGGGGGGCCGCCCCCGGGCGTAGCCTCGTCCGGTTGCGGTCGTGATGCCGATCACTTCGTGCCGCGAGGGGCCGGGGCAAGGTTCTTGGAGGAGGATCCATGGTTGGGCTGAAGCTGACGCCGAATCGGGTACGGGAGTTCCGGGAGCGACTGGGCTGGACCCAGGAGGAGCTGGCGCGGAGGGCGAAGCTGGCGTTGCGGACCATTCATTCTGTGGAGAAAGGCCGGCACTGTCGTAGGGACACACTGCGGAGGATCCTCCGGGCGCTCGACGTTCCATTCGAGGACCGGGAGCGTGTCTTCCCCGGGGAGCGGGCCGCCGTGTCCGCCGTCCGGAGGGGGAGCCGGGAGGGGGTCGGGCTCGCGCCCGGCGTGGGGCCGGCCTCCCTTCCGGATTCCCGGGGCCTCGGCCTGGGAGCGCGCTGAGCGCCCCAGCGCGTGAGGCCGCCCCACGTGGCAGACTGAGCGGCCCATGAAATGCCCGTGTACCCGGTGGCGTCTTAGAGACGTGCGTGCTCTTGCGGTGGCCGTGGTGAGCCTCGTGCTGGCTCTGGGCTGTGGCCCGCCTTCCGAGCCGGACGCGAGCCGGCCGGACGGGCCCGCCGTGCCCGCCGTCTCGCGGACCCCCGCGGGTGCCCGCCCGAGCGCGGAGCCCAACCGTCCCCCCCGCACCTTCGCGGTGCTGATCAACGGCGGCGCGCGGGCGCGCATCAACTACCAGTCCCACGTGCTCCACCTGCGCGAGATGATCGCGTTTCTCCAGGCGCACGGGGTTCCACGGCGCCGCATCTGGGTCTTCAGCAGCGACGGACGCGATCCGGAGCCCGATCTGGCCGTCCGGGACGTGCAGCCCGAGCCCGACTTCTGGCTGATCGAGCGCACGGGCCTGGGTGTGAACCTGCGCACGGAGGTGCGCCTGGAGAACACGCGCATCGAGGGGACCTGGCTGATTCCCGCTACGCGCAAGGCGCTGATGCGCTGGGCGTCGGTCGGTGCCCACCGGCGCATGCGGCCCGGCGACACGCTGCTGGTCTACGTGACGGATCATGGCGAGAAGAACCGAGAAGACCTGACGAACAACGCGATCAACCTCTGGGAGGAGAAGCTCAGCGTTGACGACTTCCGCGAGTGGATCGTGCGCTTGCCGCGGGGGGTCCGCGTCGTCACGCTGATGTCGCAGTGCTACTCGGGCTCCTTCGCGAACGTGATCCAGGGGCTCGAGGAGCTCGGCGTGCCCGAGGGGGCGGTCTGCGGCTACTTCTCGTCCAGCGCGGAGCGGCCCGCCTCGGGCTGCTACCCGGAGAATCGGGGCAAGGACAACGTGGGGCACTCCTTCCGCTTCTTCGAGGGCCTGCGCCTCCTCCACAGCCTGCCCGATGCGCACGAGCGCGTGCTGCTCACGGACCGAACGCCCGACGTCCCCAATCGTACCTCGGACCAGTATCTCGAGCACCTGCTGCGCAGCGCGGCCGACCTCCACGGGGTCGATCTCACGCTCTTCGTCGACGATCTGCTCGGGCAGGTGGACTCCGGCGATCCCGCCTACGTGGGCTCCTTCGCCCAGGTCGATCACATCGGGCACGCGTTCGGCTCGTTCACGCCCCGCTCGCTCACGGAGCTCGAGCTCAAGGCGAAGAACATCCCCGCGCTCTCGAAGGAGCTGGCCAGCTACTCCAAACGCTGGCGCGCCACGCTCGACGATCTGCGTCGTGAGAACGTCCGGGACTTCTTGGCGCTCTTTCCGGCCTACCGCGAGTACCAGAACGGAAACGTCGCCAAGGCGCTGACGGCGGAGGAGAAGCGGCGTGTGACCGCGGCCCTGCTCGACGATCTCGTGGCCTTCACGGCGACCCACCCCGAGCGCGAGCGACGCCTCCGGGCCCTGCGCAAGATCGAGCAGGAGGCGCGCGACGCGAGCTACCGCATGGCGGTCCGCGAAGCGGTCGTCGAGCGCATGCGCACCTTGCTGCTGCGCATTGCGGGGCTGGCCTACCTGGAGCGGCTTGCCGCCGCGGAGGAGCGCGAGGAGTTCGATGGTCTGTCGTCCTGCGAGGCGCTGCACTTCGAGCCGCAGCCAGGAGAGAACTCCGAGGGAGCCCGCTCCCTGCCCCCACCGTTTCCCCAGCTCGAGGAGGAGAGCCTGATCCTGCTCGACGTGATGCCCGGTTGGATCGGGATCCAGTTCAAGCCGATCGACGAGAAGCGCCGACGCGAACTCGGGGTGGCCCGGGGCGCGGTCGTGGTTCAGAACGTTCTCCCGGACTCGCCGGCCAGCGCCGCGGGCCTCGAGCGGGACGACATCATCCTGGGTCCTCCGGGCCACCCCTTCCAGGAGCCGCGCCAGATTCGCGAGTGGGTCATGACGTCGATCGTCGGCGAGGAGCGCGCGTTCGAGGTGTTGCGCGACGGTGAGCCGATCGTCCTCTACGTACTGATCGGGCCTCCACCGATTTGAGCCGGCGCGGGCCGCGGGGCCCGCACGGCCACGGCCGCCACTCAGCGACGACCGGGACCCTGCCGGGCACGGATCGAGCTTTGGAGCTTGAGCTCGACCTGAAAGACGCGGCCGTCCTTCATGAAGATGCGGCCCCCCTCTCGATCCACCCGCTGCACGTCGAGGTCGCGTTGAAAGCGGCGAAGCTCGTCGAGGGAGTCGGCCAGCAGACCGAGGAGGATCGCGCGGAGCTGCGTGCTCGAGGTTCCGTCCGTGCGCGGCATGCGGCGAGTGTACCAGCCGGGTTGGAGCTCGCCGCTCGCGGGCTCAGCGGGCGCGCGTGAGGGCTCCGCTTACACGCGCGACCAGGCGCTCCGGCAGCCCGCGCTGGAGCACTGCGAGGAGCCGATTGAGACGGCCGGGAATGCAGATCGCGCGGCCCTCGCCCAGCGCGCGGAGCGAGGCGTCGACGACCTCGTCGGGCTCCATCCACAGCCACTCCGGAACGCGCGAGGCCTCGACCCCGGCGTGCGCCTGGAAGGCGGTCCGTGTGAACCCCGGGCAGAGCGCCTGCACGCGCACTCCGCTGCCGCGCAGCTCCTCGTGGAGCGCGAGGGTCAGGCGGTTGACGTACGCCTTGGTCGCGGGGTAGGTCGCCTGCCAGGGGCCGGCCGAGAAGGCGGCCATGGAGGAGACCTGGATCAGGGCACCGCTCCCGCGGGCGATCATTCCCGGCAGGGCCGCGCGCGCCAGGCGCGTGAGTGCGAGGACGTTGAGGCGCACGTCGGCGTCGACCCGCTGCGCCTCGATCTCGGCGAAGGCTCCGACGGTCCCGGTCCCCGCGTTGTTGACGAGCAAGGCGAGCTGCTCGTCCGTAGCCAGGCGCTCCTCGACGGCGAGCAGGTCGGCGTCCTGGGTGAGGTCGGCGACCAGGATGTCCACCGCGGCCACGTGCCGCTTGCCGATCGTCTCGGCCAGTCGCTCCAGCTCTGCCCGTCTGCGGGCGACCAGCGTGAGGTCGTAGCCCTCCCGCGCGAGCCGCCTCGCAAAGGCTTCGCCGATTCCGGACGACGCGCCCGTGACGAGGGCTCGGCGGCCCGCACCCAAACCGCGTTCCAGAGCGCCTGGCTGTGTCATCTGTCTCCCTCCACGCAGTCTACACCGACAGGAAACGCAGGGTCGGCCCCGCTTCGATGCGCAGCTTCCGACGGGCGGGAAACAGGTCGGCATCGATCGAGTAGGCGAGCGGCTCTGCGCAGCTCAGCTCGACGGCGGCGGTTGCGGCGTGATCAAAGTGGGCGAGCGCACGCGGGAGACCGAGCCGCAGTGCGGGGATCAGCCGAGCCAGCTCTCTTCCCCGCATCTCGGTGGCCAGCCAGTGGAAGCGATCGGGAAAGCACCCGGCGCTGCGAAACGGCCTGAATCCCAGGCCTACGTCCTGGACCGTGCTCGCCGCCAGGATCGTGGCGTGCTGAAGCTCCCGCCGCTCCCCGTCCACGCGGATCTGGACGCTCATCGGACGAAAGAGCTCGTGCGCCAGCGGGCCGTCGGCAAGAATCGACGCCGTGCAGCTCAGCAGTGCGTGGAATGCACCGGCCGGACCGCGCCGCGTGCTCCGGTAGTAGTGCTCCAGGAAGCGCACGGGCACTCCACAGACGAAGATCATCGCGTAGCCTGTGCGCTCACCCTCCACCTGGAGCCGCAGCACGGGTCGGTGACTCACGGACGTGGGGCCCGCTCGGAGCAGCCGCGTCACCACCCGCTCGGCGCGGCCCCGCGCGCCGAGCGATCGCGCGATCGTGTTCACGGTTCCGCCGCCCGCGAGCAGCAGCGCCGGAAGCTCCTCCCGCGGCCAGCTCTCGAGCAGGGGGGTGAGCGTGCCCGTGGCGCTGCCATCTCCGCCCACGATCACGAGCGTATCCACGCCGGCCTCGTAGAGAGCCGATAGCGCTCCAGGCACCTCGGCCGGATCGCGGGTCAGGCGCACGCACTCCGAGGGGAGCAGACGGCGGATCCGGTCGACCAGAGCCGGATCACGCCTCACGCTCCCCGCGCGGCCGTTGATCAGAACACCCGGTGGCTTCAAGCCCCCCCTCGCACGATCGCCCGGGATCGCATTCCCACCCGGCGACGCAGCGAGGTCGGGCACCACCTCATGGCATCCGGGTCGTCCGGGCAACCCCCCACGTGAGAAGCTAACACGGCTTGCGCCAAGCGGGAGGGGGAGGAGGCGTTACACTCCGGACCCGATGGTGAGGCGGGGAAGCGCGGCAGGGAAGGGCGAGCGCGGTCGGCCGGAGCGCTCCGGAGGCCCCCCAGCCCCGGCGGACCCGGCCGTCGCCCCGGACCGCCGGATCTGGGTCAACGGCGAGCTGGTCCCCTGGCCCGAGGCCACCCTGCACGTGCTCTCCCAGTCCGCCGCGCGCGGCTCCCTCGTCTTCGACGTCATGCCGTGCTACGAGCTGCCGGACGGTCCGGCGATCTTCGGCCTGAGGGAGCACAGCGAGCGGTTCGTTCGGTCGGCGGAGCTCTCGGGGATGCAGCTGCCGCTGGGCCTCGATGCGATTCTGCAAGCGATCGCCGAGACCGTTCGGGCCAACCCCGGCACGGAGATCGTCAAGATCAACGCCTACCACCCTGGGATCTCCCTGGATGTGCTCCCGATCGATCCCGAGCCGAGCATCGCGATCGCCGCGTTTGCGATCGCGGACGTCCTACCCGGTGCGGGCAGCGTGGAGCCCCGTCGGCTTCCACCCGCACGCCTGCAGGTGGCCGATGTGCGCAAGATGCCGGCGTGGGTGCAGCCGCCTCAGGCGAAGCTCGCCGCGGGCTATCTCTACTCGTCGCTCGCCAAGCAGCGCGCGCGGAAGGAGGGCTTCGACGACGTGCTGCTGCTCGACGAGCGCGGCGAGATCGCGGAGTCCTCGACGCAGAGCTTCTTCTTGGTCCTCGAGGGCGCGCTCTGGACCGCGCCCGTCGAGACGGTCCTCGCCGGGATCACCCGGTGCTGCGTCCTGGAGCTGGCGGACGACGAGGGGTTCCCCGTCAAGGAGGCTCGTCTACCGGCCGAGCGACTCCTGGAGGCCGAGGAGGCCTTCCTCTCGGGAACGACGACGAGCCTCTGGCCGGTCGCGCGGATCGACGCCCGGACACTGCCCCCGCCCGTGCCGGGCCCGCTCACGCGAAGGCTCATCGAGCGCATGGAACGTCTGCTCGCCGGTGACGACCCTCAGTTCTCGCCGCGCTGGATGCAGCGGGTCTGAGGCAGAGATGGCCGACCCGCGGAGCCGCAACGGCCTAAAGGTTCTCTCCGGGATCAAGCCCTCGGGCACCCTGCACCTCGGCAACTACTTCGGTGCCGTGCGTCAGCACATCGAGCTCCAGGAGACCCATCGGGTGGTCTACTTCATCGCGGACTACCACTCGCTCGACCCGATCCGGGATCCCGATCTGCGCCGCCGGCTCTCAACCGACATCGCACTCGACTACCTGGCGCTCGGCCTCGATCCCGAACGGGCGATCCTCTACCGCCAGAGCGATCTGCCCGAGGTGACCGAGCTCTGCTGGATCCTCGGAAGCGTGGCGCCGATGGGTCTGCTCGAGCGTTGCCATGCCTACAAGGATGCGCGCGCTCGTGGGGACAAGATCGACTTCGGCCTCTTCGCCTACCCGGTGCTCATGGCGGCCGACATCCTGCTCCACGAGGCCGACCTCGTGCCCGTGGGCCAGGACCAGAAACAGCACATCGAGGTCGCGCGCGATCTGGCGGTCAAGTTCAACCTGACCTACGGCGAGGTGCTTCGGCTTCCCGAGCCCTGGATTCTGGAGGAGGCGGCGGCGGTGCCGGGTACCGACGGCCGCAAGATGAGCAAGAGCTACGAGAACACGATCGAGATGTTCGCGCCGGAGAAGCGGGTGCGGAAGCAGATCATGGGAATCGTGACGGACTCCACCTCTGTCGAGGAGCCGAAGGACCCCGACGCCTCCCACCTCTTCAAGCTCTGGTCTCTCTTCGCGACGCCCGATGAGCGTGTGGAGCTCGCCGAGCGCTTTCGCGCCGGGGGCCTCGGCTACGGCGAAGTGAAGAAGGACCTGCTCCAGCGCGTCCTGTCGCACTTCGACCTGGCCCGCAAGCGCCGCGAGGAGCTCGCCGCCCGCCCCGCCACCGTCGAGGACGTGCTCCGTGAGGGCGCCCGCCGCGCTCGGGAGTCCAGTGCCCCGCTCCTGCAGTCCGTGCGCGAAGCCGCCGGTCTGGGAGGGTGCGTTCAGAGATAGCGCGTGGCGAGGATCAATGCGGCGCTCAGGCCGGCCAGCGCGGCGATGCGCAGCTCGCGCCGCAGGGGACTCAGCCCTCGCCAGATCCGCCGGGGATCGAGGTGAGGGAGCAGACGGGGAACACGCCGTCTGTAGTCACGGTAGAGGTCCCCATGACGGCGGAGCAGCATGCGCTCCTCGGCCCGGATGACACGTTCGTAGTGTACGAGCAGCAGTGCTGCGAGAATGGGCACTCGCCAACCGAGGCCCATCAGGATCCATATACCCGAGGCGATGGCGATGTTGCCCACATAGATCGGATTTCGAATATGGGCGTACGGTCCCTCACACACGAGATGCTCCGCATGGAGTCTGCGCGTGTCGGAGCTGCGGCCCATGTGCACCCGGGCGATCGCGCGGAGCCAGAATCCCACCGCGAGGCCCACCGCGCTGAGCAGATTCTCCCAGGATCGCGGCGGTGTCGTGGTCATGAAGAGCAACGCTGTGGCGTGGATTGGAATGGGGATCCAGCCACGCATTCGGAAGTACCAGGCATCGAGAGCGGCCGAGCTGAGATTCATGGCGAGCGCGTCTCCACACGAGGGATGACGTCGCGAGCGTGGATGAGTGCTGTCGTTCCGCTGGGAGGTCGATCGATGTTGAAGCGTCGGCTCCGCAGCAGCTGCTCGGCGACCTGGAGCACGGCGAGCCCGTCCCGTGCGTCCTCCTCGTGGCTCGCCGTGGCTCGGACCTCGAGCAGCGTGCCATCGCGGCGTACTCGATAGTGTGCGCGCCGACCCGTCTCGGCGAGAACGGTGAGTCGGTCGGCTCTCCGGATGCCGTAGCGGCGCTTGTTGTAGATCAGCACTGCGAAGCCGTCGGGATCCGTGGAGCCGAGGACGTCGTGGCCAAAGAAGGGAACCCGGTGAGCTCCGCCGATGATACCCAAGATGGTAGGTGCTACGTCGAGTTGGCTCGTTACACGATCGATGCGAGCGGGCTTCAGATGGGGTGGCGCGAGGAAGAGTGCTGGGATGCGATACTCCTCGGAGGGCAGCAGGGCCCGTCCGCGCAAGTGGACGCCGTGGTCTCCCACGAACACGAAGAGCGTTTCCCGGGAGTAGGGGAGCTGCCGCGCCTCGCGGATGAACTCTCCGAGTGCGTGATCGGCGTAAAGGAAGGTCTGCAGCTCCTCGCGCTCGAACCCCGGTGGGATATGGACCGTACGCGGGAGTGGCGGCGCCTCACCTCGCGGAAACTCCCAGGGGGAATGCAGCGAGACAGTCAGCAGCGTCGCGAAGAATCGCTCTCCGCGCTCCCAGCGGGCCTGAAGCTCGCGATTCGCCCGACGGAAGAGATCTCCGTCAGAGACGCCCCAGCTCCCGTGGAATGCGGGGCGGGAGAAATCGCGTTCCTCGATGAATCGCTGGAAGCCGTTGCCGAGGAAAAAGCTCCGCATGTGATCGAAGATCCCCTGGCCCCCGTACAAGAAGAGCGTGTCGTATCCCCGGGCCGCGAGCACGCTTGCCAAAGTGGCGAAGCCGCGTCGCGCCTCCGGGCGGCGGATGACGCTCACTCCGGGAAGCGGCGGAAACGAGGAGACAACGGCCTCCAACCCCTGTACGGTCCGCTCTCCAGTCGCATAGCAGTGCGTAAGGAGCACACCCTCACGGGCCAGTGCATCGAGCTCAGGCGAGAGCGCAGGCTCTCCTCCCAGCGCCCCGACCAGCCGCCCGGTGAAGCTCTCCATCACGACCAGGACGACGTTCCGCGGTCGCCCCGAGACAGACGCCCGGACCCACCGCAGCGCTGGATTCCACGGGGCATCGAGTGAGTGCCCGTCATCCTGCAGCAGCCGACGAACCCTCGTAACAGCCTCATCCCACGAGAGGGTCTCCTGCACAGACGCCAAGGGAACGGCCTCGTGCTCGAGCCGCTGCACAGCCTCGTAAGCCACGTTGAGCAGACCCGAGCCTGCGAGCTCGTTCGCAATCCGGTTCGCGCTCACCGCGGCGGCGCTGGGGTTCAGGGGGCGATGGTCAAAGCTCCCGCGTGCCGCAAGTCCCGCGACGAGGGCCAGGTAGACGGGTAGGAGCCAGCGGCCAATCGGATGGCCCACATAGGGATCGAGCACCTCCCCAGTCGTGCGCGCCAAACGGCGCTGGGCGGCCAGTGCGAGCGCCGCCAGCAGGCTCGCAGCCCCCAGCTCGAGAACGATGGATGGGCGGCCTGCAACCGCGTGCAGGAGCTCTAGATCGCCAGCGTGGTCGAGAATCAGGTAGTTGGGGCGGAATCCGTAGTAGCCGAAGAAGAGGATCTCGCCAACGGCGGCGAATACGAAGAGCACGATCGCGAGGCCGCTGTACGCGGCCACCAGGCGTCGTGCAATCCAGCCAGGCAGAAGCAGGAGCATGCACGCCGGTCCGAGGACGTAGCCGATCACGACGCCGTCGAGGCGAAGCCCCGTGCCGAAGATCGCGATCAGTTCGCCTGTCTGGAGCGCAGCGATCTCTTCGACCCCGCTCTGCAGCAGCAGGATTACGCGGACGCCGCTCCAGAGCAGCAGCGACAAGGCACCGAGGGCAAGAACCTGCCCCACGCTCTCTCTCAGACCCCCCGAGTTTCCGTGGTCCATGGCCGGAGGAGAACGAACCGGTCCTTAGCCCACGGTTAGATACTGATGAGATGATTCTAATCCGAATGTCCGTCCGGCGCCGGTAGCCAGAGCAGGAAGCAGGCACCTCGTTCTGAGGCGGCCACGAGATCGCCTCGATGGGCGTGCGCGATCGCCCGCGCGATCGGGAGGCCGAGACCGATACCACTGCCCTGTCCCGGTTCCGAATAGAAGCGCTCGAAGACCCGTTCGAGCTGATCTGGCCGAAGCCCTGGCCCAGAGTCGGAGACACGGAGCTCGATCCGGTCGTGTATCAGCCGCAGGCTCACCTCGACCCGGCCCCCGCGGGGTGTGTGGCGCAAGGCATTGTCGAGCAGGTTGCCGAGCGCCTCCTGCATGCGGAGGGGATCCACCCGGCTGCATACTGCGGCCACCGAGCACCGCAGCTCTACGCCCTGCTCCTCCGCGACGATCCGGTAGTGCTCCACGAGGTTCTCGACGAGCTTCCCGAGCTCAGTCAGCTCGAGGCAGGATGCGTCCAGGGCTCCCGGAGCGAGCTTCTCGAGTAGAAGGAGCTGATTCACGCTCCGAATCAGTCGGTCGACCTCTTCCAGGGCGGTTTCCAGCCCATCGGTGCCGCCCCCTTGAATGCCGCGCAGGCGCATCTCCAGGGATCCCCGCAGGGCCGTCAAGGGAGTGCGAAGCGCGTGGCCCGCATCCGCAGTCATGCGACGCATGCGCGCCATCTCCGAACGTACGCGCACGAGGAGCTCGTTGAGGACCGAGGCAAGGCCGTCAAGCTCATCATCCCTGCCCGTCTGGGGCAGGAGCCCGTCTCCCGTCGCTCCCAGCCGTCTCGCCTCGTTCGTGAGCCGTCGGAGCGGAGAGAGCGACCGAGTTGCGACGAGATAGGCAGCCCCGGCTCCCAGGAGAGTGATGAGCAGGAGTGAGGAGAGCAGCCGCTCCCGTAGCGCCCAGTAGAGCTTCTGGTGGCGTTTGAGCGTCGCGCCAATCCATACGCCGAAAGGGCCGATCCTGGTCTCCAGCACGCGGATGCGCCGATGGCCCTTGTGGCTGGCGGGGTGGACACGCTCCCCGATCCGCGGTGCACCTGCTTCGGGTCGGGACCCAGCGGGAGCCAGGCCCTCGGGCGGCAAATTCTGCGTGCCCAGGACTCGGCGACCCCGTTCGTCACGAACCTCGATGAAGATCTCGTCCCACTTGCTGAAACGCAGGTTCTCCGTCTCGATCAGTCGGTCCATCGCCGGCGTGCCCAGGAATGTGCGGACCGCGGAGAGCTCTTCGCGCAGCCGGGCGTCCACGAATCCCTGCCCGGACTTGACCACGCGATCCAGAACGACCAGCAGCTGAAGCGATAACAACGCGAGGATGACGGAAAAGACAGCCAATCCCACGCGCAGACGGATGCTGCTCAGCACACCAAGCGCCCCAGAACGTAGCCCATTCCGCGCCGCGTATGAATCAGCTTCTTCTCGAAGGGATCATCGATCTTTCGGCGTAGGTACCGGATGTAGACATCGATCACGTTCGAGAAGCTGTCGAAGTTCATGTCCCAGACGTGCTCCGAGATCATCGTGCGCGTGACGACCTCACCGCTGTGGCGCGCCAGGTACTCGAGTAGTGCGAACTCCTTGGGAGTGAGGTCGATTCTGCGGTCGCCACGCTGGACCGTGCGGGTGATCAGATCGACCGTCAGGTCCTCGACGTGGAGCGTGCTGGCGCTCGCTTTTCCTCGGCGCAGCAGGGCCCGAAGGCGCGCCAGCAGCTCCGCAAACGCGAACGGCTTGGCCAGGTAATCATCCGCTCCTGCATCGAGGCCGCGGACGCGATCTTCCACCTCGTCACGTGCGGTTAGAACCAGTACGGCCGCTGTCCGCCCCGCACGCCGCAGCTCCCCGAGGACCGCGAGCCCGTCGAGTCCCGGGAGCATGAGGTCCAGGACGATTGCGTCATACGGGTGCACCAGCGCGAGCCGCAGGCCCTCGTCCCCTCGCCCAGCAGCGTCGACCGCGAACCCAGATTCCACGAGCCCGCGACGGACGAAGCTCCGAACTCGCGGCTCGTCCTCGATCACGAGAACACGCATGCGGGAAGGGTAGCGTGTCCTCCCTCCCTCGGGCGACCAGAGCCACGCTCCAAGAGCGCTCGGATGAGAGATTTCTAATCCCCGGTTCATCGTGACCTAAACAGCCGCTTGGTCCCCTGCCTGCGTGATGTCCGCTAACCACCAGACATGCAGGTCCACCTTGAGCAGCTCACCCGTCCCGGGGATGGCCTGGGCGCTGCTCGCCACCTGGTTCGGGATCTTTCTGGCCGCGCAGGCCCTCCTGCTCGATGATCCCAACGCGTTCCGACACTGGATCGGCGAGGACCGGCTCGTGGAGTGGCTCACCTTCATCGTGCTCGTGGGAGCGTCGGCGTGGTCGGTGGCCGTCTGCCTCGAGTTCCACAAGGCGAGGGCGGGCCGGGGACCCTGCACAGCATGGATCCTCATCGCGGCCGGGCTCGCCTTCGGAGCGCTCGAGGAGGTCTCTTGGGGCCAGAGGATCTTCGGCTGGCAGAGCCCCCACTTCTTTCTCGTCCACAACGCGCAGCAGGAATTGAACGTACACAACCTGGTGGTCGGTGGTGTCAAGCTAAACAAGCTGATCTTCGGCAAGGGCCTGGCCCTCTTCATCCTGCTCTACGTCGGTCTGCTCCCCACCCTCTACCGCAAGCGACCGAGGATTCGCTATCTCGTCGAAGGAGCTGGTCTGCCCATCGCGCAGAACTACCAGATCCTCGCGTGGCTGCTCGGCGCGCTTGCCGTACGGCCCGCGGCAAGTCTGGTTGGAAAGGCGAATGAGCTCTTCGAGCTCCTTGCCTGCACGCTGATTTTTCTCACGCTCTATCATCCCTTCAATGGCTGGGTGCTCCCCCGCACGCGGCACATCGCGCGAGAGAGCCTGCGGGAAGGACGCTGAGACGTTGCAAAGCGATGCATTCGAGGGAGCAAGGATGAGGGCTCGGCTCCCCGGACACCTGCGGGCAGCGCTTTGTATCACCCTGCTACACGTCGGGATCTTTGGTGGGTTCCGTGTCCTCTTCTGGATGCTCTTCCATACGACCGCCGCAACGGGCCTCTCCGGGAGCCTCACGCGGGCCTACTATCTCGGGTTCAAGTTCGATGCCCGCCTCGCGCTCCTGCTCGCACTGCCCCTCGTTGCCGTGGGATGGACCCGTACGCTCGACCCCACTCGCTCCGAGTTTGCCCGGCGCTTTTGGGTCGGCCTTTACACGGGGATGGCGTCGCTCTGGATCCTCATCTACGCCACCGACCTCGGTCACTACGGCTGGCTCCACCGAAGGATCGATGCCACAGTCCTCGATTACGTCGGCGAGCCGGCCATCGCGGCGGTCGTCGTTTGGGAGAGCTATCCGATCATTCCGGCCCTGCTGGGCCTTCTCCTCTTTCTGGCGAGCTACGGCTTCGCGCTCCGGCGTCTGGCGCTCCCTCGGTCGGCTCCGTCGCTTGCGCCGCTCTCATGCCGCGTGCGGGTCCTGCTGGCGGTCGGCGTGGCCGGGCTCTACGGCGTAGGCGTGAACGGTGGCCTATCCAGCTATCCGCTCCGTTGGAGTCACGCCTATTTCAGCCCGGATCCGTTCACCTCCGCGCTGTCGCTCAATCCCGTCCTCTACCTCTGGGACACTTGGCCCTGGCGGGCGACGGGCGGGCTGTTCGACGAGGCTGCGGTGCGCGAGAGCTACGAAGACGTGGCTACCTATCTCGGCGTGGACTCCCCGGACCGTGATGCACTGAGCTTCACGCGCCACGTCAGACCGCGGCACGGGCTTGTCGAGCGACCCAACATCGTTGTCGTCCTGCTAGAGGGCTTTGGTGCGAACAAGGCAGGCATTTTCGGGAATCCGCTCCACGCTACACCGCGATTCGATTCCCTGGCAAGCCAGGGGCTCTTCTTTCGTTCGTTCTTCGTTGCGAGCTTTCCCACGGGAAGATCGATCTTCTCGATGATCGCGGGACTTCCCGATGTGAATCCCCATCACTCTGCGAGCCGCAATCCGCTGCTCGTCCACCAGCAGACGATCGTCAATGCCTTCAAGGGCTATGAGAAGCGCTACTTCTACACCGGGAATCTGGCGTGGGCGAACATTCGGGGTGTGCTGTCGCACAACATTCCAGATCTGCGCCTCTTCGAAGAACCCGACTACTCCGCGCCACACAACGACGGCTGGGGGATCTCGGACCTCGCGCTCTTCGAAGAGGTTAACGCGGAGCTCCGAAAACCCCACGGGCGGCCGTTCATCGCCTTCGTGCAGACCGCTGGCAATCACCGGCCATTCACGATTCCGAAGGAACATGGGAATTTCGAGCGGGTCGAGGTCAGCGGGGAGGCGCTCTACCAAGCGGATTTCGTGTCTCTCGCCGAGCTCAACGCACTGCGCTTCATGGACTACAGCCTCGGTCGCTTCATCGATCTCGCTCGGCAGGAGGAGTACTTCGCAAACACCATCTTCTTGATCTTCGCGGACCACGCGAGCAGCGGTACGGGTGTGAATCCTCTGGAGGCCATCGGCCTCTCGACGCTCCACGTGCCCCTCCTGATCTATGCGCCCGCCCTGCTCGGGCCGCCCCGTGTGATCGATGACGTGGGAAGCTCGCTCGACGTCCTTCCTACGGCCGCCGGCCTGGCGGGCCTGCCGTACGTCAACCGCCGACTGGGTAGGGATCTCTTTCACCCACCGACAGAGGACCGGTTCGCGGTGAGTCGGCTGGGGCTCGTTTCGAAGGACTACTTTCTCTCGACCGTCGGGGGAGAGATGGCTCTATTCCGATACCGCTCGGAGGATCCGGCACGGAATCTTGCGCTCGATGAGCCTGCCGAGCTCGAGGCGCTCCGTCGCCGGTGGAGGGGCCTCTACGAGACGGCGCGTTATCTGCTCCACCACGGAAACGCTGGGAGACCGGCTCCGGGGCGCATCCATGGCCAGGATGAGGCCTCCGCTCAGCTCCCCTCGAAGCTCCGGGTCGCCGCGTCGAACGCGGCGCAGAGAAGGTCGAGGATCTCGTCCGCCTCCGCCGGGCTCGTGCAGAGGGGCGGGGCGAGGGCGACGCTCTCCCAGAGCGCGCGAACGATCAGCCCACGGCTCCAGGCGGCGGAGCTCACGGCGGCGGGAAAGGCCATCGGACGACCGCCGACGGGGTCCTTGCTGCCGGGCTGCGTGCACTCGATGGCGAGGAGCAAGCCGAGGCCGCGGATGTCTGCGACCAGGGGATGTCCCGAGAGCCGCTCGCGAGCGCCCGCGAGCAGGTGAGCCCCGACCTTGGCCGCGTTCTCGACGAGCCCCTCTCGCTCGATGATGTCCAGGTTGGCGAGCGCCGCGGCGCAGCACGCCGGGTGGTTGTGGTAGGTCAGGCCGAACATGAACGGCAGGCCAGACGGCGTCTGATCGCGGAGCACCTCGAAGACGCTCTCGCCCACCGCCACGCCGCCGAGCGGCAGGTAGCCGCTCGTGACGCCCTTGGCGAAGGTCACGAGATCCGGCCGCACGCCCCAGTGCTCCATGCCGAACCAGCGCCCGGTGCGCCCGAAGCCGGTGATCACCTCGTCGAGAATCAGCAGGATGCCGTGCGCGCGGCAGATCTCCTCGAGCCTCTCGAGGTAGCCCGGCGGTGGGATCAGGATGCCGCCGGTTCCCAGCACGGGCTCGGCGATCAGGGCCGCGATCGACCCGGCGCCCTCACGCTCGATCACGCGCTCGACGTCCTCGACGCAGGGCATGCCACAGCCCGGAAAGCTCGTGTCAAACTCGCAGCGGAAGCAGTAGGGGCTGGAGGTCTCCACGTGTGAAGGGTCGGGTTCATCGAGGATGTGGTAGACCGGAAGGCGCGTCGCGCTCCCCGCGGCGCGCGTGATCCCGTGGTAGCTGTGTCGTCGCGAGAGGATCTTGCGGCGTGCCGGCTCGCCGCGCAGGGCCTGCGCGAGCCGGGCGATGCGAAAGGCCGCCTCGTTCGCGTCGGACCCGCCCGTGCTGAAGAGCACGTGACGGAGCCCAGCCTGCTGCGGCAGCAGATCCACGACGCGCTCGGCGAGACGGATGGCGGGCTCGCTGGAGAACTCCCAGAACGACGGGTAGTAGGCCAGTCGACTCATCTGCGCGTGCACGGCGTCGGCGATCTCACGCCGGCCGTGCCCCACGTTGATGTTGAAGAGGCCCGAGAGCCCGTCGATCACCTCGCGGCCATCCGCCAAGCGCAGGTGGATGCCCTCGCCGCCCGTCACGATGCGGGGTCCCTTCTGGGCGTGCTTGCGCAGCTCGGTCAGCGGGTGGATGAGATGGGCCCGATCGAGATCGAGCAGCGTCGCGAGATCGAGATCCGTCATGGGTCGGGCTCCTTGCTCCGCTGTGGGGGCCCTATGGTACCCTCGCGCCGGGAGCAGGAGGAGACGCGATGCAGGTCGAGGGCAAGGCGGCGATCGTCACGGGCGGAGGCACGGGCGTGGGTCGCGCGACGGCTCTCGCGCTCGCGAGCCGGGGCTGCTCGGCCCTGCTCAACTACAGCCGCTCGCGCGACGAGGCCGAGAAGGCCGCGGCCGAGGTGGCCGCGCTCGGCGTCCGCGCGCTGCCGTTCCGGGCGGACGTCTCGTGCGACGTGGACTGCCGCGCGATGGTGGATGCAGCCGTTCGTGAGTTCGGGCGGCTCGACATCCTGGTGAACAACGCGGCCACGACGAGCTTCGTCCCGCACAGCGAGCTCGAGCGCGTGGCCGATGAGGACTGGGATCGCATCCTCGCGGTCAACGTGAAGGGGCCCTTCCAGTGTGCGCGGGCCGCGCGCGGGGCCCTGGAGGCCTCGGGCAACGCAGAGATCGTGAACGTGTCGAGCGTAGCCGGAATCGCGGGCATGGGCAGCTCGATTCCCTACTGTGCCTCGAAGGCGGCGCTCAACGTGCTGACGGTCTCGTTGGCGCGCGTGCTGGCGCCGCGCATCCGGGTGAACGCCGTGGCGCCCGGGGCGATCACGGGTCGCTGGCTCCAGGCGGGTCTGGGTCCGGCCTACGATGCGGTGATGGAGAGCTTCAAGCAGGGCGCCGCGCTGCAGCGCGTCTGCGAGCCCGAGGACGTGGCCGACGCGATTCTGGGCCTGATCACGGGCTCGGATCTGGTCACGGGCCAGGTGCTGATCTGTGATGGGGGCATGACGCTCAGGGCCTGAGCGCCGTCGCGGTCGAGCCGGGGTAGGGCCGTGCCTTCTTGCGGAGCTGCCGGGCAAAGAGCTTGGTGTCGCGTGCGGGGAGATCGCAGACACGCTCCTCGCAGACGTAGGCCGTCACGCTCCCCGAGAGCGCCTTCTTGCCCTCGACCCACGGCACGTGGGGCTCGAGCGCGGGGAGCTCGGGCTCCGGCGCCACGACCACGACCCGGTTGGGCAGGTAGACGCGCCCGAACTCGCGCAGGAAGGGTTCGGCACCGTCGCGTCCGGATGGGGTGACGATCAGGATCTCCTTGGGTCGGTCGAGCATGAAGTCGAGCGCGTCGAGCATCCGCGAGAGCCCCGTGGGGGCGCGCTCGATCAGATCCGAGAACGCCCGCAGCGTCATCTCGGCGTGGACGCGCAGCTCCTCATCGAGCGTGAGCGTGTACAGACGGAGCAGGTTCATCACCGCGTAGGCATTTCCGCTCGGCAGCGCACCGTCCTGCACCGGCTTCTCGCGGACCAGAAGATTCTCGAAGTCGCCGGGCGAGACCCAGTACCCGCCGTTCATGTCGTCGAAGAACTCACGGTCGAGCTCGCGCTGCAGGGCGAGCGCGGCCTCGAGCCAGGTGCGATCCCCGGTGGCCTCGAAGAGATCCAGCAGCCCGGCCTCGAGGAACGCGTGGTCGTCGAGCAGGCCGCGTCCGTGTGCGGTGCCCCCCCGCAGGTAGCGCGCCAGTCGGCCCTCGGGACGCGCGCGCTCCAGCAGGGCCCGGGCCGCGGCCGCTCCGTGCGCGACGTAGCGGGGCTCGCGCAGAGCCAGGCCCGCGCGCACGAAGGCCTGGATCATCAGACCGTTCCACGAGACGAGCTGCTTGTCGTCGAGGAGTGGGGGGACGCGCCGCGCGCGAGCCTCGCGGAGCTTCTCGCGGGCCGCCGCGAGCCGTCGTGCGACCTGGCTCGGGTCCTGGTCGAGCAGGCGGGCGAGCTCCGCGAGGCTGCGGTCACGCCTCAGCACCCAGTGCGTGCCCTCGAAGCTCGGCGGACCGTCGAGCCCGTAGGCCGCGATCGAGAGCTTTCCGAGCTCGGGACCGAGCGTCTTGCGCAGCTCATCCCGGGTCCAGATGAAGAACAGCCCCTCCTCGCCGTCGCTGTCCGCGTCGGTGGCGCTGTAGAAGCTCCCCTCGGGGGCCGTCATCTCGCGCATCACGTAGAACAGGATGTCGTGCACGACGTCGGCCCACTTCGTGTCGCCCGTCGTCTGGTACGCCTCGAGGTAGCTCACCGCGAGCAGCGCGTTGTCGTAGAGCATCTTCTCGAAGTGGGGCACGGTCCAGCTCGGCTCGGTCGTGTAGCGGTGGAATCCCCCAGCGATGTGATCGTGGATTCCACCGCGCCGCATGGCGTCGAGCGTCTGGAGGGCCATATCGAGCAGGTCCCCGTCACCGGTGCGACGATGGGCCCGCAGCAGCAGGCCGATCGGAAGGCTGGAGGGGAACTTGGTGCGGCTGCGGACGCCTCCGTGCTCGGAGTCGAAGCGACGGCGGTACTCCGCGAGCGCCTTCTGGAGCTGTGCACTGCCGGGGACGCCGACCGAGGGCTCCGGGGCGAGGGCGCTGCGGATCAGCTCGGCGATCGTCTCGGCGCGTTCGTGAATCTTCTCGGGCTGCTCCCGGTAGACGTCATGGAGGCGCTCGAGCACCTCGAGGAAGCCGGGCCGACCGTGAGCGGGCTCCGGCGGAAAGTACGTGCCCCCATAGAAGGGCTTGCGATCGGGATTGAGCCAGACCGTCATCGGCCAGCCGCCACTCCGCGTCAGGGCCTGTACGGCGGTCATGTAGACCTCGTCGACGTCCGGTCGCTCCTCGCGATCCACCTTGATCGCGATGTAGTGGCGGTTCAGGTACTCCGCGATGGTGGGATCCTCGAAGCACTTCTCCTCCATAACGTGACACCAGTGGCAGGTGGAGTAGCCGACGCTGAGCAGGACGGGCCGGCCCAGACGCCGCGCGGTCTCGAAGGCCTCGTCCCCCCAGGGGTACCAGTTCACGGGGTTGTGAGCGTGCTGGAGCAGGTAGGGGCTCTGCTCGAGGATCAGGCGGTTCGTGTAGAGCGGGCCGCCTTCGGCCGTACGGTGCCGAGTCCGCGGGTTCTCCCGCGTCGATGAGGACGCCAGGGCTGCGTCGAGGTGCGCCTGGAGCTCGGGCGGGAAGGCCGGAGCGCCCGGAAGCGCCGCGGCCGCTGCGGAGCCCTGGCTGAGCGTCATGCCGGCGACCAGCGCGAGTAGGGCTCGACCGACTCTGGTGTGCACCGCGCCCTAGAGATCCATCGGATCGAGCGGCGGCGAGCCCGCGGGCGGGATGTTGGGCGGCAGCTCCTCGGGCACCACCTGTGCGGGCCCTCCACCCGTGACCGCAGCGGACGTCTGCTGGGGCGGCGCGAACAGCGACGGATCGTAGTAGTAGCGCTCCGCGACGATCTTGCCGCCGCGCACCTCGTGGATTGCAATCTCATCGAGATCCACCTTCCGACCGTCCTGGAGCTCGACCTCGGCGTGCCACTCGATGCAGATGGTATTGGCCTTGATCCAAACGTTTCGTGACTTCCAGCTCTGGCGCTTGACGATCGAACGCCACCAGTCGAGCTTGGCGCGCAGGGCGTCGAGGCCGACGACCGGCGGCCTTCCACCCGGCTCCACGGAGCTGCAGCTCTCGGCATAGAAGTCCTCGAGCTTGATGCGCGAGGGATCTCCAGAGGTCGCACGCACGATCTTGCGCGCAATGCTCTCAGGCGTTGGAGTCGAGCGCCCCTTCGGAGCTCGCTTCGTTCGGCTGGCTCGGCGCGCGGGGACCGTCTTGCGGCGGGCGGAGCGTGCGCTGGACTTCCGCGTCGCCTTGCGAGCCGGCGCCTTGCGGCGGGCGGGCTTCTTCTTGGTGGCCTTTCTGGCGCTTCGCTTTCGTGGTGCTGCCATGACGAACCTCCCCGGTGGATTCCCCGGGTGTTTGATACTAGCAACGACCGCAGACCGGCACCCGAAAAACGCGCCCCGGGGGTCCACCCGCCTCAGCCCCCGGCACCGTCCCCGTCTCCGGTCCGGCCCGCGAGCAGCTCGAGGAGGTGAGCGTGGGAGTCTGCCACCGCATCCGCGTCCGGCAGAGCACTCGCGTCGTCGAAGCGGGAGCGGATGCGGATGCTTCCCATGCCCACCGCACGAGCGCCCGCTATGTCGGTCCTTCGCAGATCCCCCACGTGCAGGGCCTCTTCGGCCTGGACGCCGAGCGGCTCAAGCGCGGCCCGGAAGACCCGGGCATCGGGCTTCGGGACACCGGCCTCGTCCGAGAAGATCTGGACCTCGAGAAGCTCGAGCAGCCCGCTGCGGGCCAGCAGCTCTCGAACCACGCGGGCGGGGCTGAAGCCCGTGTCACAGATCAGGCCACGCCGGATGCCGCGCCGGGCCAGCGTCTCCAGCGTCTCCCCGGCGCCCGTGAGGGCCCGGACCTCCTGCCCCAGAGCGACCTCCGCAAAGGCGTGGCCGAGCGCCTCGGCCACGGCGCCGTCGTGAATTCCGAAAGCCACCAGCGCCCAGTGCGCCATCTCGCCCGAGCCCGTGGCGACGCCCCGCTTCCACTCCTCCCAGTGTCGCCTCCACGCGGCGTGCAGCGCCTGGCGCGCCTGCTCCGGGCTGCACTCGACTCCGAGCTCGCCCAGTCGCTGCGCCAGGAGCTGCTCGCGCGCCCGCTGGGCGGCGTCGGGAGCCTCCTCATAGAGGAGCGTGTTCCAGCAGTCGAAGGTGACGGCGCAGAGCCGGCCACGGTCTGGCATCTCGACGACCCGATTCCTCGCTCGTGACCGGCCTCTTCACGCCGGCGCCGGTTTTACGCTGCCCGCCGGGCCCGATATCCTACGCGCCCGCATGCGCGCCGTGATCCGCACCCTGTCGCTCCTGGGCCTGATCCTCGCGTTCCAGGGCTGCGGACCGAGCGAGCGGGAAGATGCCGGATTCCGCGTCGCGCTGCTCACGCCGGGCTCGATCCGCGACGCCGGCTGGAACCAGAGCGCGTACGAGGGCCTGCTGCGGATCCAGGACGAGCTCGGTGCGGAGGTCGCGCACCAGGTGACCCGTACGCCCCAGGAGTTCGAGGCGGGCTTTCGGGACTTCGCCGCGCGCGGCTTCGATCTGATCTTCGGTCACGGCTTCGAGTTCCAGGACGCAGCGGCGCGCGTCGCAGCCGAGCAGCCCGGGACCGTGTTCGTCACGACGAGCGGCTCGACGATCCGGCCGAACCTGGCCCCGATCGTCTTCGAGCTCGAGCAGGCGACGTACGTGCTGGGTTACCTCGGGGCCCGCCTCTCCGCCAAGGGTCGGGTCGCCGCCGTGGGAGGGGTGAAGGTGCCCTCGGTGGCGAGCACGTTCGAGGCGTTCGAGGCCGGCGCGCGCCGGGCCCGCGCGGAGGTGGAGACCTCGATCTCGTACCTCGGGAGCTGGACCGACGTGGCGGCGGCGCGCGAGGCGACACTGGCCCAGATCGCGGCCGGAGCGGATGTGCTGATTCACAACGCCAACGAGGCGGCTCACGGCTTCTTCGAGGCCGTGAGGGACTCTCCCGGCGTTCTCGCCTTCGGGACCAATCGCAACCAGAACGCCCTCGCGCCCGACGCCGTGCTCGCGTCGGCCACGATTCGCATCCCCGAGGCCCTCCTGCAGGTGGCTCGGGAGGTTGCGGCGGGCCGTTTCGAGGCGCGCTCGATCCGCTTCGGGCTGAAGAGCGGCGTGATCGGGATCGAGTGGAACGAGTCGCTGCGTTCGCGGATTCCCGAGCCGCTCTGGCTCGAGGTCGGGTGGCTCCTCGAGTCGATCGAGCGGGGGGAGCTCGAGGTCCCACGCGGCGGCTTCTGAGCGCTCGATGCATGTCGAGCTGCGCGGAATCGTCAAGCGCTTCGGGCGGACCGAGGCGCTGCGCGGCGCCCGTCTCGAGATCGCACCGGGGGAGATCCATGCGCTGCTCGGTGAGAACGGCGCGGGCAAGACGACCCTGGTCCGCGTGCTCTATGGCTCCGTGCGGCCCGATGCCGGGGAGGTCCAGATCGACGGGCATCCCATCCGCGTCGAGAGCCCACGCCACGCCCTCGCGCTGGGCATCGGTCTCGTCCACCAGCACTCGATGCTCGTTCCGGCCCTGAGCGTCGCCGAGAACCTGATCTTGGGGGAGCCCGGCTCGCTGCGCGAGGGCCGCCGCCGCGCGCGGTCTCAGCTGGCGCGCTACGGGCTCGCGCTCGATCCGGACCGGCGGGCGGGCGGGCTCGCTGTCGGGGTGCTCCAGCGGCTCGAGATCGTCCGTGCGCTCTCGCGCGGCGCCCGGCTCCTGGTGCTCGACGAGCCCACTGCGGTGCTGGCCCCGCCGGAGGTCCGCGAGCTGCTCGGCCTGCTCGCGGCGCTGCGTGACGATGGGCACAGCGTTCTCTTCATCTCCCACAAGCTCGACGAGGTCCGCGCGCTCTGTGATCGCGTCACCGTTCTGCGTCGAGGTCGCTCGGTCGTGACGCGGGACGTCTCCAGCGTCACCGGCGAAGAGCTCGGGCGCCTGATGGTCGGGCAGGCGCCGCCGCCCCCCGGGAAGCCGCCGGGGGTACCGCCGGGACCGGTCGCGCTCCGTCTCCGTGGCGTGCAGGCCGGTGCGCTGCGGGGCCTCGATCTCGAGCTTCGCGCCGGTGAGGTGCTGGGCCTTGCGGGGGTCGATGGCAACGGTCAGGCGTCGCTCGAGGCCTTGCTCGCGGGTGTGCTGCATCCGCGCGTGGGTACGCTCGCGCGGCTGCGGGAACCCGTGGCGGTTGTCCCGGGGGACCGACAGCGGACGGGTCTCGTGCTCGAGCTCAGCGTGGCGGAGAACCTCGTGCTGCCTGAAGCCGCACACGGCGGTGGTGCGCCGCTGTTTCGGTACGGGCTGCTGCGCCGACACGAGCTGCGCGAGCACACCCGCGCGACGATCGAGCGCTTCGCGATTCAGGCGGAGCCCGGCGATCCCGCCGGGACGCTCTCGGGTGGGAAC
This sequence comes from Myxococcota bacterium, assembly GCA_046754285.1. GTDB lineage: Bacteria > Myxococcota_A > UBA9160 > SZUA-336 > SZUA-336 > JBHHVJ01. The sequence goes on along the minus strand of JBHHVJ010000034.1, from coordinate 13,189 downwards.
CAGCAGCGGCTCTGTCTCTCGCGCGCGCTCGCCCGACCCCCTACGGTGCTCGTGCTGGTCAATCCGACGCGCGGGCTGGACGTGGCGAGTGCGGCTGCGGTCCGGGACCAGGTCCGAGACGAGGCGCGCCGCGGAGCTGCGGTCCTGCTGATCTCGACGGATCTCGACGAGGTTCTGGAGCTGGCCGATCGGATCGAGGTGCTCTTTCGGGGCTGCTTGCGGCGCATCGAGGGTGTGCCCCGACCGAGCCGGGAGCGAATCGGACGCCTGATGCTCGGGGAGGCGAGCCCGTGAGCGGCCTGCGGGGCGCTGCCGCGCCGCTCGGGGCTGCGCTCATGGCGCTGGCCTTGTCGGTCGGGCTGCTCGGGGCGCTCGGAGCGGACCCGGGCCAGGCGCTCGCCGCTCTGGTGCGCGGAGCCCTGGGCGATCGTCTGGCGCTCGAGAGCACACTGCTGCGGATGGGACCGCTCGTGCTGATCGGCCTGGGCGTTGCGCTCTCATTCCGCTGCGGGGTCTGGAACATCGGCGGCGAGGGGCAGCTCTACGCCGGAGCGCTGGGCGCAACGGCGCTCGCAACCCGAATCCTGCCCGACGCTCCCGCCCCCGTGCTGATCCCTCTCGTGCTCGCGGCCGGTGCAGCGGGGGGGATGCTCTGGGGCGGTCTGGCCGCGGCGCTTCGCATCGGGCGGGGGGTGTCCGAGGTGCTCTCCACGATCCTGCTCAACTTCGTGGCCGTGCTGCTCGTCGCCTACGCCGTTCAGGGACCGCTCCAGGAGCTGTCTGCGGCCTATCCCCAGAGCGATCCACTGCCACCCGCCGCCCGCATTCCCGCTCTGCCGGGCTTGAGCCGACTGCACTGGGGGCTCCCGCTGGCGCTCCTGCTCGGAGTTGGACTCTGGCTCGCCCTCTTTTACAGCGCCGCCGGTCTGCGCCTGCGCGCGGTCGGACTCTCGCCCGATGCGGCGCGCTACGCCGGAATCTCACCCGAGCGCGAGACGCTTCGCGTGCTGCTGCTCTCGGGAGGCCTGGCGGGTCTGGCGGGCGCGATCGAGGTGAGCGGCGTGGCCGGGCGGCTCTTCGAGAACCTCTCGTCGGGCTACGGCTTCAGCGCGATCGCCGTGGCCCTGCTCGCCCGCCTCCATCCCCTGGCCGTTCTGCCCTCCGCCGCGTTCTTCGCGGCTCTGGCAACGGGGAGCGGCGCCATGCAGCGCGTGGCCGGGGTTCCGGCCGTGACCGTTCAGGTGATCGAGGGCCTCGTGATCCTCTTCTCGGTGGGCTTCGCGCTCGGGAGGCGCCGGAGCCCATGATCGAGCCGGCGCTTCTGGGCCTTCTGCTCTCGACGTTCCGTCTGGCGACGCCGCTCGCTCTTGCGGCGCTGGGAGAGCTGGTCGCGGAGCGCGCCGGCGTGCTGAACATCGGGATCGAGGGCATGATGCTCGCGGGCGCCTTCGCGGCCTTCACGCTCGGCGGCGTGAGCGGCTCCGCGGCCTGGGGCGCGCTGGCCGGGGGGCTCGCGGGCGTCTCCATGGCCGCGCTCTTCGCCGTCTTCGTGCTGCAACGTCGTGCGGATCCCATCGTCTGCGGCGCCGCGATCAACGTGCTCGCACTCGGGGCCACCGGGACGCTCCATCGTATTCTGCTCCCGCCGACCGCCGCGCTGCCCGCGGTCCCCCGGGCGGCCGAGCTGCTTCCGGGCCTGAACGTCTTCGTGGCTCTGACGGCCGTCCTGGCCCTGGCCGTCGCGCTGGCTCTGGCACGCACGCGCATCGGTCTCGAGCTGCGCGCGGTGGGTGAGCGGGCCAAGGCCGCACACGCGCAGGGCGTCGCTGTCCTCCGACTGCGCTGGGGCGCCACGCTCTTCGGCGGAGCGTGCGCCGGTCTCGCGGGCGCGAGCCTGGTGCTCTGGATCTCGAGCACTTTCGTCGAGGGGCTGACCAGCGGCCGGGGCTTCATCGCGCTGGCCCTCGTGCTCTTCGGAGGCTTCCGGGCGGGACGAATCCTCCTGGGAGCCCTGCTCTTCGGTGCCGCGAGCGCCCTCCAGTTCCACTTGCAGGCCCTCGGGCTCGAGATCCCGTACAGCCTGCTGTTGATGACCCCCTACCTGCTGACCTTGCTCGTGCTCGCCGTGTTCGCGGAGCGCGTGCGTCCGCCCGCAGATCTGGCGCGACCCTTCTGGGGACGGGAGTAGGGCGCTCCCGCCTATCGCATCAACAGCACGGCCGCACCGTGCACGCGTCCGCTGCGCAGATGCTCGAGTGCCTCGTTCGCCTGGGAGAGCGGGAAGGTCTCGACCTCGGTGCGCACGGGAATGCGAGGCGCCACCTCGGAGAAGTCGATCCCGTCCTGGCGGGTCAGATTCGCGACGGAGCGCAGCACGCGCTCTCCCCAGAGCAGCGCATACGGAAAGCTCGGGATTTCGCTCATGTGGATCCCCGCGCAGACCACCGTGCCGCCCTTGACCACCGCTGCAAGCGCACGGGGGACGAGCGCTCCCACGGGCGCAAAGAGGATGGCCGCGTCGAGGCCGACCGGCGGGGGGTCCTCTGAGCTTCCCGCCCAGACGGCCCCCAGCGATCGCGCGAAGCCCTGTCCGCGGCGGTCGCCCGGCCGCGTGAACGCGTAGACCTCCTGCCCTCTGTGACGCGCGACCTGCACGAGGATGTGAGCGGCGGCACCGAAGCCGTAGAGGCCCAGGCGCGGCGCCTCGCCGGCCATCCTCAACGCTCGAAAGCCAATCAGCCCCGCGCAGAGCAGCGGGGCCGCCTCGGCATCGGTGTAGCCATCGGGTATCCGGAAGCAGTAGCGGGCGTCGGCGATCGTTTGCTCGGCGTAGCCCCCGTCGCGCTGGTAGCCCGTGAAGGCCGGTGTGTCGCAGAGGTTCTCCCGGCCCGCTTCGCAGTAGCGGCAGCGCCCGCAGCTCCGACCGAGCCAGGGTACGCCCACGCGGTCGCCCACACGGAACTCGACCGCCTCGGAGCCCCGCTCCACCACGCGCCCCACGATCTCGTGGCCGAGCACGAGCGGGCGCTTCGGCTCGGGAAGCTCGCCGTCGACGATGTGCAGATCCGTTCGGCAGACTCCGCACGCGCTGACCTCGATCCGCACCTCGTGGGGTGCCGGCCTCGGCAGCTCGATCTCGGCGGGCTCGAGCGGACGGCCCGGCTCGCGCAGCAGCATCGCGCGCATCAGCCGGGCGGTCGCGCGACGATCGCGAAGACGCGATGCGGAATCTGCAGCACCTCGCCGGGGAAGCGCTCGTGCAGAAGCCGCTCGAGATCGCGGTCGAAGATCGCCACGCGCTCCTCGGGCAGGCTCGCCGCGACCCCAGCACTGGCCCGAATGCGGCCGCGCCAGCCCTCCGGGGTGTACGGGACGGCCACGTCGTAGGAGAACGTCTCCAGGTCGCGGTAGCCCGCCTCCCCGAGGTCCCGCAGCCACCAGGGATGGACCCCGAACCCTCCCGCGAAGGCCCAGTCCGGGTTGTGTCTCTTGATCAGTGCCTCGGTCGCCTCGACGACGTTTCCTGCCAGGGGTAGCCAGTCGAAGTAGGCGAGCAGCAGGCGGCCCTCGGGTCGCAGGATCCGCGCGATCTCTCGTGCGGCCGCGGGGCGGTCGAACCAGTGCCAGCACTGCCCGGCGCTCACGACGTCGGCCGTTCCCGCGGCGAGCGCGGAGGCCTCGGCTCGCGAGCGCAGGTAGGCGGAGCGCACCCGCGCGGCCGCATCCAGATGGCGGGCCTGGCCCAGCAAGGCCGCGGAGGGATCGATCGCGATCACGCGGCAGCCGCGCCGGGCAAAGCCGCGGGCCAGCGTCCCGGTCCCCGTGCCCAGGTCCACGACTCGCTGCGCGGGCCGCCCGATCCCGAACCCCTCGAGCCGCTCGAAGAGCGAGTCGGGAAACCCGGCGCGGTGCGCGGCGTAGTCGGTGGCCGTGCGTCCGAAGTCGATCTTCACGGCTCGTTCCCGTCCGGCCGGTAGTCGGCGCGAGCTCGGTGCAGGCGGGCCAGGCTGTCCTCGAGGCCGCCCGGGCGCGAGCTTTCGAGCCAGACTTGGGCCTGCTCCTCGATCAGCCGCGCGAGGTCCGCGTCGAGCGCCGCCAGGGGAGGGCCGTGCCCGAGCTCTCGATGGCCGAGCCGCCAAGCCCCGTGCCGTGCCAGCCCGGCCGCCTGCAGCAGCTCGCGACGCGCCCGCTGCGTCACGGCGTCGGCCGGGCTGAAGCGGCGAACCCGCTCGCTCTCCTCCTCGATTGGCGCGAGCACGCGGTCGAGCCGCTCGCGCTCCAGCTCGCCCCAGGCCAGCAGCGGCTTGGTGAGCGGCTGGAGGAGGGCGAGCGAGAGCGGGCTGGCATTGATCGCGGCGAGGCCGAGCGTGGAGTGGAGAGATCCCAGACGGACCAGTGCCCGCGCGAGGGTGCCGCCGGGGTCGCCCGGCAGCAGGAGCGGGAGGCTCGGCTCGAGATCGAGGTTCTCGTTGGTCTCGGCACACCAGCTCACCGCCGCACCGTACGCGACGGCGGGCAGGCTCACGATCGGCGGCTGGAGGTGCCCGTTGTCGCCCCAGTCGGTGATCAGGTAGCCGGACGCCCCATGGCAGAGGCCCGCCTGCGCCGCATCGAGCAGATTCGCGCGCGCGTTGTCGAGGCGCCCCACGAGGCTGTTCCAGCTCGACGTGCCCGGGCAGACGTAGAAGGGAACGCCCGCCTTGGCATAGGGCCGCAGCCCCCACTCGAACCCCCGGAGGCTCTCCGGTACGAAGCCGTAGCGCGCCAGAGCGGCGCGCACGTTCGAGGGAAGATCGTCGGGATCCTGCGGTGCCTCGTAGCCCCAGACCAGCGCAATCAGGCGCTCCTTGGGCAGCTCTTGAGTGAGCTCGGGGTGGAGCCGGAGGATGTCGCCCCAGAACTGGACGCTGTAGCCACGCGCGTGCACGTCTTCGATCAGGCGCAGCACGTAGTCCAGGTAGATGCGCCCGCGGCCCCGTCGCTCACACTCCTCGCGACTGCGTCCACGGCCCAGCTCGAAGGTCTCGTCGCACCCGATGTTCAAGGTTCGGCTCGAAAAGCACGGGAGCAGCGCGTCGTAGAGCGAGCGGACGAATGCGAGGCTCTGCTCGTCGGGCGCCAGGCAGCTCGGCGTCCCGCCCTTGTCGGGCCACTCCGCGAGAGGACGGTAGGCCGGGTGACGAAGCCAGCGCTCCATGTGCCCGAAGCTGTTCTGGTTGGGCACGAGCTCGATGCCGTGGGTGCTGCACTCCCGGTCGAGCTCGCGGATCTCGTCCGGCGTCAGCGGCGATGCATCACGCCAGACCGTCTCGTGGCCGGGGTACGCGAAGCTGTGCTCCGTGTAGAGCTGAAGCTGGTTGATGCGGAGGGCCGCGAGCGTGCGAACCCACTCGAGAAGGCTCTGGAGCGTGGGAATGCGGTCGCGGCTGACGTCGAGCATGTAGCCGCGCACGGGGAAGTCGGGCCAGTCGCGGATGCGAAGTGTGGGCAGCGTTGGACCGCACTGACGCAGGATCTGGTCGAGCGTGGCGCGGCCGTAGATCAGACCGTGGGCATCCGAGGCCGTGATCCGGAGCTCCGCCTCGGAGATCAGCAGCTCGTAGCCCTGCACCGGAAGCTCCGTCTCCGGATCGAGCACGGCCTCGGCAAGCTCGGCGTCCCGGGCCTCGCCCGCGGGATGGATGCGCACGCGGCCTCCGAGGAGCTCGAGGCTCCGAGGAACGGGCAGAAGCCGCAGCGGGCGCGCCATCGGCCGCCGCTAGAGATACAGCGGCCGCAGGGCGTTCAGCGCCAGACCCACGACCAGCAGGCTGCCGGCGCGGCGGATCAGCACGAAGGCCCAGGCCACGTACCAGAGCGGCCAGATCGGATAGCCCTCCGGGGGCGCCGGTGGGGCTGGCCGCGAGAAGACCCGGCCCACCTCGAGCGCCCGCGGCAGGGCTCCCAGAACCACCAGGGTCCAGAGACCGAGCACGCCGGTCGCCACGAGCGCGAGGGTGCCGAGGAAGAAGGTCGCGATCAGGCCCTGCGCTGTGCGGCGGGCGTGCACCGCTCCCAGCCGCACCGGAAGCGTGCGGATGCCCCGCGATCGATCCGAATCCAGCTTGTCGATGTGCTTTCCGAACAGCACCGTCATGACGAGCAGGCCATAGGGAAGCGAGGCCCACCAGACCCAGCTGGGAAGCTCGCCCGTGGTGACGAAGTAGGTCCCGGCGATCATCAGCGGCCCCCACACGACGAAGACCGCCGGCTCCCCGAGCCCGCGGTGCTTGAGCCGCAGCGGCGGGGCGACGTAGAAGAAGCTGATCGCGAAGCCGCCCAGCGCAAAGGCCGCGGCCGTCCAGCCGCGCACCCACGTGAGACCCAGTGCGATCAAGGCCCCCAGCGCGGTCACGACGACGATCGCGACCACGAGGCCGCGGGGGCTGATCATTCCCGAGAGCACGGGATGGGGCGCGTACTGGGCGCGTGCGTAGTCGGGGGTGTCCAGCCCGCTGCGCAGATCGAAGTGGTCGTTGATCAGGTTGTTGGAGACGTGCGCGAGCAGCAGGCCGAGCGTGCAAAGCGCCCAGAGATCCAGCCGCGCGCCGCCGCCGGGCAGCGCGAGCAAGCCACCGACGGCGCCCGCGAAGAGGGTCATCGGGAGCACGGAGGCGCGGCTGAGGATCAGCCAGCGCGAGATGGGATCGGCCTCGACACCTGGCGCCAGGTTCGTGGTCTGGAGAGCCTCCATCCAGTTCGAGATCACGGACATCCGCTCCCCTCCCACAGCCTGCGCCGCCCGCGGCATTCTCGCACTTCCTCTTGTCCGATCAACTCGCACTGACCCCGTCAACGTCTCGACAGGGCCTGGCGGGGCTCGCCGGAGGCGAACAGCGTCTCGAGCAGGTCGGTCATCTTCTCGACCTGCTCGATGGCGACCCACTCGCGCGCGGTGTGCGCCTGCTCGACGGAGCCGGGGCCGATCACCACGCTCGGAATGCCGTGGTGGGAGAGCAGGCCTGCGTCGGTGGCGAAGACCGCGGCCTCGTCCGCCTCCGGTAGACCGCACGAGCGCAGAGCACGCTGGCAGCGGCGCACGCAGCGCTGCTCCTCCGCGGTGGCGAGGGGAAGCTTCTCGAGCCGGCACCAATCGATCTCCACATCACGGATCCTCGCGCCCAAGAGGGCCGCCTCCAGCTCTGCGCGCACGCCACCCGGATCCTCGCGAGGCAGGACCCGGCGGTCGAGCAGAAGCTCGGCCCGATCGGGGACGATGTTCGCGGCGCTGCCGCCCTGGATCGTCCCGACGGAGAGCGTCGCGGGTCCCAGCCGCGGATCCTCGACCTCCTGGAGACGCTCGGCGAGCGCGCGCAGGGCCCGCACGGCCTCCGCGATTGCGTAGATCGCATTTCTTCCGGCTCGGGGGTCTGCGGCGTGCGCCGCGCGGCCGCGCGCGACCAGACGCGCATGGGCCACCCCCCGATGATGCGTGACCAGACGCAAGCTCGTGGGCTCGGTCGCGAGGGCCCAATCGGGCAGCCGGCCGGCCAGGTGGTCCAGCACGTCCCGCGCACCTCGGCTGCTGAGCTCCTCATCCGCCTCTCCGACGACGATCACGTGACAGCGCAGCCGACCGTGGGGGAGCAGGCGCTCGAGCGCCGCGATCAGCGCCGCCATACCGGCCTTGGTGTCGCAGGACCCCCGGCCATGGAGACGACCGCCCTCGATGCGCGGGTCGAAGGGATCGATCTCCATGCCGTCGATGGGCACCGTGTCCAGGTGTGAGGCCACCAGCACAGTCTCGGACGCGGCGCTCGAGCGTGCCTCGGCGACCACGGACGGCCGCTCGGGATCGCCGATCAGCTCGGCGTCGAGCCCCATGCGGCGGAGCTGCTCCCGCAGATGGGCCGCGTAGCGGGCCTCGCCGACGATCTCCGCGGGGAGATCGTGACGCCGCATCGGGTTCACCGACGGGATTGCGACGTAGTCACGAAGATGACGGATGCACGGCGCATCGCTCATGAGGGCTCCTGGCGATCCGAGCTCCCGGATCGTAGCGAGTCTCAGTCGAGCGGGAGACGCGGGAGCTTGCCATCGCCCTCGTCGCGCAGCCGCAGGCCCAGATCGATCCGCGCCGCGGCGTTGATCAGGCCCAGGTGGCTGAAGGCCTGTGGGAAGTTGCCCAGCAGGGCACCCGAGCCCGGATCGATCTCCTCGGCGAGCAGGCCGAGGTGGTTGGAGGCCTCGGTATGGGCGGCGAAGACCTCCTGGGCCTCCTCGAGGCGACCCGAGAGCGCGAGGACCTCGGCCAGCCAGAAGCCGCAGAGCACGAAGGCCCCCTCCGGGCCCGCGATGCCGTCGTCGCTCCGATAGCGGTACAGGAAGGGTCCGGCACCGAGCTCCGCGCGCACCCACTCCACGGTGCGCGCCACGCGTGGATCGTTCGGGGAAAGGAACCCCAGAATCGGGAGCTGAAGCAACGCGGCGTCGGGCTCCGGGCAGCCATAGGCGGCGATGAAGTGCTTTCCACGTGCGTCCATGCCTCGCCGCATCAGCTCATGGCGCACCTCCCGCGCCGCTTCCGCCCAGCTTGCCTGCTCCGGAGCGCCTCCAAACAGAGGAGCCAGGCGCTGACCCCGGTCGAGCGCGACCCAGCTCATGAGCTTGGAGTGCACGTTGTGCCGGCGCCCGTTGCGGATCTCCCAGATCCCGTGGTCCGGCTCGCGCCAGCGCCGGCGCACGTCCTCGATCACGGAGCGGAGATGCCGCCAGGCCCTCAGCGTGAGCGAGCCACCGAATCGTTCGTACAGGAACGCTGCATCGATCAGGGCGCCCGCTGTGTCGAGCTGGATCTGGTCGCGCGCCGCGTTTCCGATGCGCACGGGCGTCGAGTCGAAGTGGCCGGTCAGGTGCGCGAGGTGGTGCTCCTCGGGCGGCGCATTACCCTCGACGCTGTACATGACGCGCAGATCCACGTCGCGGTCCAGCATGTCGCGAACGAAGTGAAAGAAGTCGCGCGCCTCGTGCGTGTACCCGAGCAGGTTCGCGGCTCGGATCGCGAGGGCCGTGTCGCGCGTCCAGGTGAAGCGGTAGTCCCAGTTGCGCTCTCCTCCCAGCCACTCGGGCAGCGACGTGGTCGCCGCGGCGACCATCGCGCCGCTCGGCCCGTAGATCAGGAGCTTGAGCAGAAGTGCGGAGCGCATCACGTGGTGACGCCAGGGACCGTCGTACCGAAGGTGTCGCGCCCAGCCCCGCCAGAACTGTCGAGTCTGACGCAGATGCTCGAACGGCCGGTACGCCGAGATCGGCTCGGGCTGCGGGGCTCCCCAGGAGAGCACCATCCAGCTCCGCTCGCCGCTGCGCATCCGGAAGCGGCAGCGCATACCCCCTTCCGCGCGAGGCTCCCATGGCTCGCGCCGGTTAAGGGCCGCCACCAGACGCTCGCCCTCAGGACCGAGCGCCAGCACACCGTGCTCCCCGACTTCGAGCCGCGTCGCGTTGAGTGCGTATCCGAAGCGCGGGTCGAAGACGGCCTCGAGGTCCACGGCGCTCTCGCGACACTCGATGCGTCGGTGGATCTCGTGGATCGAGGCGCGGGGGTCGCCCGTGAAGGGCATGTAGTCGGTGAGCCGGACCTGGCCCTGACCCGGCACCTGGAAGAGCGTCTCGAGCACGTTCGTGTCGGGGTCGTAGCGCTGCAGGCTCTCGAACGGTCGCTGGGTCGGTGTGATGCCGCTGAGCCCGCCGTGGCGCAGGTCGAGGAGTGCGGCGAAGGCGCTCGGGCTGTCGAAGCGCGGTAGGCAGAGCCAGTCGATCACGCCGTCGGGTCGCACGAGCGCACAGGAGAAGCCGTCCCCGATCAGGCCGTGCGCCCCAATCGGCAGCGGCACCAGGCCCTCGTCCGTGAACCGGAAGGGCTGGCTCAGCCGGCGCGCTGCGCTGTAGAGGTCCATTGCAGTCAGCGATCGGAAGCGCGCGAGCTGCGCATGAGCGCGGCGGCAGAGATCGGCGCGAGCCGGCGTGACAGGGAGGACAATCGGCTCCGTCTGCGCCTCCGTCCGCCGGGGGATGAGCCGTGGGGCTCTCGAGGCGATTTGACGCGCCGGCGCCCGTGCATAGGCTCGCTGCGTCCAGGGAAAGGAGGCCGAAGATGGCGACCATCACGTATCCGAGACGGTTCGATCCGGTGAGCGCACTCCAGCGCTTGCAGGAGGAGCTGGAGCGCGTCTTCGAGAACCCCATCGGCTTCGATCTGGGACCGTCGGGTCGCGGCGTATTTCCACCCGTCAACGTTCTGGGTGACGATGACGGGCTCGTGATCCTCTTCGAGGTTCCCGGCATTCCACCCGAGAACCTCAACGTCCAGACGCGAGGTCGAACGCTGACCGTGACTGGCAAGCGTGAGCCTGAAGCCCCGGCGAGCGGCAGCTACCACCGTCGGGAGCGCTGGAGCGGCGAGTTCTCCCGCTCGTTGAGCCTGCCCGACGAGGTGGACCCCGCGCAGATCGAGGCGAGGTACGAGCACGGCGTTCTGCGCATTCGCGTGCCGCGCCGCGAGGAGGCGAAGCCGCGCCAGATCACGGTGCAGACGCAGTAGGCGAAGGGAGGAACTCTCATGGCGTCGCAGCTGACCACTCGAACCCAGGGGTCTGTGGAGGAGGAGTCCACGCGAGCCGAGCGCACCTACCGGCCGCCGGTGGACATCTGCGAGACCGACGAGGCCTTGCTGCTGTGGGCCGACATGCCGGGCGTGGACGAGAGCTCCGTCGAGGTTCGGCTCGAGGACAGCGTGCTCTCGATCGAGGGCAAGGTGTCCACGGAGGCGTACGAGAACCGTCGGCCGCTCTACACCGAGTATCACGTGGGGAACTACATGCAGCGCTTCTCGCTACCGAGTGAGATCGACGCGGATCAGATTCGCGCACGGATGGTCAACGGCGTCTTGCAGCTCGAGCTTCCGAAGTCGGCGCAGGCGCGCCCGAGGCAGATCCAGATCCAGACCGCCTGACACGCGATCTCGTACGGAGATCCTCTCAGTGCCCCTCCAACCAGCTCAGGTAGAGGGGCACGCCTTCCTCCACGGGGAGGAACGGCTCTTCGTAGCCGGCCTTGCGCAGTGCACCGATATCGGCCTGCGTGAAGCTCTGGTAGCGACCCTTGAGCTTATCGGGGAAGGGGATGTACTCGATGCGTCCGCGCGCGTGGTAGGCGATCACCGCGCGGGCCACGTCGTTGAAGCTCTGGCTCCGTCCGGTTCCCACGTTGAAGATCCCGCTCCGATCGGGATGCTCCCAGAACCAGAGCACGACGCGCACCACGTCTCCCACCCAGACGAAGTCGCGAAGGTGCTCGCCGTTGGCGTAGCCATCGGAGCCCTCGAAGAGTCGCACGCACCCCGTCTCGAGCAGCTCCTGGTGCAGCTTGTAGGCGATGCTGGCCATCTCCCCCTTGTGGGCCTCGCGGGGTCCATAGACGTTGAAGAAGCGCAGCCCTACGACCGGGCTGTCGAGCTGTGGTTGGCGGCGCCGGACGTGCCGATCGAAGAGCAGCTTGGAGTAGGCGTAGACGTTCAGGGGCTTCTCGTACGGCGGCTCCTCGCGGAACACCGGCCCCGCCCCGTAAACGGCGGCGGACGAGGCGTAGATCATCGATCGACCGCGTTCCGCGCAGTAGGCGAGCAGGCGCTTGGAGTACTCGTAGTTCGTCTCCAGCATGTAGCGCCCATCCCACTCCATGGTGTCGGAGCAGGCCCCGATGTGGAACAGCACCTCGGGCGGCTCGAGCGTGTCGAGCCGATCGAGGAAGCGGTCCTTGTCGACGAGGTCGAGGATCTCGCAGTCCACGAGGTTGCGGAACTTGCGCCCGTCGCGAAGATCGTCGACGACCACGACGTCGCTCCGGCCGCGGTCGTTCAACGCCCGCACCAGGTTGCTCCCGATGAATCCCGCGCCACCCGTGACGACGATCAAGTTTCCCTCCCGGGATCCCTGCGATCCCCGAGCCGGGCCAGAGGTTCGCAGAGCGTGCGGCCCCTCCGCAAGCGGCCCGGAAGAGAGCGCCGCCGCCCGGCTCGGGGCTCAGCTCGCGGTGCGGATTCGGGCCCGGTTCGCGGCCCGGCTCCCGGTGCGGCTCCGGGCCTGGCTCTCGATCGGGCGTGCACTCAGGCCTTGCGACGAACGGGACGCAGCAGGCCCTCCTGGCTGACCGACGCGACCAGGATCCCTTCCCGGGTGTAGATGCTCCCGCGGCTGAACCCCCGTGCGCCGGATGCCGAGGGGCTGTCCTGTGCGTAGAGCAGCCACCCGTCCGCGCGGAACGGCCGGTGGAACCACATGGCGTGATCCAGGCTCGCCAGCAGCAGGGATCCGTCGAAGACCGTCAGACCGTGCGGCAGCGTGGCGGTGTCGAGCAGCGAGAGATCCGAGGCGTACGCCAGCACGCAGCGGTGCGTGGCGGGATCGTCGGGCAGCGGCCCCGCCGCGCGGAACCAGATGGCACGCTGGGGCGGATGTTTCTCGGCCTTGAACACGTAGGCCGGCCCCGCGTAGCGCTCCTCGATCGGCCGCTCCCGCCGCAGCCAGTCGCGCACGCCCGGGGGCAGCTTCTCCCCCCACTCCTCGGCCAGCTCCAGCCGCCCGGGCAGCTCCTCGGGCGGGGGCACGTCGGGCATCTCGAACTGATGCTCGATCCCCGGCTCCACCACGTGGTACGAGGCCGACATGTTGAAGATCGCCCGCCCGTGCTGGATCGCGCGCACCCTCCGCGTCGAAAAGCTCCGCCCGTCCCGAATCCGATCCACGTCATAGAGGATCGGAACCTCGAGGTCCCCCGGCCGCAGAAAGTACGCGTGCAGCGAATGCACCGACCGCTCGGGATCCTCGACCGTCCGATCCGCCGCCCGCAGCGCCTGCGCCAGCACCAGCCCCCCAAAGACCCGCTGCCGCCCCTCCTCCCGCGGGCTCCGCCCCCGAAAGATGTTCACCTCGAGATCCTCGAGATCGAGCAGCTCGAGGAGCGCTTCGAGTGGTGTGGCCATGCGGGAGTGGATAGCACGCTCGGTGCTCCGGCTGGAGTCCTGGAGCTGGGACTGGCGCCACGGCCTGACTGTCGCGGTGTGTGTCGACCCGCGACAGGCGCGTCCTGCGGCCCTTCTTGAATCGCCCCGGGTTTACCGGAGGCTCCATACCTTGAGAGGATGGAGTCATGG